>NZ_QUEM01000001.1 GCF_003477995.1 Bacteroides sp. OF04-15BH
GGGGTAGTAGGACCGCGACATCGGACGAAAGTTTGTGAGAAGAAGCCTCTGGAAAGAGGCACCGTAGAGAGTGATAGTCTTGTATTCGAAGCAAACCGAACCGTAGCGGTATCCTGAGTAGCGCGGAGCACGAGGAATTCTGTGTGAATCAGCCGGGACCATCCGGTAAGGCTAAATACTCGTAAGAGACCGATAGTGAACCAGTACTGTGAAGGAAAGGTGAAAAGCACCCCGAACAGGGGAGTGAAATAGTTCCTGAAACCGTATGCCTACAAGCGGTCGGAGCTCAGTAATGAGTGACGGCGTGCCTTTTGCATAATGAACCTACGAGTTACCGTCGTTGGCAAGGTTAAGGGTAATGATGCCCCGAGCCGGAGCGAAAGCGAGTCTGAATAGGGCGATGAGTCATCGGCGGTAGACGCGAAACCGAGTGATCTACACTTGTCCAGGATGAAGTCCCGGTAACACGGGATGGAGGTCCGAACCAATAAGCGTTGAAAAGCTTCTGGATGAGGTGAGTGTAGGAGTGAAAGGCCAATCAAACTCGGAGATAGCTCGTACTCCCCGAAAGGCATTTAGGTGCCGCCTCGGACGTTCCCGATGTGAGGTAGAGCGACTGATTGGATGCGAGGGCTTCACCGCCTATCAAGTCCTGATAAACTCCGAATGCGCATCGGCCAAGTCCGGGAGTAAGGGCATGGGTGCTAAGGTCCGTGCCCGAGAGGAGAAGAATCCAGACCATCGGCTAAGGTCCCGAAATACTGGTTAAGTTAGACTAACGAAGTCCGGCCCCCAAGACAGCTAGGATGTTGGCTTGGAAGCAGCCATTCATTCAAAGAGTGCGTAACAGCTCACTAGTCGAGGAGCTGGGCGTGGATAATAATCGGGTATAAAACCAGTTACCGAAGCCATGGGATACATTAGTATCGGTAGGGGAGCATTCCATTCAGCGTCGAAGGCGCACCGTGAGGTGTTCTGGAGCGTATGGAAAAGCAAATGTAGGTATAAGTAACGATAAGGGGGGTGAGATCCCCCCCCGCCGCAAGACCAAGGTTTCCTGAACAACGCTAATCGGTTCAGGGTTAGTCGGGTCCTAAGCATAATCCGAAAGGTGAGGGCGATGGCAGAAACGGTTAATATTCCGTTACTACCGAATCGCGTGACGCGGGGACGGAGAAGTGACACGGCCGCCGTCTGACGGAATAGACGGTTGAAGGGCGTAGGCTATGAGGAAGGCAGTAAAGTACACCTTCCGAGCTGAAACCCGATAGTACGGAGCGTTCTTCGGAACAATCCGATAGTGCCGGTAACCATGCTCCCGAGAAAATCCGCTAAACAATAACGGTTCGGTACCCGTACTGTAAACGGACACACGTGGTCGGGTTGAATATACTAAGGCGCTTGGGTGAATCACGGTTAAGGAACTAGGCAAATTGACCCCGTACCTTCGGAATAAGGGGTCCTCGGTAAGACGAGGCGCAGAGAATAGGTCCAGGCAACTGTTTAACAAAAACACAGGGCTGTGCGAATTCGAAAGACGAAGTATACAGCCTGACACCTGCCCGGTGCTGGAAGGTTAAGAGGAGAGCTCAGAGCAATCGAAGGCTTGAATTGAAGCCCCAGTAAACGGCGGCCGTAACTATAACGGTCCTAAGGTAGCGAAATTCCTTGTCGGGTAAGTTCCGACCTGCACGAATGGTGTAATGATCTGGACACTGTCTCAACCGTGAGCCCAGTGAAATTGTAGTATCGGTGAAGATGCCGATTACCCGCGATGGGACGAAAAGACCCCGTGAACCTTTACTATAGCTTAACGTTGGATCTGGGCATTCGATGTGTAGGATAGGCCGGAGGCTTTGAAGTGGGCACGCCAGTGTTCATGGAGCCGCCGTTGAAATACGGCCCTTTGGCTGTCTGGGTCCTAACCCGTGTATTACGGGGACACCGTTTGGTGGGTAGTTTGACTGGGGTGGTCGCCTCCAAAAGCGTAACGGAGGCTCCTAAAGGTGCCCTCAGGCCGATTGGTAACCGGCCGCAGAGTGTAATGGCAAAAGGGCGCTTGACTGGGAGGCCGACAGGCCGAGCAGGCAGGAAACTGGAGCATAGTGATCCGGCGGTTCCGTATGGAAGGGCCGTCGCTCAAAGGATAAAAGGTACTCCGGGGATAACAGGCTGATCCCTCCCAAGAGCTCATATCGACGGAGTGGTTTGGCACCTCGATGTCGGCTCGTCACATCCTGGGGCTGGAGAAGGTCCCAAGGGTTGGGCTGTTCGCCCATTAAAGTGGCACGCGAGCTGGGTTCAGAACGTCGTGAGACAGTTCGGTCTCTATCTATCGTGGGCGCAGGAGATTTGCGTGGCTCTGACACTAGTACGAGAGGACCGTGTTGGACTGACCTCTGGTTTACCAGTTGTGCCGCCAGGTGCACCGCTGGGTATCTACGTCGGGATCGGATAAGTGCTGAAAGCATCTAAGTACGAAGCCGGCCACAAGATTAGATCTCCCTTGAGGGTCGTTGTAGACGACAACGTTGATAGGATGCAGGTGTACAGATGGCGACATCACAGCCGAGCATTACTAATTGCCCGATGACTTTCTTACCGCGCCGAGATATACTTTGAGTTGTTCTCGAGAAAGAGACACGCTTATGTTTTTTCCGATATGTAATAAAAATATTCAGGTGGCTATAGCAGCAGGGTTCCACCTCTTCCCATTCCGAACAGAGAAGTTAAGCCTGCTCACGCCGATGGTACTGCACACCCGTGGGAGAGTAGGTAGCCGCCACTTTTAAACGATGAATCCCTTCAGAGAGCAATCTCCGGAGGGATTCTTTTTTGTATCCATCCTTTTCTTCTTCCTCTTCCTGTTTTTATTCCGTGATCCCAGGCGGTCCATTGGATTCCTTCTCTCAAGATTCCTTTGAACATCAGTAGTATATGTGCCCGTTGAAGATGGGGATTTATTTGCAAATGACGTACATTCTCTTTACCTTTGTAATTGGAAATCAAATTAAACGATAATGAAACAGGAAAAGATTATATTGACCGGTGACCGTCCGACCGGAAAATTGCATATCGGACACTATGTGGGTTCACTCCGTCGTCGTGTGGAATTGCAGAATTCAGGACTTTACGATAAGATCTTTATTTTTGAAGCAGACGGTCAGGCTCTGACCGACAATATTGATAATCCGGAGAAGGTACGTCAGAATGTGATTGAGGTGGCTTTGGATTATCTGGCTTGCGGTATCGATCCTGCAAAGTCTACTATTTTCATTCAGTCACAGATTCCTGAACTGTGTGAATTGACTTTCTATTTTATGGATTTGGTAACTGTATCCCGTTTGCAGCGTAATCCTACGGTGAAGACCGAAATCCAGATGCGTAATTTTGAGACAAGCATTCCGGTGGGTTTCTTTACTTATCCGATCAGTCAGGCTGCAGACATCACTGCTTTCAAGGCCACAACCGTGCCGGTAGGAGAAGACCAGGAACCGATGTTGGAACAGGCTCGCGAGATTGTACGCCGCTTCAATCATATCTATGGTGAAACTTTGGTGGAGCCGAATATTCTGCTTCCTGAGAATGCTGCTTGTCTGCGTTTGCCGGGAACAGACGGAAAGGCTAAGATGAGCAAGTCTTTAGGAAACTGTATTTACTTGTCTGACTCTGCCGATGAGGTAGAAAAGAAGGTGAAGAGCATGTATACCGATCCAAACCATATTAAGGTAACCGACCCGGGACAAATTGAAGGTAATACGGTATTTACTTATCTGGATGCTTTCTCTAAGCCGGAGCATTTTGAGCGTTACTTGCCCGAATACCAGAGTCTGGACGAATTGAAGGCACACTATCAGCGTGGTGGTCTGGGTGACATGAAGGTAAAGAAACTTTTGGCTGCCATCATGCAGGAAGAGCTGGAGCCTATCAGAAACCGTCGTAAGGAGTTCGAAAAGGATATTCCGGCCGTATGCGAAATGTTGCGCCAGGGATGTGAGGTTGCCCGTGAGGCTGCTGCACAGACTCTGAGCGAGGTTCGCCGTGCCATGAAGATCAATTATTTTGATGACGACAGTTTCGTAGCGGAGCAGACTGCTCGTTTTGCTGCCGAATAAAAGGCTTTCTCAGTCTTTCCTTTTTGAGGAATAGATTATAGGCAGTAATATATATAAATAGGTAAAGGGAACTTTGTGACATCACAGAGTGTAACCATAAACTTTTAAAGGGTCGTATCAAACTCGGTATGTGGAGTTTTGATACGACCCTTTTTCCAAGGATACTGAGCAGGCCCGATCAAAGGTTCGTATTCTCAATAAATGAACTTTGGCAAAACCTCTTTCCATATCCTGATCATTCGGAATATGGAACTCAGGAAAAGAACATTCAGATGGAAGAAAAGAAGACGGAAGTCAGTATTCCTGCGAACTCAAAATATGATATAAGTATGCAAAATTTCGTCCGATTTCTGAAATTAAGATCCCCGAAATAGGCCAAATCACTCTTTTTTCTTAGTTTTTTGATAGAAAAAACGGGAAAAAATTGCGGGTTTCAGAAAAAAGCCTTATCTTTGCATCGCTTTTGAAACGAAAGAGTCGGGCGTTTAGCTCAGCTGGTTCAGAGCATCTGCCTTACAAGCAGAGGGTCGGCGGTTCGAATCCGTCAACGCCCACTACAATAAATTTACTTTTTGAAATTCAAAGGGCGTTTAGCTCAGCTGGTTCAGAGCATCTGCCTTACAAGCAGAGGGTCGGCGGTTCGAATCCGTCAACGCCCACAGAGATATGGATAGAGATACCGAGTGTATCTCTTTTTTTGTTTTTATACGATTAGTTTATGAAAGCGACAACTTTCCTTTTTCGACGCCCTCTGCTGATTCGACTCACTTTGATTTTGGTCTTTCTTCTGGCCGTGACTCTGCGTTTTTATTGGATGAGTCAGAAGGAAATGCCTTACGGCGATGAACTGACCTCTGTCTGTCTGGCCTATAATCATCCCGGTTGGGGAGCATATACTTACGACACTACGGTGACATATCAGGGTGATTCCCTGCGGAACAGTTTCTTTTCCGATCAGGCAACCGGTTGGACCGGTGTTTGGGAAGATCTTCGTACCCTTCATACTGATAATCGTGATTTGTCTCATGCCAGTCTGTACTACATGGCTCTGCGCATTGCTTTGTGGGGAAGCCATACGCTGCAAGATGTCTTGTGGCAGGGGTTCGCTTTGAATCTGCTTTTCTTTGCGCTTTCCTTCTGGTTGCTCGCTCTGTTGCTTATCCGCTTGTTTCCGGGACGTTATCTGTGGGTATCGGCCATTCTGGCTTGTGTGTTCTGGAATCCGGCCACAGTTGCCAATACACTGCTTCTGCGCGAGTATCAGTTGGCCGAGACTTGCTTTGTAGCCTGGACTTGCTTCACAGCTTTGCTGTTTCGCCGTTTGCAGGGCGGGACTTCTCTTGTCCGTCCGTCTTTGATGCTTTCCGGGGCACTTTTGGCTGCAGTTGTCTGTTCCACCGGCTATTTCAACGCCTTATATCCGGTTTTGACCCTTTTGTGCATCGTTCTGTATGCCTGGCGTGTCCGTGCATTTCGCAATTGGCCGTTTTTTGTCGGAATCGCTTTGCTGTGTCCTTTGTTCTGTTATCTGGCCTATCAGGGATTCTTTAATTTCTTGACCGATGTGCGCACGGTCGAAGTAGCCGGAAAGATGCAGGGCGAAGGCTTTTTCCGCAATCTTTACGACACTCTTTTTGCCTGTGCCTATATTCTTACTCTTCGGGGATTTACTCCTGTGTGGATTGCAGGTGGCTTATCTGCATTTCTATATCTTCTTTTTCGGAAACGCCCGTTGCAGGCCGGCATCTCTCTTTCCCGTCTTTATGTTGCTTTGTGGGGGAGTGCCGTTCTTTGGATTCTGGCCATTCTTTATCTGGCAACCTGGAAGTTTACCCGTTATATCAGTCCGGCTCTTCCGGTATTCCTTGCCGGAGTCTTTTCGCTTCTGCTGTCATATTGTCGCCGGGTGGGCCGTCGTTATACGGTTTTTCTTTTTGCCGCTTTTCTGATTTATGCCTTCTGGGATTATCCGATGGAGTATCTGGAGCGTCGCAACAGCCGTTTCTGGCCGGAACAGACTTCCTGTGTCTATCTTTATGCTCCGGATGCCGAAGCCAGTAATTCCCTGAACCTGCTGGTGCCTTATCTGGGCGACCGTCAGCAGTGTCGTCTTTTTACTGCTCCGGAGCAGCTGTTTTCTTTTACAGCCGGTTCCGATACCTTGTGGGTGGTAGGCGGTTCAGAAGATGCTTCATTACGTTCCTGGCCGGGCTTTTTGGAGGAGCGCTTCTTCAACGGATGGCAGAGTTTTTACCTGTATACTCCGCATAATCCTTGAAAACTTATAAGTTTCTTTAAAATAAGATGTAAGAATCAATAAAAAACTCTATTTTTGTAGACTGAAAAAATAATACGTATCACTTTATGGAACTGGATTTGTTGACGGCCATTTCTCCTATCGACGGCCGATATAGAAGTAAGACCGATGCGTTGGCAAAGTATTTCTCTGAATATGCTTTGATTCGTTATCGTGTTCGTGTAGAAATTGAGTATTTCATTACATTGTGCGAGTTGCCTTTGCCTCAGTTGGCTTCATTCGATGCCGGTCTGTTTGAGACTTTGCGCAACATCTACCGTAATTTTACCGAGGCCGATGCCCAGCGTGTCAAAGACATCGAGAAGGTGACGAACCACGATGTCAAGGCTGTGGAATATTTCATTAAAGAAGAATTCGACAAGATCGGCGGACTGGATGCCTATAAGGAGTTCATCCATTTCGGTCTGACTTCTCAGGATATCAACAACACTTCAGTTCCTTTGTCTGTGAAGGAAGCGCTCGAGGAATGCTATTATCCGCAGATTGAAGAACTCATTGCCCAGCTGAAAGAATATGCTGAGGAGTGGGCTAATGTTCCTATGTTGGCCAAGACTCACGGTCAGCCGGCTTCTCCAACTCGTTTGGGTAAGGAAGTAATGGTGTTCGTTTACCGTTTGGAGCGCCAGTTGGCTCTGATGAAGGCTTGTCCGATTACAGCCAAATTCGGCGGTGCTACCGGTAACTATAATGCACATCACGTGGCTTATCCACAGTACGACTGGAAGGCTTTCGGAAATGCTTTTGTAGCTGAAAAGCTGGGTCTGGAGCGTGAAGAATATACAACTCAGATTTCCAACTACGACAATCTGAGCGCTTTGTTTGATGCCATGAAGCGCATCAACACCATTATCATTGATTTGGATCGTGACTTCTGGCAGTATGTATCTATGGAATACTTCAAGCAGAAGATCAAAGCCGGTGAGGTGGGTTCCAGCGCCATGCCTCATAAAGTCAATCCGATTGACTTTGAGAACTCAGAGGGTAACTTGGGCGTAGCCAATGCCATTCTGGAGCACTTGAGCCGTAAGTTGCCGATTTCTCGTTTGCAGCGCGATTTGACTGACTCAACCGTATTGCGTAATGTCGGTGTACCGATGGGACACATGGTTATTGCCATCCAGAGCACTTTGAAGGGATTGCGCAAGCTGTTGCTTAATGAGGCTGCCATTAACGGTGATTTGGATAACTGCTGGGCAGTAGTAGCCGAGGCTATTCAGACCATCCTGCGCCGTGAGGCTTATCCACATCCTTACGAGGCCTTGAAGGCACTGACCCGTACCAATCAGGCTATTACCGAGGAGTCTATCAAGAACTTCATTGAGACTCTTGAGGTGAGCGAAGATGTGAAGAAAGAACTGCGTGCCATTACGCCGCATTCCTATACAGGTATTTAAAAACAAACAGGAAACGGTGTTGAACCGAGAGGTTGGACCCGTTTCTTTCTTATTTCTTTAACTTATTATTATTCAAAAGATGACAGAAGACGAAAAATGGCGTGAGAACTTCGAGCCAAGACAGAGCTCGGAGCGTAACCGGGAGGGTTACAAGCCGTACAACCGTGAAAATAACAGATCGTATAACAATCGTGGTGGCTACGGAGAGCGTAGCCCGCGTCCGTACAATATACGCAGGAGGAAAGACGGATGGCTGAACGGTGGCTACGGAGAGCGTAGCCCGCGTCCGTACAATAATAATCGTGGCGGCTATAACAGCAACCGTGGCGGTTATGCCGGAAACTCAGGCTACAATAGCCGTCCTTACAAGTCTTACGGACAGGGCGGAGCCGATGAGCAGGGCGAACAGCGCAGCTATCGTCCGCGTGTGCAGGGCGGTGATCGTCCGTCGTGCAATGCCGGTCGCAGTGGTTATAACAGCAATCGCGGCGGATATGCCAAGCGTGAAGGCGGCTACCAGCAGGGTGGCTATCAGCAGGGCGGAAACCGTTCACGTTATCAGCAGGGCGGTTACCAGCAGGGTGGCAACAACCGTTATGGAGCAGCCCGTCCTTATCAGAAACGCGACAGCAACTATGATCCGAATGCCAAGTATAGCAAGAAGAAACAGATTGAGTATAAGCTGGTCAATGTCGATCCCGATGCACCGATCCGCTTGAACAAGTTCCTGGCCAATGCCGGAGTATGCTCTCGCCGTGAGGCAGACGAGTTCATTACAGCCGGAGTTGTATCTGTAAACGGACAGGTAGTTACCGAGTTGGGAACTAAGGTAAAGCAGACAGATGAAATTAAGTTCCATGATCAGCCAATCAGCATTGAGAAGAAGGTTTACGTGTTGCTGAATAAGCCGAAAGATTATGTAACCACCAGCGATGATCCGCAGAACCGTAAGACCGTGATGGATCTGGTGCGCAATGCTTGCAAGGAGCGTATCTATCCGGTGGGTCGTCTTGACCGAAATACAACCGGTGTATTGCTGCTCACTAACGACGGTGATTTGGCTTCCAAGCTGACTCATCCGAAATATCTCAAGAAGAAAATCTATCATGTCTATACCGACAAGAATGTAACCGCAGCAGATATGCGTCAGATTGCCGAGGGTATTACTCTGGAGGATGGTGAAATCCATGCCGATGCCATCGACTACGCCAGTCCTACTGACAAGAAGCAGGTGGGCATTGAGATTCACTCTGGAAAGAACCGTATCGTGCGTCGTATCTTCGAATCACTGGGCTATCGTGTGATTAAGCTCGACCGTGTATTCTTTGCCGGTCTGACCAAGAAGAACCTCCGTCGCGGTGACTGGAGATACCTCACGGAGCAGGAAGTAAACATGCTGCGTATGGGTGCTTTTGAATAATTAATTCATTAAACTATAAAGATGGAAACAATTCGTAGAACTAAGGTTGTCGACGTGCTGAAGCGTGAAGACTTCGGTGCCCTGGTAACAGTAAAGGGATGGGTGCGTACTCATCGCGGCAGCAAGGCAGTGCATTTCATTGCATTAAACGACGGTTCGACCATTAATAATGTACAGATTGTGGCCGATGCGGACAAGTTTGAGGACGAACTCTTCAAGCAGATCACAACTGGTGCTTGTTTGAGCATCACTGGTGAACTGGTGCAGAGTGTCGGTGCCGGACAGCAGGTTGAGATTCAGGCACGCGAAATTGTTGTGCTGGGTACCTGTGGTTCAGACTATCCGATGCAGAAGAAGGGACAGACCATGGAATATATGCGTACTCATGCTCACATGCGTTTGCGTACCAATACCTTTGGTGCTGTGTTCCGCATCCGTCACAACATGGCTATGGCCATCCATGACTATTTCCACAAGCATGGATTCTTCTATTTCCACACTCCGATTATCACCGCCAGTGACTGTGAAGGTGCCGGACAGATGTTCCAGGTGACTACCAAGAACCTGTACGACCTGAAGAAGGACGAGGACGGCAAGATTGACTACTCCGATGATTTCTTCGGAAAGACCACTTCACTGACCGTTTCCGGACAGCTTGAAGGTGAGCTGGGAGCAACTGCTCTTGGTTCAATCTATACTTTCGGTCCTACATTCCGTGCCGAGAACTCCAATACTCCGCGCCATTTGGCCGAGTTCTGGATGATTGAGCCGGAAGTTGCCTTCAACGATATCAACGACAATATGGACCTCGCCGAGGATTTCATCAAGTATTGTGTACGTTGGGCGTTGGACAACTGTCAGGACGATTTGGCTTTCTTGAACAAGATGATCGACAAGACCCTGTTGGAGCGTCTGAACTTTGTGGTGAACAACGATTTCGTACGTCTGCCTTACACCAAGGGTATTGAGATTCTGGAAGAGGCTGTGAAGAATGGCCATAAGTTTGAGTTCCCGGTTTATTGGGGAGCCGATCTGGCCAGCGAGCATGAGCGTTATCTCGTTGAGGAGCACTTCAAGCGTCCGGTTATCCTGACCGACTATCCAAAGGAGATCAAGGCCTTCTACATGAAGATGAATGATGATGGCAAGACCGTACGTGCCATGGATGTGCTCTTCCCACAGATCGGTGAGATTATCGGCGGTTCTGAGCGTGAAGACAGTTACGATAAGTTGATGGCCCGTATTGAGGAACTGAATATCCCGATGAAGGACATGTGGTGGTATCTCGATACCCGTAAGTTCGGTTCTTGTCCGCACAGCGGATTCGGTCTGGGCTTTGAGCGTCTGATTCTCTTCGTAACCGGTATGCAGAACATCCGCGATGTGATTCCGTTCCCGCGTACTCCGAAGAATGCCGAGTTCTAAGACTAAGTCTATAGACTGCAAACAGATAGCACGGGCATGGCGAAAGCTGTGCCCGTGATTTTTTTTATAAAAATAATCGGTGCATTTTGCTTGTTATGTCCCTATAAATTACTATCTTTGCAAGCCGATTATTATCAGATAGGCATTAAACGCCTATTAATCTGCATGTTAATAGTCTGCTCTTTGGCCGGACAGACGGTTAGTGAGTGCAGATCATGAATAATTATTTTTAGTAGTAACAATTTTTTATTATTAGTTTTAAGAATGGATACTTTAAGTTACAAGACCATTTCAGCGAACAAAGAGACCGTAAAGAAAGAATGGGTTGTTATCGATGCAACTGATCAGGTATTGGGTCGTCTGGGTTCAAAGGTGGCAAAGCTGTTGAGAGGTAAGTACAAACCAAACTTCACTCCTCATGTAGATTGCGGTGATAATGTGATTATTATCAATGCAGACAAGATTAAGTTGACTGGTAACAAGATGACTGATCGTGTATACTTGAGCTACACTGGTTATCCTGGAGGTCAGCGCGAAATGACTCCGGCTCGTTTGCTGGCTAAGCCAAACGGTGCTGAGAAATTGATGAAGAAAGTAGTAAAGGGTATGTTGCCAAAGAACCGTCTGGCTGCTCACTTGCTGAACAACCTGTATGTATATGCAGGCAGCGAGCACAAGCACGAGGCTCAGAATCCTAAAACAATTGATATTAACCTGTATAAATAATAAGTAATGGAAGTAGTTAATGCATTAGGCAGACGTAAGAGCGCTATCGCTCGCGTTTATGTAAGCGAGGGTACAGGAAAGATTACTATTAACAAGAGAGACCTTGCAGAGTACTTTCCATCAACTATTCTTCAGTTTGTAGTAAAGCAGCCTCTGAACACTCTGGGTGTTGCTGAGAAATATGATATCAAGGTAAATCTTTGCGGTGGTGGTTTCACTGGTCAGTCACAGGCTTTGCGTCTGGCTATCGCCCGCGCACTGGTAAAGATCAACGCTGACGACAAGAAGGCTCTTCGTGCAGAAGGCTTCATGACTCGTGACGCTCGTGAGGTTGAGCGTAAGAAACCGGGTCAGCCAAAAGCTCGTCGCAGATTCCAGTTCAGTAAACGTTAATATTCGGCCGTTTATCGAGCTGCATAATTTACGTTTAGTATCTAAATCATTGGGATTCCTTCGGGACTACCTGATGGTTGGTTGAGAAACAAAAAAGAAAGTAAACGATTAAAAAAGAAAAAACAATGTCTAGAACTAATTTTGAGACTTTATTGGAGGCAGGTTGCCACTTCGGTCACCTTAAGAGAAAGTGGAACCCGGCAATGGCTCCTTATATCTTCATGGAGCGCAATGGTATTCATATCATTGATCTTCATAAAACTGTTGCAAAGATCGACGATGCTGCCGAGGCTTTGAAGCAGATTGCAAAATCTGGCAAGAAGATTTTGTTCGTTGCTACTAAGAAACAAGCTAAGCAGGTTGTAGCTGAGAAGGCTGCATCTGTAAACATGCCTTATGTTATCGAGCGTTGGCCGGGTGGTATGTTGACCAACTTCCCAACAATCCGTAAGGCTGTGAAGAAAATGGCCAACATCGACAAACTGACTGCCGATGGTACTTACTCAAACTTGTCTAAGCGTGAGATCCTGCAGATTTCTCGTCAGCGTGCTAAGTTGGAGAAGAACTTGGGTTCTATCGCCGATTTGACTCGTCTGCCTTCAGCTCTGTTCATCGTTGACGTATTGAAGGAGCAGATCGCTGTTCGCGAGGCTAACCGTTTGGGTATTCCTGTATTCGCTATCGTGGATACTAACTCTAACCCAGACAACGTAGACTACGTTATCCCAGCAAACGACGACGCAAACAAGAGCGTTGAGGTTATCCTCGAGGCTTGCTGCGCTGCTATCGCTGAGGGTCTGGAAGAGCGTAAGGCTGAGAAGGTTGACGCTGAGGCTGCCGGCGAAGGCGAGGCTAAGGGTCGCAAGCGTTCAGCTAAGGCTCGTGTAGAGAAAGCTGATGCTGCTGAGGCTCCTGCAGAAGCATAATCCATTTATAAATCTTAAAATATAAAGAACATGGCTGTAACAATGGCAGATATCACCAAGCTCCGCAAATTGTCTGGTGCTGGTATGATGGATTGCAAGAAGGCTTTGGAAGAAGCTAATAATGATATCGATGCGGCAATGGAGATCATCCGTAAGAAAGGTCAGGCTGTAGCTGCAAAACGTTCAGACCGCGAGGCTGCTGAAGGTTGCGTAGTTGCTAAGGCTGAGAACGGATTCGGTGCCATCATCGCTCTGAAGTGTGAAACTGACTTCGTTGCCAAGAACGAGGATTTTGTTAAGTTGGCAAAGGATATCCTGGATCTGGCTGTTGCCAACAAGTGTGCTACTTTGGATGAGGTTAAGGCTCTTCCTATGGGTAACGCTACTGTTGCTGACGCAGTTGTTGATCGCAGCGGTATCACTGGTGAGAAGATGGAGCTGGATGGCTACCTGACTGTAGAAGGTCCTAGCATCTCAGTTTACAACCACCAGAACAAGAACCAGTTGTGTACTTTGGTTGTATTGAACAAGGAAGTTGATCCTCAGTACGGTCACGCTGTGGCTATGCAGGTTGCTGCTATGAGCCCACGTTCAATCGACGAGAACGATT
This sequence comes from Bacteroides sp. OF04-15BH, assembly GCF_003477995.1. Taxonomy (GTDB): domain Bacteria; phylum Bacteroidota; class Bacteroidia; order Bacteroidales; family Bacteroidaceae; genus Paraprevotella. Next base: position 13,327 of record NZ_QUEM01000001.1, read on the forward strand.
ACCCAGCTGATGTACTCGCAAGAGAGAAGGAAATCGCAGCTGACAAGGCTCGCGAAGAGGGTAAGCCAGAGAACATGATCGAGCGTATCGCTATGGGTCGTATCTCTAAGTTGTTCAAGGAAGAGTGCTTGTTGAAGCAGGCTTTCATCCAGAACGACAAGCAGTCTGTAGCTGACTACTTGAAGGAAGCTGACAAGGATTGCACCGTAACTGCTTTCAAGCGTTTTACTTTGCGCGCTGAGTAATTTGAGTTTCTTTTGAAATTCATTTTCAGAAATACGGATTCACAAACCCGGGACTGTGCCTGCTGGCATAAGCCCGGGTTTGTTTCTTTTTCAGCCCTTTCTTTCATTTTCCTGCTTTCGGGTCTCCATTTTTTTGCGGATTTGTCTTATTTTTGTACCCTAAACGGATAAAACGAAAAAAATGAAGATATTAGCAGTGGGCATGAACTATGCCGAACACAATAAAGAGCTCGATGGTACGTTATATAAACCAGAGGAACCTGTGCTGTTCATGAAGCCGGATTCTGCCTTGCTCAAAGACAGCAAACCGTTCTTCATCCCCGATTTCACGCAGCGTTGCGAATATGAGACCGAACTGGTGGTCCGCATCTGCCGTCTGGGAAAGAACATTGCCGAGCGTTTTGCGCATCGTTACTACGATGCCGTGACGGTGGGCATTGACTTCACCGCCCGCGATGTGCAGCAACGTCTTCGTGCCGAAGGCAAGCCCTGGGAGCTTTCCAAGGCCTTCGACAATTCGGCGGTAATCGGTGATTTCGTTCCGGTGGATGAGTTGCCTGCTGTGCAGAATCTGAACTTCCATCTCGATATTGACGGAAACACCGTACAGCGCGGCTATACCGGCGATATGCTTTATACGATTGACCAGATTATTGCATACGCCAGTCGTTTCTTCACTTTGAAAATCGGCGATCTGATTTTCACCGGTACTCCCGTAGGAGTAGGGCCGGTAGCTATTGATCAGCATTTGGATGGTTATTTAGAAGGGCGTAAGGTCCTTTCCTTTAATGTAAAATAAAATGAAGTTTAGACATTTACTTTCCGGAATCTTTCTTTTCAGTGCGGTCCTTTCGGGACAGGCACAGGATTTCACGCGTCTGGATTGGGACGTCCTGCATATTGACTCCCTGGTGCCTCACTACACCGAAGTCATTCCGCTCGACAGCGACTTTGCGGCCTACGATTACACTGTGTCGGTGCGTTATCCCGAGCTGCGTCCCCTTACCGAGGCCGAGACCGTGCGCCTGTCTGCTCTGGTGCAGCAGCTGCCCGAAAATCCGGAGGTGGAAAGCCGCGTGGGTATTTCCCGCAAGCAGGGTTATCTCGATGTCCGCTTCATTCCGATAGTCTGTCGCGACGGCCGTTATTATAAGATTCTTAGCTGTCAGATAGCCATCGACCGCCATCGCAAGAGTCGTGTTTCCCGCGTGGCTGCATCGTCTTCATCAGAGCGTTATGCCGCTTCGTCGGTGCTGTCACAAGGCCGTTGGGTCAAGATACGCGTGGCCGAGGATGGTGTGTATATGCTCACGGCTTCCGAGCTGAAGAAGATGGGATTCAGTGATCCTTCCCGTGTCAAACTTTATGGTTATGGCGGTCATTTGCAGGATGAGGAATTTGATGCCGACAACGATTACGATGATCTTTCCGAAGTACCGCTTTATCCCGGCAAGAACGGTTTGCTGTTCTATGCCCGTGGGGTGGTCAAATGGAATGATCCTGTCTATAACTCCACGGCTATGGCCCGTATTTCCAAGCATACGGTCAATAACTATTCTACGCACGGATATTATTTCCTGACCGAGGGTGATGCTCCGTTGTCTTTCACTACCGAGGAATATGCCGGTGCCGTTGCCACTCAGGACACCACCTTTATGGATCAGGTGCTCTATGAGCGCGATGAATACGCCTGGTTTTCCGGTGGCCGCCGACTGTTTGATTCCTACGACTATTATAACGGCAATTCGCAGACCTATAAACTGTCTACGCCCGAAGCGGTAGCTTCCGGAGCTGCTTCGCTGCGCGTGGTCTTCACCGCAGCATCCAGCACGCGTACTACCGTAGAGACCGAAGTGAACGGCACAGCGCTCACCTCGTTTTCCGTAGGTACTTTGGGCAGTTACCTCAAGGGGGTGTCTGCCGAGCGCACTTTTGCCGTACGCAATATGAGTGCTGATCCTACCACACAGGTAAGCATCAGCACCACACAGGGCAATCATGCCCGACTGGATTTCCTGGAGCTGAACTACACCCGTCGCCTGTCGGTCGATGATGCTTATTTGCATTTCCGGGGCGATAAGTCTACAGCAACAGAGTTTGTCTTGTCCAATCCTTCCGGTCGCAATCTGGCCGTGTGGCGCCTGGGAGACGCTTCCCGTCTGCCGGTCCGCATGAGCGGTCAGGCTGCTGGAAACACCTATCGTTTCAAGGCAGAGCGGGCTTCCGATCAGTATGTTGCGGTGGATGTGGACGCCGAATTCCCGAAACCCGAGTATGTCGGCGAAATCGCCAACCAGAATCTTCATGCCGTGGACAGTCTGCTGGATATGGTCATTATTGTGCCTCAAAGCGGAAAACTCACGGCTCAGGCCGAACGTCTGGCCGAGGCTCACACCCGTCTCGACGGTATGAAAGTGCTGGTGGTGCGTGCCGATCAGATTTACAATGAATTCTCGTCCGGAACTCCTGATGCCACCGCCTACCGCCGTTTTATGAAGATGCTCTACGACCGGGCGGCCACTGCCGACGAGGCTCCCCGTTATCTGCTTCTGTTTGGCGATGCCGCATGGGACAACCGCATGCTTTCTTCCGCCTGGAAACAGGAGAACCCCGAGGACTATCTGTTGTGCTATGAGTCCGACGACTCTTTCAGCGACATCAGCTGTTATGTCATGGAAGACTATTTCGGACTGCTTGACGATGGAGAGGGTTCTTCGCTCAAAACCGAGAAAGTAGATTTGGGAGTGGGCCGTTTCCCGGTAACTACGGAGCAGGATGCCCGCAATCTGGTGGACAAGACCATCAATTATATGGAAAACCGCGAGGCCGGTTCCTGGAAGAATACCGTAGTCATATTGGGTGACGACGGTGATGATAACCTGCACATGAAGTCTGCCGAGGTTGTGGCTCAGGATATTGAAAAATACAATCCGGAATATGATTTGCGCCGTATTTACTGGGATGCCTATCCTATAGTGACTTCCACCACCGGAAACAGTTATCCCGAGGTGCATAAGCAGATCAACAAGCAGATGGAGGAGGGGGCACTGATTGTCAACTATACGGGTCATGCCGCCACCTATGGTCTGTCTCATGAATTTGTGCTGGTGCTCGATGACTTCAAGAATTTCACATCCACCAAGGTCCCTCTTTGGGTGACGGCAGCCTGCGATGTGATGCCTTTCGATACCCGTACGGAGAATGTGGGTGAAACAGCCCTGCTGAATCCTTCGGCCGGTGCGCTGGCTTTCTTTGGTACGGCGCGTACCGTATATGCCGACGACAACCTGTATATGAACCGTTATTTCAGTCACTATGTGCTGGGCCGCGATGAGAACGGACGCCGTTACCGTCTGGGCGATGCCGTACGTCTGTCTAAGGTGAGTCTGCTCGATCCGGAAGGAGATATGGGCTATGACAATACTCAGAACAAGTTGCACTATGCTCTGTTGGGCGATCCGGCCTTGTTGGTGGGCGGTGCGGAATATCGGGTGGTGCTCGATTCCATTAATGGAAAGAGCATTTCATCGGATGATGAAAGCTGGCCGGCACTCTCTGCCGGTACTCTGGCGCGTGTGAGCGGTCATGTGGAGCGTCTTGATGGCACCCGGGTGCCGTCTTTCACCGGTTCGGTAACGACTCAGGTGTACGACAGCAAGCAGCAAATCACTTGTAACAATAATGCCGGTGCCAAGACTCCATTCCAGTTCAACACCCGAGACAAGATTCTCTTTGCGGGTACAGATTCCGTGCGCAACGGCTCCTTCTCTACGACTTTCCCGGTGCCGCTCGATATTAATTATTCGAACAATAGCGGCCGCATGGTGTTCTATGCCGTCAGTGCCGACCGAAAGGAAGAGGCCAACGGCTACAGCGAGCAGTTCTTTGTGGGAGGTACCGGCAGCGATTTGCTGACCGACACACTGGGACCTGAAATCCGCGTCTGGCTCAATGATATAGAAAGCCCGGCCGGAGCGCGTGTGAATACCACACCGATGTTCCGGGCTGCACTCAAGGACCCGAGCGGCATCAATACTACCGGTAATGGCATCGGCCACGATCTGGAGCTGGTCATTGACGATAATCCGGTCACCACCTATAACCTGAACAGTTCTTATGTCAATGAGTTCGGCGATTATCAGGAAGGTTCTGTGACCTATATCCTGCCGCAGCTTTCTGCCGGCAAGCACAAGATGCGTTTCCGCGCCTGGGACACCATGAACAACAGTTCGATGGTAGAATATGAGTTTGAGGTCGATCCGGGCTTGCGTCCGAATATCACCCGTCTCTATGCCACCCAGAATCCGGCGCGTATCACCACCAATTTCGTGTTCGCTTACGACCGTCCGGGAGAGACCTGCGACTTCACCATCGAGGTGATGGACTTTGCCGGTCGCAAACTCTGGCAGCACACCGAGCGGGGCGTCAGCGGTGAGGGCGTATATTCCGTGCCCTGGAATCTGACTGCCGGCGGTGGTGCCCGTCTGGGAACCGGAGTTTACTTCTATCGGGCCGTAGTCACCTCGTCCGATGGGGTCAAGTCAGCGTCCGAAACTGAGAAAATCATTATTCTGGGCAATAAATAAGTCCGGATATCCGTTATCATAAAAGCAATAAACGACAAAGTAAAATACTCATGAACAAAAAGTCATTCGTACTCTGTGCCCTGCTGGGAGCCTCGCTTTCGGCCTTTGCGGACGGAGACAAGGAAACGATGTTTAATCCGGTCACTACCGGAGTCACCTCACAGTCCATCGCTCCGGATGCCCGCGGTGGTGGTATGGGAGATATCGGTGCGGCTACCGAAACCGATGTGAACTCACAGTTCTGGAATCCTGCGAAGTATCCTTATAATATCGGTCGTGCCGGTGTGTCGCTCAACTACACTCCGTGGTTGCGCCAGTTGGTCAATGACATCAATCTGGCCTATATGAGCGGTTTCTACCGCATCGGCGATTATCAGGCGCTGAGTGCCTCTCTGCGTTATTTCTCTTTGGGTGAGGTGTCTACTTCCAGCGGTCAGGACCAGACCTCGGATATGACCATCAATCCTTATGAGATGTCTATCGACTTGGCCTACTCCCGTATGCTGAGCGAGAATTTCTCGGCAGCTGTAGCCATGCGTTTCATCTATTCCGACATTACCTACGATTATACCGAGGAGACCTCTCCGGGTAAGGCCTTTGCTGCCGATATCGCCCTGTACTATAACAAGTACTTCCTGGCGGGCAGTCGTGAGTGTAATTTCGGCTGGGGTTTGAATATCAGCAACATCGGTAGCAAGATTTCCTATGGAGGCGATGACAATGCCGAGTTCATCCCGACCAATCTGCGTATGGGTATCAATTTCCTGATTCCGTTCAACGAGTACAACAAGATCTCTCTGGCAGCCGATGTAAACAAACTGTTGGTGCCCACTTATCCGATTCAGCGCGATGACGAGAGCAGCGAGGAATATCAGCAGCGTCTGCAGAAAGATTATTATGACATTTCGCCTATTTCCGGAATCTTCAAGAGCTTTGGCGATGCTCCCGGCGGTTTCAAGGAAGAGTTGCAGGAAATCCAGTGGAGCGTGGGAGCCGAGTACTCTTACAACGACCGTTTCATTCTGCGTGGCGGATATCATCACGAAAGTGCCAATAAGGGAAACCGAAAATATTTCACTGCCGGTGCCGGCTTCCGCATGAGCGTGTTCTCGCTCGACTGTGCCTACGTGATTTCCACGGCACAGAGCAATCCGCTCGACCAGACCTTGCGTTTCACCCTGGGCTTTGATCTCGACGGTATGAAGGATCTTTTCGGCCGTCGCCGTTAAACAATAAAGAAAATAATTATGGCAAAAATACGAGTAGGATTCGGATTTGATGTGCACCGTCTGGTCGAAGGACGCGAGTTGTGGCTGGGCGGTATCCGTTTGGAACACGAGAAGGGACTGTTGGGCCACAGTGATGCTGATGTGCTGATTCACGCCCTGTGCGATGCGATTCTGGGAGCTGCCAACATGCGCGATATCGGCTATCATTTCCCCGATACTTCCGAGAAGTTTCACAATATCGACAGCAAGATTCTGCTGGCTGAAACCATGAAACTGGTACGCGCCAAGGGATATGAGTTCGGTAATGCCGACATTACGGTCTGCGCCGAACGTCCCAAACTGAAAGTGCACATTCCCGCCATGCAGGAATGCCTGGCGCAGGTGATGGGCGTGGATGCCGACGATGTATCCATCAAGGCCACGACCACCGAGAAACTTGGTTTTACCGGCCGTGAGGAAGGCATTTCAGCCTATGCCACGGTGCTGTTGGAGAAAAACTAAAAACATCCCAATCATTTTGTAAATTCATTTCGATGATTTTGCAAAATGATTGGGATGTTTTTTTGAAAAGGTTTTGAGCTTTTCCTTGATGATTTATTTCTTCGCCTTGAATGTCTTCAATGCAATGACCCGCACTTCTTCTTCTCCGTTCCATTCGCCGATGCGCATCTGACCTTCGGGCAGGAACAGGGCGCCGAATCCCTGGCGCACGCCGTTGCGGTATTGTCCGAACCACACCCGTCCGTTTTGGTAGTAGTACATGCCATAGCCGTGACGCTGTCCGTTCATCAGTTCCCCCACATAACGGTCGCCGTTGGCATAGTTCAGGGCCATAAACTGATATTCCTTCAGGTCTGCCCCGTCAATGAGCATCTTTTCCTTGTTACGGTAGATGTATTCCAGCTGCCCGGTGTTCAGGTTGTAGGCCGCATAATGATCATTGCTGCCCACCAGAGCATACTCCGCATTGGTGGTGATGCCATAGATGAACTTGCCCTTCCGGTAAAGTCCTGTCTGCTGGTAAATTCCACTTCTGAAATTTCCGTAGCCATAGAACTGCACCTCGGGCGATATCTGTCCGCGGTAAGTTCCGTCCGGGTTGTCATACACCATATACGGGAACAGGGCCGTGTGATCCAGTATCATTTGATAAATCTCTGTCGGCACCTCTTCGTAACGGGCCACAGGAGGCCGTTGGGCAAATCCTTCCAGGCAGAAGCACATTGCCATGCATAAAAGCCATTTTTTCATCGTTCGGTTTATTTAGGAGTGAATATCTTCATTATAGTCCTTGTTCTGGCAGATCCGCTCCCACACTGCCGGGGTGAGCAGGGCCGAGGCGTCCTCGCCGCATCGCAGTCGCCGGCGTATTTCCGTGGCGCTGATGTCGATGATGGGTGAGGGCAGCAGGTGCACGCCCGAAGGCAGACTGTCCGGATCTACCGGATAGCCGGTGCGCGGAAATACCAGAATCTCGTAGCGTTCCAGCAACGTGCGGTATTCGGCCCAGCGGTCGAATGCCAGCCAGTTGTCCGCCCCGATAATCAGCACAAACTGCCGGTCGGGGTATTCTCTTTCGAGTGCCTCCAGAGTTTTATACATATACGAGGGGCGCGGCAGCCGGAACTCCAGATCACATACTTTCAGTTGCGGGTTGTCTGCCACAGCAGCTTGTGCCAGTTCCAGTCTTCTCTGGTCGTCCAGCAAGTCTGTGGCCTGCTTTTTGAACGGGTTCTGTGGCGACACCAGGAACCACAGCTCGTCCACATACCGGTTCTGGCAGATGAAGTTTCCCAGTTCGATATGTCCGCGATGGATCGGGTTGAACGATCCCCCATAGATACCCGTGCGGATCATGAGTGGCGGTATTTGTTGAACGGCGGTTTCTGTTCCCGGCGTTTCTCCTTTTTCAGTCGCTGGTACCAGATGCCGAAGATGAGACCTTCAAAAAGTGCCAGACAGGCCATGGCAACGGCCAGCTCCAGCAGGCGCAGCCACAGGCACACGGTGCCCAAAGCCAGACACAGGACGCACAGCACACCGCTGTAGGTCAGGTTTCTGTTGATATTCTGTTTGTTCATACTGTTTGGTGAGCCCAGGCTCTTGTTTATTCGTTCAGGAAATTCTTCAGGATTTGCAGGGCTTCCTGCTGTGCTTTCTCCAGATCGTCGTTCACCACCACGGTGTCGAACTTGTCGGCAAAGCCCAGTTCGTATTCGGCACGGGCGATGCGGTCCTCGATCACCTCAGGCGAGTCGGTGCCGCGTCCGTTCAGGCGCTGGCGCAAAGCCTCGATGGAAGGCGGCTGGATAAAGATGCTCAGGGCGCGGTCGCCATAATAGTTCTTGATGTTGCATCCGCCCTTGACATCCACGTCGAGCACCACATTCTGTCCTTTCTCCAACTGTTTTTCCACCTGCTCTTTCAGCGTGCCGTAGAAGCGGTCCTTGTAAACCTCCTCATATTCCAGAAACTCCCCGTTGGCAATGCGCTGGCGGAAATCCTCCGGGGTGAGGAAGAAATACTCCACTCCATGCTGCTCGGTGCCGCGCGGCGGACGGCTGGTAGCACTGATGCTGAACGCCAGATTCAGGTTCTGCTGCATCAGAAAATTGATGATGGTGCTTTTTCCGCTCCCGCTGGGAGCCGAAAAGATGATTATTTTTCCTTTCATAAGTCTTTCTTTTTTCGTTAGGGTTACATCACGTTCAGAACCTGTTCTTTGATCTGCTCCAGTTCATCCTTCATCTTCACCACAATCTGCTGCATTTCAGCCTGGTTGCTCTTGCTGCCGGTAGTGTTGATTTCGCGTCCCATTTCCTGGGCGATGAATCCCAGCTTCTTGCCCTGTCCGTGACCCTGATCCATGGTTTCCTTGAAATATTTCAGGTGGTTGGCCAGGCGCTGTTTCTCCTCGTTGATGTCCAGTTTCTCAATGTAGTAAATCATTTCCTGCTCCAGACGGTTGCGGTCGTATTCCACTTCCGGAATGGAGTTCAGTCCGTCAATGATGCGCTGGCGGATTTTTTCGGTACGGCTTTTCTCATAAGGCTCGATGCTCTGCAGCAGGGCGCCGATATTTTCCAGTTTCTCCGAGAACTTTTTGTAGAGAGCGGCTCCTTCCTGCTTGCGGAAGTCCACCAGTTTCTGAAGTGCTTCTTCGATGCCCTTCTTCACGGCGGCCCATTCCTCGTCGCTGAGTTCCTCCACCTCGGCGCGTGTCAGCACATCCGGCATGCGCAGCAGGGTAGCGAACCAGTCATTGGGCAGCGGGATGTTGCGCTCGGTGCTGATGGTCTGGATCTGCTTGTAGTAGTTTTCCAGTATAGCAGCGTTGATGGGGGTGGCACTCAGGTTCTCGTCCTTCTCCACCCACAGGCTGAAGTCCACTTTTCCGCGCTCCAGAGTAGCGGCGATGAGTGCCCGGATTTCGATTTCCTTTTCGCGGTAGAGCGATGCGATTCGGGTAGACAGATCGAGTGCCTTACTGTTGAGCGATTTGATTTCTATGTTTATTTTCTTTCCGTTATATACGGCTGTAGCTTTGCCGTAACCTGTCATTGACTGTATCATAATTTAACAAATGATTTTGTGCAAAATTACAAAAATGCAAGCAGAAAATTGTATTTTTGCGAATTAATAAAAAGTAAAAATAAAATATGTCTTGTATTCTGCATATTGAAACCAGCACACGGGTTTGTTCCGTGGCCGTGAGTGAAGACGGCGCGAATGTATTTGAGAAAGCGGATTTCGAAGGTCCGTCGCACGCCGTATTGTTAGGAAGTTTTGTGGATGAGGCCCTGTCGTTTGCCGACAGTCATGCCATGCCTCTGGATGCGGTGGCCGTGAGTTGCGGTCCCGGTTCCTATACCGGTCTGCGCATCGGGGTGTCCATGGCCAAGGGCATTTGCTATGGCCGCAATGTGAAGTTGCTGTCTATCCCCACCCTTGAACTGCTGTGTGTGCCGGTGCTGCTCTATCACGACGATTTGCCCGAAGATGCCCTGCTGGTGCCGATGATTGATGCCCGCCGTATGGAAGTTTACTCGGCGGTTTACGACCGTGCCCTGCGTGCCGTGCGTCCGGTGGGTGCCGACATTATCGACAGCCAGTCCTACGCAGAGTTCCTGGCCGATCATCCGGTGTATTTCTTCGGCGACGGAGCGGCCAAGTGTCAGGACACCATTGTGCATCCTAATGCTCATTTCCTGCCTGATATCCAGCCGCTGGCTCGGAACATGTTCCCGCTGGCCGAGAAGAAGATGGCCCTCGAGAGCTATGAGGATGTGGCCTATTTCGAGCCTTTCTATCTGAAAGAATTTGTTGCTTCAACCCCTAAAAAACTGTTATAACATGATGGAATATAATACCCGACGCAAAAAACTCCCGTTGCCGGAGTATGGCCGTGGCATTCAGAACATGGTAGACTATGCCCTGACTCTGGAGGACCGCGAGGAGCGCCAGCGCTGTGCCAATACCATTGTTTCCATTATGGGAAACATGTTTCCGCATCTGCGCGATGTGTCCGATTTCAACCATAAGCTGTGGGATCATCTGGCAGCCATGTCCAATTATCAGTTGGATATAGACTATCCTTATGAGATTACGCCGGAGGCCACGCTTCATGCCAAGCCCAAACCGATGGCCTATCCCATGAAGCGCATCCGCTACCGTCATTACGGTTATCTTCTGGAGAGCCTGCTCAAGAAACTCAAGGATATGGAAGACGGTCCCGAACGTGATGCCCTGATCCGATTGGTGGCCAATCAGATGAAGCAGAGTCTCTATAACTGGAACAAGGACGGAATGGACGAGGAGAAGGTGGCAGACGACATTGCCTACTATACCGACGGCAAGGTGCAGCTCGATCTGGAGAAATTCCACTTCGCTTCTGTGCAGACCCGTTCTCTGAGCGGTGGAGCGGCGATGGGCATGCGTGTGCAGAGAAAGAACAACCGAAAAAGAAACTAAAACAAGATACTTTTAAGATATGGCTTCATTCGTAATTGAAGGCGGAAGAAAGCTCTCGGGCGAGATTGTGCCTCAGGGCGCCAAGAACGAAGCATTGCAGGTGCTTTGCGCCGTGCTGCTCACTTCGGAGAAAGTCATCATCCGGAATCTTCCGGACATTACCGACGTAAACAACCAGATTCAGCTGTTGCGCGATATTGGCGTGAAGGTGGAAAAGCAAGCTCCCGGCACTTATTCCTTCCAGGCGGATCAGGTAAATATCGACTATCTGCAGACCGACGAGTTTCTGGCGCGCTGCTCCAAGCTGCGCGGTAGTGTGATGCTGATCGGTCCGCTGCTGGCCCGCTTCGGCAAGGCGATGGTAGCCAAGCCCGGAGGCGACCAGATCGGACGCCGCCGTCTGGATACTCACTTCCTGGGTATGCAGAAACTGGGTGCCGAGTTTATCTACGATGCCGTGAAGGGCGTGTTCCAGATCCGTGCCGAAAAGCTGCGGGGCGCTTATATGCTGCTCGATGAGGCTTCTGTAACCGGTACGGCCAATATCATTATGGCCGCGGTGCTGGCCGAGGGCCGCACCACCATCTACAATGCAGCCTGCGAACCCTATATCCAGCAGCTCTGCAAACTGCTGAACGCTATGGGTGCCCGTATCGGTGGGGTAGGCTCCAACCTGCTGACCATCGACGGCGTGACCACGCTGAGCGGTGCGGAGCATACCATTCTGCCCGATATGATTGAGGTGGGCAGCTTTATCGGTATGGCCGCTATGGTCGGTGCCGGCATCCGCATCAAGAATGTGGCTTTCGAGCATCTGGGAATCATTCCCGACACCTATCGTCGTCTGGGTATCGAAATTATCCGCGAAGGCGACGACCTGTTCATCCCCGAACAGGAACATTATGAAATCGAGTCGTTCATTGACGGTTCGTTCATGACTATCAGCGATGCCCCCTGGCCGGGACTGACGCCCGACCTGCTGAGCGTGCTGCTGGTGGTCGCCACACAGGCCAAAGGCTCCGTGCTCATCCATCAGAAGATGTTCGAGAGCCGTCTGTTCTTTGTGGACAAGCTGATCGACATGGGCGCCCAGATCATCCTCTGCGACCCGCACCGTGCGGTGGTGGTAGGCCACGACAAGCAGATGAAGCTGCGCGCCGGTAAGATGACCTCACCCGATATCCGTGCCGGTATTGCTCTGCTTATTGCCGCGATGAGTGCCGAAGGTGTCAGTCGCATTCACAATATCGAGCAGATCGACCGCGGTTACGAAGACATCGAGGCCCGTCTGAATGCTTTGGGTGCAAACATAAAACGTATGGACTGATGATACGCGACAACGAAGTATATAAAATAGGTGTCCTGACGAAGACACACGGTGTGGCCGGTGAGTTGTGCCTGAGCTTTACCGATGATATCTTCGATCGGGTGGATACCGACTATCTGATTTGCCGCATGGACGGCATTTTGGTACCTTTCTTTCTGGAAGAGTACCGCTTCAAGAGCCGTTCCACGGCTTTGGTCAAGTTCGAGGATATTGATACCGAGGAAGAAGCCCGTCGGATGGCCGGTGTGGAAGTGTTCTTCCCCAAGGCATTGGCCGGAGAGTCCGAAGACCAGATCTATTCCTGGAGCTATTTTGTAGGATTCGGGGTGACCGACGAACAGGCCGGTTATCTGGGTACTGTCGAATCGGTTGACGAATCGACGGTGAATGTGCTTTTTGAAATCAAGCGCCCCGACGGGCGAGATTTTCTGGTTCCCGCCCATGAGGAATTCATTCGGGACATAGACCACGACGGAAATATGATTTATGTGTGTCTGCCCGACGGATTGTCTAATCTTTATGAAACAGATTTTGATGGAGAATAAGAAAAAGAAGATTGCTCTGTTGGGGTCAACCGGTTCTATCGGCACCCAGGCACTCGAGGTGATTCGCGAGCATGCCGATCTTTATGAAGCCTATGTGCTTACAGCCAACAATAATGCCGACCTGCTCATCCGGCAGGCCCGCGAGTTCCGTCCCGAAACGGTAGTCGTGGCCAATGAGGCCAAGTATGCCCAGGTGCAGGAGGCTCTGTCCGACCTGCCGATCAAGGTTTATGCCGGTGCCGATGCCATCTGTCAGGTGGTGCGTGAGCAGGCCATCGACATTGTGCTCACCGCCATGGTGGGCTTTGCTGGTCTGCGTCCTACGATCAGTGCCATAGAAGCGCACAAGACCATTGCTCTGGCCAACAAGGAAACTCTGGTCGTGGCCGGAGCTTTGATTACCGAGCTGGCCTTGCGTCATCGCGCTGCCATCATTCCGGTAGATTCGGAGCATTCAGCCATCTTCCAGTGTCTGATGGGCGAGCACAGTCCGATTGAGAAAATCATCCTGACCGCTTCGGGCGGTCCGTTCCGCACCTTTACCCGGGAGCAGTTGCAGCATGTCACCAAAGAACAGGCTCTGAAACACCCCAACTGGGAGATGGGTGCCAAAATCACCATCGATTCCGCTTCGATGATGAACAAAGGTTTTGAGGTAATCGAGGCCAAATGGCTGTTCGACCTCACGCCGGAGCAAATCGAGGTGGTGGTACATCCGCAGTCGGTGGTGCACAGTGCCGTGCAGTTTGCCGACGGAGCCGTAAAGGCCCAGTTGGGTGTGCCCGATATGCGGGTGCCCATTCAGCTGGCATTCTCCTATCCCGAGCGCTTGCACAGTTCATTTGACCGTCTGGACTTCTGTCAGGCTTCTCCGCTCACTTTCGAGCGTCCCGACACCGAGCGTTTCCGCAATCTGGCTTTGGCCTACGAAGCCATGCGCCGCGGCGGTAACATGCCTTGTATCCTGAACGCTGCCAATGAGGTGGTGAACCGTGCTTTCCTGGAAGACCGTGTGGGCTTCCTGCAGATGAGCGATCTGATGGAGCAGGCCATGAGCCGCATGTCCTACATTGCCGAGCCAACGCTTGAAGACTATTTGCAGACCGATGCCGAAACCCGTGCTTTAGTAAGCGGATGGCTGTAAATCCTCCGATTGTTGAATTAAAACATTTATACCTTATTATATAAAAGATTTATGGATACTGCGTTAATCAAGGCCCTCCAGCTGATCCTGTCCCTGTCGATACTGGTGATTCTGCATGAGGGAGGGCATTTCTTCTTCTCCAAGCTTTTCAAGGTGAAAGTGGAGAAGTTCTATCTGTTCTTTGATCCCTACTTCCACCTGTTCAGCACCAAGGACAAGTGGATTACGCGCATATTTCCGAAACTGAAGAAAAACGAGACGGAATATGGTGTGGGCTGGTTGCCTTTTGGCGGTTATGTCAAGATTGCCGGCATGATCGACGAGAGCATGGACACCGAGCAGATGAAACAGCCGGTGCAGCCCTGGGAATTTCGTGCCAAGCCCGCCTGGCAGCGCCTGTTCATTATGATTGGCGGTGTGTTGGTCAATTTCCTGCTGGCCCTGTTCATCTATTCCATGGTACTGTTTGCCTGGGGCGAGGAATACCTGCCTATGAAGCAGCTGACTATGGGCTTTCAGTTTAACGAGCAGGCCGAGAAGCTGGGCTTCCGCGACGGCGACCGTCTGCTGGCTGCCGATGGGGTTCCTTTCGAACGCTGGGATGCCAATGTGTACCGCACACTGTCCGAGGCACAGACCATAACGGTGGAGCGCGACGGCCGTGCCCTCGATATTCAGCTCACCGAAGAACTCGATCTGTTGAAGATGCTCAAGGAGCAGCCCCCGTTCATGGCTCCTGTAGTACCTTCCGTCATTGATTCCGTGCTGCCCGGTCTGCCTGCCGCAGAGGCTGGCATTAAGAAGGGCGATCGCATTCTGGCGGTAGACGGTACTGCTGTAACTACCTGGAGCGATTTTGATTATCTGATGGCCAAGAAATCCGATGTGCTGGCTGCCGGATGCACTCCGGCCGACAGTGCCCGTCTGCGTCAGATGCAGGTGGTGTTCCAGGCCGAAGGATCGGCTGTGGCCGATACGGTTACCTTGCAACTCTCCAAAGACTATATGCTGGGTATCGTGAAGAAAAGCCTGTTCGACTACTGCACGCTGGCTCATAATGAATACGGTTTCTGGGAGAGCTTCCCGGCCGGAATATCCCACGGTATGACCGTGCTTTCGGGCTATGTGAGCGATTTGAAGTATATGTTCACCTCCGAGGGTGTGAAGAATGTGGGTAGCTTCGGTACCATCGGCAGCATTTTCCCGGCCACTTGGGACTGGCAGAGCTTCTGGGAGATTACCGCGTTTCTGAGCCTGATGCTCGCCGTGATGAATATCCTGCCTATTCCGGCGCTCGACGGCGGTCATGTGCTCTTCCTCATTGCCGAGATGATCATGCGCCGTCCGCCCAGCCAGAAGTTTATGGAGCGTGCCCAGATGGTGGGTCTGGCCCTGTTGATGGGACTGATGCTTCTGGCCTGCTATAATGATATTGTCAAGTTCCTCTTGTAGGATATAGATTTTATTCAAGGATTTAGAAAGGTTCCGATAGCTGTTTCATGCAGTATCGGAACTTTTTTATTTGGGGAGTGCATGTAAATCCGAGGAAAAATCGTATCTTTGCAGCCGCTAAAAAATAGGAGAAGAAAATAATCGGTTGAATATGAAAATAATCTGGTCTATGCGATCTTTTAATTTTACGAATGTGCCATGATTTTATATCTGTAGACTTAATACGGGTATAAAATATTTATGGTAAATCGAATATTAAACTATATATTAATTTTTCATGTTCATTTTTCTTTTTTTGATGGCTTCGGGAGCTGTTGTCGGCTACCGTTTTCGCTGTGTGTCTAAAATTCATAAGGTAACTTCCCTCATTCAGATAGTCATTTGTTTCCTGCTCTTTATTCTGGGCTTCTCTATCGGGACAAACAGACTGATTATGGGTAATCTGAAATATTTCTGCGAACAGGCTGCTTTGATTGCCGGACTCAGTATGCTGGGAAGTTCTGTGGCTGCCCTGCTGGTGTATCAGTTCTTTTTCAAGAAAGGAGGGGATTATGAAGGGTAGTCTTGCTATTTTACTGTTTTTCCTGTTGGGATGTACGTGTGGCGTGTATTATAATGTGGATTTTGATATTCATGAACTTTCGGTGTATGTGCTCTATGTACTGATGATTCTGTTGGGAATCAATCTGGGATGCAATCAGGATCTGAAAGGCTTTGCCAAGAGTATTAATCTGAAAGTGCTGCTGGTGCCGATAGCCACGGTTTCGGGTACCTTCCTGTTTTCGGCGGTGGCCGGTTTCATCCTCAGTCGGTGGAGCATCTTCGATTGTATGGCTGTGGGCAGCGGTTTTGCCTATTACTCGGTGTCGTCGGTGCTCATCACACAGCTGAAGGCGCCCAGTCTGGGCATGCAGTTGGCGACCGAGCTTGGTACCATTGCCTTGCTGGCCAATATCTTCCGGGAAATGGCCGCACTTATCGGAGCACCGTTGATTTACCGGTTCTTCGGTCGGCTGGCACCGATCTCTGCCGCCGGAATCGGTTCGGCAGACATTCTGCTGGCTTCTATCAGTAAATATTCGGGAAAGGAGGCTATTCCGATTGCGGTGATGCACGGAATATTAATCAATATCAGTGTGCCTTTCTTCGTATCTTTATTCTGTAAAATGTAGTGTTTGATATAGTATAAAAAGATAAGATTATGGATCAGATGCCTCAGGACCCCATGGTATTGATGGGATTCATTAATATGAAATTACGTGACTTCTATCCAGACCTGGATGCCCTTTGCGAGGACATGCAGGTGGATCGAAGCGAATTGGAAAAACGGTTGGCCGAAGTGGGATTTGAATATAATCTGGCAGCCAACAAATTTTGGTAATCGGTTAGGGAAGAGGACTAGGATTTCTGGTCCTCTTCTATTTTTCTCAGGAAGAACTTCACCTTGGCACTCATCTCGTCCAGATTCTGGCGCAGATAGAATACTTTGTTTTTCTGATCATAGAAAGGGGAGTTCTTGCCTCGGTTGTTCTGACGGGATATGGAATCGAGCTTGCGGTTCTCTTTCTGGAAGATTGCGTCGAGCACTGCCAGAGAGTCTTGTGCCTGAAGCAGTTCAATGCTGTCCATCACCAGAATACCCTGACGGCGTGCGTCGAAGGCGGTAGGATATTTTTCGCGCATGGCCTGCACGGTGTCGCGGGCTGCGTCATAATTCTTGTTCTGCATCAGGGTGCGGGCCGCATCCAGCATCGGGGCGGCTTCGAGGTTCGGATCTTTCTTTTCTGAACTGCAGGCGCCTGCAAGGAGGCATGCCAGAGCTAGGGGGATGATTTTTTTCATAATGTTTAAGTTTTCCTTTTGCCACAAAAATACCATTTTTTGTTTGATGGGGCGTGTTCTACGGGTAAAAAATACTAAATTTGCATGCTTTTATGTAGAATAAACAAACATGAGAAATCTTTCTAAGGAAGACCTGATAAAATTATTGGATAAAAAGGTGTTCCATCTGATCGGTCAGACGGCTGATGAGCTGGGACTGGAATGCTATGTAGTGGGCGGTTACGTGCGTGACCTGTTCCTGGAACGCCCGTCGAAAGACATTGACGTGGTGGTTGTGGGCAGCGGCATCGCGCTGGCCGAGGCTCTGGGTGCCAAGTTGGGCCGGGGCGCACATGTGTCGGTGTTCCGGAACTTCGGAACGGCTCAGCTGAAATATCACGGCATGGAGGTGGAGTTTGTGGGGGCACGTAAGGAAAGCTACTCGCACGACTCGCGCAAACCGGTTGTGGAAGACGGTACACTGGAAGATGACCAGAACCGCCGTGACTTTACCATCAATGCGCTGGCGGTATGCCTGAATAGGGACCGATTTGGCGAACTGGTGGATCCGTTTGACGGCGTGTGGGATATGGAAGACCGCCTGATCCGGACACCGCTCGATCCGGACATTACTTTCAGTGATGACCCGCTGCGCATGATGCGCTGCGTGCGTTTTGCCACTCAGCTGAATTTCTATATCGACGACGAGACTTTTGAGGCTCTGGAACGGAATAAGGAACGCATCAAAATCATTTCGCGCGAACGGATTGCCGACGAGCTGAACAAGATTATGATGACGCGCACCCCTTCTAAGGGTTTTGTGGAACTGCAGCGCTGCGGACTGCTGCCGCTGATTTTTCCGGAACTGGCCGCTATGGAGGGAGTAGACACCATTCAGGGCAAGTCGCACAAGGATAATTTCTATCACACCCTGCAGGTCGTGGACAATCTGGCGGCGGTGAGCGACAATCTGTGGCTCCGCTGGGCGGCCCTGCTGCACGATATCGGAAAGCCGCGCACCAAACGCTATGAGCCGGGAGTGGGCTGGACCTTCAAGAACCATAACTTTATCGGAGCCAAGATGGTACCGGAGATTTTCCGCAAAATGAAGCTGCCGATGAATGAGAAAATGAAATATGTGCAGAAACTGGTGGGGCTGCACATGCGCCCTATCGTCATTGCCGATGATGAGGTGACTGATTCGGCTGTGCGCCGTCTGCTCTTTGAGGCAGGGGATGACATCGAAGACCTGATGATGTTGTGTGAGGCGGATATCACTTCGCGCAATGTGCAGCGCAAGCAGCGTTTTCTGGACAATTTCAAGCTGGTGCGCCGCAAACTGGTGGATCTGGAAGAGCGCGACCGTATCCGTAATTTCCAGCCTCCGGTGACGGGTGAGGAGATTATGGAGGTGTTCGATCTGCAGCCGTGCCGTGAAATCGGTCTGCTGAAAAGTGCCATCAAGGATGCCATTCTGGACGGAGTGGTGCCCAATGAGCATGATCCGGCTTATGCTTTTATGCTGGAGCGGGCACGTGAAATGGGACTGGAACCCAAAAAGTAACCTATGGATATAAATGATAAACGGAAAGCAAGTTCCTGAAAAACGGGGCTTGCTTTTCATTAATTTTGTAAAGCAACACAATATTGCACGGGAAAATACGTTTATAAGAAAATAACATACCAGTAAAGTTGATAAATTATGATTGAATATATAAAGGGTGAGCTGGCCGAGGTGACTCCTGCCCAGGCTGTGGTGGACTGTCACGGAGTGGGCTATGGCATCAGCATCTCACTCAACACTTTTTCTGAAATTCAGGGGAAAAAGGAGGTGAAACTGTGGATCTATGAAGCGATTCGCGAGGATGCGCATCAGTTGTTCGGTTTTGCTTCAAAACTGGAACGCGAGCTATTTGTGCAGCTCATCAGTGTTTCGGGCATTGGAGGCAATACGGCGCGCATGATTTTGTCGGCACTGTCTCCGGCCGAGCTGTATGAAGTGATCAGTACCGGCAACGAAAAGGTGCTGAAAACCGTGAAGGGTATCGGACTGAAAACGGCACAGCGCATCATTGTGGACCTGAAGGACAAGATTGTGGCAGTGGAAGGAGCTGTTCCGACGGCCCTGCCCGGAAAGAAAAAGGAAGAGCTTGCCAACAAAGAGGTGTTCGATGAGGCTCTGGCTGCTCTGGGTATGCTGGGATTTCCGCCGGCACCGACACACAAGGTGGTCAGTGCTATTCTCAAAGAAGAACCGGAATTGCCTGTGGAACAGGTAATCAAACTGGCACTCAAACGCCTCTAGGATTCGGATAAACGTCAGAAGAACCGTAACAATGAAAAATAAACTGAAATATATTCTTTACCTGTCGCTGCTTCTGCTGGTGGGGATTAATGCCTGGGCTTCCTGGAGTAATCCCATGATTGCAGGGGCAAGGACCCGCCAGCCGCACCGCGTGCCTGCGGATGCGATTCGGTCGGCAGACCCGGATACGGTGAAAAGCCGTTTCCCGGTGGCCAGAACCGTGGCTCGCGACGAGGCGGATCTGCGCAAAAAGAACGTGGACTTGCGAAGCCCCGAGAACATCAAGCCGGACACGGTGTATGATGCCCAGACCAATACGTATATCATCGGTAAGAAGGTGGGTGACGGCTATCTGAGTGCACCGATCATCATGACGGCGGAGGAGTATCAGCAGTGGACACTCCAGCAGTCGCTGCGCAATTATTTCCAGAAGAAGAATCAGGAAGAATTTGATGCAGAGGGAAAAAACAAGTTTGACTTTACGAACATGCAGTTTGATTTGGGACCGGCAGAGAAAATCTTCGGTCCCGGCGGCGTGCAGATCAAGACACAGGGATCGGCAGAACTGAAAATCGGAGCCAATATGCGTAATGTGCAGAATCCGGCCATATCTGCCAGCAAGCGGAAAACCCTGGGCTTTGATTTTGACGAGAATATCAACATGAGCCTGAAAGGTAGTGTGGGTGACAAAATCAACATGAACCTGAATTATAACACCGACGCGACCTTTGATATGGATGCCCAAAGCCTGAAACTGAAGTATGAAGGCAAGGAGGATGAAATTATCAAACTGATTGAGGCGGGTAACGTGACGCTCCCTTCAAATTCATCGCTCATACAGGGATCTTCGGCACTGTTCGGTATCCGCACGGATTTGCAGTTCGGAAAACTGAAACTGCAGACGGTAGTGTCGCAGAAGAAATCGGCTTCGAAAACCGTTTCTTCGAAGGGTGGTGTGCAGCTGCATTCATTTGAGTTCACCGCTACCGAATACGAGGAAAACCGCCACTATTTCCTGGCGCACTTTTTCCGCGACAATTATGACAAGAACATGAAAACCGCCCCGAATATCACTTCGGGAATCACCATCAAACGTATTGAACTGTGGGTTACCAACAAGACGGGTAACAGTGAGAGTAACCGTAACATCGTAGCTTTTACGGACTTGGGTGAAGCAGACCATATCAGCAATCCTATCTGGGTAAAGACGGGAACCACCAATCCGGTGAACCGTTCGAACTCGCTCTATGAAGCGATGGTGAACCAGTATGCCGAGGCGCGTAATATCAGTTCTACCACGCAGGTGCTGGATGGAATTCCCAATTTTCAGGGAGGTACGGACTACGAGAAGCTGCAGAGTGCGCGCAAGCTGAGCAGCAGCGAATATACGGTAAACGAGGCTTTGGGTTATGTGTCGCTTAACTTTACCCTGCAGAGTGATGAAGTGTTGGCGGCAGCCTTTGAATACACCTACAACGGACAGACTTATCAGGTGGGTGAGTTCTCGACCGACTTGACTGACAATGCACAGGCTTTGTATGTCAAGGCGCTGAAAAACACCGCGGTATCTCCTTCTATCGGAAACTGGGACCTGATGATGAAGAATGTGTATAGCCTGAATGCTACGACCACCCAGTCGGAACAGTTCAAGCTGGACATCAAGTATCAGAGTGATTCGGCAGGCGTCTATCTGAATTATCTGCCTGAAGAGAAGTACAAGAGTACCCCCTTGCTGCGCATCATGAATCTGGACCGTCTGGATGCCAAGAACAATCCGTATCCGAACGGACAGTTTGACTATCTGGAGGGCTATACCATCAGCAAGGGACGTATCTTCTTCCCGGTAGTGGAACCTTTTGGAAGTCACTTGCGCAGTTATCTGAATGATGCGTCGCTGGCTGAAAAATATTGTTTCCAGGAACTGTATGACTCAACCAAGACTGTTGCCAAGCAGATTGCCGAGAAAAACAAGTATCTGCTGAGCGGAGAATACAAGGGAAACAACGGAGCGGAGATAGATCTCGGTTCGATGAATATCCCGCAAGGCTCGGTGGTGGTGACTGCCGGCGGTGTGACCCTGACGGAGAATGTGGATTACACCGTGGATTATTCCATGGGACGTGTGACCATCATCAATCAGAGCATTATTGATGCCGGCACCAGTGTGAGTGCCAGTTTTGAGAGTAACGAAAATTACGGCATGCAGCGCAAGACCATGCTGGGTATGAACTTGCAGTATGACTTCTCGAAGGATCTGGTGTTTGGCGGTACGTTGATGTATCTGAACGAACAGCCGCTTACCAGTAAGGTGAACATGGGAGAGGAACCGCTCAAGAATACCTTGTGGGGTTTGAACCTGTCGTGGAAGCATGAGAGCCAATGGCTCACGAATATGCTGGACAAGATACCGTTTGTGCAGTGTACGGCTCCTTCGCAAATCAACTTTACCGGAGAATTTGCCCAGCTGATTGCCGGACAGAATCATCAGGTACAGGGTTCGGCTTCGTATATTGATGATTTTGAGAATGCGGAGACTTCCATCAGCATCATGCAGCCAACTTCATGGACCATATCCAGTGTGCCCAGTGACTTTGAGGAAAGCAAGTTGAGCAATGATGTGCGCACAGGTTATAACCGTGCTTTGATGAGTTGGTATTGCGTGGATCCGATCTTTACGCGCCGCAGCTCTACCTTGACTCCTTCGCATATCAAGAATGACCTGGATCAGCTGTCGAACCATTATGTGCGTGAGGTCTATGAGCGCGAGCTGTATCCGGCCAAATCGCAGAATACCTATAACTCGTCCACTTCGCTGACTCTGATGAACATTGCCTACTATCCTTCGGAAAGAGGTCCGTATAACCTGAATCCGAATCTGGATTATCAGGGTAAACTGCCGAATCCAGCCCAACACTGGGGAGGTATGATGCGCAAACTGGATGTGAGCGATTTTGAGACTTCGAATATCGAGTATATTGAGTTCTGGATGCTCGATCCGTTCATCTATACCCGGGACAAGGGAGGCAACTATGGCGGTGACTTCTACATCAATCTGGGTGAGGTGAGTGAGGATATCCTCAAGGACGGAAAGAAATTTGTGGAAAGCAGTATGCCTACCGACGGAAATTTGAGTTACTTCTCGGAAACGGTGTGGGGTCGTGTTCCTACCACCAACAGTGTGACCTATGCCTTTAACAACGAGAGCGGGGCACGCGACAAGCAGGATATCGGTCTGAACGGACTGAGCAGTGCCGACGAGAAAAACTTCGGAGCCTATAAGGAGTTTCTGGCTGCGGTGCAGGGCAAGGTTTCGGCCGCTGTGTTTGATTCCTTGCTGAACGACCCGGCGGGAGATGATTATCATTACTTCCGCGGTACGGATTATGACAACAAGCAGTTGAGCATTCTGGAACGTTACAAGCGCATTAATAACCCGGAAGGAAACTCCCGGTCGGCTGAAAGTTCGCCCGAGTCGTATGATACTTCATACAAGACAACTCCCGACGGTGAGGATATCAATCAGGACTATACCCTGAATGAGTATGAGCGTTACTACCAGTATAAAATCAGTATCCGTCCGGAAGATCTGGTAGTGGGTAAGAATTATGTGGTGGACAAACGCCACGCGAGTGCTCCGTTGCGTAATGGAAAGACCGAAGAGGTCGACTGGTATCTTTTCCGCATTCCGGTGGAGGAGTACCAGAAAAAGGTGGGTAATATCAACGACTTTACCAGTATCCGCTTTATCCGTATGTTCCTGACAGACTTTGAGCAACCGGTAATCATGCGTCTGGCTACTTTGGATCTGGTACAGGGACAGTGGAGATCGTATGAACAGGCACTTTACACCGGTGAAGCTCCGGCAACCGCTGGAACAATGGACGTGTCTGCCGTGAATATCGAAGAAAACGGCGACAAGACACCGGTGAACTATGTGGTACCTCCAGGCATCAGCCGTGTGGTAGACCCGAACCAGACTCAGCTGGCTGAGCAGAACGAGCAGGCTTTGTCGCTGGTGATTAAGGATTTGGGCTCGGGAGATGCACGGGCGGTATACAAGAATATGAATCTGGACATGCGCCAGTACAAGCATTTGCAGATGTATGTGCATGCCAATGCTCTGAGCGACGACTATACCAGTCTGGAGGATAATCAGACCAGCGTGTTCATCCGTCTGGGTTCAGACTACCGGAATAATTTCTATGAGTATGAGATTCCGTTGAAGCTGACTAAGGAGGGTGTTTACGGACAGCGCAATACCGAGCACCGGAAGCTGGTATGGCCTGAAGACAATATGCTGGACATCAATCTGGAGCTGCTGACGAATGTGAAGAAGAACCGGAACCACTCCAAGAGTCTAGGAATGATTTCCATGAACGACCTGTATTCGGAATATGATCCTGACAAGCCGAACAACAAGGTAAGTATTATGGGTAACCCGACTCTGGGTGAGGTAAAGACCATTATGGTGGGTGTGCGTAACAATTCGGGAGAAATCAAATCGGTTGAGGTTTGGATTAACGAGTTGCGCATGCAGGAATTCAACAACGATGGCGGTTGGGCTGCGCAGGGTAATCTGAATGTGCAGTTGTCTGACTTGGGTAACGTAACGGTTCAAGGTCAGGTGGTGACTGCCGGATTCGGTGGACTGGAGCAGTCGGTTAGCGAGCGTAAGAATGAAGATACCTATAATTACAGCATCACTACCAGTCTGGAACTGGGAAAACTCTTCCCGGAGAAGGCACAGGTATCGCTGCCATTGTATTATTCTTACAGCAAGGAGATTGTGAAACCGAAGTATAATCCGCTCGATACGGATATGCTGCTGAAGGATGCCATGGATGCCTTGACGACCAAGCAGGAGCGCGATTTGCTGTCGAATCTGACCACGACTCGTACGGTGAACAAGAATTTCAGTCTGAGTAATGTGCGTGTGAATATTGTCACTCCGAAGCACGCCATGCCTTATGACCCGGCGAACTTCTCGTTCAACTATGCGCACAGCAGTTCGTATAAGGCCGGAGAGACAACAGCCTGGGAAACGGAGAACCGTTGGAGCGGAGGTATGAGCTATGCTTATTCTCCGAACTACAAGCCTCTGGAGCCGTTTAAAAAGAAATTCAAGAGCAAGAGCAAATGGCTGGATATCGTGAAGAATATCAATCTGAACTATCTGCCACAAAGCCTGAGTTTCAATACGGACATAACCCGAAACTATTATGAGTTCCAGGAGCGGGACATCAGCAATCTGGAGAGTCCGACCTCTCTGCCGCTGTCTTTTGCACAGGATTTCCTGTGGAACCGTGATTTTAATATCCGTTGGGACTTGACCAAGGCATTGCATTTGTCGTTTACTTCCGGAACGCGAGCTGAGATTGAGGAACCTTATACTCCGGTAAACAAAGACCTGTATCCGGATTCTTATGCTGCCTGGAAGGATTCCGTATGGCACAGCATTAAAGGTTTCGGTACTCCGTTGGACTATCAGCAGACGTTCAATGGTTCGTATAAGTTGCCGCTGAGTCAGATTCCTTGCTTTGACTGGATTGACGGAGACGGAAGTTATACGTCGAACTATTCCTGGGTACGCGGTGCCGAAATGGAAGACGGCAGCACGTTGGGAAATACCATTAATTCAGAGCGTGATGTCAATATTAATGGTAAGCTGAATTTTGAGAAACTGTATAATCACAGTGATTTCCTCAAGAAAGCCAACCAGCGTTTCTCACTTGCCGGACGACGCAAGGCAGCCAATGAGCGGGACAAGAAGGCCCAGGAAAAGAAAAAGGAGAAAGAAGAGCAAAAGAAAGCGGAGCAGGAACGTGCCAAGCTGTTGGCCGAAGGAAAGACAGAGGCTGCCGACAGTCTGCTGACACAGACCAATGCCAAAGGGGTGGCCAATGCCAAGAAGAAAACGGCTTTCAAGGGATTTGCCAAAGAGATCCGTCTCTTCCCGGATTCACAACTGGTGGTGAAACATAACCAAAAGAGCAAGAAGCTCAGAGTGACCGCTGTAACTGAAGACGGAAAACGGTATGAGGTGAAATATAAGCGTCTGGATGAAAACACCATTCGCATCAAGGGACGTGACAGTGTCAAGGTACGTCTGAACGTGATACCGTTGCCGAAGGCTGAGGAAAAACCGTGGTATGTATATGCACAGGGTGCAGCCCGTTTCCTGATGATGGTGCGTAATGCCAGCATCAGTTACCGCAACAATTATTCGATTGCCCTGCCGGGATTCCTGCCGAATATCGGAGACTTCTTCGGACAGCGTTCATCGGGCGGTTTGCAACCGGGACTGGATTTTGCCTTCGGTTTTGTGGATGACAGCTATATCCGTAAGGCAAATGAGCGCGGCTGGCTGTTGAACAGTGACAGTGTAAGCTCGCCGGCGGTGAGCAGCACCACGGAAGACTTGCAGCTGAAGGTAACCTTGGAACCGATTCCGGACCTGAAGATTGACCTCAGTGCCAGCAGGACAACGAATGAAAGCAACAGCATCCAGTATATGTATGCCGGAATGCCGACCACTCGAAGCGGTAGCTTCAATATGACAACCATTTCGATTAAATCGGCGTTTGAAGGAGGAGGCAATGCAGAGAACGGTTATGCCAGCAAGAGCTTCACCAAATTCCAGAATCTGCTGAATACCTTCCAGCAACGGGTAGAACAGCAATATGCCGGGGCTACCTATCCGGCTGGAACCGGTATGAGCGGTACGTTCAATCCTGAAAACGGAACGGTGGACAAGTACTCATCGGATGTGATGATTCCGGCTTTCCTGTCGGCTTATACCGGAGGAAACAGTCTGGAGGTATTCCCGTCGCTGTTGCGTATGTTGCCAAACTGGACCGTGTCTTACAAGGGATTGAGCCGTTTGCCTTGGATTGAGGATCATCTGAAGAGTGTGACGCTGAACCACGCTTATAAGAGCATTTATTCAGTGGGTTCTTACAACACATACAGCACCTGGTTGCAGTATATGGGTGATCTGGGATTCGTGGCCAACACCACAACCGGAGGCTATCTGCCCAGCAGCATGTATGATATCAGTTCCGTTTCCATTAACGAGTCGTTCTCACCACTGATCGGTGTGAATGTAACTCTGAAAAACAATATGACCTTGAAAGCGGAATACAAGAAGACCCGTGTGCTGACGCTGAGTATGACTTCAGTACAGCTGAATGAGTCGGGAAGCAATGATATTGTTTTCGGATGGGGATATAAGGTGAATGACTTCCGGGTTGGAAACCTGTTCAACAAGCGCCGGCGTGTGAAGACCAAGCGCACAGCCGGTAATGATGAGGAAGAGAAGACAACTCCGGCGAAGAACACCTTTAATCGGGAACTGAATTTGCAATTTGACTTCTCTTACCGTTCACAGAGTTCGATTACACGCGATATACAGAATTCGCTGTCGGAAGCAACGAGCGGTAACCGGGCGGTGAAGGCTTCGTTCAGCGCAGATTATACGTTGAGCAAATACATGACCTTCAGTCTGTATTATGACCGCCAGAGAAATATGCCGTTGCTGTCGTCGAATTCATATCCGACCATTACGCAGGACTTTGGTTTCAGCCTGCGCTTCTCACTGACGCGGTAATAATCAGAGTCAGTAATTTTAGAAACTGGTGATGAAGTAAAATATCCGGTTAAGGACTTTGCTTCATCACCAGTTTTTTTATTTTCAGGATTATTCTTATTCGTATTCTAGGTTACTGTTGGTTGCCTTTTCAAATGATTGGGATGATTTTCCAAAAACATCGAAATGTTTTTTTCCGATTATCCTGATGTTTTTCCGAAAAGACCAGGAAGAAATTTCAGCTCCTATTTTTTCTCTACCAGCAGTTTTCCGTCTTTAGTGATTCCTTCAGCTTCATAACTCAGTATGGTTGTCTTGGAGTTATTGTAGAAACTAATGGTTTTGGTTTCTCCGGGTTCCAGCGTTATGTTTGGATTCCAATATAGAGTGCGCCTATAATCTTTTACTTCGGGCAGTGGTTTCTTGGAATAATCCGGCGAATAGAAGGTGTCGCATACGGCAAATCCGTCCAGCAGAATCCATCGGTCGCGATAGGTCTGTCTCTTTGCACCATTCGGATATTTGTGCAGGTCAATCACCACGTCAGGAATGTTGGACTGTTCGTATTTCCAGCTGCTTCTTTCTCGTGGGCAGTAATCTGTATAGAAATAGAGTTTGTCCAAATAGGCCAAGGTACGGTAGCTTTCAATTCCTTCTTTTCCACCATAGGCCGGATCTAACATCGTTGCATAGTTTCTTTTCTCGCTTGTCTTGATTTGAGTTGATTTTATTTGAGTTGTTGTTCTTTTTTTATTACTATTTATCCCGTTGTCGATATTATCCTCATCATTTGATTCTTTCCTGATATATACGAAATCCGGTTTACCATTAATGGCTTTTCCGTCATAACGTACTTGAATGAAGTAATCCTTTTTTGAAACACCCATATCTCCTATATAGGAAAGAGAAGTGATATTAGGAATAAAACCTCGTTGGATTGTTACTTCTTCTCCGAATTCTATTATAGGTGGATATTTACGGTCTATGATATATCCGGTTAAATCAGCTTTGGTATTATTGGGTCTGGCGAATCTTGCCAGTTCTTTTAGTCGGAGGGAATCAGTGGTATCATCCCGATATAATCCGTTGAATCCGAACCTTCCTGTATTCATCCCGAGATCAATCTGCCGGTTAAAGGCATCGTATGCATGGACCACAAAGGCGGGTTTGCTGCTGTCCAGCTTTCTGAGTCCTCCTCTTTTGGAGCGCACGGTGAGTGTGGGTAGTACTCCATCTTTGATATTTCCGTCAAAAGATGCTTTTTCAAAAGGATCATTCGGGCTACTAGTCTGGTAATAACTGTAGGGCAGAGGCCATAGAGGGAAGAAGTGGTCCAGTTTGACATAATAGTCGGGATAAGCCAGTTCATCCCCGAAATTATTGTATTTGTTTTCCAGTTTGTTAAAGAAACGTTTGATGACTCCCTGCTTTTCCTTCTCTTTCTTTTCCTCTTCCTCGGTTTTGTCTGACGCATTCATAAAGAGTACTGCCTTTCCGAAGAAGCGTGGCGTGGGCAGATAGAAGTATCCGAACTCCGTTTTTTGCCGGGTTTCCACTAAGGTCGTGTCCTGCACATAGTCGGCACTGAGCCATACTTCATGGCCGAGAGTGGGGTAATTCTTCCGGTAATATTCTTCCGCTTCTTCCTTGTTCTCCTTTTTGATTCTTGCATATTTAGCCAGAATCTCATCCTTGTCATAATTTGACTTACCATCTAGTTTATTGAATGGGTATACAGTCCCGGCAATGGTCTGATATTTTTCCGGCAGATAGCGTATGGAGAAATCCGTTTTTGCGGCGAGATCGTTCCATTTCCATCTTCTCCATCCCTGCACCAGCAGCAGGTTATCCAAAGCTTTTCGATGTGTAGAGTCATCCTTCTCGAAGTAGTATCCGGGTCTTTCCACGAATCCCCTGATTTCGCTTGCCAGCAGCATTTCCGTGAGCATGGTTCCGTCATCGTAGATGCTTTCGTCGGCGGCATCATCCTTTACGGAAAGTGAAAGGTGCGCCGTAGTCTGGATATCCGGTGCTTTCAGACTCAGGGTTACAGGTTCAAAGGGCTTGTATTCTTCTTTGATACCCTCCAGCACCAGGTTCTGTCTGTCCGGATTCAGGTCCTTTCCTTCCGGCCAAACGAAGAACAGTCTGTCGGCAAAGACCTCCCCTTTGTCATCAAACAGGGTGATCTGGTTTACACCGGTTGGCAGTGATTCTGTGGGAAGACTGATATATTCTAATGTGCCTTTTCTGACGGTCATTTCCTTGCTGTATTCCATGATTCCATCGTGAAGGATGTGCATTCCTAGAGGATAGTTTTCAGGCAGTCCTGCCGTGTTTGTACGGATACGGATACTGTCCGGTGCGCTCTCCAGAGAAAGAGCGCATCCCCTTTCCTGAATCTTCGGTAATGAAAAGGTGTACTCTTCCTCTCCACTCCGGACAACTGCCTCATATTCTGTTCCTTTCTGTAAGGGCGGCAACAGGATGCTTCCCCTTCCGGCGTATTGCGGTTGGGTGCGTAATATCTCCTTTCCAGTTTTGCTTTCTCTGAATACGATTTCCAGGTTCAGGTGTTTTCCCTGATTGTCGGCCAGGTCAAAGGCCAACGTGCAGGGTACGCCCTGTATGAGGTTTCCTCCTTCGGGGAAGAAGGAAAGTGCGGGCTCATTCTTTTCCCCGCTCTTCTTGTAATATCTTCTCATGGGGCGCATGGTCATGTTCTTTTCATATACTCCCGCTTTCTGAGGTTTGTCATAAACGGGCACGACCCTGCTGTAGATTTTCTCATACTCCGTGAAGAAGTCCTTCATCATCCCCTTGTTATAGAAGGCGTTGGCATACATATATAGGGAGCCTCTGTCCATTTCCGTCTGGTATCTTCCCCAGTTCAGCATCCATCTGGTGTATGCCCGGATTTCGTAATACCCTCCGTAGAGCGAGTCCTGAAGGGCAAAGTTTCCGAATCCAGTTGTATCGTTTTCGAGAGGTATCTGTTGTCTTTCCACAAGATATCCGTCGGGTGTCATGAGTTCCACATACAGAATGCGGCTCAGGTCCGTAGGCACTTTCCGATCCGATCTGACCACATAGGCCTTGTACCAGATCGTGTCTCCCAGAAAATAGCAGTTGTTGTCCAGATGCAGGTAGACTTTCTCCTGAGGGAAAGCCTTTCCGGTGGTTTGTACAGTCTGTGTCCAGTGTGTTAGATCATTGGAGTTCTGTTGCGCCATCATACCCAAGGGTAAGAGCAGGAAAATGGTATAGATCAATGCTTTCATAATAGATGGCTTTTGTAGTTTGTTTTTATTGCTGCTTTACAAAGAAGAGTGTGTGTCAAAACTAATATGACTACTCCCCAAAGTTACAGATTATAACTAATATTTAAAAGGGCCATATCAAACTTTGTATTGAGTAATGATGCGGCCCTTCTTTAGTTTTTTAGGGTGCTCGAATTTTGACACACTCTCTGGCATCATTTTAGAACTTTCATTTTTTAAGTGTGTTTATGTCTATATCTCTGATTCAATATGCTTTTTACTTCATTACTTATTAAAATGGTTTAAGAGGAAATGATACTAATACAGGGTTATCTTCTTTATTTAAAAAGTTATACAATAGACGATTGGTATCGTTTAGATAGCTGTTGGGATTTTTATGAAGTTCCAGAATTCTGTTAGGTTGAAGAATACGAACCAGACTACCGTCCTGAAGTGCAAAATCTAAATTGAGCGGATTTATAAGAATATCTTCTAAGCCAGGACCAAAAAGAGCATCTTTTAGATTTTGTATATACGAATTGAAATCACATTTGTATTAGGATTACTTTAATGAATAGATTTAGTTTGTTTTGTCATTATTGCTGAGCACTGTGGCATGGGTTTCATGTACTACAGAAGGAACACTTTTGATATATACACAAAAACAGCTTTGGTTGTTTTTGGAACAAATGCTTCGTTGGGGTATAGAGAATCTGTATTATGCCTATATCCTAGTAGAAAAAGGCGAGGAACTCGATAACATATTGATGCAGGAAAGATATTGGTCTTCTATTCTGGCACCGGTCAGATTTGTGCTTCCTCTGAAAACGATCTTTTCCAGAAAATAGTCCTGTAGATAGAGCCGTATCACGTCCGGTTTGCTGAAATCCTCGTCCTTGGGTTTTGTTTTTGAGTAAAAAACAGTACTTTTGCCGAATTAATAAAGAAAAGCAAATGGAAAAAGCCCTTATCTCAATAATAGTTCCTGTATACAATGCTGTGGATTATCTGCATCAATGTCTGCAAGGAATCCAAAGGCAAACATTCAGAAATTTTGAGGTGATATTGGTGGATGATGGAAGCACGGACGGATCTGCGGAAATCTGTGATGCATTCTGCCGTGAAGACAAACGCTTCAGAGTGATTCATAAAAAAAAATGAAGGTGTAAGTGCTTCAAGAAACCGAGGTTTGGATGAGGCTGTCGGAGAGTGGGTTTGTTTTATAGATAGTGACGATAGCATCCTGGAAGATTATCTGGATAATTTTAATCTTTCGGCAATAGGTAGCCGAAATGTGCTTCCCATGCAGGGAATATTCCATCAGCATGTTCATCGGAAGTCCAAATGTTATCCGATTACGTTCCAACAAGAGAAAATCTTTTCGGTACGTTCGTGGCAAGACTTGTTGGCAGAGCAGGTGTTGGAGAATGGATATGTATTTTCGAAGCTATTCCGCAGAGAGATTATTGAACGAAACGGAATACGCTTCAATACGTCATTATCGATTCACGAGGATCATATCTTTGTGTGGAGTTATCTTCAAGAAGTGGAAGAGGTTTATGTTATTCCTAAGGTATCGTATATTTACCTGAAAAAGGATGAGCTTTCTTTGAGCAGCAGGCAGCATTCTTCTGAGGAGTGGATTTATGTATCGCGGCAACTGCAGCAGTGTTTCCATGAATTGCAATGCAGACTGAAGCTGCCCGAAGGAGAAGAACTGAATCACATCCGGCATGAATTCGGTTTGAATCAGCTGATGCGGGCAGCCTACCGCATGAATGTGGCCGATTATCCGGTGTGTGTTGCGGAGCTGTTCCGATGTAAAGAGGATTTGCTCCTGCATTTTGAACCACGTAAATTAAGGCACAGGATTTTTCTCTATTTCTTGGAGAAGGATTATCCGGCAGTGTATTTTTATATTTTCTCTCGCTTGCTGTATTGCTTCCGGGGAAATGTAAAATAGTCGGGAAATAAAATATAAAGAACCGTTTGGGCTTATCATAGTTTGGCCCAAACGGTTCTTTTTGTTGAAATAGCATTTTATTTCTTTGAAGAATTCAGAATGTCTAGATAATAGTCAATATAACCTTGTGCGCATTTCTCCCAATCGAAT
The DNA here is from genome assembly GCF_003477995.1 of Bacteroides sp. OF04-15BH. Taxonomy (GTDB): domain Bacteria; phylum Bacteroidota; class Bacteroidia; order Bacteroidales; family Bacteroidaceae; genus Paraprevotella. The sequence goes on from NZ_QUEM01000001.1 coordinate 45,910, forward strand.
TTCTGGGCATAGTTGCGGATACGTTGGCCGTTTTCCGGAGACTCAAAATCCGGAGAACTGATCTGTTCGCGTACTACCGTTGCCATCTCTTCCGGTTGAAGGACCGGCCAGTAGTAAGCCAGTTCGCCACCGATTTCCGGAAGACTGGTGCAGGTGGACAGGAAGCAGGGCTTTCCGAACTTCATTGCTTCGATAGGAGGCAGGCCGAATCCCTCGCAGAGAGAGGGGAACACGAACGCCTTGCATCGTTTGTAGAGATAGGCCTTTTCTTCTTCTGAGACATTGTTCAGCGGAAGAATGTTGGTGATGTGTTCTGCCTTGATCTGTTCCAGAAGTTTCTGTCCGTAGGAACTTTTCCAGTTTCCGGCGATGACCAGATTTTCTTCCGGCAGATGTTTCATCATCTCCACCAGCAGATGGATGTTCTTTTTGGGGAGCAGACTGGAAATGTGAAACAGGAAATGTTCCGGCAGACGGGAGGCAAACGCTTCCGAGGCCTGAGCCTTACTGTTCAGATCGGTGACTCCATTGTAGATGACCCGGTCCGGAAAGTGAGCCGGAAAATGAGCATTGGTATCTGTTTTTGCGAATTGCGAAATATAGTTTAAATGACTCACCAGATGAAGCTTGTTCTTGAAACGACGAATACTCCGATCCAATTTCTCTCCTTGCTTCTCATACATGAAATTGATGTCGTGAATGGTCATCAGTACATTTTCTGCCCTGCATATTTTTTTCAGATGGCAATACTGGTGCGGCATGTGGAAGAGATCCACCCGGAACGGATAAGCCATGAGAATGTAACGCAGAGCCTTGGGGACAGCCAGATAGTGTACCTGGTTGCCGAAGCATCCTTTGTATTTCGGGGGAACGATGAAATACAGCTCAATCTGATGCTGTGTTCGCAGTTCCTCGGCATGAGCTGCGATGTGACGTCCCAGTTTCATGCAAAATTCTCCCAGACCAACATAAGGGTTGCGGATGGCGTAGGATTCAATGATAATTCGTTTCATAATGCTCATTCTATATTATCGGGTTGAAAGATCGTCGTAGAGAGTTTGTAAAATGGCTTTGCCTTTCTCCTCTCGTGCCTTGTCTGCTCCAAAGAGTGCTTTCTGGGCATTGTTGTCGTAGACAATACAGCCCGTAGAATCACGGAATATGAATCCGTTGTTGAACGTATTGAAGGCAAACGGATAACGATAGGTGTCTGCCAGCACATCACGGCTGAAGGTAAAGTCCTTGTGTGGAATATCCATCTGTCCCAGAACGGTAGCCGGAAGGTCGGTCTGGCTGACTATCTTGTCAATTTTGGCCGAAGGAGTATTCAGGGCACCGCCGAGCCAGAGCATCGGGATGTGCGGGAATTCTGGAGAGGCAACAGGTTTGTGATTGAAACCGTGGTCGGCTACACAGACAATGAGCAGGTTATCCCATGCCGGTGTTTCCTTGATCTTGTCAATAAAGGCTCCGAAGCAACTGTCTGTATAGGCAAAGGCGTTCAGCTTCTCATCGGCCAGACGATGATAGGGCACATCGAACGGGGTGTGGGAGCTGAGCGTCAGGAAAGTGGTGTACCAGGGACCTTCCTTTTGGGCATCCTTCTTTTGGATATCATTGTAAAGCCATTCGAATGTTTTATGGTCGGGCACACCCCATTTGGTAGAGCGGTCGGCTTGTGGGAAGTCGGTCTGGCTGACCAGCTTGTCGTGACCGGAAGCAATCAGATAATCCGACATGTTGAAGAATGTCACATCACCTCCGTAAAGAGCCTGAGTGCTGTAACCGTATTTTTTCAGAGTTTTGGGAAGTCCCGGCAGTGACTGTACTTTATGAGTATAGCGCATGATACTGGTCGTGGGCTGGGCTAGATAGCCACTGATGGCAGAGACGATACCGCGGTCGGTACGGAAACTGTTGCAATGGCAGTTGGTAAACAGAACGCCTTCCTGGGAGATACGGCTGATATTGGGAGCAACCTCTTTCATACCTCCGAGGCTCTCGATGAATACGGCTCCGAAGCCTTCCAATACGACAACCAGTACGTTAGGTCGCTTGTTTTTCAGAAAATACTGTTGTGGCGTACCTTCAGTAGGGTAGAGATCCTGATAAAGGGCTGCACGTTTTTCCTCCGGGAAAAAGTCGAACATCTTGCTGAAGTCCTGCTGATGAGACCAGGTATAGGCAATGTTGAATACCGGATTAAGCGCCACATGGTTGTGGAAAGATACTTTAGAATAAAAGGCGCGACCGGGAGTATTCGGCCAGATGCGGGTTCCTCGAATCAGCACAAAGACAACGGCTCCGAATACTACCATGAGCAGGGAAGATACCAGACGGCGGTAAGGAGGTTGTGCTGCCTGTGAAAAGCGGCTCTTATGTGCCGGTAGGATAAGCAGAAAGGCCAGCAAGGCACTCAAAACCAACCAGGCCAGTACACGCACGATGATATAGCCGGCGGTGACACTGGCAAAGGCATTCTTCGGGTCATTGAGATACATGAAGACAGTGGCATCCAGCTTGAATTCCCAGAATTCGTAGAGAGAAGCGTCTGCCAAAGTGATGATACCCAGAAGCAGTGACAGAAGAATGTCGTATGTTACAATCCAACGGTAAGGATTGAAACGGGGAAACAGAAACCGAATCCAGATGAGCAGGAAAGGAATGATGGTGAAATAGCCGGCTGTGGCCAGATCCAGTGACATGCCGTGGTAATAGGATTGAACCAAATCGGCAAAATGCAGCTCACTGCCTCCATGATTCCAGTTATAGAAGATAAAGATCGGCTTCTGAATAAACAGAAATATGAGCAGGGTGATCAGATAGTGACAGGTCAGATAGAGAAAATTCTTTTTCATTACTTGGTAATTTCTTTTATTTTACTGATTATTTCTGTGGGTTTGATTTTGCGCATGCAATGGAAATGGGCCAAAGGACATTTGTCTGTTCCGCTGATGGAGCAGGGCTGGCATCGGAGATCTTTGCAGAGTGCATTGTCGGTACTTTGGTTCCAGCCCAAGAAACCGCAGTGCGGACTGGTACCGCCCCAAATGGAGAGAACCGGTGTATGAACCAGCGAAGCCAGATGCATGTTGGCAGAGTCCATACTGATCATGACATGCAGACCGGACATCAGCTGCAATTGTTCCTCAAAAGAGAGTTTGTCGGATACAATATGTACCTGGGGCAGACCGGCTGCCATTTCAGCCATCTGGGCCATTTCCTGTTTGCCATTGCCGAAAAGATAAACCTGATAGTTTTCTTCAGCCAAAAGGCGGACCACTTCGGCCATCTGTTCTAACGGATAAATCTTGGTGAAATAGCGGGCAAAAGGAGCAATGCCAATGGATTTGATATTGGCATCTACTGTTTTGGGGACAACCGGAAGATAACGGTTGGGTGCTTTCAGATCGACCGACAGACCGAGTTGCTGCAAAGCCTGGGCATAGCGGACAAAGAAACTGGTCTGTGCCTGTTTTACCTTATTGTGGCGGCGGGTCAGTGCCTTGCGCTGACTGCGGTTCTTTTGCAGAATAGCTACCGGAATGCCCTTGGTGCGGAAGAGTGCGTCCAGTACATAAGAACGCAAGACTCCGTGAAAATCGGCCACGGCATCAATCTGTTCTTTTCGCAGAATGCGGAAAAGACTGAATAACTGATAGCTTTTACGGTAGAGATCCGGATCGGCCTCTATCATTTGTACGTTGGGCGGGCAGGAAAAGAACAATCCCCGGAAACGTTTGCGGGTGAGTACCTTGATCGTCAGTTCCGGATGCTGTTCTGCCAGCTGATAAATTACGGGAATTGTCATACAAACATCGCCTAAGGCAGACTGACGAATGATGAGCAGATTCTTTATTTGTTTCATTTGACGGGCTGTTTGGTCTGTAAAAAATACTTTTTCAGGACAAGCAGTGAGATTGTATTTTCGAGTGAACTATTCTGAAACTGCTTGATATATTCATGGTTGTGCCGGATGATGGCTTCGGCTTTTTCCGGGTGGGCGGTGTAGTATTCCATCTTTTCAATCAGATCGGAATAGTCTTCTTTGATTTCCACATAATGATATCCCGGAATCAGGGTTCCTTCCATAAACCAGCTTTCAAATTTGGGGCGAGGCATTACGGGAAGGGAATTTGAAGACATGACCCACTTCAGGTTCGTAGCTACGTCGTTACCTTCTATGCAGCAGACGTATTTATAGTTGAGCTGCTCTTCGATAGACATAAAGCCCTTGATCCATTCGGTGTGTCCCTTATGAATCATGTCTTTGTTTATCTGGCCGATGTCACACTTCGGATGTCCGAAGTATTGCTCCATAAAAGCCACCCGGTGTGCCTGATGCACACTGTTACGGAACACGAGCATATCTTTTTTCTCGGCGAATGTCTTCTTGTCGCGGATAAAGACATAATGCCTTTTTTTGTTCAACTTCATGATGACGGAGTTGGTGGGCTGTCCTTCCTTAATCGGACGGCTCTTGACAATGGTCGGCACTTCGGGTTCATGGGTTATATCCCCAAATTCATAACGGAAGCGCAGATCTTTGCGAAAATAAACCAAAGAATGGTAAAGATCAAAGAAATAGGTGGCATATTTCTTTTTTTTACCAAACGGATATTTGAAATCTCCTACTGTAATGCTGTTTTCGGAATTCAGAGGGGTCGGAGTAAAACGGCAATAATAATCGACCCTTTTTTGAATGGCCTCGCTATCGAGCGAGTTGCTGAAATGATGAAACTCTCTGTACCAACGGAATAAGGCTGAAGGCAGAGCATATCGGGCAAACTCGCTGATATAGAAGTTGACACGTCGCAATGCTTTACGGACTTGTGTGTAGTATTTCAGATTCATTGGATTCAGTGTTAGCCTTTTAGCATTCTAGAATAAAAATTTTCCATATTCTCAGCCACGGATTCCGAACTGAATTTCCGGGCTTGCAGTTGTCCTTTCTGAATCATATCCCGGCTTATTTCCGGATGGGAGAGTATCTGGCGGATGGTCTGCGTCAGACTTTCGGAATCGAATGGAGCACAGTAGGCGCAGGCATCTCCTCCGACCTCTTCCAGACAGGAGCCTGTGGCAGTGATTACCGGAATGGCTGAGGCCATTGCTTCGAGTACGGGAATGCCGAAACCTTCGAAGAAGGAGAGATAGATAGCCAGTTGGGCACCCTGATAGAGGATAGGCAGATCGGCATTGGGAACGGAATTCAGAATATGCACTCTGCCGGACATTCCCTTTTCGCTAATCTGTTGTTCCAGTTCGGCCTGAAGCGGTGTCTTTTTGCTGACCAGAACCAGATGCACCTCCGGCAATGCTTCCAGAGCCTTGAGGATGGTTTTATGGTTCTTTCTCTTTTCGATGGTACCAACCGAGATGATGTATTTCTCCGGAATGTTGTATTTCCGGATGGTGTCCTGAATCTCGCTCTGGGTGTGGCGATGATAGAAACGGTCGGCGCATCCCTGATAAATCACCTCAATCTTATCTTCTGCAATGCCGTAATACTTCATGATGTCCTGCTTGGTCTGTTCGCTGATGGCAATGATGCGGTCGGCATGACGGCAGGCATACTTTACTTTTACCTGAAGAATCAGACGGTCTGCCAGACTGAAGGTGTGCGGGTATCTCAGGAAAATGAGATCGTGAACCGTGACTACGGACGGAATGCCACTGCGGTGTATGCCGAAGGGCAGTTCGTTGCTCATTCCGTGATACAGTTGGATGTTTCTCTTTTTCAGTTCGGATACCATTCCGAAGCAGCGCCACCACTCCCGGATTGTGCCTTGAGGTGGGAGGATGAGGTCAATGTTGGGCAGGAACCGGAGATTTCTGCGGGCTTCCTGATTTTTATCTTTTGGAGCGAACAGGCAGAACCGGGTTTTCGGATTCCGACCGGACAGGGCATTAATGATAAACCGGCTATAGTTACCTATGCCGGTTAAATTATTCAATGCTTTCTTTCCGTCGAATCCAATGATACTATTATTGGGAGTGATCATTGGGAATGCTCTTTGATGATTTATTTGTTCTTGAAATATTCTTCTACGCCCATGATGTCTTTGGGAGTGTCTACAGACAAAGACTTGCAGTGGCAGTTGTAGTAATAAATAGGAACATTGTTTTCAATGAAGCGGAAAGAATCGTTCTCTTCGATCTTCTCAATAGGGCCACGTGGAGTGTTGTGATAGAATTCCAGGGCTTTCTTGTTGAAGCAGCCTACTCCTACGAATTTGTGGTATACATAATCCATGTTGCCTTTTGGGTATGGAATCGGACTGCGGGAAATGAACAGACAGCGGCTGTTCTGGTCTGTAACGATTTTCAGATTGGTCGCATCGACTACTTCTACCGGATTGCTGAAATCTGTCATCAGATTGGAAACAAACAGTTCGTCCGGATTATAGTTTTTAGGCAGACACTGGATGATTGCCTCTTCGGTGAGCAGCGGCTCGTCTCCGTTGACCATGACATAAAGGTCGGCGTCTACTTTGGTAGACACTTCATACAGACGCTCGGTAGCTGTGTCGTGGTTGGGAGAAGTCATGATTACAGGAGCCTGGAACTGATCGCAAGCTTCCTTTATGCGGTCGCTGTCGGTAGCCACATAAACTTCATCGAATGCTTTTACTTCCTTGCAGTGTTCATAAACCCACTGAATCATCGGTTTCTGGCAGATCAGTGCCAATGGTTTCTCAAAGAATCGGGAAGAGCCTCCTCTAGCCGGTATTACACAAATAATTTTCATAAGCTCTTTATCATTTAATAAAAACGAATGCGTTGGTTATTTCTTGTTTTTATAGGATAAACTCCAACGGTTGTGTGACCACAACCAATATTCCGGTGCCCGGTTGATCACTTCTTCCAGCATCTCTACATAGCGGCGGGTAATCGGATATTTTTCTCCTTCGTACTGTTCCGGCAGAATCTCCCGGAATGTAAGTTGCACATAGCCTCTTTTGAGAGGTTTCACATCCATGAATACGAAGTGGGCGTTGATCTTGCTTCCGATAAATTCGGCTCCGACGCTAAAATTGGTGTCCTGGTTCAGGAACTGGAAGTGATGGTTTACGTTACTGGTGTTCGGGCGCTGGTCGGCAACAAAGCCTATCAGCATCTGATGCGTTTTCTGAATCTGCAGCAAACTGCGCACGGCCTGCTTTTGTGCAATGCAGACACTGTTGAAGCGGCTGCGGATTTTCAGGAACAGACGGTCAAAGGATGGATTGCGCAGCGGGCGGTATATCTGTCCGCTATAAGGCAGATGATAATGCCGTGTGATGGCCGGTACCCATTCCCAGTTTCCATAGTGTCCCAACAGAAGCATGAACGAACGGCCGTCTTGTGCCAGCCGGTCAATTAAATCTCCGTTGGTAACGATGATTCTCCGGTCTGCTTCCTTATCGGAAAGATGCAGCAGTTTGATGGTCTCTACAATATTGTCACACAAGTGACGATAGTATTTCTTTTCGATATCTTTTCTCCAGGCGTCAGACTTTTCCGGAAAAGAGTTTTGCAGGTTCAGACGCACAACCTTGATTCTGTACTTGATGACGTGGTAGATAATAAGATACAGAAAGTCACTGATGCCGTAGAGCACTCTGAATGGCAGCAGGGCAACGAGTTTGAAGAAACAATAAGTTATCGCATACATCATAATGATTCTTTTTGAGTTTGGAAATCGAGCAGATGCAGAATACCCTGTGTGATGTTCCGGTGCTCGTTCATATATTTCAATGCTGTAGTCTTGACTTGTTCTAATTTCTCAGGGGCTGTATTCTGAAGCTGGAACCAGCGGTTCAGTTCTTCAGGAGTACGGACCTGCCCTCCGATTTGGAGAGATATCAGTTCTTGAGCAACAGCCTTCCGCTCAATGCAGGGACCGAAGGCAACGGGCAGCCCGTAGACAGTAGCCTCAAGCACATTGTGCAGATAAGGAGTAAAACCGCCTCCGACATAGGCCCATGTGCCGTAGCGGTACAGATAGGACAGTTCACCCATATAGTCGATAATCAGAATCTGACAGTCTTTGAACTGTTCCGACGGAGTATTCTTGCACTCGCTGTGGAAACATACCTTTCCGCGAAAAGCCTTTCGGATGGTTTGCAGTGCTTCCGGATAAAGTTCGTGAGGCACTACCACAAATTTGGTTTCCGGATGGTTGTTCGCTAAGGCGGCGGTTAGTTTCAGGTCTTCCTGACAGTCTATGCTTCCGGCGATAAACAATGGATTCTCAGTGGCAAAACCTTCAATCACCTGATTGCGATAAGGAGTCTGGGCAATGAGATGAACATTATCGAAAAGGGGATCACTGGTAACCACGGCACGGTCGTAGCCCGATTGTAGTAATATCTGGCGGGTGCTGTCGTTCAGTGTGAGAATGCGGGTGAAGGAGCGGAGCTGGGAACGGTAGGCATGACCATACCATTTGCTGACTACGGATTTAGGAGTAATCAGTGCTGAAACCAGATAAGTGGGTGTTTGCTCCTTTTCCAAAACCTTCAGATAATTCATCCAAAGTTCCGACACCATAAAGATGGCTTTCTGCGGACGGAGGGCATGCACAAATCGTCTCGCATTTGACGGAGTATCCAAAGGCAGATAATACAGATAGTCAATCAGAGGATGATTGTCTTTTATGGCTTCATAACCAGACGGAGAAAAAAAAGTAAGAACAATCTTATAGGATGTAGTCTCCTTGATGGCTTTAATCAAGGGGCGGGCAATACCGAATTCACCGTAAGAAGAACAGTGAATCCAGATGGTGTTTTCTTTTTTCCCGGCCCATTCCTTTTCGATGGAGGCGATCAGCCCTTTCTGACCATTGAAGAAGAAATAGGTTTTTTGATTTTTTATCCCCTTCCGGGCAATCCATGACAGTAGTGGGAGCATTTGCCGGAACAGCAGGAATGCCAGGTTGTATAGCACCTGAAACCATGAATCATAAAGTCCTGCAATGCTTTGATATAGTGTACTCTTTTTATTCATGTATAAGGCCAGTTGTCGTTTGGTATCTTCTTGATTCTTACTCGTTCGGATGAGGCTTGGCAGCCTTTTTGCCTGAGCCTGCTTGAAGCAGAATTCTTTTCAAGTTGCAAAGTTAGCGAAAAAAACAGAAAAGCCAATCCGGAATGCAAATAGTTTGTATTTCCGGACCGGCTTTAAAAGGTTCAGATGTTTTATTGATTGGCTTCTTTGACCTTGCGGAACAAGTCGGAGGCAAAGATAAAACTGTTCAGTTTTTCATTGGTGGAATGCATGATGTCGTTTTTGGTTCCTTCCCATTCCTTGTATCCTTCACACAGATACACGATGTTGTCTCCAATACCCATCACGGAGTTCATATCGTGGGTATTGATAATGGTTGTCATATTGAATTCCACAGTAATATCATGAATCAGCTCGTCGATGACGATAGAAGTTTTCGGGTCCAAACCTGAGTTGGGTTCGTCGCAAAACAGATATTGAGGATTGAGGGCAATGGCCCGGGCGATAGCGACACGTTTCTGCATACCGCCACTGATTTCTCCCGGATATTTCTTTTGGGCATCGATCAGATTCACACGGTCCAGACAGAAACGGGCCCGCTTAATACGTTCGTTTAGGGTATCGTTGGAGAACATATCCAAGGGAAACATCACGTTTTCCAATACCGTCATGGAATCAAAGAGAGCGGCACTTTGGAAAATCATACCCATTTCCCGTCGGATCTGCATCTTCTCCTTTTTCCCCATAGCCACATAATTTCTTCCGTCATAGAGAATATTACCGCTTGTGGGGAGAAGCAGACCTACAATACATTTCATCAGAACGGTTTTTCCCGATCCGCTTTGACCAATGATCAGATTGGTCTTGCCGTTTTCAAACACGGCATTGATTCCTTTCAGTACATCCTTGTCCTCAAAGGATTTGTATAATGAATTTATTTCGATCATGATTTACGAAAGAAGTTGGGTTAAAAATACATCGGCAAAAAGAATCAGTACACTGCTGCTGACCACAGAATTGGTACTGGCTTTTCCTACTTCTACAGAACCGCCCTCTACTGTGTAGCCATAAAATGCGGAGACGCTGGCGATAATAAAGGCAAAGAAAATGGATTTGATGAATCCCATCCATACGTACCACTCCTTAAACTCATGTTGCAAACCGAGAGTCAGGTCTTCAATGGTGATGACATGGCCGATCACCGAGGTGGCGTATGCTCCGATAAAACCGGCAAAAATACTGAATGCCACCAGAATCGGAATCATGGTCATCATGCCGATAATCTTGGGCATAATCAGGAAATTGGCAGAATTGACTCCCATAATGTCCAAAGCGTCGATCTGCTGGGTGACTCTCATGGTTCCAATCTCCGAGGCGATGTTGGAACCGACTTTACCGGCCAGAATCAGACACATGATGGAAGATGAGAATTCCAGCAACATAATCTCTCGGGTGGTATAACCGGTCACAAAACGTGGCATCCACGGGCTTTGGATATTCAGCTTGATCTGAATACAGATTACAGCACCGATGAAGAACGAAATCAGCAGGACAATTCCGATGGAATCAACTCCCAACTGGTTCATTTCCTTGATATATTGCTTGAAAAACATGCGCCAGCGGTCGGGCTTTCCAAAAGTTTTCCCCATCAGCATAAGATATTTGCCGAAGGTGGATAATGATTTTACAAGTAGCATAGTGATAAAAACTTTATTCTTGACTTACAAAAATAATGAAAATCCTATAAAAAACCGCAATCACACAATCGCTTTTTGATTATTACAAACTTTTTCTATATATTTTCGTATTTTTGCATCCCAAATAGAAAAATATATGGCAGAAGAGTTGGAAACAAAAGATACGGAACATCTGGTTCTGAGAACGGAAGGGTTGGTAAAGACCTATGGTAAGCGAACCGTAGTGAATGATGTGTCCTTTGATGTGAAGCAGGGAGAGATTGTGGGATTGCTGGGACCTAATGGAGCCGGAAAGACCACTTCGTTTTATATGACAACCGGATTGGTAGTGCCTAATGCCGGCCGTATCTTTCTGGGCGATTTGGAAATCACAAAGTTTCCGGTTTATAAAAGAGCGCGTGCCGGAATCGGCTATCTGGCGCAGGAAGCTTCGGTATTCCGCAAGATGACTGTGGAGGATAATATTGCTTCTGTTTTGGAGCTGACCGGAAAGCCGAAAGCTTATCAGAAAGAAAAGCTGGAGAGTTTGCTGTCGGAGTTCCGTCTTCAGAAAGTGCGGAAGAATATGGGAGACCGCTTGTCGGGAGGTGAGCGCCGTCGTACGGAGATTGCCCGTTGTCTGGCCATTGATCCGAAATTCATTATGCTTGATGAACCGTTTGCCGGAGTAGACCCGATTGCGGTGGAGGATATCCAGTATATCGTATGGAAACTGAAGCAGAAAAACATCGGTGTTTTGATTACGGACCACAATGTGGAGGAGACTCTTTGTATTACAGACCGTGCCTATTTGCTTTTTGAAGGACAGATCCTGTTCCAGGGAAAGCCTCAGGAACTGGCCGAAAATGAAGTCGTCCGTGCCAAGTATCTGACGAATAGTTTTGTGCTGCGTCTGAAGGATTTTCAGAAAATTGATGAGGAAAAGAAAGCTGCCGAGTAATGTTTCCGTGGCCTTATTTTCTTTTAATAAGTATGTTTTTTTACTACTTATTTGATTTTTTGAAAGATAAAGAGTATTTTTGCAGACCCATCGCAAAGGGTGTATGTGAATTTTAATAACAATAAATCATAAAAGAAAATTCAAAAATGAATATTTCATTAGAAAACGTAGACAAGGTGAGCGCCGTGCTTACCATTAAGATTGACAAAGCTGATTATGCCAGCAAAGTAGACGCTGCTTTGAAAAACTACCGTAAAAAAGCCAGCATGCCGGGTTTCCGTGTAGGACAGGTTCCTATGGGACTGTTGAAGAAGCGTTTCGGTAAGGAAGTTACTGCAGAGGAAGTAAACAAGTTGCTGGGCGAGTCTCTTTACGGATATATCAAAGATAACAATATCAATATGTTGGGTGAGCCTCTTCCAAACGAAGAGCGTCAGAAGCCGGTTGACTTCGACACTATGGAAGAGTTCGAGTTCGCTTTCGATATCGCATTGGCTCCTGAGTTCAAGGCTGAGTTGACTGCTGATGATACTTTGGACTACTACGACATCGAAGTAAGCGACGATATGATCGAAAAGCAGGTTAAGATGTATGCTCAGCGTGGCGGTAGCTACGAGAAGGTAGATTCTTACCAGGAGAAAGATATGGTTAAGGGTCTGTTGGCTGAGTTGGATGAGAATGGCAATACAAAAGAAGGCGGTATTCAGGTAGAAGGCGCCGTTATGTTGCCAGACTATATGAAGAACGATGAGCAGAAGGCTATCTTCAAGGATTGCAAGGTAAACGATGTTCTGGTGTTCAATCCTTTCAAGGCTTATGAAGGTCACGATGTAGAAATCTCTTCTCTGTTGAAGATTTCTAAGGAAGAGGCTGCTGAGATGAAGTCTGACTTCAGCTTCCAGGTTCAGGAAATCACTCGTTTCAAAGAGGCTGAACTGACTCAGGAGTTCTTCAACCAGATTCTGGGCGAAGGTGTTGTGAGCAACGAGGAGGAATTCCGTGCACACATCAAGAAGACTCTGGAAGAGCAGTTGGTATCTGACAGCAACTACAAGCTGATGTTGGATGTACGTAACTTCCTGACTGAGAAGGTTGGCAAGCTGGAGTTCCCGGATGCTATCCTGAAGCGCGTTATGAAGTTGAACAACGCGGACAAGGGTGAGGACTTCGTAGAGAAGAACTACGACCAGAGCATCGAAGAGTTGCAGTGGCACCTGATCAAGGAGCAGCTGGTTAAGAACTTTGGCATCAAGGTTGAGCAGGATGATCTGTTGAACGCTGCCAAGGATATGACTAAGATGCAGTTCGCTCAGTATGGCATGATGAATATTCCGGAAGATATTCTGGAGAACTATGCTAAGGAAATGCTGAAGAAGAAAGAGCAGATCGACGGTCTGGTGAACAGAAGCATCGAGGTTAAGCTGGCTGAGGCTATCAAGGGCTTGGTTAAGCTGAACCACAAGACTGTAAGCGTTGAGGATTTCAACAAAATGTTCTCTGAGTAATTCAGTAATTTATTATTAAAATCTTTCAGTAAAAGATAGGCTTCTGAGCTTATTTTCGTATCTTTGCTAGGCATTACGAAAAGGCTCAGAAGCCTTTTTTTGACTAACGAAAAAAAAGAATATATGAACGATTTTAAAAAGTACGCCGTAAAGCATCTGGGACTGAACAGCATGGTTCTTGATGATGTGATTTCTTCTCAGAATCAATATCTTAATCCTTATATTCTGGAAGAAAGACAGCTTAATGTGACCCAGATGGACGTGTTCTCACGCCTGATGATGGATCGCATTATCTTTTTGGGAACTCAGATCGATGATTATACAGCCAATACCCTTCAGGCCCAGTTGCTTTATCTGGACTCTGTAGATCCGGGGAAGGACATTTCCATTTATATCAATTCACCCGGTGGATCTGTATATGCCGGATTGGGAATCTATGATACGATGCAGTTCGTTTCCAGTGATATTGCCACTATCTGTACCGGTATGGCAGCTTCTATGGCTGCGGTATTGCTGGTTGCCGGACAGGAAGGCAAGCGTTCGGCATTGACTCATAGCCGTGTGATGATTCATCAGCCGATGGGAGGCGCTCAGGGACAGGCTTCGGATATTGAGATTACTGCCCGTGAGATTCAAAAACTCAAGAATGAATTGTATCAGATCATTGCCAACCACTCTCATACTGAATTTGATAAAGTGTGGGCAGATTCAGACCGTGATTATTGGATGACGGCACAGGAAGCCAAAGAGTATGGAATGATTGATCAGGTATTAATGAGAAAGCCATAATGAAAATGAAAAAAGTTTGTTCGTTTTGTGGCCGTGGTGAGCAGGATGTAAGTCTGCTGATTACCGGTCTCAATGGATATATCTGTAATGAGTGCGCTGAACAGGCTTATCAGATAACCAAAGAGGCCTTGAAAGGGGCTGGCAATAAAAAGACCGACTTGGGATTTGAGTTGGAGCAGTTGCCGAAGCCAAAGGAAATCAAGGAATATTTGGATCAGTATGTGATTGGTCAGGATGATGCCAAGCGTTATTTGGCCGTGTCTGTCTACAATCACTACAAGCGTTTGGCACAGCACACTACAGACGATGGAGTGGAGATTGAAAAGTCAAATATCATCATGGTCGGAAGCACCGGTACCGGAAAGACCTTGCTGGCCAGAACCATTGCCAAGCTGCTTCATGTGCCGTTTACCATTGTAGATGCAACGGTATTTACCGAAGCCGGATATGTCGGTGAGGATGTGGAGAGTATTCTTTCCCGTCTGTTGCAGGTGGCCGATTATGATGTGGATGCGGCGCAGCGTGGTATTGTCTTTATTGATGAGATTGATAAGATTGCCCGTAAGAGCGACAATCCGTCCATTACCCGTGATGTCAGCGGTGAGGGTGTTCAGCAGGGACTTTTGAAACTTCTTGAAGGTTCCATGGTGAATGTACCGCCAAAGGGTGGCCGCAAGCATCCGGATCAGGACTATATTCATGTCGATACCCGTAATATTCTGTTCATCTGCGGCGGTGCCTTCGATGGCATCGAAAAGAAAATCGCCCAGCGTCTGAATACTCATGTGGTGGGATATAATTCTGTACAAAATATGCAACATATAGACAAGTCCAATCTGATGAAGTATATTTTGCCTCAGGATTTGAAATCGTTCGGTCTGATTCCGGAGATTATCGGTCGTCTGCCGGTGCTTACTTATTTGAATCCATTGGATCGTACGGCATTGCGGAATATTCTGACTGAGCCGAAGAATTCTATTGTGAAGCAGCAGATCAAGCTGTTTGAGATGGACGGCATTAAGCTGAGCTTTGCGGAAGAAACATTGGAATATATTGTAGATAAGGCCGTTGAATACAACTTGGGAGCCCGAGGATTGCGGTCTATTATGGAAAGTATTATGATGGAGGCTATGTATGAGAAGCCTTCACAAAAGACCAAAAAGTTTGTTGTGACGCTCGATTACGCCAAGCAACAGCTGGAAAAGGCAAATCTGAATCGTTATTCAGAAGCATAAGGGACTTTGTTCCAAAAGTTTTTTGCAATAAAATGAAAAATAGTTGCTCTAATATTTGCAAATATGTAGGTTTTGTATATAACTTTGTTTAGGACATTTATGTGCCGAATCTAACTTGAATTTGATAACATAGAGGAACTATTAGGTTTATGAATACAGATATCAATTTGACCGAGCAGCTGAAACGATATTTTGGCTTTGATACTTTCAAGGGAGATCAGGAGGCAATTATTCGTAGCCTTTTGGAAGGGAATGATACTTTCGTTTTGATGCCAACCGGTGGCGGTAAATCGCTCTGCTACCAGTTGCCTTCTTTAATCATGGAGGGAACTGCTATCGTGATTTCTCCCTTAATCGCCTTGATGAAGAATCAGGTGGATGCGATCCGACAGTTTAGTGCAGAGGATGGAGTGGCTCATTTCATAAATTCTTCGCTGAACAAGGCTGCCGTGGATCAGGTAAAGACTGATATTCTTTCCGGAAAGACCAAGTTGCTCTATGTGGCTCCCGAATCCCTGACGAAAGAGGAGAATATTGAATTCCTGAAGAATGTGAAAATCTCCTTTTATGCTGTGGATGAGGCTCACTGTATTTCCGAATGGGGACATGATTTCCGTCCGGAGTATCGTAGAATCCGTCCGATTATCAATGAAATCGGTACAGCTCCTCTGATTGCCTTGACTGCTACGGCTACCGATAAGGTGCGCGGTGACATCAAGAAAAATCTGGGTATGATTCATGCCAAGGAATTCAAGAGCTCTTTCAACCGGCCGAATCTGTATTATGAAGTACGGAACAAGACGAAGGATATAGACCGGGAGATTATCAAGTTTATCAAGCAGAATAGTGGCAAGAGCGGCATTATTTACTGCCTGAGCAGAAAGAAGGTCGAAGAATTGGCCGAGATTCTGCGAGCCAACGATATCAACGCCCGGGCCTATCATGCGGGCATGGATTCTGCAACGCGGTCACAGACTCAGGATGATTTCCTGATGGAGCGCATTGATGTCATTGTGGCAACTATTGCATTTGGAATGGGTATTGACAAGCCGGATGTTCGTTTTGTGATCCATTACGACATTCCCAAGAGTCTGGAAGGGTATTATCAGGAGACGGGCCGCGCCGGTCGTGATGGCGGTGAGGGCAAGTGCATCACTTTCTATACCCATAAGGACTTGCAGAAACTCGAGAAGTTTATGGAGGGAAAGCCTGTTGCCGAACAGGATATCGGTCGTCAGCTTTTGCAGGAAACAGCTGCTTATGCTGAGACATCTGTATGTCGACGTAAATTTTTATTGCATTACTTTGGAGAGGTTTTTGAGGTAGAAAATTGTGGTAATTGTGATAACTGTTTACATCCAAAGAAAAAAGTGGAAGCTAAGGAAATGTTGAAACTGGCACTTGAGGTAATCAGTGCCGTAAAGGAAAACTTTAAGGTTGATTATATTATAGATGTTTTGGTCGGTAATGAGACCGAAGAGATTCTGGCACACAAGCATGACAAACTGAAATATTTCGGGGCCGGTGAGGATGAAGAAGAAAAGAAATGGAATGCTGTCATCCGTCAGGCAATGATCGCCGGTTATATTGAAAAGGATGTGGAGAATTACGGCTTGTTGAAGATTACGGACGACGGACGTAAATATATGAAGAAGCCTGTGGCATTTAAGGTTACGGAGGATAATGATTTTGATGAAGATGAAGAACCGGTTCCTCAGAAAGGTGGAGGTGCTGCCGATCCGGCCTTGTTCGCCATGTTGAAGGACCTGCGCAAAAAGCTGTCCAAGCAGCTTGATGTGCCTCCTTACGTCATCTTCCAGGATCCGTCGCTTGAGGCAATGGCTACCGTATATCCGATCAATATCGATGAGTTGCAGAATATTCCGGGTGTCGGAGCCGGTAAGGCAAAGCGTTACGGGGCTGAGTTCTGCGATCTGATAAAGAGACACTGTGAAGAGAATGAGATAGACCGTCCGGAAGATTTGCGTGTGCGCACTGTAGCCAACAAGTCAAAACTGAAGGTAAGTATCATTCAGAGCATTGACCGTAAGGTGGCTTTGGACGATATTGCTTCGGCTAAGGGTATTGATTTCTCTGAATTGCTGGATGAGATTGAGGCTATTGTCTATTCAGGCACGAAACTCAATATCGATTATTTCCTGGAAGAAGTGATGGATGAAGATCACATGCTGGACATCTATGATTACTTCAAGGAGTCAGAGACAGACAGTCTGGATGAGGCTATGGATGAGTTGGGAGAAGACTATACCGAAGAAGAAATCCGATTGGTAAGAGTCAAGTTCCTGTCAGAGATGGCCAATTAATCCCATATACGTCCCGCATGTCGGGGTGCGATTTAAAATCGGAAATGAAATGCAGAAGAGAGCTGAAGGATTTGCAGCTCTCTTCTGCGTTTTTTTTATGCTTTTTTTAATGAAATAATCGGTTGTAAAACATCAAAAAATCAGAAAAAATTCATATATTTGCACGCAATAATTTTATATCCTAATATCTTATGTCATCATTTATTGCAGATAAAATCGTTATGGATGGATTAACATACGATGACGTATTGTTAGTTCCCGCTTATTCTGAAGTTTTGCCACGTACTGTGGAGTTGTCAACCAAATTTTCTCGTCACATTGATTTGAAGATTCCATTTGTTACAGCTGCGATGGACACCGTGACCGAATCGACTATGGCTATTGCCATTGCGCGTGAGGGAGGTATTGGTGTTATTCACAAGAATATGTCTATCGAAGAGCAGGCTCGTCAGGTGGCAATCGTAAAGCGTGCCGAAAATGGAATGATTTACGATCCTGTAACCATTCAGCGTGGTTCTACAGTGAAAGACGCTTTGGATTTGATGAGTGAGTATCATATTGGTGGTATCCCGGTTGTGGATGATGATAAGAAACTGGTTGGTATCGTTACAAACCGTGACCTGCGTTTTGAGCAGAATCCTCTTCGTCTGATTGATGAGGTGATGACCAGCGAAAATCTGGTAACCACTCATATCCAGACCGACTTGGCTTCAGCTGCAAAGATTCTTCAGGAGCACAAGATTGAGAAACTGCCGGTAGTAGATATGGATGGCCGTCTGGTAGGTTTGATTACTTATAAGGATATTACAAAGGCTAAAGACAAACCGATGGCATGTAAGGATGCCAAGGGACGTTTGCGCGTGGCTGCCGGTGTTGGTGTTACCGGTGATACTTTTGAGCGTATGAAAGCTTTGGTTGAGGCTGGTGCCGATGCTATTGTGATTGATACAGCACACGGACATTCTAAATATGTAATTGAGAAACTGAAAGAGGCTAAGGAGCATTTCCCGGATGTAGATATCGTTGTAGGAAATGTCGCTACCGGTGAGGCTGCCAAGATGTTGGTAGAAGCTGGTGCTGACGGCGTGAAGGTTGGTATCGGTCCGGGTTCTATCTGTACAACCCGTGTTGTTGCCGGTGTGGGTGTACCACAGCTTTCTGCTATTTATGATGTAGCCAGTGCATTGGAAGGCACAGACGTTCCTTTGATTGCTGATGGTGGTTTGCGTTACTCAGGTGACGTGGTGAAAGCTTTGGCTGCCGGAGGATACAGTGTGATGATCGGATCATTGGTTGCCGGTACTGAGGAGTCTCCGGGTGATACCATCATTTTCAACGGAAGAAAGTTCAAGTCATATCGTGGTATGGGCTCTTTGGAGGCTATGGAGTGTGGTTCAAAAGACCGTTACTTCCAGTCAGGTGTTAACGATGTGAAGAAGTTGGTTCCGGAAGGAATTGCCGGTCGTGTTCCTTATAAGGGTACTGTACAGGAAGTAATTTATCAGTTGATCGGCGGTTTGAGATCAGGTATGGGATATTGTGGTGCCAATACCATCACAGAGTTGCACAATGCTAAATTTGTGCGTATTACCAATGCCGGTGTACAGGAAAGCCATCCGCATGATGTAACCATCACCAGCGAGGCTCCTAACTACAGCCGTCCTCAATAAAAACAAAATATTCAATGAAAAGACTGCTAATCGCATTTTCATTAACAGTAATGGGATTATCCTGCTATGGGCAGGATGATCCCATTGTGATGAAAATCAACGGAAAGGATATAACTCGTTCAGAGTTTGAGTATAATTACAATAAGAATAATTCAGTAGAAGTTGCCGACCGCAAAGGGATTGATGACTATGTGCCTTTGTTTGTAAATTATAAATTGAAGGTTGAGGCAGCTAAAGATGCCCGTTATGATACTTTGAGTTCTTTCAAGAAAGAATTTCTGATGTATCGTAATCAGCAAATTCGCTCTCTTTTGGTCGATACAAAAGTTGAGGAGCAGGAAGCCAGAAAATATTACGACCAGCTGAAGCAGAATATCGGACCGGATGGTTTGGTGCGAGTTGCCCATATTTTTGTACAGGTACCTCAGAAGGCTTCTCAGACCCAGTTGGATGCCGCAAAGAATAAGATTGACTCCATTTATCAGGAGATTCTGAAGGGAAGTAATTTTGCAGAACTTGCCTTGAGAAACTCTGATGACAAGATGTCGGCTATTCAGGGAGGTGATTTGCCCTGGCTTGCCCGCAAGCAAACCATTAAAGAGTTTGAAGATGTAGCTTTCAAGATGAATATCCCGGGTGAGGTTTCTGAGCCTTTCCTGTCTCCGTTAGGATACCATATTGTAAAGATGTTGGGACGAAAGCAGTTGGAGCCTTATGATTCCCTGCGTTCCAATATTCTGAAATACCTTGAGCAGCAGGGATTGCAGGAGCGAATGGTGAATCATGTGCTTGATTCCATGGTTGCTGCCAGCGGCAAGCAACTTACGGTTGATCAGGTTCTCGATCGTGAAACCGAACGTTTGTGTGCTCAAAATTCGGATTTGAAATATTTGATCCAGGAATATCACGATGGTCTTTTGCTCTTTGAATTGTCATCACGCGAAATCTGGCAGAAGGCTGCAAAAGACGAGTCCGGATTGAAGAAGTTCTTCCGCAAAAATAAAAAACGCTATAGTTGGAATGAGCCTCATTTCAACGGAGCGGTGTTCTTCTATCGGGATGAAAAACTCGGAAAGAAGATCAAGAAAGTCTTGAAGAAAGCAGATGAGAACGAATGGGCTAAGGCTGTTCGTGAGAACTTTAATAACGATTCTCTTTCACAGGTGCGTCTGAGTGCCAAAATGTTTGTAAAGGGTGATAATCCATACGTAGATTACCTTGTTTTTGATTCCAACGAGAAGCCCAAAGAACGCAAGACTTATCCATTCTTCAATGTCTATGGACGTAAACTGATGAAAGGTCCGGAAAAGTGGACCGATGCAAAGAATGAAGTGATTGCAGACTACCAGGCTCTTAAAGAGAAAGAATATGTGGAAGAACTGCGAAAGAAGTATACAGTTGAAATATTTGAAGAGGTTTTAAAAACGGTTAATAATCACTGATTTAATCTTCTTTTGATGTAATTTAGCGCATAGAATTTGCAATAATAATTAGTTGATGAAAATTTTCAAATCCATTAGAATAGCATTTGCGCTCCTATTGTTAGGAGCGCAAATGTCGTTGTTTGCCCAAAACAACGTAGTCGATGAGGTAATCTGGGTGGTGGGTGATGAAGCCATCCTGCGTTCTGATGTGGAGGCTGCCCGCTTGACCGGTGGTCCGGTGAAGGGAGATCCCTATTGTGTGATTCCCGAACAGCTGGCCATTCAGAAACTCTTCCTGCATCAGGCTGCCATTGACAGTATCGAAGCTACTCCCGCAGAAATCAACCGGGCTGTGGAGTCGCAGATGAATGAATGGGTCATGCTGGCCGGTTCGAAAGAGAAACTGGAGGAATACAAGAATATGACGATGACTCAGATTCGTGAAGGCTTGTATGATCAGATGAAGGATTATCTGACAGCTCAGAATATGCGTCGCAAACTGGCCGAGGATGTCAAAGTCACTCCGGCAGAAGTGCGTCAGTATTTCAAGAATCTTCCGGCCGACAGTTTGCCGATGATTCCCGAGCAGGTAGAAGTGCAGATTGTGGCCCTCAAACCGATTATCTCCCAGTCGGAGATTGACCGTGTAAAAGAAGAATTGCGTGATTATACGGAGCGTGTTAATTCCGGCTCTTCTTCTTTCTCGACACTGGCCATTCTTTATTCCGAAGATCCGGGTTCTGCCCGTCAGGGAGGTGAGATGGATTATGTTGGAAAATCCATGTTGGATCCGGCCTTTGCCAATGTGGCATTCAGCCTGACTGATCCGAAGAAGGTATCCAAAATTGTAGAAAGCGAATACGGCTATCACATCATACAGTTGGTAGATAAGCGTGGCGACAAGATTAAGGTGCGCCACATTCTGAGAATCCCGAAGCCTTCGCAGGATAATATTGACGCTACGTTGGCTCGTCTGGATTCCATTGCCGAAGAAATCCGTGAAGAGAAGTTCTCTTTCGAAGAGGCGGCTGCCGTGATCTCTGAGGATAAGGACACCCGCAATAACTTCGGTGTGATGATTAATTTGAAGATGAGTCCGGACGGTGAGCGTATGGACCGTACTTCTCGTTTCGAAATGCAGGAATTGCCGGCAGAGGTAGCCAAGGTTGTTGCTAATATGAACACCGGTGAGATTTCAAAGCCTTTCCTGATGATGAAAAACCAGAAGGAAGTTTGTGCCATTGTAAAGCTGAAATCCCGCATCAAGGCGCACAAGGCCAGCATGACAGAGGATTTCCAGGTGCTGAAAGCCATTGTTCTGGCAAAGAAAAGAGAAGAGAAAATTAAACAGTGGATTATAGATAAGCAGAAAACCACTTATGTACGTATAAACGAAGAGTGGAGAAACTGCAACTTCCAGTATCCAGGTTGGATCAAATGAACAAAACGAAATTAAACCCACGAAAAATGAATAACGGGCATAGATTACTAGCATTTTGTATTCTATGCCTGTTTGGGTTATTTGTAATAGCCCAGAATGAGAAGAAGCGCGAGCGGCAGAAAGCCGAGTCGCGCATTTATCTGCTTCATGCCGATGTGCTCCGCTATGATCAGTTCCGTAATCCCGGTGCGCAGATTCTGGTGGGTAACGTTAAGTTCCGGCATGATGATGTCTTTATGTATTGCGACAGTGCCTGCTTTTATGAGCTGGACAATTCGTTCGATGCCTTTGGCCATGTGCGTATGGTACAGGGAGACACGTTGTCACTCGTAGGTGATGTGCTCTACTACGATGGTATGCAGCAGTTGGCCCGGGTGCGTCATAACGTAATTCTGAAACATGTCAATTCTACTCTTTATACCGACAGTCTGGATTATGACCGTTTGTACGATCTGGGCTATTTTTTCGAAGGAGGTAAGTTGGTAGACAAAGACAATGTGTTGACTTCGGATTGGGGAGAATACAGCCCGTCCACCCGTGAGGCCGTGTTTAATTATAATGTGAAACTGGAAAATCCCAAGTTTACCATTATCTCCGATACCCTGCATTACAACACACGCACCAGCATGGCGCATATTGTGGGTCCGTCGAACATAGACAGCGGCGACAATCATATTTATTCCGAATCCGGTTATTATGATACGCAGAAAGATCAGGCTTACCTGCTCGACCGTTCGCTTCTGACTAATAAGGGAAAGAAACTGGTGGGAGACAGTCTGTATTACGACAGTCCTTCCGGTATCGGAAAAGCCTATGGCAATATTCGTTATGAGGATGAGCTGAATAAGAATATGTTTACGGGCAACTATTGCTATTACAATGAGCATACCGGATATTCTGAAGCGGCAGACAGTGCCTTGGCTATTGATTATTCCCAAAAAGACACCTTGTATCTGCATGCCGATACTTTTAAGATCTTTACGTATAACATGGATACCGATTCCATGTATCGTGTCATGCATGCTTATCATAAAGTGCGCTCCTATCGCACAGATATTCAGGCGGTATGCGATTCTTTGATTTATAACACCAAAGATTCCTGCATGAGCATGTATAAGGACCCGATTGTGTGGAATGGAGAGCAACAGGTGTTGGGAGAGCAGATTCATGTCTTCATGAACGATTCCACGATAGATTCTCTGCAGGTTCTGTATCAGGCACTTTCTGTGGAGCGTATAGACAGCGTGCACTATAATCAGGTGGCCGGGCGTGAGATACACGGCTATTTTAAGGATGGCACTTTGGATAATACCTGGGTGGTCGGCAATGTGTTTGTAGATTACTATCCCTTCGACAGCGACAGTCTGATGATTGGCATGAATTACGTGGAGACCAGTGAGTTGAAAATGTATATGAAAGACCGTAAACTGTATCGGATCTGGATGCCGGCAGCCGTGGGTACGATGTATCCGTTGGGTATGATTCCACCCGACAAACTCTATCTGGAGAATTTTGCCTGGTTCGACTATATACGTCCCCGTGATAAGATGGATGTCTTCCGTTGGCGAGGCAAGAAGAAGGGTACCGAGTTGAAGATTTCTTATAAGCACAAGGCTCCAATACAGAAATTGGATCAGATATTAAAGAAAAAGTAATATGGGACTATTCAAGACAAGAAAACCCAGAGGCTTTCAGCATAACTACATGTATGTAGACGAGCGAAAGGACCGGTTAAAGGAAATTGAAGAACGTGCCAAACGGGAGTTGGGTATGCTTCCTCCCAAGGAATTCAATCCCGAGGATATACGCGGCACCTTTGTCAAGGCTACCAAGCATTTGCGGAGAAGAAAGGAAAGCGGTAAAAAACCGATGAAACTGGGAGTGGCGCTGATTATCATTGCTGCCTGTCTGTTTCTGTGGCATTATCTGCTGACTGGTAGCTGGAGATTTTAATTAAAAAAGAAGTTGTTATGGGCGATATAATTCATCTGTTACCTGATTCGGTTGCGAATCAGATTGCAGCGGGCGAGGTGATCCAGCGTCCGGCTTCTGTGATCAAGGAATTGGTTGAGAATGCCGTGGATGCAGAAGCCAAGCGGATTGATGTAGTGGTGGTAGATGCCGGAAAGACTTCCATTCAGGTCATCGACGACGGAAAAGGAATGTCTGAGACAGATGCCCGATTGGCTTTTGAGCGCCATGCCACTTCCAAAATCCGTCAGGCCAGTGATCTTTTTGCCTTGTCCACGATGGGCTTCCGTGGAGAAGCCCTGGCATCTATTGCCGCTGTGGCACAGGTAGAGCTGCGTACCCGTCAGAAAGAGTCTGAAATAGGCACCTGTGTGTCTATTGCTGCTTCTAAGGTAACAGAGCAGGAGCCTGTAGCCTGTGCTCCCGGAAGCAGTTTCCTGATTAAGAATCTGTTCTTCAATATTCCGGCGCGCCGTAAGTTTCTCAAGTCCAATCAGACGGAGTTGAGCAATATACTTCAGGAGTTTGAACGCGTGGCATTGGTACATCCCGATATAGCCTTTTCGCTGACTCATAATGATTCCACGATGCTGTCGCTCACTCCTTCTTCTTTGCGTCAGCGTATTGTGAATATATTCGGACGCAAACTGAATGAGCAGTTGCTTTCTGTAGAGGTAGAGACTACATTGGTCAAGCTTTCGGGCTTCGTGGCCAAACCGGAATATGCCCGAAAGAAAGGAGCACATCAGTATTTCTTTGTCAACGGTCGTTACATGAAGCATCCTTATTTTCATAAGGCGGTAATGGAAGCGTTCGACCAGTTGATTCCAACCGGAGAGCAGGTGTCCTATTTCCTTTATTTCGAGGTTGATCCGGCCAATATAGATGTAAACATTCACCCGACCAAGACCGAAATCAAGTTTGAGAATGAGCTGGCCATCTGGCAGATTATTATCGCAGCGGTTAAGGAAGCGCTAGGTCGCTTTAATGCGGTGCCGACAATTGATTTTGATACGGAAGGCCGTCCGGACCTGCCGCTGTTTGAAGAAAACAATCTGGATGTGGAGCGCCCGGTGACGCAAGTCAATCCGGATTTTAATCCTTTCAAGACCCAGAATTCATCCTCTTCCCCCTCTTATGGCCGGAAAGATACGGATGGGGGGCGTTATGCTCCTTCTCATTGGGAAGATCTGTATCAGGATGCGGCGCCAGCAGAAGCGTCACCTTCTTTTGATCATTTCTCGTCAGTGCCCGATGAAACTCCTGAAACAGGACTCTATGACGGAGCTGCTGATTTTTCGGACAAATCAACCCAGCACTATCAATACAAGGGACGTTATATTATGACTGCAGTCAAGTCCGGTCTGATGATTATAGATCAGCAGCGGGCGCACATTCGGGTTCTGTTTGATCGTTTCCTGGAACAGATCCGTTCGCATCATGGTGCTTCACAAGGTCTTCTCTTCCCGGAAATGATTCAGCTGCCTCCTTCCGAGGCTGTTGTTCTGGAGCATTTGCAGGACGAACTGCACGCCTTGGGATTTGATTTGCAAAGTCTGGGTGGAGGATCTTATAGTCTGAATGCCATTCCGGCAGGAACTGAGGGACTGCATGCCGAGACTTTGATCAGAAACATTATCGACACTGCGATGGAGAAAGGAAACGGTATCGGTGATGAGATCAACAACCGTCTGGCTTTGGCTTTGGCGCGCAATGCAGCCATTGTTCCGGGACAGGTGTTGAGCAATGATGAGATGGAGGCGCTTGTTGACAGCCTTTTTGCCTGTGCAACTCCGAACTATACTCCAGACGGTAAGGTCATTATTACAATACTGGAACAGGATAATATAGAACGTCTGTTCCGATAAGGATAGATAAAAAGTAAAAGATGCACGAATGATCATCATTTTCAGACAGATCAGCTCGTGCATCTTTTATTTTGTTTTTATAGGAAACTCTTCCACAGTGCCGAGTCCGGCACCGGAGCTTCAAATGACATTTTTTCTTTGGATACCGGATGTACGAATTCAATCCGTCGGGCATGCAGGCAAATGCTTCCGTCAGGATTGCTGCGTTGTGCTCCGTACTTCAGGTCTCCTTTAATCGGGCAACCCATTTTGGCCAGCTGGCATCGGATCTGGTGGTGGCGTCCGGTCTGCAGATTAATCTCCAGCAGATAGTAGCGTTCCGAGCGTCCGATGACCTTGTAGTCGAGAATTGCTTTCTTCGAATCCTTTACTTCGCGGTCATAAGCATACGATTTGTTCTGCTTTTCATTACGCACCAGCCAATGCACCAGTTCACCGGCAGGGGCCGGTGGCTGGTTTTTGACTATGGCCCAATAGGTCTTTTTTATTTCTTTGGTTTTGAACATTTCATTCAGGCGGCTCAAAGCCTTGCTGGTACGTGCAAAAAGCACCAGTCCGCTTACCGGACGGTCCAAACGGTGGGTGACTCCAAGAAATACATTGCCGGGTTTATGATATTTCTCCTTGATGTATTGCTTTACGGTTTCCGACAGAGGCGTATCACCGGTCTTGTCACCTTGCACAATTTCCGAGCTGGCCTTGTTTACCAGAATGATATGATTGTCTTCGTAAATGACATTCATTGAATTACATGTTCATACCACCGTCAACCTGGATTACCTGTCCGGATACATAGCTAGACAGGTCAGAAGCCAAGAACAGAGCGATGTTGGCAACATCTTCCGGAGTACCGCCGCGACGCAATGGAATACCCTTGATCCACTCCTTGCGAACCTCCTCAGACAAGGCCTGAGTCATGGCTGTTTCGATGAATCCCGGTGCAATAGCGTTGGCACGGATACCCTTGGCACCCATTTCCTGAGCGATAGACTTAGCCAAAGCAATCATACCGGCCTTAGAAGCTGAGTAGTTGCACTGTCCGGCATTACCGTGTACACCAACGACAGAAGCCATGTTGATGATAGAACCGCCTTTCTGGCGCATCATAATCGGAGTACAAGCGTGAATGAAGTTGAATGCAGACTTCAGGTTTACGCCGATTACAGCATCCCACTGAGCCTCTGTCATACGCAGCATCAGACCGTCTTTGGTGATACCGGCGTTGTTTACCAGAATATCGATAGAACCGAAATCTTCTTTTACCTGATTAACAACCTCAGCAGACTGAGCGAAGTCAGCAGCGTTGGAAGCATATCCTTTAACTTTCACACCCAAAGCAGCAATTTCCTCTTCGGTAGCCTTACCGTTTTCGTCGATTACCAGGTCTGTGAATGCGATGTTGGCACCCTCAGAAGCGAACTTCAGAGCGATAGCCTTACCAATACCACGGGCAGCTCCCGTGATCAATGCTGTTTTTCCAGTTAATAGTCCCATAATATCTTTATTATATTAGAATATTTAAAAAATCACTATGATTATATTTTCTTTAAAGCTCTATTCAGTAAAGTCTGTACCATAGGCTTGCAGGTTTCCTGATTCAGTCCTTCGCCCAAACGGCCGTAAATATAAGGCACCTCAAGTCCTTTGATACAATAGTGTATGATATCTGAAATAAGTGGCAGGTTCTGAATTTCAAAGATTTGCTGCTGTATTCCTTCAGTCAGCACCTTTTGTATGAGATTGATTTCTGCCAGATCGAAGTTCTTTCTTACTTTCTCCACCATCCAGATGTCTCGGAAGAATTCGGCCCTGAGGTTTCCGTTACGGAACACTGCTTCTTTTATCAGGTTCAGATGAGCGAAAACCAGTTCCAGCAATTTTTCTTCGGGCGGGATATTTCTTAAAGCCACTTCCGACATTTTCTGGGTGAGGCGTTCCAGTTCGGTTTCAATGACAGCGTAATATAATTCCTCTTTATTCTTGAAATAAGTATAAAGGGTGCGTCGTCCCTTCTTAGAGGCTACGGCAATGTCGTTCATTGTCGTATTCTCCAAGCCATTTTTTGCAAAAAGGATTCTTGCTACTTCTACTAATTTTAGTCTTGTCTTTGAAACTGCCATAATTAGTGCAAAAGTAAATTCTTTTTTTTAGAATGCCAAAAATTACATTTGAAACTTTTCTATTTATAAGGTAATATGAGGGCAGAAATGACCTGATTTAGGTGGTGAATCTCTTTTTTTTGAAGAAAAAATAAAAAAAGTTTGCCGAAAATTTGGAGGATATATAGAAAAGCCTTACCTTTGCAATCGAAATCAGGAAACAACCTCCTGATGGATGGTTAACATCGCGGAGTGGAGCAGTTGGTAGCTCGCCAGGCTCATAACCTGGAGGTCGTCTGTTCGAGTCGGGCCTCCGCAACTAAAGGAACGCAATTTGCTGATAAAAAGCAGATTGCGTTTTTCTTTTTGTATACGTCGGGACAAAATCGGGACATAAAAAAATCCCAACGACAGCTCAGCACTATCATTGGGATAAAATTATAATACCTCTTTCTTTTTATTTCTTTTCTCCGATATAAACCAGATAAGGACCTTGGCAACGAATCGTAAAGGTGCCTTCGGTGGTTTCATTCAGTGTACCTTCCCACCAGCTTTGAAAATCACGGATCGGATATTTCAAGCCTTCACCGGTCATACCTTGTGTGCCGAAATTGAAGATGGAAACTTGAGTGCCTACCGGGCAAGTGAAGCTACAGTCGTTTTCTGCCGGAATAAAGACACCGTAATCGGTATACATACGTACATCCAGTCCCATTTTCTGATATTCCATCAGCAGACTGATATTGCCCAAGGTATGATCTTCACGCATACCGGTTGCTCCCACAATCGCTATTTTCCGGAATCCTTTTCCTTGCAGGAAGCGTATGGCTTTGGTCTGGTCATTGGTTTCCTGATCCGGGTCGTGATGGATGATGGAAGCATACAGACGCCGGTATTGCGGGTCGATAGAGTCGCTGTCACCTACAATAATATCCGGTACGAGACCGGAGTCCAGATACTGGTTGGCGGCTCCGTCGCAACAGGCCACATAAGGAGCTGATTTGAGCTTGTGTACTGGTGTGGGGCGGAAAGGAAAATCACCGTTGGCTACGACTACTGCTTCCGGAATAAATTCAGTGGTATTTGTTTTCATTGTTCTGCTTTTATGAGACGTTTCCATTTCAAGAAGCCAAAGATAGCAATTACTGTGTAAAAACCGTAAAGAATTGCTGTAAAATATAAATCTTTGTAGAAATAGAGGCCGCAGCATACAATATCTACCAATATCCACGCCAGCCATTGTTCCACATATTTCTTGGCCAGCATCCACAGGGCAATGACACTCAGTGCTGTCGTAAAACTGTCAAACCAGGGCACAGTGCTGTCGGTATAGCAGACTAAAATAAACCCGATGCCGGCAAACAAAACTCCAAACAGAAAGAGCAGGATGGGGAGCGTGCGGAGTGGGAGATACCCGATGCCCGACTCTTGTGCTTCTGTTGTTTCTTGTCCCTTTTTTTGGTATCTCCAGGCAATCCAGCCGTAGACGGATGCCAGCAGATAATAAATATTGATACCGAAGTCGGCATACAGGCCGGCCTGATAATACACCACAATATAGATAGCCGGCATGATGATGCTGGCTATCCACAGATAAATGCTGGCTTTGTATTCGAGCCACAGATAAGCCAGTCCCACAAGGGTACCGGCCAGTTCCAGATAATTCATAGATGTCTGTTTTGAGTGTTAGAAAGAAATGGATACATGTCCCAAGGCATGAATGCCGGCCTGGGCAGCATATCCCGCATAGCTTTGGCGCACCTTGTTCCCATCAACGGTTTCATAATAACTACCGGCATATCCGTTGTTTTCATATTGGGCATTGAACAGATTGTACACGCTGACGCCAAGAACCAGTTCTTTGATTTTACGCGGGTGGAACGTGTAGCTCAGGTCCAGATTGCTGACACAATAGGCATCGAGCATCTGGTCTTTCTGGCCGGCATTGGTCATATACTGGCTGCCTACATATTGAGTGCTGAGTGCGGCTTCCCATTGGCGGTAAGAGAATGTGAAACGATTATTGGCCGTCCAGTCCGGTGAGAAGGCAATCGGTGTGCTGCCGTGGTGGATTACCCAGGGATTCATCTGTTCGTCGTAGAGTGTTTCCGTAAAATCCACGATGCGGTTGCGGCTCCACGTTGCAGTCAGATCCCAGCGGAACCATTCAACAGGCTTCAGGCTTCCGGTCAGTTCCACCCCCAGACGATAGCTTTTCGGTACATTGTCTGTTAATGCTTCGCCGATTTCATTGACTTCACCGGTCAGAATCAGCTGGTCTTTATAATCCATAAAATACAGATTGGCTCCCAAGGCCGCAATCCGGTTCTGGAACTGATATCCCAGTTCATAGTCGAGCAGACGCTCCGGTCGTGGCAGTCTGTTCTGTTTCATTTCGGTGTAATTGTTGCGGGTCGGTTCTTTCTGAGCCACTGCAAAAGAAGCATACAGTCGGTTGCTTTTATTGATCTCCCAGTTAAGTCCGGCTTTCGGGTTGCAGAAATTAAAATGTTCGTTTACATTCAGTTCCTGCATCTTTCCGGTTGCCGGATTGTATTTGTCATTCTCTCCCTCTATCTGATAGCTGATATGCCGGTATTGCACATCGGCATATACGCTGAGTTGCGGTGTTATGTCATAACTGCCCTTCACATAAAGGTTTCCGTCGTTCTTGAATGCTTTGCTGTCATAATACGGGTGCAGCGGGTCCAGATCTCCTTCATATTGTTTTACCCAGATGACTCTTCCGAAATGTTTGCCGTGGTATCTGTTGAAGGCTCCACCGAAAGCAATATCCCAGGGCCCTTTGCGGTAGGCGATTCCCGCCAGTCCGCCAGCAAAGTCATTATCCATCTGTTTCCGGCGGATCAGATCGTCATCCAAGCGGTTTCCCTGCTCGTCCAGACGGCTTTTCAAACCATATTCGGTCAGGTTGCTTTCCGGTTTGTATTCCTCATAATAACCGTCGCCATGAGTGTAATGCAGGGCTGCATTCAGTTTCCAATAAGCGTTGAACGTATGGTTTATCAGCAACTGACTGTGCAACTGGTTGTAAATATCATTCTGGTTTTCATAAAAGCGGATATTTCCTTCACTGTCCGTATACATTCCGCAGGAATTGAACGTACGTCCGTACTGTTCCATCTCTTCTTTGCTGGCATAGTTCCAGGCATGATAGGTCTTTTCTTTTCCTCCGAAGACAAGCAGCTTTACAGATGTGGCATGCGAATAGAAAGCTCCCTGTGTGAAGAAAGACTGCAGATGGGATGAGGCGCGGTCGATATATCCGTCACTCCCGATATTGGATAACCGGGCGTCAAAGGTCCAGTGATCGTTTATCAGACCGGTTGCGGCACGGAACATTTCCTTATGTGTATTAAAAGAACCGTAGGTACCTTGAAAAGATGCCGAAGGCTTGAAGGCAGCATTGTCGGTAAGCATGTTCACGCTGGCACCGAATGCACCTGCACCGTTGGTCGAAGTGCCGGCACCCCGTTGTATCTGCACATCCTTGAGAGAAGAGGCCAGGTCCGGCACATTGACCCAATACAGACAATGGCTTTCTGAATCATTGAGAGGTACTCCGTTAATGGTTACATTGATGCGGGTTGCGTCCGTTCCGCGTACGCGCAGAGTGGTGTAACCGATTCCGGTTCCGGCATCGCTGGTCGTTATGGCCGAAGGAGTCAGACTTAATAAATAAGGAATGTCTTTGCCCAGATTCCTTTTTTGCAGTTCTTCCTTACTGATGTTTGTGTAAGCGGTTCCGCTTTTTCGTGTAGCGCGATTGGCTAAAATGTCCACACGCTCCAAAGAGCGGTTTACTGCAATAGAATCCTGGTCAGTTGCATGATGGGCATACGACTGACTGACCATTCCGGTGAGAATGGAGGTAAGAAGAATAAATCTCATAAATAATGAAGTATAAAATAAATAATTTCTCTTCGCCGGCATTGCCCGGATCAGATGATAAGGGTATGTTCTCAGCCCGTTGTTATGAGGCACCCCGCGACAGATTTGTCATCGCACTGCAAAATTAATGATATTTTCTGTGACAGCCCTTCCTTTTTAAGAAAAGGATAGATATTTTTAAATAATCCTTGCCGGACTAAAGTATTTGAGGGAAGTCAGAATCTTTCTTTAAGGACAATAATAAAAGGAAAGGGCCGTTTATAAGGATAAACGATTAAAAATAAAAGCTATGATGAATTTGAAAAGATTGGCTGCTCTGGTGATTGGTCTGGGACTGGGCAGTACTGCGTTATGGGCACAATGGAGTTTTGGAGTGAAAGGCGGATTGAATGCCAGTAAAATGAAATGGGAAGCTATGGATCCGAAGTTCAAGGTTGGAGCTCAGGTAGGTGGCTTTGCAACTTATCATCTTAATGAGGAGTGGAGTTTGCAGACCGAATTGCTTTATGCTCTGCAAGGTTGCCGCTTTGAAATTTGGGAGTCTTTGGACGAAAAAGATAAAATTACGGCTAAAGATAATCTTCATTATCTGAACATACCGATACTGGCTCGTTTTCAGTTTGCCAGCGGATTATATTTCGAACTGGGTCCACAAGTCGGTTTTCTATTGGGAGAATATCAAAAATACAAGGATGAAAGACATCGCATCGAAGCTACCAAACCGGTAGATGTGGCTTTGGCCGGTGGCGTGGGGTATGCCTTTAATGAGCATTTGGAGTGGAACTTCCGTTATGTGCATGGATTCCTTCCAACGCGCAAATATTTAAATGATGATTTTAAGTCTATGAACCGCAGTATGCAGTTGAGTCTGGGATATCGGTTTTAACAGTGCTTTTTTGAGAATGACGGATTAAGAGTCCGCTCTGTTGCTTTTCAGGCCAGGAAGCTATATCTTTGTATGTCTTTAATACAAAACAGATAGAATGGAAACTTTAACGAAAACGGTTGCTGTAGTGTATTTTTCTCCTACAGATACCTCAAAAAAGGTGGCTTTGGCCTTGGCTGAAGGAACTGGAGCCAAAGAGATAAAGGAATTTGATCTGACCACAGATGAAAGTGTTTCCCCGATAGTATGTGATGCGGACTTGTTGGTGTTGGCCGCTCCTGTTTATGCCGGTCGTGTGGCCTTGCAGGCAATACAGCGTTTCCAAAGAATTCAGGCATCTGGTGTTCCAGCCCTTGTAGCTGTCGTTTACGGAAACCGGGATTATGAAGATGCTTTGATCGAGCTGCGTGATGAGGCTGAAAAATTGCATCTCAAGGTTATAGCTGCCGGTGCTTTCATTGGTGAACACAGCTTCAGTCGTAAGCAGATGCCGGTAGCCGAAGGTCGTCCGGACGCCTCGGACTTGCAAAAAGCCCGTGAACTGGGACAGAAGACTGTTCTGAAACTGGCGCAGGGTATTTCCGAAGAAACTTTATGGGTGAAAGGAAATGTTCCTTATCGTGCGATAAAGGAGCAACCGACGGTAGCACCGGTTTGTCTGGAGGGTTGTACGTTATGCGGAAAATGTATTGCAGTTTGTCCGGTACATGCCATATCCAAGTCTCCCGAAGGAAAAATCGAAACAGATGCGGCAAAGTGTACGCTTTGTTGTGCCTGTGTGAAGAAATGTCCTTTTGGTCAGCGTGTTTTTGATACTCCGTTCACCAAATACCTTTATGAGAATTTCCGGGAAAGACGCGAACCGGAATTCTTCCTTTAATGTCACACTGGAGTTACTACATAAAAAGACAAGACGAAAACTATGAGTGCGAAGGAAGAGTTTATGGAATTGCTCCGTTCTACGGAGCGCGAAGGAGTGGAGGATTTATTGGTGGCTCTGGAAGAGATGGGATTCTTCACCGCTCCGGCATCTTCCAATCATCATCTGAATGTAGAAGGAGGCCTGGTGGTACATTCGCTGAATACCTGCAAGGCTGCCCTGATGGTTTGGGAGGGAATGATCGGTCTGGAACCCGGATTGGCCAAGGAAGTAGAGCGTGAGAGTGTCATTATTGCCAGTTTGCTGCACGATGTATGCAAGAGCGATATTTATTTCCGGACAGTCAAAAAGCACAAGACCGCATTAGGAACCTGGGAGGACTGTGAAGGATATAAGGTGTCTTATAAGAATTTTCCGATGGGACACGGTGAGAAATCGGTCATTCTGCTGCTTTGCAACGGGATAGCCCTGACCGATGATGAGATGCTTGCCATCCGTTGGCATATGGGAGCCTGGGGCATTAATATGAACAGTTATGAAGATCAGAGATGTTTTGATACCTCTCAGAAACTTTATCCTCTGGTAACCATTATTCAGACGGCAGACAAACTGGCTGCCAATATTATGGAACGCAGTGGGAAGGATCTGGATGAATTGTAGGTCTTTGTTTCAGAGTCCTCTGCCGGAAGGACGGAAGTCTTTCGCCCGAAGGACTGTAATCCTCTGCCCGAAGGATTGGAGATTTTTTCATCATAAAAACATAAAAGGTCTGTGTCGTGAGAACACAGACCTTTTGTTGTAAAGTTAACAAGGAGAGAAATCATAGACTATCCGTTCGTTCTTTAAGCTTTGGGGGCTTTATCGCTTTCAAGCAGGACTTCTGCCCGCTTGATGGCTTCATGGATATTTCTACAAATATTTTCTTCTTTCAGTTTTTCGGTGAAGCCGCTTCGCTTCAATGCGTTGTAAACATCCTCGTTCACTCCCGAAAGAATAATCTGAATGTTTTCCTTACGGCTCATCTCGCATAAGCTGGTCAGGTTATGGATTCCGGTAGAATCAATGAACGGCACCTTTCTCATGCGGATAATACGGATTTTCGGACGGTCTTTGGTTTGCAGCATGACTTCCTCAAATTTGTTGGCAATACCAAAGAAGTAAGGGCCGTTGATTTCGTAGGCTTCTACGTCTTTAGGGATGACAAGATGCTCTTCCTTACCGGAAATGGTGACGTCTTCGGTGTGGATGATCTTGTCGCGGATGCTGCTGATCTCGACAACACTCATCACACGCTTGATGAACAGCAGGCAAGCCAGTACCAGTCCGAACTCAATGGCGATGGTCAGGTCGAAGATCACGGTAAGCAGGAAAGTGATGAGCAATACTGATACGTCTGATTTCGGGTTCTTCAGCAATTCGCGGAAGGTACGCCAGCCGCTCATGTTATAACTTACTACTACCAGTACGCCAGCCAGACAAGACATCGGGATATACTGTGCCAAAGGCATCAGGAATACGAAGATGAGCAACAGCATGATGGCGTGGATCACTCCGGCAACGGGAGTCTTACCGCCGTTGTTGATATTGGTCATGGTACGGGCAATGGCTCCGGTAGCCGGAATACCACCAAAGAGTGGAGAAAGTACATTCGCAATTCCCTGACCGATCAGCTCCTGATTGGAATTGTGCTTGCTACCGATAACACCATCGGCTACGGTAGCCGACAACAGGGACTCGATGGCACCGAGCACGGCAATGGTTATGGCCGGTTGCATCAGGGATTTGATGGTTTCCCATTCCAGCGATGGCATGGCCAGTGACGGCAGTTTGCCTTCAATGGTGAAGCGGTCGCCGATGGTTTCAATGCCGGTGATGCCTGCATAGGTCTTGAGCAGATAAACACCCACGGTCATCAGAACGATGGCTACCAGAGAACCCGGAATCACACGGGAAATCTTGGGGAACACGGCAATGATGACAATGCTGAGGATGCCCACCAGAGCCGACCAGTAATTAATCGTATCGAAACTCTGAACGTAAACAATCCATTTTTCGATGAAATCGGCCGGGTTGGAAGACAGAGTCAGCCCGAAGAGGTCTTTTATCTGAGTGGTAAAGATGGTTACGGCAATACCGCTTGTAAAACCGACAATAATAGGATAGGGGATGTATTTGATGATGGTACCCAGACGGAAAATACCCAGAACCAATAAAATGATACCGGCCAGAATGGTCGCAGTGAGCAGTCCTGATTCACCGTATTGCTGGATAATGTTGTAGATAATCACAATGAAAGCACCGGTAGGGCCGCCAATCTGCACGCTGCTGCCGCCGAAGAGAGAGATGGCCAGACCCGCGATGATGGCTGTAATGATTCCCGTTTCCGGACTTACTCCCGAAGCAATACCAAAGGCGATAGCCAGCGGAAGGGCCACAATACCGACAATGACTCCCGCCATCAGGTCGGCTGCAAATTTTTCTTTCGAGTAGTTCTTCAAATCAGAAACGATTTGAGGAGAAAATGTAAAACTCTTCATAATTCTGTAAAGCAATAAATAGTGATATTTCTTAGTGAGCTGCAAAATTATGAAAAATATTTATTATTAAATCATTTTTGACGGAAAAATATCTCATTTTGTTATCTCTGTTTTGCAAAAATAAGAATATAGTATAAAGAAATGTAATTATTTGTTTTCTGAATATAAAGACCAAAAGAGGCCATTTATTTCATTATGCTTGTATTTTCTCCATTTTGCAAGACGAATTAATGCTCTAAATATCTGTTTTCTTTATTTTTGTTTTATCTTTGCGACCGTAAACTGAGTTTTAAAC
Source organism: Bacteroides sp. OF04-15BH (assembly GCF_003477995.1). Classification (GTDB taxonomy): domain Bacteria; phylum Bacteroidota; class Bacteroidia; order Bacteroidales; family Bacteroidaceae; genus Paraprevotella. Next base: position 82,374 of record NZ_QUEM01000001.1, read on the forward strand.
TAATTAATACCATTAATTTATGTTTGAAGGACAACCTAAAGGACTTTATGCGTTGGCCCTGGCCAACACAGGCGAGCGTTTCGGTTACTACACTATGCTTGCTATTTTCGTTTTGTTTTTGAAGGCTAACTTCGGTTGGTCGCATGCTGTGGCAGGAAATATTTATTCTATTTTCCTGGCTTTGGTTTATTTCCTCCCGTTTATCGGAGGTATCTTGGCCGATAAGTTCGGTTATGGAAAAATGGTTACCATTGGTGTCATTGCCATGTTTGCCGGATATGTGCTTCTGGCTCTTCCGATGGGAACCGGAACGATGGGTATGATTGCCATGTTTGCCGCTTTGCTGGTGATCAGCTGCGGTACCGGATTGTTTAAAGGTAATCTGCAGGTTATGGTCGGTAATCTGTATGATAACCCTCAATACGCTGCCAAGCGCGACTCGGCTTTCAGTATCTTCTATATGGCCATCAATATCGGTGCCTTGTTTGCTCCGACAGCAGCTGTTGCTATGATGGACTATGCTCAGAAAGCCTGGGGTGTGAGTGAAAATGATTCTTATCACTATGCCTTTGCTGTGGCTTGTGTTTCTTTGATTGTTTCCATGGCCATTTATTATGGATTCCGCAGCACTTTCAAGCATGTAGAGGGTGGCGCTGCCAAACCTGCTGCTGCCGGAAAGGCTCAGGAGGCTCCTGCTGAGGAATTGTCACCGGCAGAAACAAAGGCACGTATCGTGGCTCTGTGTCTGGTATTCGCTGTGGTTATCTTCTTCTGGATGGCATTCCATCAGAATGGTCTGACCTTGACTTATTTCGCAGATGAGTTTACTGCCAAGAGTTCTACCGGACTGGAAAGCATGATGTTCAGTGTATGGAACCTGGTTGCTGTAATCTTCATCGTTTACGCTTTGTTCTCTTTGTTCCAGTCAAAGACTGCCAAGGCAAAAGGAATCTCTGCGATTGTGATTGTGCTGGCCGCTGCGTTCCTGGGATGGAGATATGTTAATCTGGACGGTGCAGTAGATGTTAATGCTCCGATCTTCCAGCAGTTCAACCCATTCTTCGTGGTAGCTCTGACTCCGGTGTCTATGGCTATTTTCAGCTCATTGGCACGCAAGGGCAAAGAGCCTTCTGCACCTCGTAAGATCGGTTTGGGTATGTTGGTTGCTGCCTGCGGTTATGTGTTGATGATGTTTGCTTCTTTCGGTTTGCTGACTCCGAATGCTCAGGCTGAGGCTGTTCAGGCCGGTACAGCTTCTTTCGTATCACCAAACTGGTTGATCTCTACTTACCTGGTGTTGACTTTCGGTGAGTTGCTGCTTTCTCCGATGGGTATCTCTTTCGTATCTAAGGTAGCTCCTCCGAAGTACAAGGGTATGATGATGGGTGGCTGGTTCGTGGCTACTGCAATCGGTAACTATCTGACTTCTGTTGCCGCTTTCTTGTGGGGCGATTTCGAACTGACAGTCGTATGGGGAGTTTTGATGGGTCTCTGTCTGTTGGCAGCCCTGTTCATCTTCTCAGTCATGAAGAAACTGGAAAAGGTAGCCTGATTCTGATCGGGTAAATGATATAGAAATGCGTTATTGTTCCTTGTCCGAGGGCAATGACGCATTTTTCAAGTATAAGAGGTTTTGTCAGATTTAAAATAGTGTTGTAACAGGAAGAGTCAAGAAAAATGAAGGAAGATTACAAGGTAGACACTGAAGGAATGCTTCAGGATTTGAATCGGAACAGGAAACTGCCTCCCGTGTGGCTGGCCTTTGTCCCACTGGTGTTGTTGGTCGGTCTGCTGGTTTGTGTGATTTCTGCTTTTGGCAGTGATGCGCTTTCGGGTGGAAGCCAGATTGCCTTGCTGACCACCTCGGCATGCTGTGTGATTATCGGCTTGCTGCTGAAAACCATGAAATGGGACGACTTTGAACGTGCTGTCAGTGAAAATATCAGCGGAGTGTCGCAGGCTATTCTGATTTTGCTGCTCATTGGAGCTGTCGGCGGTTCGTGGATGGTGAGTGGAGTGGTGCCAACCATGATCTATTATGGGATGCAGATTATTGATCCCCGTTGGTTTCTGGTGTCTTCCTGTGCCATTTGTGCCTTTATATCCGTTATGACCGGTAGCTCCTGGACCACCATCGCAACCATCGGTATTGCCTTGCTGGGTATTGGCAAGGCGCAGGGATTTGCTGAAGGATGGATTGCGGGAGCCATTATTTCGGGTGCCTATTTCGGAGACAAGATTTCTCCAATGAGCGAAACGACCGTTCTGGCCGCTTCTACGACCCGTACCCCTCTTTTCACCCACATCCGGTATATGGGCTATACGACAGTACCTTCATTCCTGATCACTCTGATTATTTTTACGGTGGCCGGACTGATGCAGCATGATTCAACTACACAAAACGTGGGAGAGTTTACAGAAGGGTTGAAGCATGTTTTCGTGATTTCGCCCTGGCTGATGCTGGTACCGCTGGTTACGGCGCTGATGATTGCCCGTAAATTGCCGGCAGTGGTGATTCTTTTTACGGCCACGGTGATGGCCTGCTTGGCTGCTGTATTGGTACAGACCGATCTGGTAGATCAGATTGCCGGAGATGATTTAGGCAAGTGGATGAACCGTTTCAAGGGAGTGATGATTCTGGTTTATGGCAGTACCAGTCTGGATACCGGAGTGCCGGCCTTGAACGAACTGGTGGCTACCCGGGGAATGTCGGGTATGATGAGTACCGTGTGGCTGATCTTCTGTGCCATGATTTTCGGAGCCTCCATGAGTGCTGCCGGTATGATCGAAAGCATTATGCGCATGTTCATCCGTTTGGCACACAATACCTTCTCTTTGGTTGGTTCTACCGTTGGGGTGGGTTTGTTTATGAATCTGGTTTGCGCCGACCAATATTTGTCCATTATCCTTACGGGCAATATGTTCCGCGACACTTATGAGCGTTTGGGCTTTGAGAGCCGGCTTCTGAGTCGGAGTACTGAGGATGCTGTAACGGTTACTTCGGTGCTGATTCCCTGGAACTCCTGTGGTATGACACAATCTATGGTGTTGGGCGTGTCCACATTGGTTTATTTGCCCTATTGCTTCTTTAATTATCTGAGTCCGCTGATGACCCTTTTGGTGGCTGCTTTGGGATATAAGATATTCCGGCACAAGCCAAAGACAGTATCTGAAGAACCGATTGTATCTTAAAAAAATATTCCCGTCTGAGTGTGATCAGGATGCTCCTGTTGCTCAGACGGGAATATTTGCTTTCTTATCGGGGTTTGTTGCTTTATTTGATGACACAGATTTCATTCAGTGGCTTGCGTACTTTGGGATGTTCGGTCTCCGTTTCATTGCTGTAGCCCAGAGGAATGATGACTGCAGGCTCCAGATTCGCTTCCAGATTCAGCGCTGCACGTACACCATCCGGATCAAAGTTACACACCCAGCAGCTTCCCAGGCCCTGTTCGGCTGCGGCCAGACAGATATGTTCGCTCAGAATGGCGATGTCAATGTTTCCGTGGTTTTTCTGGTCGCAAGGACGTACCCACGAAGCATCGGTCTGGTGACAAACGACCAGATACATGGGAGCCTGCTGAAACCAACTGCGGTTGTAGGCTTCCTGTAATTGCCGGCATACGCCTTCGTCGCGGCATACATAGACAACCCACGGCTGTTTGTTTACGGCTGATGGAGCCAGACGGGCACATTCCAGAATATATTCAACGGCAGAGTCCGGCACCTGAGTGGGCAGATAAGAGCGGACCGAAAAGCGCTTGGTGCAAAGTTCCTTAAAATTCATATCCTTTATTTTTAGGGTTATACGATAGTGATAGTTGTTTTCACAAATTTACAAAAAGATGGCAGATGAAAATGTTTTTTTCCGAAAAAGATTTCCTTTAATTTGATAGGTATAATCATTTATTCTTCTTACATTTGTTTAGTAGGCAAGCGGTTTTGCCTATTTAAAATCATTTTCACCATGGCAACACAAATTCAAATGCCGGAACTCAGATATGGATTGTCTGACCTGGCACCGGTAATCAGTGAGGAAACTTTAAACTATCATTACGGAAAGCATCTGCAGGCTTACGTCAATCAGCTGAATACGCTGATTGAGGCAACAGAGTATGAAGACATGGCTCTGGCAGATATCATTCGGGAGGCTCCGGCCGGTCCGTTGTTTAATAATGCCGGACAGGTATTTAACCACGCCATGTATTTCGAGCAGTTGGCACCTCCGGTTAAGGAAGGAGAGGAAAACCTGCCTGAAGGCGCTTTGGAGGAAGCCATATATGCTTCGTTCGATGACTTTGAGACTTTCCGTCAGCGTATGAGTGAGGCGGCCTTGAAACTGTTTGGTTCCGGATGGGCCTGGCTGGTGCAGACCGAAAACGGATCTCTCAAGATAGAGCAGTATCCGAATGCCGACAACCCGCTGAAGCATGGTCAGACTCCATTGCTTTGCATTGATGTGTGGGAACATGCCTATTATCTGGACTATCAGAACCGGAGAGCGGATTATATTCAGAAAATTTGGAGTATTATTGACTGGAAGGTAGTGGCCGCCCGAATGGATGCGCGTTGAGGTCTTCCGTAAAAACAGCATAGAAAACAACAGGAGAATATGAAAGAACGTTTGGAAGCAGCAGACTTTATCAAGTGTGTCTGTATCGTGTTGATGGTCATTTTTCATTTGGCCTATATCGGAGATAAGTATCCGCTGGTCAAACAGTTTGTCTATACGTTTCACATGCCTGCCTTTCTCGTTCTTTCGGGATATTTTCTGAATGTGCGTAAGCCGGCCAAGGATTTCCTGCGCTCCATGTGGTGGCTCTTTGTGCCTTATGCGGTATTTGAGACCGGTTATGTGGCGGCGGCATCCTTCCTGCCGACTCGCGATGCGGTGGATCAGCTTTCGGGAACTTTGATTCTGCGAAAGCTGTTTCTGGATCCTTTAGGACCCTATTGGTATCTGCATACTTTGATTATTGCTTCCGTGATCGTCTATACCGCGACCCGTTGTCTGAAAAAGATAAAGGATGATTTCTCTCGCAGTTTGTTGGTAACGGTCCTTCTGGCTGCAACGGCTCATTTTACCGGCTTGATGTCGGTGACCAATGTGCTCTATTATGCCTTTGGTTATGCTCTGGCCCGGATGAGTGTTCCCTTGAATCTTTTTATCCGTCCCAGCTGTTGGGCATTGCTGCCGTTGTTGCTGTTGCTGGCTGATCCGGTTCATTTCGACAAGAATACCTTGAGTGGAGTCACCATAGTCTATCTGGTGATGAGTCTGCTTCTGGCGGTTTATTCCCGGCTTCCGGAGCGGGTGCAACGTGGCAGTTCGTTTATCGGGCAGAATACACTCCCGATTCTGGTCTTTTCTCCCATTTTTACGATGGGGGCAAAATTGCTGCTTCCCCTGTTTGCTTTTGATGCTACTGGGCTGCTCTTTCTGGTGGTGGCCACTTCGGTCACTTTGCTTGGATGCCTGTTTCTGACCTGGCTCTTGGACCGCCTGCATCTGTCGCGCTATTTCTGGGGACGTGAGCGCTTTTTGAGATAAATATGATTCTATAAAAATAGTCCGGATAAACTGAAATCATTTATCCGGACTATTTTTATAGGGGTAGGAGGTTAGAACACCGGTATGGTATATACCAGGCCCAATGTGATGCGCTGCATGTCATTATTGGCTGCGCCCAACTGCTTACCCAGTGAGGTATAGTTATATTTTTTATACAGCAGATGTGCATAGAAGCGCAGATTGTCCCGTTCGGGCATCGGAATATACTCGGCACAAAGCTGACCGTTCCAGGTGCGCTTATAAAGTCCCTTGGGGAACAGAACTTCCTGATTGTTCTTCAGTCCATTGCTTTCATAGACTCCGGCTGTTTCAAAGGCTCCCTTGACAAACACATTCCAGTTTTTGTGAACCCGATAGTCGATATTGGCAATTGTGGTAAAATATTCCACATTCTGTGCCGATACCGGTGCCCAAGGCTGTGCATTTCCCTCGGCTGCGGTGGTCAGGTCGCTCAACTGGCTCACCAGACCTTTGGTATCCAGTCCTTCGCGGGAGTACATAAAGTCCAGATAAGCTGTCACCGGTCCTTTCTTCCATACATTTCCTCCGGTAAGCATCAGCTGGTTCTTGTTCTTGGCCATATTGCCGAAAGAAGCGGAATACTGCAGCATGAGTGCCTTGTTGGCAAAGTAACCGATCCACTGCGCACCGGCAATCAGCGGAGCCTTGGATTTCTCTATAGAGGTAGGCACGCTATACGGCAAATATTTATCCAGGGTATTGGGAATGGAATTGGCCAGCTGTAATCCCAACATCTGATCCGGAGTGAAATGGAAATTTGCCGTTACACCTGCGCGGCAAGGATTGAAATAATCGTTGAAATCCGAAAACTCACGCACATCCACGCCGTTCACCCAACACTCATAACCGCTGACATTCAGGAATTGCTTTCCGATCATCAATTCCACCTTTTCCGTGGGTTTCCAGCGTACAAAGGCCATTTCAATGGAATTGTTGATATTTTCCATGCCGCTCAGCTCAAAAGAACCGTTGAGGTTCTGACGGAAGTGAAATGACAAAGTCGGAGCAATATCTCCATAGATTTCCCAACGCATGCGGCGGATCTTGAATTTCGATTCCGTAAATTCAAAATTCTGAAAATCCGTGTGCTCGGTCGTGCAGAAATTGAAATTCATGTGTGAACTAAGCTCCCGTGCGTTCTGACCGGCTATCCGTTCATATAATGAAGGCTCGGTGGAAGTAGAATCCAGCATCGGAGCTTGATTCTGTGCCCAGGAGTCGGTAATCAAACAGAATAAACTTGAGAATACAAAAACTAGAAGCGATACTCGTTTCATGAATAAAAAAATGATTGATAGTTAAAAAATAAAATATTAGGTTGCAAAGATAGACAAAACCTGCAGGTTGCAAAATGAAATGATTTGTATTTTTGCAACCTGCAGGTTTTTATATGGTTCACAAAAAGCGTTTAGAAAGGATAACCTACAGCCAGATGGTAGGCCAGACTCTTCTTGAAACGCGGTAAATTGTAGTAACCGCTTTTTCCGGTATCGTATGGAGCATGCAGTCCGACACCTACATCAAAGCGCAGCACCAGAAACTCCAAGTCATAACGTACACCCAATCCTGTGCCCAGAGCAATCTCACGGCCCAGACGCTTCAGATCGAAGTTTCCGCCGGGACGGTTCGGATCGGCATGCATCAGCCACACATTACCGGCATCAAGGAATGTGGCTCCGTAAAGGCTTCCCACAATCGGGAAGCGGTATTCCAGATTCGCCTCAAACTTAATGTCACCCATCTGGTCTACGTAAGAGTAGCGCGAAAGTCCCGGTACATTGGAGCCCGGTCCCACTCCACGCATGTTGAATGCACGGATACTGTTGGCACCTCCCACATAGAACAGGTCGTTGTAAGGAGCATTGGTAGAGTTACCGTAACTATATATGGCTCCCAAAGAGATGCGTCCCACCAGACTGCTTCTGGAAGTCAGTTTGAACGACTCACGGAAATCTGCTGTCAGACGTATATACTGGGCAAAAGGTACTTTAAACAGCTTCTTGTCCTTTTGGTTAAAAGGCTGTCCAAAGGCAGCAAACACTCCGGAAGTCACGTTTCCACTTTCCTTGACATCTAAGGTAAAAGCTATCGGGTTACGCGCCTTTTTACTGCTGGAATAAGTCATAATATAGCGCATCGAGGGCACAAACTGGTTACGCATACTGATGTAGAGTGCCTCATTGGCATTCATGATCGAATCGAAGCGTGGCGTGGTTTTCAGCAATTCGTCATAATCCAGACGGAAAGGAATGAACTCATGCTTGACACGAAGTTTGCTCTGATAGGTGTAGGCCACACGGGCACTGAGGGACACCATATTGAAGAAATTGGCCCGGTTCAGCCAAGTGGCATCCAACGTAAACGATGTACTGGTAAAAGCCCTGCGCGACAGTTTGCGCCATCCCGGCATGACCAGACGCGGATAATCCAGAGAAAGGGAGGTTCCGTATTCATAGGAATTGATTACGGAATTGTCACCGACCACATTGGAATTGGTCTGCCATTCATAAGAGCCGTGTACCTCGAACTTCAATTTCTCCGCTCCCCGGAAAGCATTTCGCTTGGACATTCCGAAAGAGATACCGGGTCCCACCTGATCATTGCTCTTAGAGGTTACCTTTGCCTCAAACTCACCATCATAAGGTTTGTCCAGCACACCATTGATTTCAATATCCAGCGTATCGCTGGTCATCATCGAATCGCGCGGCACATATTTCATGCTCACCTGACTGAATACTCCCATTCCGCTCAACTGCTCCTGGATGAAGTTCTGCAAATCTTCCCGATACAGATCCCCCTTCTTATAGAACAGATAGCGGCGGATTGCATTCATCTTCAAAGGCGTTTTATGCTTCTTGTCTGAGAAAAACATCTTGAAATCCTTCCGTCCGATAGAATCGGTCAGTTCAAAATCGTTCTGCTGGTAGATATTGATTTTGGTTTTTCCCAGATAATATTTCTTTTGTGCGGCTTTCGGGATATTGGCTGCCGGCATCACCTGCAATTGCACCTTGTAAGGTTTTGCTACCGTATCTGCACGATAAGCAATATACTCCGGTTTGTAATAGAAGAAACCATTGTTCCGGAACAGGCTGTTCAGACGGCTGCGCTCCCCGTCGAGGTTCAACACGCTGAACGCATCTCCCTTTTTCAATAAGGTTTGGGACATGGTATTCCGGATCAGACTGTCGGCTCCGACAGAAAAATGCAAGTATGCAATGGAATCCAGACGGTACAGATGATTCGGCATCACCGTATAGGCAATCTTTGCCTCGCGGGGATTCTTCAGCGGAAGAATCTCGTGCGACACTGTGCCGAAAAAGAAGCCATAGTTCCGCAAGGTGTTCTGAGCCACCAGAGAACGCACTTCCGGATTCACGGTACTGATATAAATAGGAGTTGCCGCAAACTGATTGAATATCCATTTGCCGATCTTATTCTTTGAATTTACGAAGCTGTTGTAAATCCACAGACGTACCGGAAACGGATGTCGTATGGAAGAACTACCCATAAGCGAGGCATTGGGAGCATAGGCCAATGCAGCCTCCACCTCCTCCTGCGCCTTGGTATATGCTTCCTTGATGTGCTCTTCCTCCTGTTTTATGGAGTCTTTCTCTTCTTTGGTCAGTTCCTGATTCTTTAAAACAGAGGCATTTTTCTTGACCAGCACCTCATCTACGGTCTTATAGGCATCCGCAAGCGAGGTAATGACTCCTTTTTCCTTCTCTTTCTTTTTCTTCTTGGTACCTGCCTTATAACCAAAGGCTATTTCTTCTATACCGGCATAGAGTGTCTCATCCTCGGGGATGTTCTTGGTCGTAGAACATCCCGAAACGAGAACCAGACTGCACAAGGCATAAATAATATTCCGTATCTTCATCATGTTTGTTTACTTCTCTGTTTTTACCGAATCCGCCGGCTCTTCTTTTTTGTTCTGCCGTTTCTTGAAAATAAAGAGTTCGCCTAATCGGGTCATTTTCTTTCGGAGCACCAAACCGGCACCCATCTCCGTAATCTCACCTTCGAGCAGTGACTCATAGCTCTTGTCATAGAATACCTTGACATAGCGGGTGGCGGAGTTGTCCAGACGATATTCCACCGACACGTTGTCGATCAGGGTTTCTCCCGTGTTCTCGACATCTTCTCCGGTAGAAACCTTACCGCCGACAATCACGCTGATGCGGTTTCCCCAGAAGCGTTTGGCAAACTGGAAAGAATAATCCGTCTGGTTGCTGCCGCTGGCCGAAGTGGAATTCTCCATACCGATGCTCAGATCAATCGTACTGAGTGCACGTCCGCTGATCTTGGAGATTTCGCTTTGCAAATAAGCATTCAGGGCATTCGATGTAGAGAAACTGCTGGCATTATTGTTCGACAGATACATACCTGTGGCCAACATGGTCACGGCCAGACGACCGCGCTGTTCTACCGACATGGAAGCCAGTTCGTTCTGCACATTCATATCCTCGGGAGCCTCGAGCGTAAACTCCAGTCCCATATTTTCCAGAGTCTGACTGATGGAGATACCGACGTCGAAGCTTACGGTGCGCGGCACTTCATTCTCAGTCACCGTGGTTCGTACCCGTTCTGTTGCAGCCAGACTGAGGCGCGGATTCAGCATATTTCCGGTGAACTCCACATAGCTGCCACTCTTGATGGTAAAGGTCTTGAGCGGGATAATCGGCAGGGAGTAACGCATTTCACCGCTGATCACCTCATAACGGCCGCTCAACTGCAAGTCACCGTCGGGGGTATAAATCATGGTCAGCGCACCGCCGCCTTCCAAATCAATGTAATGCGAACGGTCCGGACTGAGCAGGCAGTGTACCTGAGCGGCCTGGTCAATGTTCAGCACCATTACCATGTCGATGTTCATCGGGCGCGGCCGTACTACCTGAGCATGCTCCGTTGTATCAGAGAAATCCGTAAAGGTTACCAGATCACTCAACCGGTCTTCCACCGTAAGCGGAGAATCTTTAAGGACATAAGTCACATCCGTGCTACCCAGTACATTCAGCTGTCCGCGCATGCTGATGTCGTTCATGTCTCCTTTCAGCGTTGTATTCAGGTCTACCATCACCCTTCCGTAGGCTGTGGCATCCTTGGTCTTTGAAGCATTGATCAGTTCGAAATTCCGGGCCTGCATGCTCAAATCCAGTTTGATGTCGCCCAAGTCCTTCATATTGATACTGCCGTCTACCGTCAGCGGATTCTTGTTTGAACCATAAAGATCAATCTTGTTCAGGTTCAGTATGTTGTTCTGCAACTCAATGGAGTCCTTATTGATGCGTAGGGCCAGGCTGTATTCCTTTGACCGGATATTTACCGAATCGAGCAGTACTTTTCCATTAATCAACGGTTTGGCCGTGCTTCCCGTCAGACTGATATTGCCGTTGGCATAACCGTTCAGTGTCGCCATCTGATCGCTGATGAAACCGTTGGCCATAGACAGCGGGAATCTCAGCAGTTCCAGATTGGCATCAATAGCTTCCGTCTCCGAATTGCCGTTATAGCTTCCCGACAGACTGGCCACTTCCTTATGGTTTTGCAGAATCATGGCGTCTACGGCATGAGTACCGTCATCATCGGGCATATAGATCAGGCTGAGGCCGATGTCTCCCAGCGAAGCCCCTTCATAAGCCATATTGTTGACCTCCAGTTCACTGCTCAGCGACAGTTCCTCCTCAGTACGCATCATGTGCGTATCGCCTTTCAGGAAACCGCTGATACGCGGTGCGTACGGGATGACCGAAGTCAGCTCGTCCAGATTGATGTGACTCAAGGACACGGTCAGATCCTGCAAGACATGCTCTCCAGCGGTACTGTAAATCTGGATACCGGTACTGTCATCGGCCTGCAAATCAATATTGGCCTCTATCTGTTTGTTATTTCCCAGGAAAACAAAATTATCCGGATTCAGCTTGAAACGGCGATAAGCCAGAATCGGCTCGGCCGGATAGAGCGAGACGCGTGCTCCGGAATCCTCAATGTGCGCAATGGCTCCCAGGTCTACACCTTTTTTCCGTTTCTCGTCGTAATATACCAGATTTACTCCGGCTCCGGTGGCATAGATATTGGCATTCAGCAATGCTTCAAATACAATCTGCTTGTTTTTAGGACCGTTTTTAATGCGGCTGTCCAGCTTCACGCCCGTGCTATCCTGATAGATATGAGTCTGTATCGTATCAATCAGAATGCCGCCTGTGTTCAGGGCATAGATATGTCCTCCTCCGTTAAGTCCCACATTCGGATCACTCTCCAAATCAAAGAACAAATCCTTCAGAGAGTATCCACTGGTCGAAAGATAGTTGATGATCGGATTGTCGCGTCCGGAAACGATTTTCAGTTTGAGCATTGGAAGCAATGTCTTCAGCGAATCCTGATCAATATGTTTCCGTTTCACCTGATCATTCAAGGCTTGCAGGAAATCCGTTGCCTTAGTGCTGATATCCATGTAGTTTTCGCGTGCACTGATATTCAGCAGCATGTCGCCGGATTCCAGATAGGCATAAGTCGTGTCCGGATAAGCCAGCGCTTTTAGCTTCAGGTTTTTGGTGTTATAAGTCGAATCGGGGGTGGTAAGCACCAGATGGCTGATCTGTGCGTCCACCTCATGCTTGTCTTTCAGGTTGGATGCTCCGTCCACACTCAGCATCAGATTTGTTTTCAGCGGTTTGGGCGACAGTCCCAGTCCATAAAGATCCACCTCTGCCAGTCCCATCCGCAGTTCCGCTCCGATTTCCTTTTTGCTGAGCAGCGCTTTCAGATAGGTATCAATCTTAAACAACGGAGTTTCTCCGTTCAGTGTGGCAATGGCCTCTCCCTTTTGCAGCGAGGTCTTCAGTTCGATATCACTGATATGATACTTGCCGTAGCCCAAAGAATCCAGCGAAACCTTACCGTTCAGACGGGTATGACGTGAAAGCGGGTCTGTGCCCTGTCCCTGAACGTGAGCTGTTGCCGACAGATGGTATAGTGAATCTTTGGGCAGGAAATGAGTCAGATTCAGGTTGCGCACCTGAACATCGGCGCGGTAGCTCATCTGTTTTTGATTGAATGCTCCTTTCATCTGCACCACGCCTCGGCTTTCTCTCAGCTGAAGATCAGCCTGATAGCGGCTACCGTCAATGCCCACTTTGCCGTTCAGGGTAATAGGAGGCAGAGCGATTCCCTGCATACCGTCAGGACCGGCCAAGGTCTTGACAAAATCAATATTCTGTGTTTGTCCGTTAATCTGAAGATTGCCGCGCAGTTTCTCCATATCCGTCACATTCCAGGCTTCGCCTTTGGTTTTCAGGGTAAAGGCACCCGGAAGCTGCACCTCCAGAGTCTGCAGTTTCAGACGTGACAGGTTTCCGTCGGCAGATACGCGGACGCTCATCGGTCGGTTGGGGTAGGCCCGGGCAAAGCTTTTGGGCAGGGCGCCTCCGAAAAGCAACAGATCCTGTTTGCCGATACTACCCAACAGACGCACCATGAACTTACCCGGATTTTTGGCCGTGGCATCCACAGCCGTCCAGACCATGTCCACCGAAGCCTTGAGATAAGAATCCGGAGTGTTCAATAACAGTTGAGGCGACTGTATGCCCGCACTGTCCAACCGGATTGCTCCGCTGAGGTTGGTCACGGCAAGCCCGCTTTTTTCCTGCAAGGCGAACTTGTTGATTTGAGCCTGAAGCAGCATCGGTTCCAGATTAAAGTCTATCGAATCAATACCGATACCGATATTCTGACAAAGAATATGGTTGTAGTCCAATCCCGAAACAGTTGGGGCTGTTGTAATGTTATATTTCAAGGTATCAGCCTGCAACTGGAACTGGCGCACAGTATACCGGTTCTTCTCCAGATCCACCAGACCGTCTTTTAACAGAGCCTGTCGCAACCGACTGTCTATCTGCATAGTATCTCCCGGCATACTCAGATGCAGGGCCGTGTTGTCTATACCCACCTTTTTCAGACGTATTTTCCACAATACCGGTCCGCTGGTTGTCGTATCTTCCGAGGTCGAATCGTTCAGCAAGATCCGTACATTGGAATCATCCAGTTGTGCGTTATTGACAATCACCTCCGATTTCTTCAGGTCTATGCCGTGTGAGTTGATAAAGAAGCGTCCCACCTCACCTTGCACCGATACTCCCGGGATAATCTTCTGGGTATTGACCATACCCTGATTCAGCGTGATGCCTTCCACATCAACCTGTCCCCGCAACAGATGAGTCAGACGCAGGTCCACAATCAATGACTCTACGCCCACGAGCAATCCATTGCTGCGGTCGTTCATCCGGAATTCCTCCAGTTTCAGGTCAAGAGGGAAGGAAAGACGCAGACTTTCTACCGACACCTTGGTATCGGTATTTTCGGAGATATATTCCGTGACGGTACGCACCGCAAAGCGCTGAACCGGTGGAATATAGAGCAATATAGAAAGAAGAATGAACAGAATGACAGGGCTCAACAGAATCCCGATTGTCCATTTCAAAAGCTTTTTCATAAAAATAAAAGGTATAGTTTTCTAGTTTAATGAAACACAAAGATATGAATTAATTCCAATATCCACTCAAATCCATACTTTATATCTTCGAAAATCCGGGAAAGAGACTTACATTCAAACGAAAAGCTTATCTTTGCAAATAAAAAGAGGATTATGAGAATCGTGCGATCTATTTTACTGCTTTCATTCATCATGATGATTGCAGGATGCAGTAACCAGAAAAAGAATATGGAAAAAGAAACAATTGTGTGCATTGAAACCTCGATGGGAGACATCCGTGTCAAGTTGTATAATGATACGCCCAAACATCGGGACAATTTTATCAAGTTGGTGAAAGAAGGTATTTATGACAACATTCTGTTCCACCGTGTGATCCGTAACTTTATGATCCAAACCGGTGATCCGGGACTGAAACCGGCCGGCATGCCTCTGGCTGTGGACACCAACCAGTATCAGTATACCATCCCGGCCGAGATTGTCTACCCCAAGTATTTCCACAAGAAAGGAGCTTTGGCAGCTGCCCGTATGGGGGATGATGTGAACCCGGAGCGCGCATCCAGCGGTACCCAGTTCTATATCGTGACGGGACATACCTATGACGGTGCCCAACTGATGGAACTGCATCAGGCCATTTATCAGAGCAAGGTAGATGAGTGTTATGACACCCTTTCCCGCAGCCGGATGAAGGAACTCTTCCTGTTGCGCCGTTCCGATCAGGAGAAGTATCAGGCACTGAAGGATTCGCTGATGCAGCAGGCTGAGGCTATGGTGGCCCAGAATCCGCCGGCCTATTTCAACGAAGCCCAGAAAGCGGCCTATGCTTCTGAAGGCGGCGCTCCGCACCTGGATGGCGAATACACCGTGTTCGGTGAAGTCATTGAGGGAATTCAGGTGGCCGAAGCCATTGAGAAAGTGAAAACCCGCAAAGAACGTCCGGTGGAAGAGGTCTTTATAAAGAAAGCCTACGTTGAGGAATAGTTGTGTTTGTTGGGAAGTTTGGGCATAGAGAGATTATAACTGTTGGATATGAAAAAAGATATAACAATCAAAGATATAGCACAAAAATTGGGAATACATCATGCTACAGTTTCTCGTGCCTTGAAGGGGAGTAAGAAGGTAAAAGAAGAAACCCGAAATCGCATTTTAGAAGAAGTACGAAATATGGGTTATACTCCGAATCTTTTAGCCCAAAACTTTAGAAACGGAAGAACTAATATTATATC
This sequence comes from Bacteroides sp. OF04-15BH, assembly GCF_003477995.1. Classification (GTDB taxonomy): domain Bacteria; phylum Bacteroidota; class Bacteroidia; order Bacteroidales; family Bacteroidaceae; genus Paraprevotella. Next base: position 97,681 of record NZ_QUEM01000001.1, read on the forward strand.
TTTTATTATTCCTGATCTGAAGCATCATTTCTTTTCTCGACTGATATCCTGTATCACGGAATTGGCGCGTGAAAAAGGAGTGTTGGTCATGATATTCCAGTCCAATGACAATCCGGAAGTGGAGCGGGATATCATTCAATTGTTAATTAGTATGCGAGTGGCAGGAGTGGCTGCTTCTGTAGGTTTACGTACGCAAACGACAACGCATTTCAATCTGTTGGCAGAAGAAAATATTCCGTTGGTTTTCTTTGACCGTGTCCCTCAATCAACCCTTTTACCCACTATAACTTTGGATAATCACAAAGCTATGAAACAAGTGGTTGCTGAGTTGGTTCTTCGTGGGAAAAAGCGTATTGCTTATATTTCCTATCACGGTTATACAACTATTTTCAGTGATCGTTTGAATGCTTATCGGGATGCGATACATGAATCCGGTCTTGATTTTGAAAAAGTGGTCGAGGCTGAGCAGATTTTTATTGCCGATGGATATAAGGCTGCTTCTTGTCTCTTTCAGGACAGAGATACGCCGGATGCGATTATCTGTATTAATGATGAAGTTGCAATCGGGGTTCTCAGATTTTTAAAAGAAAAACGGATTTCTGTGCCTGATGAGGTGTCTGTAGTCGGTTTTGATGACAATCCTATGGGACTTGTCTGTGAACCGGAGTTGGCTACATTTTCCCAGTCCATAGAATTATTGTCGCATACATTATTGGATTTGCTTCTGCATGCTATAGAATATCAGGAAAATGAAAAACAAGACATAGTTTTGCCTTTAACGTTAGAACTTCGAGACAGTTTATAAGAAAGATACCCTCTGTTTTATCACTTCATTTATGTGTGACAAAACAGAGGGTACTTTTTATAGGGTGTTACAGTTGCCATTCACCGTTGAGTTCGACTACGGTAGCCGGTTTCTCTATATGTACGGAATTAATATCCAGAACACATTTTTTATTTGAATGATCCAGGACAATCGGAACATTTTTCTTTTCGTTCAATTTATTTGCTTTTGCTTTTTCTTTTTTGAAAGTACATGGCAATTCAATTTTTCCATTCTCGGGTTTCTCATAAATAATAAGATATAGCTTGTCTTTTCCTTTTCTGGTGACTCTTCCCCAACTGAATTCCTGATCGAATGGATTGGCACGGGTTCCATAAATAGCTTCACCGTTTGTTTTCATCCATTTGCCAATGCTTTGAAACAATCTGATGCTTTCTTCTGGGATAGAACCGTCTGGTTTGGGACCGATATTTAAAAGAAAGTTTCCACCTCGGCTGACAACGTCTACCAATTCATGAATCAATTCATCCGCCGATTTCCATTTTTGATTGTCTGCAGAGTATCCCCAGGTGCCGTTTAAGGTTTGGCAGGCCTCCCAGTCTCCATCTATGCCTGTTGCGGGAATATGATGTTCTGCTGTAGAATAATCACCTTTCCAGGTTGGAGTTACTTTGATACCTCCTTCACTCAAATGGTTGTCAGAGTGATAAAGACGGTTGTTTTGAATGGCTTTGGGATATTTGTCAAACAATGTTTTCATTAATCGTGTAGCTCCCCATGCAGCATCACCTTGAAATTTGGGTTGACTGAAGTCCCACCAGACGAGATCTACTTTATAGTTGTCCAATAATTCATTGAAGATATCAAACAAATATTCTTTGTATTTTTGATGATTGCCAAAGTGGCGTTTTCCCTGTTGGGCGGCAGCATAATTTCCGGCTGGATAGGAAATACCGGAGCCGGTAGGATCATAATCCGGATGATTCCAGTCAAGCAGTGAAAAATAATAGCCGGCTTTCATATCATATTTTTTGCAGGCTGCGGCATACTCCTTGACAATGTCAATACCTTTGGCCTTTTTTACATTGAAATCATATTCAGGAGTTTCAAACATATTGAATCCTTCATGATGTCGGCTGGTTAAGACTGTATAAGCGCATCCGGCTTCTTTTGCCAGTTTGACCCATTGTTCAGCCATACCGCTTTGAGGATTAAAGCGGGGAAGTGCTTCTTTTTTATAGGTTTCAAAATCAGCACCTGATTGCATTTGTATCCATTCAACACATCCTTCATATTTTTTTCCTTGAAATTCTCCCGCCAGTCCTGAGTACAGACCATAATGAATAAACATGCCAAATTTTCCGTCACGCCACCATTTCATACGGGCATCTCTTTGTTTTTTGGTTTCAAATGGAGCTCCTTCACCGTCTTTTCGTTCGTCGTAAACTAATTCCTGAAGTTTGAATGCTTGGGCAAAGTTATCGATTTGTGTGGCAATTTCTTTTGATTGCAAGACTCCGCCCATAGACAAACGTTTTATGGCATCTTTCATTTCAGCCTGTTTTTGCAAGGCTTTTTCGTACTCATCTTTAAATTCTTTTGGGCAAGTCGGATACGTAAGTTGCAAAATTTCTTGTAATGAAGAATTGTTCAAGCCTTTTTCTCGTAGCTTTTTTAAATCCTCATTGGTTTTAGGCCAGTCTGATGATGTTTTCATTTCGCCTAAGATACGAGTGGCCGACATGTATACCTTACATAACTCTTTGAATTTTCCAGTTGTAATCTCTTGTCCATGACAGAGTGCCGAACAGGCAAAAATAAAACTGGCTAATAGAATAGAACTTTTCATGTGTACTGGTTTTTGAGGTTTTGATTAGGGTTATTTTCTTAAAATGCACACGTGTGCATTGCAAAGATATATATAAAAGGATATATAGGCAAAGAATTTTTGAAAAAATGTAGAGATTGGAAAGATTATGGAATTTTAAAATTCAGATAAAGATGAGGGCTTGTGAAAGTAAGAGTCTTTACTATAAAACAAGAAAGGTGTATCAAAATCTGCCATAATATACGTTTTGATACACCTTTCTTTTATATTTATACTAGTGCTTTATCCCTGGAAATAAACACGTTTCACGCGGGTGCTGATACCGGTAAGAATTTCATAAGGGATGGTATCCAGCAAGTCGCTCAGAACCGTTACCGGAAGATTCTTTCCGAAGATTTCTACAGAATCTCCTTCCTTGCAGTCGATGTCCGTAACGTCAATCATGCACACATCCATACAGATGTTGCCCACGTAAGGTGCTTTCTGTCCGTTGACCAGACAGTAGCCGCGTCCGCAACCCAGTTTGCGGTTCAGTCCGTCGGCATAACCGATCGGCAAGGCAGCTATGCGGCTGTCGCGGTGCAGGATGCCTTTGCGGCTGTAGCCCACGGTGTCCTCCTTGGGCACATCGTGAATCTGCAAGATGGTTGTGCGCAGGGTGCTGACGTGGTTGATGGTTTCGTTGTTGCGCGAATTGATACCGTAAAGGCCCAGTCCCAGGCGAACCATGTCGAGATGGCGTTCGGGGAAGTGTTCGATTCCGGCACTGTTACAGATATGGCGCAGAATCTTGTGCGGGAATGCTTTCTGAAGCATGTCACTGCCATGCAGGAAGCGTTCATACTGTAATTTGGAGAATTCGTCGAACCCGTCGGCATCGCTGCCCACAAAGTGAGAGAATACCGAGCGCGGGATAACCGCAGTCTGGTGTTTCAGCTTTTCGATGAGCTGTTCCATATCCTTATATGGGTCAAATCCCAGACGGTGCATACCGGTATCGAGTTTGATGTGGATCGGGAAGTTGGTGATGCCTTCTTTCTCTGCCGCATGAATCAGAGCGTCGAGCAGTCGGAAGCTGTATACTTCGGGTTCCAGTTCATATTCAAACAAAGTCTTGAAAGCGGTCATTTCCGGATTCATAATCATGATGTTCGATTTGATACCGGCTTTTCTCAGATCCGCTCCCTCGTCGGCCACAGCCACAGCCAGATAGTCGGCGTGATGATCCTGAAGCGTCTTGGCAATTTCGACGGCACCGGCACCGTAGGCCGAAGCCTTGACCATGCATACCATCTTGGTTTCCGGTTTCATGAAACTGCGGTAGTAGTTCATGTTTTCTACCACGGCATTCAAGTCAATCTCCAGGATTGTTTCGTGCACCTTGAGTTCCAGCAGTTCGGTCAGTTCGTCGAAACGGAAGGTGCGGGCTCCCTTGATGAGGATCACCTCGTTGCGCAAGGTTTCGAGCAGACCGCTGCCAATCAGTTCGTCGGTCGTAGTGAAGAAATGATGCTCCATCGGGAAATGGTCGGCAAACTGGCTGATGGCTTCGCCCACACCGATTACCTTCTTGATGTGGCGGCTTTCCATTAAGGTGGCCACCTTGCCATACAGTTCTTCTGGCTTTTCTCCGGTTTGGCACAAGTCACTCAGCAACACGGTGCGCTCTTTTCCCTGGCAGTCCGGGCGGCGGTTCATAAAGTCCAGAGCTATGTCCAGGGCATTGAAATCAGAGTTATAACTATCGTTGATCAGCGTACAGCCGTTTTTACCTTCAATCACTTCCAGACGCATGGCGATGGGCTCCAGTTGGGCCATTTTCTGTCGGATGACGTTGCGGTCCACATTCAGGTACAATGCCATGGCCAGACAGTGAGTGGCATCCGTGATGGACGCTTCGTCGATGAACGGGATTTCCACCTGATCGGTAGTGCCCTGATAACGGTAGGTCAGCACGGTGGAGCGTTCCTGATATTCGGGACGCACAAACAGGCGGGCATCCGGGTTATGGAATGACCAACCGAAGGCCTTGCTGCTCATGCCATAGCTCTGTATGCCTTCCTTGATCATTGTATTGTCTTCATTATAAATAAGGAGTTCGGCATCTTTGAAGAGCTTCAGCTTTTCGTGACACTTCTCGTCCATAGACACGAAGTTTTCCTGATGCGCATTGCCCAATGAAGTGAAGATGCCGTATTGCGGCTGGATGATGGTCTGCAGGGCTTCCATTTCGCCACACTGCGAGATACCGGCTTCGAAGATACCCAATTCCGTCTGTGCGTTCAGATTCCAGATAGACAGGGGTACACCGATCTGCGAGTTATAGCTGCGCGGTGAGCGGGCAATGACATAGTTGTCCGACAGAATCTGATAAAGCCACTCCTTGACTACGGTCTTGCCGTTGCTGCCGGTGATGCCGATAATCGGTATGTTGAATGCTTCGCGGTGGCGTTCGGCCAGGCGTTGCAGCGCTTTGAGCGGGTCCAGCACCACCAGGAAGTTGGCGTCGGCATAGCGGCTCATGTCTTGGGGTGGGGCACTGACTACAAAATTGCGCACTCCGCGCTGATAAAGTTCGGGGATATAATGATGTCCGTCATTACGATTGCTTTTCAAGGCGAAGAACAGAGATTCCTCCGGAAAGCATAAAGAACGGCTGTCTGTAAGGATCCAATCAATTTTGGAGTCCTGATTTCCAATGTGCTTGGCTCCGATGAGTGAAGCAATTTGTTCTAATGAATAGGCCATATTCTTTTATTTTAGGCGACTAGATAACCAATCGAATTCATAACTTAATGCTAAGTTCGGATATTTTTTTCGTATGCTTTCTAACTTTAACAAAGTTTTACTCAAAAAATCTTGATAAGCTTTTGACTCCGGGCGGGTGGGGCGATGCTCCAAAGCGCGTCTGATCGACTCCCATTCTTTGACGAATTCCTGGGTTTCGGGGGTGAAGAACGTCTGCTGAAAACATTCCCAGATATAGGCCACGGCCTGTGGGGAGGGGTGGAGCATGTCTTCCTTATAAAAGCGGTAGTCACGCAGTTCGTCCAGCACAATCTCGTAGGCCGGGAAGTAAAAACAAAAGTCCGGATGCGCGCGGCATACCGCATCGGCAGCAAGAAGCAGGGTGGCTTTGCTGAGCTGGCTTCCGTGGAATCCGTATTTGGCATAGCGGTAAGGGCTTACGGTGAACACGATGCGCAAGCCGGGATTTTTCCGACGGCACAGACGGATGACCGTCTCCAGTTCTTCGATACACTCCCAGGTGTTCAGCGTGATTTCCTCAAACAGCCGGCCCGGTTGCTTGTGGCAGTTGCCCACAATCAGGCCCGGTTCCTTCAGCCGATAGGCCCGGTTTGTTCCTAATGTAAGAAACAATGTATGTGCCTTTTGCAGTTGCCGGCGGGTTTCCTCCAGACGGTTCCGCAGACCGTTGAGGCATTCTTCGCGGCTGTTTTCACAGAAACTGCTGTCGTGCAGCCAGGAATGCCATCCGGTTTCCGATTCAAACAGAAAATCTCCGGACAGAAGTTCTCCGGTCAGTTCCTGAAAGCATAGCCGGATGCTGGCCGGATTATAGAGCACTCCAAAAGGATTTACGGCACACGGGAACTTGCGCGACGCCATTTCCGAACCGATATTTTCGGCAAAACACGAGCCCACAAAGAGCGTCTGGTCCAAGGGATTTAGCGGGAGAATGCCGTTCGGCAATTCAATTTGTGTCCTGAATTCCATACGATACAAATAATTCTTCGGGAATAAAATAATTCTGCAAAAATAGGTAACTTCATCGAAATTATGCTAATTTTGCGATAATTTATATCGTCATGAGTAAGGAAAGAAACTTCAACTTATTGTCTAAAATAAATTTACCTGCCGACCTGAGACAGCTTCCCGTGGAGAAGTTGCCAGAGGTTTGTGCCGAGCTGCGTCAGGACATTATCGACGAACTGGCCGACAATCCGGGGCACTTTGCTTCGAGCTTGGGGGTCGTTGAACTGACCGTGGCGCTTCATTATGTTTTCAATACGCCTTACGACCGTATTGTGTGGGACGTGGGGCATCAGGCATACGGGCACAAGATTCTGACCGGCAGACGAGAACGTTTTTCTACCAACCGGAAACTGCATGGCATCTGTCCGTTCCCTTCGCCCGAAGAGAGCGAGTACGACAGCTTTACCTGTGGCCATGCTTCCAATTCCATTTCTGCTGCCTTGGGAATGTCGGTTGCCTTTGAGGAAAAAGGAGAGACCGACCGCAATGTCATTGCCGTAATCGGGGATGGCTCCATGAGCGGTGGTCTGGCTTTTGAGGGACTGAACAACGCTTCGTCCACTCCCAATAATCTGCTGATCATTCTCAACGACAACAACATGAGTATTGACCGCAGTGTGGGAGGCATGAAGCATTATCTGCTCCAGCTGCACACCAGTCCGTGGTACAACCGACTCCGTTTTCAGGTGTCGCAGAAACTGTATCGCTGGGGAGTGCTCAACGATGAGCGGAAGAACAGCATCATCCGGTTCAACAATTCGGTGAAATCGCTCATCAGCAACCAGCAGAATATATTCGAAGGAATGAATATCCGTTACTTCGGGCCCTGTAACGGCCATAATGTGTTGGAGCTGGTGCAAGTGCTTCGTGATATTAAGAATATGAAGGGACCGAAACTGCTGCATCTGCACACGGTGAAGGGAAAAGGCTTCAAGCCGGCCGAACAGGCGGCAACCATCTGGCATGCCCCCGGAAAGTTCGATAAGGACACCGGCCAGCGCATCGTGAGCGACACCAGCGGACAGCCGCCCAGATTTCAGGATGTGTTTGGAAACACCTTGCTGGAACTGGCGCAGCAGAACGACCGCATTGTCGGCGTAACGCCTGCCATGCCGACAGGATGCTCCATGAACATCCTGATGAAAGCCATGCCCGACCGTGCCTTTGATGTGGGCATTGCCGAAGGCCATGCCGTGACCTTCTCGGGAGGAATGGCCAAGGAAGGCATGTTGCCTTTCTGCAATATCTATTCGGCATTTGCACAGAGAGCCTACGACAATATCATTCACGATGTGGCTATACAAAGACTGAACGTGGTGTTGTGTCTGGACCGTGCCGGACTGGTCGGCGAAGACGGACCGACGCATCACGGTGCGTTCGATCTGGCCTATCTGCGCCCGATACCGCATCTCACCATCTCGTCTCCCCGCAACGAGCACGAATTGCGTCATCTGATGTATACGGCCCAGCTGCCGGACAAGGGACCTTTCGTGATCCGTTATCCCCGCGGGCGCGGACATCTGGTGGACTGGAAGTGCGCGATGAAGGAGATACCGGTAGGCAAGGGAGAAAAACTGAAAGACGGCGAAAGTCTGGCCGTCCTGACATTGGGACCGATAGCCTATGAAGCCGGAAAAGCCATCGAGCAGGCCGAGAAGGAGGCTCAGGAGCGCGGAGAGAAACTCACGGTGGCGCATTATGACATGCGCTTCCTGAAACCGATAGACACGGAGATTCTCGAAGAAGTGGCCCAGCGGTTTACCCACGTGATGACCCTTGAGGACGGTGTGATTTCCGGCGGACTGGGCAGCGCTGTGCTGGAATATATGGCCGACAAGGGATATGCCCTGAAGGTGAAGCGCCTGGGACTGCCGGATGAGTTCGTGGAACACGGCAGTGTGGAACAGCTTTATCAGATTGTGGGGCTGGACAGCAACAGCATAGCCCGTGAGATTATACAATTCGTAAAACATTGATCTATGAAAATAGTGATTGCGGGTGCCGGAGGTGTAGGCACTCACTTGGCAGAACTTTTATCCAAGGAAGACCAGGACATCGTATTGATTGACGAGAATCCTGAAAAACTGGCAAATATCGCCAACAGTTTCGACTTGATGACGTTGAATGTGCATCCCACTTCAATCAACGGTCTGAGAGAAGCGGGTACCAATAAAGCCGATCTGTTTATTGCCGTTACTCCCGACGAAACCAAGAATATGACCTGCTGCATGCTGGCCAGTGCCATGGGAGCGCAGAAGACTGTGGCCCGTATTGACAACGACGAGTATCTGTTACCCCAGCACAGCGAGTTCTTCAAGAAGATGGGCATCAACTCCATGATTTATCCGGAGCTGCTGGCTGCCGGCGAAATTACCGAGGCCCTGAAACGAAGCTGGGTGCGCCAGTGGTGGGAAGTGCACGACGGAGCGCTCATCATGCTGGGTATCAAATTGCGTGAAACGGCCGAGATTCTGAACATCCCGTTCAAGGAACTGAACGGTTCGGGCGTGAACTATCATATTGTAGCCATCAAGCGCGGCGAGGAAACTATCATCCCGAACGGTGACGACGAACTGAAATCGGGTGACCTGGCCTACTTCATGTGTACCAAAAAGTATATTCCTTATATCCGCAAGATTGTGGGAAAGGAACATTATGAAGATGTGCGCAATGTGATGATCATGGGCGGCGGTATGATCAGTGTGCATGCGGCGAAATTCGCTCCGAGCTATATGAACGTGAAGATCATCGAGCAGGACACCGCCAAGTGTATGGAACTGAACAACTTGCTGGAAACCGACGATGCTCTGGTGATTCATGGCGACGGACGCGATGCTTCCCTGCTGATGGATGAGGATATCGAGCACACACAGGCTTTTGTGGCTCTGACCGACCAGACGGAGATCAACATTCTGGCTTGTCTGACCGCCAAGCGTATGGGAGTGCGCAAGACTGTGGCTCTCATCGAGAATATGGATTATATCGGTATGGCCGAGAAACTGGATATCGGTACGATTATCAATAAGAAGGAAATTGCGGCCAGCCATATCTATCAGCTGATGCTGGATGCCGATGTGGCCAATGTAAAATGTCTGACGCTGGCCAACGCCGATGTGGCAGAATTTTTGGTAAAGCCAAATGCCAAGGTTACCAAGAAGGAAGTGAAGGATCTGGGACTTCCGCATGGGGTGACCATCGGAGGACTGGTACGTGCCGGAGAAGGTATGCTGGTGAGCGGTAATACACAGATTCAGGCGGGCGACCGCGTGGTGGTGTTCTGCAAGAGCATGCTGATGAAGAAACTGGACAAATATTTCAATTAAGAATGCTCATGCCGGTGTTTCTGAAAAATGATCCTGATGAAATGTGAAAGTCATCACGATGATTTTTCCAATTCATTTCGATGTTTTTGAAAGCTGAAAAGGAGCGCTGGTGTTTTGATACGTCAAAGGGGGCTGTCCGAATGCGGACAGCCCCCTTTGACGTAAATATTTCCCGTTACAGATAATTGTCTTCGTTGTCTTCACTGCTTTCTGCCATGTCGTAATACGACAGAGGCTGTGAAGCAGGAGTGGCTTGCGGATCGTTTTTCGTGTTTTCCTGCTCATCGCTCTCCAAAAAGGCAATCAGGTCGTTGCGCAGACGCTGATAGGGAGGCGCGCTCTTGAAGTTGATGTTTTTACGGAGCATCGACTCCACGGTGCTCTGGCTGTGCTGATAGCACGACAGTTCGTTTTGCATCTGGGTTTCATGCTCGGCCAGATTGCGGATTTCGCGTTCGCGCTCCTTGCGGAGCAGGGTGCACACCGGATTGAGCAGCGGACAGACGATGTTTTCAAACAAAGTGTGCCCCTGCATATACAAATAGGTAGTTTCCGGAGTGACTCCCAGTTTCAGCAACTCTTCCTTCAGCGGTTCATAAGCCCCTTTGGCTTGCGGGAAGTGATTTTGCAGATAACCGATTTTCCGGTTTACCCGTTTCCGGACAACCTCCAGAGTATGTTCGGGATGATAGACGTTGACATCCGAGAACGACACGATGTTGCCGAATTCGGTCATGGTAAAGTCGCGGTAGAAATTATTGCGGTAAGCCCAGATGGACCACACGAACAGCGGCCAGATGATTTTGGAGAACTCGGCCAGAAAACTTTCCAGATCAATGATGCGGTGGTCGTTGAGGGTGGCCATGACGCACACGCTGTGCAGACTTTCCGCATAGCACTGGTAGTTTTCGATGGCATAGACATAAGTGTGGAAGATGTAGGGACTGTGGTTGATGAGGCGTGAAGTGTAGTTGGTGTCCTGCAACAGATAGTCATAGTCCGCATCCACACAGGCAATCATGTCTGTGCCAAGCTGTTTGCCCAACTGGTTCATAAGCACGATCTTCTTTCCTTTGCCGAGATTGGTGCGCGAGGGGAGCATCACCTCGAAGTAGCGCCGGTCGTTTTCGAATTCATCGAGGACCATGCGCCAGAAGAACACATCATCATAGCTTTCCACATAGGCAATGATTTTTTTACGTGCCGTTTTGGAGCGCATCTTGTTGGCAGCTCCCAGATAGAGCGAGTTCAGATGTTCGGATAAGCGTTTGGCCATATCTGCCTCCTTTTGTTAATGCGTTGTTATTCAGTGGTGATGTCCGATACTTCGGTCACGGCATCCAGCCAACCGTTCATAATCACGGCCGGTGAGTGGGTGGTGAGGATGATCTGCACGTTCGGATTGATTTGCCGGATGGTGGTGATCAGCTTCTGTTGCCATTCCACATGCAGGCTCACTTCCGGCTCGTCCATGAACAGCACATAAGGGCATTTGTCCTCGACCAGCACAGTGAGCAGAATCACCAGTATCTGTTTTTCACCCGAAGAGAGCTGGTAGGGCGACAGTACCTCGCCGATCTGACTGAAAAATATCTCGTTGCTCTTCCGCAGGATTTTCTTTCCGGTTTCCTGGAAGAAGTCGTCGATCAGATCCTGAAAGCGCTTTTTGGCTTCAGCCTGCTCGCGGGCCTTGTTCTGTGCCTCCGGGTCGCCGCTCGTGAGCATCTCAATCATTCGGTTGCCCACATTGACCTGATAGTCCAGATAGCGGCGCTGCAACTGGTAAATCTGCCAGTCGAGCTCGGTAGCCACACGGGCATCGGTCAGTTTCTCGATCAGTCCGCCGTGAATGAGCGGCCGGTCCACACTGCGGATCACATCGAAATGAATGCAGGTGGCATCCTCGGGATAGAACGACAGTTTTACCCCGCCCGGCATTTCGCGCCCCAGAGAGCCGGCAGTGGCTGTGAGTTGCTTGATGACCTTGTTCAGAATGGTGCTTTTGCCCACACCGTTCACACCGCTCAGAATGTTGACATCCTTCTGCAAATCCCAAATGATGTGATGGCGCCCGCTCCACAGAGACTCTATCTCTATGCGGCGGATATATTCTCCTATCTTTGCCATAATCTAGAGTTTATGATTCCTACAAAGATAGATTTTCCGGATGAATAAAACTATTTTTTTCCCGAAAATATATGGTCTTTCGGGAGATTCCTTTTTGACTCCATTTCGGTCCGGAATCGGGGGAAGAGTGTGGCTGTTTGGCACTTTTTTTGTAACTTGCGTCGCTTTTTACAAAATGACTTCTAATGAGACGGTTGAATTTAGGAATTTTGTGCCTTTGGGGCATCTTATTGTTGGGATTTTGCGGGCTTGCCGCCTGCGATGATGATAGTTGGAAGGAAGAGATCGCACTCATAAAATCTGAGCTGGAAGAGCAGAAAAAACTGCTGACGGAGTTGCAGAACCGGGCCACGGTGGTGGGCATCAAGGAGCAGGAAGGCTGCCATATCATAGAGTTTTCCGACGGGCAGACCATAACGGTAAAGGACGGATATACGCCCATCCTGTCTATCGGAGAGGATGGCAACTGGTATATCGACGGGGAGAGTACCGGACTTCAGGCGGTGCCCGAGGACGGAGTAACTCCGACCATAGAAGTGGGAGAGAACGGAAACTGGTGGATCAACGGGCAGGATATCGGAGTGAAGGCCCAGGGACAGGACGGGGTAACCCCGACCATTGAGATCGGCGACAATGACCATTGGATCGTCAATGGGGAAGATACGGGCATTCCGGCGTATGGAAAGGATGGGGTGACGCCTACGGTTGAAATCAGTGAGCAGGGCACCTGGGTGATTAATGGCGAAGATACCGGTAAGGCGGTGCAGGGAAGTGACGGAAAGGATGCGCCCGCCATCGTCAATATTGTGGATGCCGGCTATAAGATGGATTTCACGTTTTCGGACGGCACCGTCATTTCGGTAAACAAATCTTTTGAACAACCGCATATCCGTAATGCGGAACTTCCGTTTATGCCCGACAGTCTGAAGATTTTAGGTATCGGAAACAGTTTTACAAATGACGGAATGACTTACCTGCCCCAGATAACCTATCAGAACGGACTGCGCAATGTGGTTTATGCTACGTTGGAATATGGCGGTGCTTCTTTGCAGCAGCATTGGGACTTTTATCAGAATGATGAGGCCAAATATGGCTTTCGGACATCGAATCCGAGCACCGGATACTGGAATAAATGGGAAGAGACTTACAAAACGCTGCGCGAAGCACTGCAATATGAAAATTGGGATGTTATCGTCCTGCAGCAGGCATCCGAATATTCCGGACTGTACCGCACCTATCAGCCTTATTTGAATGACCTGCTGGACGAGTTGGCTCTGATGGCAGGAAATGCCCGGGTTGTTTTTGCCTGGCAGATGACATGGGCCTATGGAAGTGCCTCCGATTATCCGGGTTTTGCCTACTATGATTACGACCAGAAAAAGATGCAGCAGAAAATTGAAGAGTCCGTTCGTATGATGGCGCAGGAGAGTGGAGTGGATCTGATCATTCCTTCGGGAGCGATTATTCAGGACCTTCGTGCCTCTGAATATAACCGGCCTCCTGCCGACCTGACTCGCGACGGCATGCATTTGGATCTCGGTATCGGATGCTATGCGGCTTCGGCTGCCTGGTTCGAAACACTGGTGGCTCCGGTCTTTCGCACAACCGTCGTCGGAAACACTTTTGAAACATATTACGGTATTCCGGTAAACGGGGAAAACCGGGAGTTTGTGCAGCGCAGCGTCAAGAGTCAGTGCCGAAAATGGAGCAATGAAATGGCAAAATGAAAATAACAGAAAAATATTTGTCAGCCGATAAAAAAACATCCGTAAAAAAAAGATGTTTTTCTATCGGCTTTTACAATATATTTTTGTACTTTTGTACTCAGTAACAATCATAACCTAATAGTTTAAAAATAAGCGAAAATGAAACCTACTTTATTTCTTTTGGCTGCTGGTATGGGTAGCCGTTACGGTGGTTTGAAGCAGCTCGACGGGCTGGGTCCAAACGGAGAGACAATCATGGACTACTCTATTTACGATGCCATTCAGGCCGGATTCGGTAAATTGGTATTTGTAATCCGCAAGGATTTCGAGCAGGAATTCCGTGATAAGATCATCAGCAAGTATGAGGGACACATCCCATGCGAACTGGTTTTCCAGGCTTTGGATGCTCTGCCAGAAGGATTTACTTGTCCGGAAGGTCGTGAGAAGCCTTGGGGTACTAACCACGCTGTGATGATGGGTAAGGATGCTATCAAGGAGCCTTTCTGCGTAATCAATTGCGATGACTTCTACAACCGCGATGCTTTCATGGCTATCGGTAAGTTCCTGAGCGAACTTCCAGAAGGTGCTACTAACCAGTATGCAATGGTTGGTTTCCGTATCGGAAACACTTTGTCTGAGAACGGCTCTGTAGCTCGTGGCGTTTGCGCAAAGGATGAGAAGGGTAACCTTTCTGCTATTGTAGAGCGTACTGAAATCATGAAGGTTGACGGCGAAATCTGCTACAAGGACGAGAACGGTAACTGGACTCCGGTTGGTGGTGAAAACACTCCGGTTTCTATGAACATGTGGGGATTCACTCCGGATTACTTCGCATATAGCGAGGAATTCTTCAAGACTTTCTTGAGCAATCCTAAGAACATGGAGAACCTGAAGTCTGAGTTCTTTATTCCTTTGATGGTAGATAAGTTGATTAACGACGGTACAGCTACTGTTAAGATTCTGGATACTACTTCTAAATGGTTTGGTGTAACTTACGCAGCTGACCGCGAAGGTGTTGTTGCTCGCATCAAGGCTTTGGTAGACGAAGGTGTTTATCCGGCTAAGTTGTTCTAATCAGAATAGAACGGAAAAAATTAAATGGGATGCTCTGCCACTTGGCCGGGCATCCTTTTTTTGTCTGTTTTCGTAGGGCCGGCTTGCCATTCCGGCTGTCACCCTTTATTTTTTTGCTCAAGGAACGTATTATCTGCAAAGAATAGCTATCTTTGAAAAAGAACGGAACGCGGGCCGGATTCAAGATACCGGTTTGCGGAAATCATCTGAAAATCTAAACAACCGAACTCAATGAAAGGAAAACTAAACTGGAGACTGTTCCTCGTCTTATGCTTGTGTCTGCACATGGGAACAGCGAGCGGACAGCTCAGAGGAAAAATCAATGAACTGATTGGTAAGGCAGACACGATGATTCGCACCAGGACGACTGATACGTCTGCGGCTGTTGCCGACACGGGCTATGTGCATCGCTTGCAGCAATCCTTGCAGGAAGCCCAGCAGCGCGAGGCCAGTCTGCAAATGGAGCTGAACGAACTCAAAATCGGGGCTTTGACCCGTGATTCGATGAGCCGGGCCCAGCTGATGAGACAAATCGATTCTTTGAGACATATTACGAAAGGGTATCCGGTAGTTGTGGAAGAGGATACTCTGTTTACCTTTTACACGGCGCGTGGCGGCTTGTCTCCCCAGGCCCGTGCCGAGAATGCCCAAAAGAATATTCTGGCAGTGGGCAAGAAACTGACGCTGACTCCTGACTCCGTGCGTGTGGAAAAGACGGATATTGTTTCGGACGTCATGTATGCCAATCAGGTTCTTTTCTCCGTGACAGACCGTGATGCCTTATGGGAGAATATGAGCCGCGATTCGTTGGCGCAATTGCGTTGCCAGCAGGTGGTGCAGCAATTGCAACTGCTGAAGGAAAACTACGGCATGATGCGTCAGGTGAAACGGGTCGGTTACTTTTTGTTGGTCGTGGTGGCACAGGTGCTGCTCTTTATGCTGACCAACTGGCTATTCCGCAAACTTCGGGTCCGGATAGACCGGCTCAAGGAAACCCGTCTGAAGCCGATAATGATCCAGACTTATGAGCTGTTGAATACGGACAAACAGGTGCGTTTGCTGCATGTGGGGGCCAATCTGCTGCGCTATGTCGTGATGCTGATACAGTTGCTGTTCAGTGTGCCGCTGATTTTCATCATCTTCCCACAGACCGAGAAACTGGCATTCACCTTGTTGGGCTATTTGTGGACTCCGATCAAATCCATTCTGAAAGGAATTGTGGATTATGTGCCTAACCTGTTCACCATCGTAGTCATCTGGCTGTGTGTGCACTATCTGATCCGCCTGTTGCGTTATCTGGCTACGGAGATAGAAGAGGGACGGCTTCAGATCAATGGCTTCTACAGCGACTGGGCATTGCCTACTTATCATATTGTGCGCTTTTTGCTCTACGCATTTATGATTGCCATGATTTATCCTTATCTGCCCGGTTCCAACTCGGGAGTCTTTCAGGGAATTTCCGTATTTGTGGGTTTGATTGTTTCTTTGGGATCAACGACAGTAATCGGAAATATCATTGCCGGACTGGTGATCACGTATATGCGTCCATTCAAACTGGGAGATTTTATAAAACTGAACGATACTTCGGGCAATGTGATTGAGAAGACACCTCTTGTAACCCGTATCCGTACGAATAAGAATGAAGTGGTGACCATCCCCAATTCCTTTATGATGTCTTCCCACACCATCAATTACAGTTCATCGGCAAAAGACTATGGACTGATTATCCACTCGGAAGTGACCATCGGTTATGATGCTCCCTGGCGACAGGTACACCAATTGCTGATTGAAGCGGCTCTGGCCACACCCGGTGTAACTGATGAGCCCAGACCATTTGTATTGCAGACTTCTCTGAGCGACTGGTATCCGGTATATCAGGTCAATGCCTATGTGCGGAATGCTCAGGAATTGCCGCGTATCTATTCCATTCTGCATCAGAATATTCAGGACCGTTTCAATGAGGCGGGTGTGGAAATCATGTCGCCGCACTATATGGCTATGCGCGACGGTAATGACACGACGATTCCGAAGAACGATCAGCGCAGCAATCCGGACTATCAGAATGCTTCTGTGAAACTGAAGACACAGGGCGGACAGAAGGAAAACGAAACCGGAAAAACAGAAGAAACAACAGTATAAACCATTAAAAATAAAAACAGTTTATGAATGTAGGAGATAAAGCGCCCGAAGTTTTGGGCTTGAACGAAAAAGGAGAGGAGATTTTGTTGAGCCAGTACCGTGGTAAAAAAGTGGTGTTGTATTTTTATCCGAAAGACAATACTTCCGGTTGTACCGCCGAAGCATGCAGCTTGCGCGATCAGTATGCTGATTTGAAGGAGGCCGGAGTAGAGGTGATCGGAGTGAGTGTAGACAGTGCCGCTTCTCATCAGAAATTCATTGCCAAACACGAATTGCCTTTTACCTTGATTGCGGACACGGAGAAGACTCTGGTCGAAGCCATGGGTGTTTGGGGCGAGAAAAGCATGTACGGACGCAAATATATGGGAACTTTCCGTACCACCTTTATCATTAATGAGGAAGGCGTTATTGAGCATATCTTCCTGCCCAAGCAGATCAAGACCAAGACACATGCCGATCAGATCCGTGATTATCTGAAAGGATAAAACACAAAAGCCATAGCAAAATTCCGAATGGAGTTTGCTATGGCTTTTGTCTGCTTGACCGGTTGTATGGCCGGTTATTGAATTACCAAAGTTTCAGACGCTCATTTTCGGGCAGGAACAAGGAATCCTTGTCGGTGATGCCGAAAGCCTTATACCAGGCATCGATATGAGGCAGGGCACCGTTGACGCGCCATTTGTCCAGTGAGTGCGGATCACTTTTGGTCAATTTGCGGATTTGTTCCTCGCGAACGTTGGTTGCCCACAAGTTGGCGTAAGCCAGGAAGAAACGCTGTTCCGGAGTGAAGTTATCCTTTACCGGCAACGGGTTTTCGCGTGTGGCATTATGGAAAGCCAGCAAAGCCACTTTAAGACCGCCGTGGTCGGCCAGATTCTCTCCCAGAGTCAGTTCGCCGTTAGCTTTCAGTCCCGGAAGCACTTCAATCTGGTTGAAATAGTTTTTCATGACCTCGGCACGCTGAACGAAACGCTCAGCATCGCCCGGAGCCCACCAGTCAGTCAGATTTCCGTGTTTGTCGAATTGTCTTCCCTTGTCGTCGAATCCGTGAGTCATTTCATGTCCGATAACCACGCCGATAGCTCCATAATTAAAGGCATCGTCGTTGTTCATATCGAAGAACGGGTATTGCAGGATACCGGCCGGGAAACAGATTTCGTTTGTCGTAGGGTTGTAGTAAGCATTTACGGTCTGCGGAGTCATGTGCCACTCATCAGGATCAACCGGTTTGTTCAGTTTCTCCTTAATCATGTTCTGCACATCAAATTCAGAGCAGTTCACAATGTTTTCCAACAACGCGTCGCCGATTTTCAGGGCAGAGTAGTCGCGCCATTTGTCCGGATATCCCACCTTGACATGGAACGCATTCAGTTTGTCCAGGGCTGCGGTCTTGGTGCTTTCGCTCATCCAGTCCTGTTCTTTGATGCGTTCGGCCAATGCCGTTTGCAGGTTCTTGATGAGTTTGACCATACGTTCCTTGGCAGCCTGAGGGAAGTAACGCTCCACATACAGGCGTCCCATAGCCTCGCCCAGATTGCTTTCTACCACACCCAGGGCACGTTTCCAGCGTGGACGGTCCTGTTCGCTGCCCGACAGTACTTTGCCGTAGAAAGAGAAATAGATGGCGCGCATCGAATCATCCAGATATGAAGCCGAAGAGTCGATCAGTTTCCACAGCATAAAGGACTGGAGGCTGTTCAGACTCTCCTCTTTCAGCACGGCTTCCACTTCATGGATGGCTTCCGGTTGTGCAACATTGATGTCGGTAATACCGTCCATACCGATGATGTGGAAATAGTTGCTCCAATCGATGCCCGGATAATCCTTTTTCAGGTTGTCGAACGACATTTTATGATAGTTTGCTTCCGGATCTCTCTGTTGGGTAGCGTTATAGGATGCCTTGGCCAGACGGGTTTCTATGTGCATGATGTCGGCAACCATCTGATCAGCCTCTTTTTCGTAGCCGCAATAGGCCAACATCTCTTTCATATATTTCTGGTAGGCCTCCCGGATATTTTTTGTCACCTCGTCCTCGTCCAGATAATATTCGCGTTCTCCCAGACAAGTGCCGCCCTGATAAAGCTGTACCAGATTCATGCTGCTGTTCTTGATGTCAGCACCGATAAAGAAATAGAAGAAGGCCGGCATACCCAGACGCTGCATGCGTGCCACCTGATTCATCAGCTCTTCCTTGTTCTGGCATTTTGTGATGCCTTCCATATAAGGACGTATAGGCTGCCATCCGGCCTTGTTGCGTGCGGTGCTGTCCATGGCGCTCAGATAGAGACGGGCAATCTTATCCTCCAGACTTCCCGCTGCGGCCTTGCTTTTGATCAGTTCCTCAATCAGCTGCTGCTGGCGCTTGTTGTTGTTTTCCATCAGCAGGTCGAACGTACCGAACTGTGCATATTCCGCTGTGAGCGGGTGCGCCTTGAGCCATCCGCCGCAGGCATACTGATAGAAGTCTGTTCCCGGCTTCACGTTCAGGTTCATGTTTTCAACAGAAATGCCCGACAGGTTTTTGCTCTCCGTCTGTGCATTCAGTGCGGTTACTGCTCCGGTGCTGAGAATCAGCGAGAGCAGTTTCATTTTCCAATTCATCATATTCCGACTATTTAGTTGTTTGATTTAGCTTCTTCCAGTTCCAGAGATACCGTTTCCCAGCGTTCAACGGTTTCATCCAGCTGTTTCTTGAGCGCGCCATGCTTTTCATACAGTTGCATGTCGGCCGCCCCTTCGGGAGTTGCCATTTGTGCCTCGAGTTCTGCGATTTGTGCTTCCAGGTTCTCGATTTCCGATTCACAGGCGCTGACCGCTTTCTCCAGTTTGCGCACTTTCTTTTGCAGTTCCTTTTGCTGTTCGTAGGACAGACGGTTGCTGCTGGCTTCCTTTTCTGTCGGCGCGCTGGTCTTGGCTGCCGGACTGCTGCTTAGTTGCAGTTCGTTGAGCGACTCGATATTCTTTTTCTTCAGGAAGTCGTAGATGCCGCCGAGGTGTTCTTTCACCAGACCGCCGCCGAACTCATAAACCTTTTCCACCAGTCCGTCAAGGAATTCGCGGTCGTGGCTCACTACGATCACCGTACCGTCGAAATCGCGGATAGCCTCCTTGAGCACGTCTTTCGAACGCATGTCCAAATGGTTGGTCGGCTCGTCGAGAATCAGCAGGTTCACCGGCTCCAGCAACAGCTTGATCATGGCCAGACGGCTGCGCTCTCCACCGGAAAGCACCTTGACCTTCTTTTCCGATGCCTCGCCGCCAAACATGAAAGAGCCGAGAATATCCTTGATGCGCAGACGGATGTCGCCTTTCGCAACCCGGTCTATCGTGTCGAAAACAGTCAGTTCGCCATCGAGCAGCTGTGCCTGGTTCTGCGCAAAGTAACCGATCTGTACCATGTGGCCCACCTTCAGAGTGCCGTCGAAAGGAATTTCGTTCATGATACATTTCACGAGCGTAGACTTACCTTCACCGTTTTTACCCACGAAAGCCACCTTCTCGCCGCGCTTGATGGTGAGATTTACATCGTGGAACACTACATGGTCGCCATACGCTTTGCGCACGTCCTCGCAGATAATCGGATAATCCCCACTGCGCATGGCCGGCGGGAACTTGAGATGCAGCGAAGAGTTGTCCACCTCGTCCACCTCAATCGGGATGATCTTTTCCAGCTGCTTGATGCGGCTCTGCACCTGCACGGCCTTGGTGGCCTTGTAGCGGAAACGCTCGATGAAGTCCTTGATATCGGCAATTTCCTTCTGCTGGTTCTCATAGGCACGCAGCTGCTGTTCGCGGCGTTCGGCGCGCAGCTTCACATATTCGTCATATTTCACTTTGTAGTCGTAGATGCGTCCGCAGGAGATTTCCAGAGTGCGGTTGGTCACATTGTTGATGAACGCCCGGTCGTGGCTCACCAGCATCACGGCATTGGCCCGGGTAGACAGGAAGTTTTCCAGCCACTGGATACTCTCGATGTCCAGATGGTTGGTCGGCTCGTCGAGCAATAGGATGTCCGGTTTGCGCAGCAACAGTTTGGCCAGCTCGATACGCATGCGCCATCCTCCGCTGAACTCCTTGGTGGGGCGGTCAAAATCCGAGCGCGCGAATCCCAATCCCATGAGCGTGCGTTCGATTTCGGCATGAAAGTTCATGCCTCCCATCATCTGGAAGCGTTCGTTTTCGTGGGTGAACCGTTCCACGAGCTGCATGTAGCTTTCGCTCTCATAGTCGGTGCGCTCCGCCAGTTCGTTGTTCATCTTCTCCAGTCGGAGCTGCATTTCCGTGATATGGTCAAAGGCCTGCATGGCTTCCTCCATGACGGTATGCTCGTCCGACAGCACCATGACCTGAGGCAGATAACCGATGGTGGTATCCTTCGGCACGGCCACGACACCGCCAGTGGGCTGTTGCAGTCCGGCGATGATTTTGAGCATGGTGGATTTTCCCGCACCGTTCTTTCCCACGAGCGCGATGCGGTCCTTGTCATTTATCACATAAGATACGTTCTGGAATAAGGGCTTGGCTCCAAATTCCACTTCGAGGTTTTCTACTGAAATCAAAGTATTTTGTCTTTTTAAAATTCAAGCTGCAAAAATACGGATTTTTCAGCAGAATCGGGGCGCGAGGTTCAAAAAACTTGTTGAGGCTCTTCCGGGGGTGGAAAAACCGAGGTAAGGAGCGTGAAAACAGCGCGTAAAGTGTTAAAAATGAATTGTCAGAGAATTGTCATTTCTTTTACATCATATTGTTATAGTCTTCATTTACTTTTGCCTTGACCAAAAAGAAAAAACCATGCAACTGAGAAAACATTATCGTACCATTGTGCTTTCAGACATCCATCTGGGCACATCGCATTCCAAAGTGGATGAAGTGAACCAATTTCTGAAAAGTGTGAACTGCGACCGTCTGATTCTGAACGGAGACATTATCGACGGATGGCATATCCGCAAGAACGGCAGCCGCAAATGGCAACCGGCACACACCTTGTTCTTCAAGATTCTGATGAAGCTGATGGAGAAATGCAACACCGAGATTATTTATGTGGCTGGAAACCATGATGACTTCCTCGACGCTCTGGTGCCGCTTCAGCTCGGAAACATCACGGTGGTCAAGGATTTTGTGCACGAATCACAGGGAAAACGATATTTTGTGACGCATGGCGATGTGTTCGACCGCGTGACGAGTCAGATGAAGTGGCTGGCCAATCTGGGCGATACCGGCTACACCTTCCTGCTGTGGTTCAACGGATGGTATAACCGTTACCGCCGCGCGATGGGAAAACCCTATTATTCCCTGTCGCAACGCATCAAGCAAAAGGTGAAAACGGCCGTGTCCTATATTTCAGACTTCGAGCAGACGCTGGCCGAGTTTGCCCAAAGCAAAAAGTGCGACGGGGTGATCTGCGGTCATATTCATCATCCCGAAAATACTTATTACGGAAAGATTCACTATCTGAATTCGGGTGATTGGGTGGAAACCATGTCGGCTCTGGCAGAAGATGAAGACGGCAACTGGAGCATCCTGTATTATGGAGAAGCTTTTCAGAATCCGGAGAGTGAGGATATTCAGGAAGTAACGAAAATAAATGCAGCGGTATGAGATTTCTTTTTGTTGTGCAGGGTGAGGGCCGGGGGCACCTGACCCAGGCTCTGGCTATGGAGCGCTTGCTCACGCAGGCCGGTCACGAGGTGGTAGAGATGCTGGTAGGAAAGAGCAACAGCCGGCAGCTGCCCGGCTTCTTCAACCGCAATGTGCGTGCAGCGGTGAGCCGTTTCGACAGTCCCAACTTTCTGCCTTCGGCAACAACCGGCAGAGCCAACCTGACGAAAAGCATTACGTATAATATGACTTGTCTGACTGCCTACTGGCACAGCATCCGTTTTATCCGTGAGAAAATTGAGCACAGTGGGGCGGATGCCGTCATCAACTTTTACGAACTGCTTGTGGGCATGACCTATGCGCTGCATCGCATCCGCATTCCGCAGATCTGCATCGGGCATCAGTATCTTTTTCTGCATCACGATTTCAAGACCCCGTTTCAGCAGCATGTGGACATGCAGCTATTGCGCCTTTTCACCCGAATGACAGCCTGGGGAGCCGCGCGCAAGCTGGCCTTGTCCTTCCATACTCTGCCTGCCGACCGGGAGGAAAAGATTGTGGTAGTGCCGCCGCTGTTGCGCCGCGAGGTACTCTCCCAAAAGGCGGTGCCTGGTGATTATGTGCATGGCTATATGCTCAATCCGGGCTTTGTGGAACAGGTAAAGGCCTGGCACGCCCGTCATCCCGAAGTGTCGCTGCGTTTTTTCTGGGACAAGAGTAATGCGCCGGTTGTAAAGAGAGTGGATGACACTCTCACTCTGTACCAGATAGACGATGTGGAGTTTCTGAAGCAGATGCGCGGCTGCGGGGCTTATGCCACGACGGCCGGTTTTGAATCCATCTGTGAGGCGATGTATTGGGGCAAACCCATCCTGATGGTGCCGGCACACATTGAGCAGGAGTGCAATGCCTGGGATGCGGCGCGTAACGGGGCCGGCATTATCTCCGATGACTTTAATCTGGACCGTTTGCTGGACTTTGCCCGTGACTATCGTCCCGACAAGGCTTTTCAGGCATGGGTGCAGTCGGCCGGCGAAATCATACTGTCCGAAATCGAGGCGGTTGTTCACGAGTCCATGCCCGATGAGGCTTTGGTGTCTGCTGCCTGTTGAGGTGGCTGACAGAGATAGAAAGCATGAGATTTTTTTCTTGGTTGTCCATTCTAATAGGAACAGGAGTTGTGCGGAGTTTCCGTCACGGCTCCTTTCGTTTTTTTCTGTCCGTGTAAAGAAAAAATCACCCACCTTTATCGATACGAAAAAACATTGGGATGACTTTCTGGTTTTATCGTGATGTTTTTCCGGATTTATTAGGATGATTTCTAAAAAAGAACGGGGTCAATGGGAATATAAAACAACCAGATTGAAAATCAATATTTTAAGAAAATGCAGTGGAGATGGAGAGAAGATATTCTTCTGTCCGTTTTTTTTGACTGTTTTTGCTCTGAGAGGAAAAACACTTCAGGGGTAGAAACAGAACAGGAGCTGTGACCGCATCCGGTCGCAGCTCCTGTAGCTTTTATGGGTTCGCCTGAGTTTATCGGTAAGACTCTTTGTAGATGGCGATGATTTCTTCGTCGCTCAGCGGACGCGGGTCGAACTGGAAGAGTCCGCCCATGGTGTCGCGGGCATTGGCGGCAAAGCGTTCGAAATCCTCTTCCTGGATGCCCCATTCGCTCAGTGCCAACTGATCCACACCACATTCTTTCTGCATGCGCTCCAGAGCCTCGATGAAGTCGCTCGGACGGTTGCTCTTGCTTTGTGTCATCACTTCGGCCATCTTCATGTATCTCTTGGTGCAGTCGTTGCGGAATGTATTGAAATAAGCCTGACTGATGGCAATCAGTCCTGCGCCGTGCGGCAGTGCCGGATAGTAGGCGCTCATGGCATGTTCCAGTGAATGTTCCGAAGTGCAGCTTGAAGTAGACTCCACCATTCCGGCCAAAGTACTGGCCCAGGCTACGCGGGCTCGGGCAACGAGGTCGTTTCCGTCGCATACGGCTTTGGGCAGATATTTATACAACAGACGGATGGCTTCCAGAGCATACAGGTCGCTGATGCCGTTGCTGCATCCGGCAATATAGCCTTCGGCAGCATGGAAGAAGGCGTCGAATCCCTGATAAGCCGTGAGTTTCGGCGGGATGGATACCATCAGTTTCGGGTCGATGATGGAGAGCACCGGGAAGGTGTAGCGGTTGCCATAACCGATTTTCTCCTGTTTCTCCTCGTCGGTGATGACGGTCCACGGGTCAGCCTCCGTGCCTGTTCCGGCCGTTGTCGGGATGGCCACCACGGGCAGGGCACCCTGAATGTCGCGTCCCTTGCCGCTTCCTCCGGAGATATAGTCCCAGTAATCCCCCTTGTTGCAGGCCATCACGGCGATGGATTTGGCAGAGTCGATGCTGCTTCCGCCGCCCAGACCGATCACGAAGTCGCAGCCCATTTCCTTGCAGATAGAGGCAGCCTCCATGACATGCGCCTTGGTAGGGTTGGGTTGTATTTTGTCATAAACGATAGCCGATACATTGTTTTCTGTGAGCAGACGGAGCACCAGGTCCAGATAACCGTACTTTTTCATGGAACTGCCCGATGAAATAACCACCATTGCCTTTTTACCGGGAAGTTCTTCCGTAGCTAATTTCTTGATCTCGCCACATCCGAACACGATCTTCGTGGGGATGTGAAAACTGAATGAAGGATTGTTATTCATCATAATCATTACAATTTAAGCGTATACCCAAAAATAGGAAAAACTAAATGAAAAACGAAACTTTGCAGCCGTTTTCTTACGTTTTTAAATTCATTTTATAATTAAAGCCTTATCCTTATGCGGTGTAGTCTTTGTTTGCTTTCTATTTTGCGCTAAATTTGCAGACAGAATACTCAAAAAATACGACTATGTCTTTGATTTTACCGGAACATTTTCCCGCAATAGATATTCTACGGAAAGAACATATTGACGTGACGGAGAACACACGTTCTGTGGCTCTGAAAGTGCGTCCTCTGCGTGTGGCCATCCTGAACCTCATGCCTTTGAAGATAGACACCGAGGTGGATTTGCTGCGCATTCTGGCGCAGTCGCCCTATCATATTGAGGTCACTTGGATGTCTTTAGCCACGCACACGCCGAAGCATGCCTCTCCGGAGCACATGAAAGCCTTTTACCAGCCTTTCCCGGAGCTGAAGGAACAGAAGTTTGACGGCTTTATCGTGACCGGAGCTCCGGTGGAGCATCTGGCTTTTGAGGAAGTGGGCTACTGGCCCGAGCTGTCCGACATCTTCCGTTGGGCGCGCACGAATGTCACTTCCACCCTGTATATCTGCTGGGCGGCGCAGGCCGGTCTGTATTTCCATTACGGCATTCCGAAACATCCGCTGCCACAGAAAATGTTCGGCATCTTCCCGCAACAGGTACTCGATGCGGCCCATCCGCTGATGCGGGGCATGGACGATGTGTTCTTCATGCCGCACAGCCGTCACACCGAGGTGCGCCGTGAGGACATTGACCGGGTGAGCGAACTGAAAATCATTGCCGAGTCGGAATATTCGGGCGTCGGTATGGTGGTGGCCCGTGAGGGACGCGAGGTATTTGTCACCGGCCATTCGGAATATTCGCCTTACACTCTCGACATCGAATACAAGCGCGATTTGGGTAAGGGTCTACCCATTCAGATGCCGATGAACTACTATCGCGACGACAATCCTGAGCTGGGCCCTGTGGTGCGCTGGCGTACTCACGGTGTGCAGTGGTACTTAAACTGGCTTCATTATCTGGTCTATCAGGCCACACCTTATAACTTAAACGATATAAAATAATGCAACAAAGACCTGTAGAATTATTGGCACCGGCCAAAAATGCCGACTGTGGCATTGAAGCCATCCGCCACGGAGCGGATGCAGTGTATATAGGCGCTCCCCGTTTTGGAGCCCGTGCGGCTGCCGGCAATTCCGTAGAGGATATTGCCCGCCTCACTGCTTTTGCCCACCAGTTCCGGGCAAGAGTCTATGTGGCCGTCAATACCATTCTGAAGGATGAGGAGCTGGCCGAAACCGAGGAAATGATATGGGAACTGTACCGTGCCGGTGCGGATGCGCTGATTGTGCAGGACATGGCTTTGTTGCAGTTGAATCTGCCGCCAATCGCGCTGCATGCCAGCACGCAGATGGATAACCGCGATGCCGACAAGGTACGCTTTTTGCAGCAGCAGGGCTTTTCGCAGGTGGTATTGGCCCGTGAGCTCACTTTGCAGCAGATTCGCGACATTCATGAGGCGTGCCCGTCCGTGCCGCTCGAAGTGTTTGTACATGGAGCGCTATGCGTCAGCTACAGCGGTCAGTGTTATGTGTCGCAACATTGTTTCGGCCGCAGTGCCAACCGGGGCAACTGTGCCCAGTTCTGTCGCCTGAAGTTCGATCTGGTGGATGCCGACGGCAAGGTCATCGAGCAGGAAAAACACCTGCTCTCTCTGAAAGACCTGAATCAGAGCGACCAGCTGGAGCAGATTCTGGAAGCGGGTGCCACCTCTCTCAAAATTGAAGGACGCCTGAAGGACATGGATTATGTGAAGAATGTCACTGCTTATTATCGTCAGAAACTCGATGCCATCTTCCGCAAGCATCCGGAATATTGCCGGGCTTCTTCTGGTAAATGTGAATATACCTTCCGTCCGCAGTTGGAGAAGAGTTTCAACCGCGGATTCACCCATTATTTTCTGAATGGGCGGAAAACCGACATTTTCTCTTTCAATACCCCGAAATCGCTGGGTGAGGAAGTGGGTTATGTCAAGGAAATCCGTGGCAAGTGCATCATCGTGGCCGGTGTGAAACCGTTCAGCAACGGCGACGGACTGTGCTTTATGGATGAGAACGGCAAGTTGCAGGGTTTCCGTGTCAATCGGGTGGACGACAGCAATAAGATTTATCCGGTGGAGATGCCGCGTGTGAAACCGCATACCCGCCTTTACCGTAATTTTGACCAGGAGTTTGACCGTTTGCTTTCCAGACCGTCTGCGGAACGCAAGATTACCGTGGACTGGACGGTCGGCGAATATCCCGAAGGATTTGTGCTGAGTCTGAAAGACGAAGACGGAGTTTCGGTCAGCGTTCCGTTTGCTGCTGAAAAAGAGCAAGCCCGCAGCCCGCAGGAAGAGAATGTCCGCAAGCAGCTTTCCAAGTTGGGCAACACCTGTTTCACTGTTGGTCAGGTAAAAGTGGACTGGCAGGATAATTGGTTTGTTCCTTCATCCGTATTGGCTGAATGGCGTCGTGTAGTTATCGAGAAACTGGAGCAGACACGACGGGTGAATTTCCCGGTGCATTACCGTAAGATTCCGACCGACTTCACCCGTCAGTTGCGCGAGAAACAGGGACAGGAGAGTGCTCCGTTGCAAGGAATGCACCTCACTTATCTGGCCAATGTCATGAACAGCCGTGCGGAATCCTTCTACAAGTCGCTCGGAGCCGTACAGGTAGAGCCGGCCTTTGAAAAGAAAGAACCTGCCGGAGCGGTCCTGATGTTCTGCAAGCATTGTCTGCGCTACAGTCTGGGATGGTGTACAAAGCAGGGCGGCCGCCGCTCGCCGTTCCGGGAGCCTTATTTCCTGGTTTCGGGTGACGGGCGCCGTTTCCGTCTGGAATTTGATTGCAGAAACTGTCAAATGAAGGTTTATGCTGATGAAGGAGAGAATCGCTAAAATAAAAAGGCACTTCCGCATTCTGCTTCTGTGCCTGTGTGGTTTGTTGGTAGCCTCGTGCTACCAATCTACTACGAACGATGACCAGTGGAGTGTTTCGGAGAGTTCAGTCTATTCGCTGGACTTTATGAAGCAGCACCACTATGGTCTGAACTATAACTTTAAAGTCTGTGGAGACAGCCTGTGGCTACAGTCCGACCGGCCGATGCACACCGACTTTAAGGGAACTTATTTTTATGATTCTCTTTATTTGCAGCCGGGTGATCTGGTTGTGGTGGCCGATCTGGCCATTATTCCTGAGGATTCTGTCGATTCGGTATGGGTGAAAGTGGCGCGCGACCAGTCCACGATGGGATGGGTGCATGAAAGCAGTTTGTTGGAGCAGGTGGTGCCGGATGATTCCATTTCCGAATTCATCCACGTGTTCAGCAACAAGCATCTGTTGTATTTCCTGTCGGCGTTGGTAGTCTTGTTTGTGTTGTATCTGGTGCGCCGGATGCGTCGTAAACGATTCCGGATGGTGTTTTTTGACGATATCTCCAGCTGCTATCCCACAGGTCTGTGTCTGGTCATTTCCACGGCGGCAGTGCTGTATGCTCTGATTCAGCAGAACAATCCTTCGCTTTGGGTCGATTTTTATTTCCATCCCACCCTGAATCCTTTCGGGCAGCCCTTTATCCTGGGAGCCTTCCTTTCGGCTGTCTGGCTCATGCTGATTCTGTCCATCGCCGTGGTGGACGATGTGTTGCGTCAGCTTTCCGTGGCCGAAGCCATACCTTATTTATTAGGATTGTTGGGTGTGTGCATGTTGTGCTACCTGTTTTTTTCTATTGCCACCCTGTATTATCTGGGAATACCGTGTTTGCTGGGCTTTATTGTCTGGGCCTTGCGCCATTATTACCAGCATGGCTATTCGCGTTATATCTGTGGAAAATGCGGGGCCAAGATCTCCAAGAAAGGAACCTGTCCGCGTTGCGGTGCCTGGAATGAATGATTCCGGGCTTCCGTCTTTATATTCTGTCGGCTTCGATATATCCGTTCATCACCGCATAGATGGTCAGTCCCGAAACTGACTTGATATTCAGTTTTTCCATAATGTTTTTCCGGTGCGAGATGACGGTGGTGATGCTTATATTCAATTCTTCGGCAATTTCCTTGTTGGCCATGCCCCGCACGATACAGACCAGTACCTCGATTTCGCGTGAGGTCAGTCCGTTCGGTTCACTCCAGTTCTGCTGATTCGCTGCGGGCATCATTTTCCGCATTTTGGGAGGCAGGTGCAAACCGCCGGCATGGGCGCTTTGTTGCAGGCGGAGCAGGGCACGGATCATCATTTCCTCATCCAGACAAATATTCAGTGTGTGAAAGTTGGCAATGTGAGGCATGGTGATTCGTCCGTAGGTCAGCACAATGGTTTTGTGCTTGCGTTCCACAAAGAAGGCACTGTGCTCCACGAGAATCTGCGAAGAGATGAAATAATGGAAATACATGTCCGGAGTGTCGCATACGAAACTTTCGAACGAGTTGAATTTGCGCACTACGGCCTCGGGCATCATCTTTTCAATCAGATTCTGAAGACCGATGCTGCTGAGTGTATTGGCGTCGATAATGGCTATCTCCGGAAGAAATTTCATAATGTTCTGTTTTTAGGAGGGCGAAGTTAGTGAATTAACCCGAAAAGACGAAGTTTAGGATTTGTCTTTTTGATTTTCTTCGTTTACTTTTAGAATCCACCCTTTAAGTTCTTCATACGTGGCCATGTTCTGGTCATCGAATACTGCCCGGATGATGTTCCGGCCGTTTACGACATAAAGCATCGGCACTCCGCTGTAGGCAAACCGTTCATAGATCAGGCGGTCGGGCTGGGGAGAGACCGGCATGGTGAACTGATTCTGTTGCCAGTAGCGTCTTACTGTGGCAGTGTCTTCGCTCCGTCCGATGCAGATCAGTTGCCAGAGAGAGTCCTGACGGCAGTCACGATAGACCTGTTCCACGACCGGCAGTTCCTTTTGACAGTCTCCGCATTCGGTATGGAAGAAGAGAATGACCAGCGTCTCCGCGTTCCGGTTGTCCCGGCTTACGGTGTCGCGGTCGAGCGTGACGACGCTGAAGTTCGGAATCGTATCGCCAACAGAAAGTTTGCTGCCGTACTGGCCCTGTTCCATAGGTTCGCTGATGCAGCTGCTCCAGGCCAGCATTATGCCAAAGAGTAGAGAAATAGATAGTTTTTTCATTTCTTATGGGATTTGGGGATTATTCAGACAGAATGCTTTCTGCTCGCGTTCGGAAATGATGAGCGAGAGCACCTGTCCGTAATTCTTTTGGCCGCTGCTGATCTGATTGCCCTTTAGAAAAGCCTCATACAAGGCATCCTGCATCCGGCCAATCCATACAGAATATTTTTCCTGCCAGTAGCGGTTTTCCTCCTCAGCCAGAATCAGCACTTCAGGTCGTATGCTTTGCAGCCAGTTGCGATATTGTGCAGGGGCCAGAGAGCCGTAGGTCTGATTCATGACGTAAGGCAATATGCCCAGATAGCCGCTGAAACGGACATGCGGATTCTTGCTGGCGGTGCATACCTTGTAGGCCCAATAGTTTGCTTCGGCCTCGCTGCTCACCCCAAGCAGATGCGCCAGCTCGTGCGCATACGTAAAGGGATATTGTGTGGGGAGCAGTTCCTCGTTTACTTGCATTTCGCAGAAGAAAGGGCCCATGAATCCCAGCACGCCTACTTTGGAATAAAGCGTGTTGAATGCCAGTCTTTTGGGTGTGAAATGTTCCTGTGGCCGACAAAGGGCGGCTTCAGGCGGTGCCGTATGGTAAATCTGTCTGATTTCCGTTTCCCAGGAAGCCGTAGCGGTGCTGTCGGCAAAGGGAATATAACTGTTGTTCAAAGCCGTGGTATATTCATTCAGAAATTGTTGGAACACCGAGTCCTCATAAGCAACCGGTTGCAGGTCCATGCGTTCGTAGAAAGAATATCTGAAATAGTTGATGCCCCAGCCCCAATAAAACCAGGCTGCAATCCAGAGCAGAATTTCCACACACAGGCCCAGCTGTTTTTTCCAGTTCCTTTTGCGGAGCCCTATCAGACAGCGCAGCAGGAGCAAGACAGAAGCACAGACCACCATCTCTTCGAGTGAGAAACTGGAGAAACGGGCCAGATGCGACAGCATATCAGAAAGATGCGGATAAATCCGTGTGGAATAGAATTCGCCGGCTGCATGGTTGTTGCGGGTGTAGCCTACAAAGCCTAAAAGCAGAAGCAGGAGAGAGTATCGGAGGATTCGGCCCCGATTCTGCATGAGTATATGGCGATGGCAGCAGGATAGTTTCATGGTGCATGATTTTATGGATGGTTCCTATAAAAACAAAGAAAGAGGAAGTATCCGCTGATACGCCCTCAAGCAAACAAACTAATAAATTTCAATTTAAAGAGTGCTTTAACGAACCTTTTTGTCCGTAGCACTCCATCGCGTTTTCATCCATCACTTACCCGAAGTGTTTCAGTCAACGCATTGTTGTCATAATTTTTGAAACCCTTAAACATTAACAATCTATCACCTAATAAACTCTTCACAGAGTCTTTTCACTATGAGTACATTACTCTTCTTTTAATTATGACACTGCAAAGTTATATGTTTTCTATGCTTAAATCAAGAAAATCATGCTTTTATCTCATTTTTTTAAGTTTTTCTTGATATAAATCAATTCAGATGCACTAATTTTGCAGTTTCAAAAATCAATAGTAACATTTTTGTAAATAAAATTTAAATGAAAGAAAACGGAGATTTGATTTATGGACTGGAAGACCGTCCGCCGGTGAAAGATGCCCTTTTTGCGGCATTGCAGCATTTGTTGGCTATTTTTGTGGCCATTATCACCCCGCCGCTCATCATTGCGGGTGCCATGAAGCTGGATTTGGAGACTACGGGATTCCTGGTGTCTATGGCTTTGTTTGCTTCGGGTGTGTCCACCTTTATCCAGTGTCGTCGCGTCGGTCCGATCGGAACCGGACTGCTGTGTATTCAGGGAACAAGTTTCTCATTCATCGGTCCGATTATTGCGGCAGGACTTTCCGGTGGTCTGGCTTCGGTGTTTGGAGCCTGTATGGCAGCTTCCTTTGTGGAGATGGCCATCAGCCGTGTGCTGAAATACACCCGCAAGATCATTACCCCGCTGGTTTCGGGTATTGTGGTAACACTCATCGGTATGAGTCTGATTAAGGTAGGTATTACCGCCTGCGGTGGTGGTGCTATGGCTCAGGCCGACGGCACTTTCGGTTCGCTGCGTTACATCGGACTGGCAGCGTTGGTACTGGTGCTCATTGTGATGTTCAACCGTAGCTCCAACCGCTATCTGCGCATGAGCTCCATTGTGATCGGTCTCATCATCGGTTATGCAGTGGCTTGGTTTATGGGTATGGTGGACTTCTCGGCTGTGCAGAGCTATGGCGGTTTCAACATTCCTGTACCTTTTAAATATGGTCTGTCATTCGACTGGTCGGCTATCATTGCTTTGGGACTTGTTTATCTGATTACAGCCATTGAAGCATACGGTGACATCACTGCCAATTCACTGATTTCCGGGGAGCCGGTTGAGGGAGAAGTCTTTGTGAAGCGTGCTTCGGGCGGTATTCTGGCCGACGGTTTCAACTCATTCCTGGCC
Source organism: Bacteroides sp. OF04-15BH (assembly GCF_003477995.1). GTDB lineage: Bacteria > Bacteroidota > Bacteroidia > Bacteroidales > Bacteroidaceae > Paraprevotella. Next base: position 130,397 of record NZ_QUEM01000001.1, read on the forward strand.
GGAGTGTTCAACTCATTCCCGAACTCTATCTTTGCCCAGAACAACGGAATGATTCAGCTTACAGGTGTTGCCAGCCGTTATGTAGGTTATTACATTGCCGGATTCCTGATTCTGTTGGGCCTGTTCCCGGCTGTGGGACTGGTGTTCTCGCTGATGCCCGAACCGGTTTTGGGCGGTGCCACACTGCTGATGTTCGGTACGGTGGCTGCTGCGGGTATCCGTATTATTGCTGCCCAGAAGATTGACCGCAAGGCTACTCTGGTGATGGCTCTGAGCTTCTCTTTCGGTCTGAGCGTAGAGTTGGTACCGGAAATCCTCACTCAGTTGCCTGAGGCAGTACGCAGCATTTTCGCTTCCGGTATCACTACCGGAGGACTGACAGCCATTCTGGCCAATATGCTGATCCGTATCAAGGATTAATTTCTGAAACCTCTATAACATGACAATCGGGGTCGTGCTCAATTTTTGAGTACGGCCCTTTTTCTTTTTCCCTAGAGCTTTCTTGATGAGAAAACGGGACCTCTGTTCAGAGCGCCTGGAACGTGGCAGAAATTCATGCTGATGAATTGGAAAAATCATTTCGATGATTTGAAAATTTGATTTCGATGATTTTTTTCTGGGATGCCGGTGCTGTGCCTGCAAACGGGAGTCAGACCTTCAGTCAGGCTTCCGAACAGGCGGAGAGGGGGATAGAAACGAAAAAAGACATGCTCTAGAGCATGTCTTTTTATGAAGTTGAAATTTGTTTCGTTCTAAAGGTGCCTCAACTTCACAGTATACAGCACCTGTCTGTTTTGTGGGAAGTAAATTTTTTTCATTTTTCTTCCCTGAAGAACTTGCTCACTGTTAGTCATTAAAAATGACTAACAGTGAATTCTTCTTCATGAGTCATAAGTCACTACCTTAATTACCTTAAATTACCCTTAAAACTAAACAATCTTTTACCAATGAATATCTCTCACGAGATCCTAACTAATACCTTAATATGTTACCCTTATTTCCTTATGACACTGCAAAGGTAGTGACTGTTTGCCTACACAGCAAATATTTATTCACTTTTTATGCAAAAAATCGCCTTTTCTTGATTTATATCAATTCTTTGGGGCGGGCAGGCGCATGGAAAGGGGATTCGGGCGCTTTCGCGGGGTGTTTTTTGTCATTCGTTTTTTATGGGGGAAACATGAAAAACGGCAAAAGAGAACTTCCGGAGGCTTTTCTTCTTTGTTTATATTTTTTACGTTCTTCGTTTTCGGGCTCTTTTTTTTGTGTATTTATGGCGCTTCACCCGATAAATATCCGTATTTTTATGCTCGAAAAATAAGAATATAGCTATTATGGCAAAAGAAAAGACGGTGTACGTTTGTGAAAAATGCGGTCAGGAGTCTCCCAAGTGGGTGGGCAAGTGTCCTTCATGCGGTGCCTGGAACACCTTTAAGGAGTTTCGGGTGCGGAAAGAGTCGTCGGCTTCGCTGGCTGCCGGCTCCTATGGAGGACTGTCGGCTCTTCCGGCATCCGGCAGTGTACGTGTGCGCCCGCTGGCGGTCGGTGAGATTGATTCCTGTGCGGAGCCTCGTCTGGATATGGGCGACGGAGAGCTGAACCGGGTGCTGGGCGGTGGTCTGGTTCCGGGATCGCTGGTCCTGTTGGGCGGTGAGCCGGGTATCGGAAAATCCACGCTGGTGCTTCAGACCGTGTTGCGCATGCCCCAGCGCCGGGTGCTTTATGTCAGTGGCGAGGAGAGTGCCCGACAGATCAAGTTGCGTGCCGACCGTCTGGTCAGTACCCAGCCTGCGGGGGGACAGGACTTGTTGGCCTCGTCCTCGTGTATGATTGTCTGCGAAACCTTGTTGGAGCAGATCTTCCTGCACATCAAGAACGAGCAGCCGGGGCTGGTCATCATTGATTCCATCCAGACCATCATGACCGAGGCGGTGGATTCTTCGCCCGGAAGCATCACGCAGGTGCGCGAGTGTGCGGCGGCTCTGCTGAAGTTTGCCAAACAAAGCAATATTCCCGTCATTCTGATCGGCCATATTAATAAGGAAGGAACTCTGGCCGGTCCGAAGGTGTTGGAGCATATCGTGGATGCCGTGCTTCAGTTCGAGGGCGACCAGCATTATATGTACCGCATTTTGCGCAGTATCAAGAACCGATTCGGAAGCACAGCCGAACTGGGTATTTATGAAATGCGGCAGACGGGACTGCGCCCGGTGAGCAATCCGTCGGAACTGCTGCTCACCGAAGACCATGAAGGCATGAGCGGAGTGGCCATCTCTTCGGCCATTGAAGGCATCCGGCCGTTCCTGATCGAAACCCAGGCGCTGGTCAGTACAGCCGCCTACGGAACCCCTCAGCGTTCGTCCACCGGATTCGACCTGCGCCGCCTGAACATGCTGCTGGCCGTGCTGGAAAAGCGTGTCGGTTTCAAACTGGCCCAGAAGGACGTGTTCCTGAATATTGCCGGCGGACTGCGGGTGAACGACCCCGCCATCGACCTATCGGTCATTGCCGCGGTGCTGAGCAGTAATGTAGACACCGGTATCGAGTCAGGTGTATGTATGGCCGGCGAGGTGGGACTGAGTGGAGAAATCCGTCCCGTGAACCGCATTGAGCAACGCATTGCCGAGGCCGAGAAACTGGGATTCAACCGGATGATTGTGCCGCGTTCCAATCTTCAGGGATTCGACTATAAGAAGATGAAGATAGAGCTGGTGCCGGTGCGCAAGGTGGAAGAAGCCCTGCGTGCGCTGTTCGGATAAGAAGCTCCGCTCTATACCTTATTATATAATAGAACAAAAAGAAACAGGAAAAACAATGATACATGAATTTCAATTGCGGGCTTTGCCCGAGCAGGCCTATAACGAGCAGGCTGTGCGCCGCTTTGTGGCCCGCGAGAAAGGACTCGATGAACGGACCATCCAGGGGGTACGCATTCTGAAGAAAAGCATTGACGCCCGTCAGCGCACCATCTACATTAACCTGAAGGTGCGGGTTTACATCAACGAGCAGCCTACGGATGAGGCTTATGTGCCTACGGAATATCAGAATGTGGAAGGCCGTCGCCGTGTGATTGTGGTGGGTGCCGGTCCCGGAGGACTTTTTGCGGCTCTGCGTCTGATAGAGTTGGGCTATTGCCCGATTGTGGTGGAGCGTGGAAAGAATGTGCGCGACCGGAAACTGGATCTGGCCCGCATCTCGCGCGAGCATAAGGTAGATCCCGAGAGCAATTACAGTTTCGGAGAAGGAGGAGCCGGTGCCTATTCCGACGGCAAACTCTACACCCGAAGCAAGAAACGCGGCAGTGTGGATAAGATTCTGAATGTGTTCTGTCAGCATGGAGCCAGTACGGCTATTCTGTCGGACGCCCATCCGCATATCGGAACAGATAAGTTGCCCCGCGTCATCGAGAATATGCGCAACACCATCCTGCAATGCGGAGGTGAGGTGCATTTTGAAACCCGCATGGACCGCCTGATTGTGCACGAAGGCAAGGTGGAAGGTATCGAAACCCACGCCGGACGGATTTTCAAGGGACCGGTCATTCTGGCCACCGGCCATTCGGCCCGTGATGTGTATCGCCATCTGTTCCGTCAGGGCATCCCGGTCGAGGCCAAAGGACTGGCCGTGGGAGTGCGTCTGGAGCATCCTTCCAAGCTGATTGACCAGATACAGTATCACAATAAGAACGGCCGCGGAAAATACCTGCCCGCAGCCGAATACAGTTTTGTGACGCAGGTGGACGGACGCGGTGTGTACAGCTTCTGTATGTGTCCCGGAGGATTCATTGTGCCGGCGGCCAGCGGTCCGCAGCAGATTGTGGTCAACGGTATGTCGCCCAGCAATCGCGGTTCGCAGTGGAGCAACTCCGGTATGGTGGTAGAACTGCATCCCGAGGACTTGCAGGAGGCATCCATGCACCGTTTTATGAAGGAATATGTGCACAGCATCGAGGCTCCTGAGTGCGGCAGTCTGAAAGACATTCTGCATTATTGTGATCCGGAATCGGTGTGGAACGGAGCGCCTGAGGAGCATCCTCTGGCACTGCTTTACTTTCAGGAAGCCATTGAGCGCCAGAACTGGGTGCAGGGACAATACCGTCAGACGGCACCGGCGCAGCGCATGGCCGACTTCGTGAACCGCAAGTTGAGTTACGATCTGCCGCGCAGTTCCTATTCGCCGGGACTGATTTCTTCGCCGTTGCATTTCTGGATGCCGGAATTCATTTCCGGACGGTTGGCGCGCGGATTCCAGAACTTCGGCCGGAGCAGCCGCGGTTTCCTGACCAACGAAGCCGTGATGATAGCGGTAGAGAGCCGTACGTCGGCACCGGTACGTATCGTCCGTAATGCCGAGACCTTGCAGCACATCACCGTGGAAGGACTTTTCCCTTGTGGCGAAGGAGCCGGATATGCCGGAGGTATCGTTTCGGCCGGTATCGACGGCGAACGTTGTGCCGAGGCCGTAGCGGCTTATCTGGGCGGTCAGTCCTGAGGGCAGAAGCCTGTGACTCGACGAATACCAATAATACAATAAATCGGGCATCCCCCTCTTCCCGTAAATCTGTCTGTTGAGATTTTCATGGAAAGAGGGGGATGCCCGATTGTTTTTTCGGAGAGACCCCGTTTGGTTTTAGAAATCCAGTCCGATGCTGGCGGTAAAGCATCCGGTGCGGATACGTCCGTCAAAATCGTCATAGTTATAATCGTGGAAATCCTTGGCGGCAATGTTGTTCATACCGATATCGTAGCAGAAATCCAGATAGAAGTTCTGGAAAGCCATGCCCAGACCGATACGGAATCCGGCGTCGAAGCGCTTCAGATACTGGTCTGAGAAAGGGTTTTCCTTGATGCGCTGCTCATAGAGCTTTACATTGCCTGCGACACCGCAAGCCAGGAAACCGCCGAAATAAGGCTGGACAGTCAGATCATCGAAACCCACATCGGCCTTGTATTTGAATACCAGCGGCAGCTCCAGATACTTCAGATTATAGGTTTTGCGCTCTACATCCGGAGTTGCCTCGAATTTGGCACCTTTTTCAGAATAGAGCAGTCCGGTCTCAAAATACAGCGGTACGGTGCGTCCCACCCGGTTACCAAAGACAATGCCCGCATTGATGAGCGACAGCGGTTTGGTTTCCGGTCCGTTTTCAAAACCGCGATGGTAGAAGCGTGGCACATTCAGGCCCACACGAATGCCAAAATAGCTGCTGCGGTCGTAATTATACCAGCGACGGGCACTGATGCCTTCGGCATGCACTGCACTTCCGTTTGCTCCCCCGAATCCCAGTCCGGCCGGAAGCAGACAGAGCAGAAACAGAAAAGAAAATATTTTTTTTGTCATATCCTTATCTCGTTTATAGCGTTGGTTTGCATGAACAAAAGTACAATTTTTTTTGGGAACATCTTTCTTTTAGAGAAATAATTACTATTTTTGTTCTAATAATAACGTACATTGCGGGCAGAGCCGCTACATCATTTTATGAACACGACAGGCAGCCCGAAAATAATAATTGACAGCAAATGAAAGTACTGAAATTTGGAGGAACCTCAGTCGGTTCCGTGGAAAGTATCTTAAACGTAAAGAAAATTGTCGAGGGACAATCGGAACCGGTGATTGTGGTTGTCTCGGCTCTGGGAGGAGTTACCGACAAGTTGATTCACACTTCACAGTTGGCTGTATCCGGCAATCTGGATTACAAGAAGTCTTTTATGGAACTGACCGACCGTCATTATCAGATGATTGACCAGATTATTCCTGCCGGTCCTCGCAAGGAGATGCTTCTTTCTATTGTCAATGCTTTGTTTGAAGAGCTGCACAGCATTTATCAGGGTGTTTATCTGATAAAGGATTTGTCTGCCAAGACGCAGGATATGATTGTAAGCTATGGAGAGCGTATTTCTTCGAATATCATATCAGTGCTCATCACCGGTTCGGTGTGGTACGATTCCCGTACATTCATCAAGACCGAGGTGCGCGGAGGACGCCGCCTGCTGGCTTCGGAAGAAACCAACCGTCTGATTGGAGAAACCTTCGGTAAGTTGCCGAAGATTGCGCTTGTTCCGGGATTCATCTCCAGCGATGTGGAGTCGGGCGAGACCACCAATCTGGGACGAGGCGGTTCTGACTATACGGCTTCTATTCTGGCTGCCGCGCTTGATGCTTCTGTTCTGGAGATATGGACCGATGTGGATGGCTTCATGACTGCCGATCCGAAAGTCATCTCTACAGCATATACCATTAATGAGTTGAGCTATGTGGAGGCCATGGAGCTTTGTAACTTCGGTGCCAAAGTGGTCTATCCGCCGACCATTTATCCGGTTTGCGTCAAGAATATCCCGATCTGGGTAAAGAATACTTTCAAGCCCGAAGCACCGGGAACCATTATCAAGAAAGAAGTGGAGCGCGACCGTACCGGTAAACCGATTTGCGGTATTTCGAGCATTAACAATACTTCGCTCATCTTTGTTTCCGGTTTGTCAATGGTGGGTGTGATTGGTGTGAACCAGCGCATTTTCTCGGCATTGGCCAATAACGGAATCAGTGTGTTCATGGTGGCGCAGACTTCTTCCGAGAGCAGTACCTCTATCGGTGTGCGTGACGAGGATGTGGAAAAGGCATGCCATGTGCTGGATGAGGAGTTTGCCAAGGAAATCCAGACCGGAGCCATGTTCCCGATGCAGGCCAGCAGCGGACTGGCTACCGTGGCCGTAGTGGGCGAGAGCATGAAGAATGTGTCGGGAGTGGCCGGAAAGCTGTTCGGTACATTAGGACGCAACGGTATTAATGTTATTGCCTGTGCGCAGGGCGTTTCGCAGACCAACATTTCCTTTGTCGTAGAATCGGCTTATTTGAGAAAGACGCTGAATGTGATTCACGACAGCTTCTTCCTGTCCGAATACCGCGTGCTGAACCTCTTCCTGTGTGGAGTGGGTACTGTGGGAGGCAGCCTGATTGAGCAGATTGCCGCTCAGCGCGAAAAACTGATGAAGGAAAAGGGACTCAAGCTCAATGTGGTGGGTATCGCCAGCAGCCGTAATGCGCTGTTCGACCGCAAGGGACTTTCGCTTACCGACTACAAGGAGCGTTTGCGCGCTTCTGCGCCCAGCACCTTGCAGCACCTGCGTGATGAAATCATCAATATGAACATCTTTAACTCCGTGTTCGTGGACTGCACCGCAAGCGCCGAGGTCGCTTCTTTGTATCAGGATTTGCTGGAGCACAACATTTCGGTGGTGGCTGCCAATAAAGTGGCTGCTTCTTCCGATTATGCCAGCTATTCCCGTCTGAAACATACGGCCTTCCAGCGCGGAGTGAAGTATCTGTTTGAAACCAACGTGGGAGCCGGTCTGCCGATTATCCGCACGCTGAACGACTTGCGCAACAGTGGTGATAAGATTCTCCGCATAGAAGCCGTATTGAGCGGTACGTTGAATTTCATCTTCAATAAGATTTCGCGCGAGATTCCTTTCAGTAAGACCGTACAGATGGCCAAGGAGGAAGGTTACAGCGAACCGGATCCACGAATTGACTTGAGCGGAAAGGATGTTATCCGCAAGTTGGTTATCCTGACCCGTGAATCGGGCTATCAGATTGAACAGGAGGATGTAGAGGCTCATCTCTTCATTCCGGACGAACTGTTCCAGGGTTCTGTTGAAGAGTTTTGGGCAAAACTTCCTTCATTGGATGCTGAGTTCGAGGAAAAACGTCAGCAGCTGGAGGCCGAAAACAAGCGCTGGCGTTTTGTGGCGAAGTATGAGAACGGAAAGGGCTCTGTTTCGCTTTGCGCTGTAGACCGCAGTCATCCGTTCTATTCCCTGGAGGGTTCAAATAATGTGGTATTGCTGACTACGGAACGCTACAATGAGTATCCGATGATTATTCAGGGCTATGGAGCCGGAGCGAGTGTTACGGCTGCCGGAGTATTTGCCGATATCATGAGTATTGCCAATATTTAATCAGTTATAGAAAAGGAAACCGCCTTGCCAAAATCCCTTCACAGGATTGGCAAGGCGGTTTCCTTTTTCATTGTGGGGAACTGTTGGATTGGAAAATGCTTTTCCAGAACTCTTTCTTTCGGTTCTATTGCCGAGGACAGACGCTTTCTTTGTTTTTGTCTGGTAACTGTAAACGCAACAGTTTACCTTTGCATCTGGCCGGCAGCGACCGATGGTCCTGAAGTGTTTTCCTTGATCTATGCAGATTCCCGTATTCTTTTTGAGCGGATTTACTTCATGGAATACTTGCCGGAAGTAATATCTTCCACGCTCAGAGTTTTATAAACCATGTTATAATAGCCCGGCTCTTCCTCATAGAAAAATCCGATTTTCTTGTCCTTCTGGATGCAGAACGTAGAGTAGCCCGAACCGGCATGAGTAACCAGATAAGACCCCTCCCAGTTAGAAGCCAAGGCTTTTGGAGTGGCATAATCCGCCTCGCTCTCCAGAGCCTTGTAGTAGATGGTTACTTCGGCACGGTTTTCTGCTGCCGGGAGTGACTGGATGATCAGGTCCACTTCTTTGCCGTCACTGTTGCGTATGGCCTTGAAGATACCCACTTCACCGTTGGTGGCGTTGGCTCCGGTTTTGATTCCTCCCGGACAGTCGTGTGAGGCAACCACTTCGCCCCAGCTTCCGGTGGCTTTCTTCTTATTCTTGTAAGAGAAGATGTTGTAGAACCGTCCGTATCCCTTACGGCTGCTCAGCAAAACATCACCGTTAGGCAACTCCTCGCACTTTGGTTCGTCTCCCTTAGGAGCCGGTGACTGGTTCACGTCGCCAAGCACTTTCCATTCCTTACCGAAGTTGTCGCTATAGATTACATAGTTTCCTCCGTCGGTACACAAGGCGGCATAGATACGTTTGTATTTTCCTTTTTTTATCTGTTTGGACTGGCAAATCTTGCCCGAACCGATAAAGAGTTTTTTGATCGGGCCTTGCTCGCGTTGGTCAAAAAGACTGTAAATATCCTCGGTGATGTCTTCGGGAGCCGACCAAGTCATTCCTTCATCCTTACTATACAAGCGTGCTGCGCGCAGCGGGTTTTCGCGGGTCGAGTTCCAGTAAGTCACGTTTCCGGTGCAGCACATCAGCAGGATATCGCCGCTTTTGCTGTCAGCCAGTGTGGCGGCGTCTCCATATCCGCAGGCCGGATCGTTTTTGACACCATTTCCTTTCACGATATCAAACTGTTCCGACCAGGTTTTTCCGTTGTCATCGCTATATTTACCGACAATATCAATCTGTCCGAAACCGATGTCTGCGCCGCAGTAACGATAGTCCGACATGGCGATGAGGCGCCCTTTGGGAGTAGACAAGATTGCCGGTATACGATAAGGAATACCTTTTGCATCGGGAGTATGGAACAGGCAGATGGAGTGAGTGTCTGTGTGCTGCTCCAGATTTTGAGCCATGACTTTTTCATGACGAGGGTTTTCTGAATTGAATGCTTGCGCTGAGAGCGTGACCGTTCCCAACAGGAAAGCAGAAAGTAAGAGTCTTGATTTCATCAGATGTAACAAATAATAGTGAATGATGAACAAATATACAATAAAAAAACTCCGGTCCGAAATAATGGAACGGAGTTTTTGAATATTTCTTGAACTTCTTTTGTCTGCAAAAGCCGAAACGCAGGAGACTTTTTCTTTAAAAAAGCAGAAAACCTGCCACTCCGGCACTGCAAATCAGCAGGATAGGATTGATCTTGTAAACGTATGTGCCGATAAATGTGGTGACAAAGATAAAGATGCTGATGTAGAATTGCCACGGAGTGTCTGAGGTTCCGAAATTCTCACGGTTCAGCAACAGCAAGGCTGCTGCGGCTATCAGGCCGATTACAGCCGGGCGCAAGCCGAGAAAGATATTTTCCACAATGGGGTGGTTCTTGAATTTCAGCAGGAACTTGCTGATGAGCAGCATGAGGATGAACGAAGGCAGCACCACGGCAAAGGTGGCTGTTGCGCTTCCCACAACTCCCATGGCATGACTGTATCCGGCATTGACCAGACTGGTGTAGCCCACGTATGTAGCCGAGTTGATGCCGATAGGACCGGGAGTCATCTGGCTGATGGCGACGATATCGGTAAACTGTCCCATGGTGAGCCAATTATATCGTGTGACCACTTCGCCCTGAATCATGGAGATCATGGCATATCCTCCGCCAAATCCGAACAAACCTATTTTGAAGAAGGTATAAAACAGTTTTAAAAGAAGTATGATCATAAGTTATTTTTCATTCTGTTCTACAAATTTTCCATATAAGAAACCGAATAGACCGGCCAGGATGATGATGTAGACCGGAGAAACTTCCATCTGCCAGATCAGCAAAGCACTGATTACCGGTATCCAGATATTGGTCCATCCGATTTTGGCACTCTTGGCCATTTTGAAGGTCGGAGCAGCTATCAGCGCCACGACTGCCGGTCGGATACCCAGAAAGATGCTCTGCACGGTTTTGTTTTCCCGGAAAGTCTGGAAGAAAAGAGCAATCAGCAGAATGATGAGAAAAGAGGGAAGTATGGTTCCCAGGGTGCATACGATACTTCCCGGTACTCCTTTCAGTTTATAGCCCAGGAAAATACTGATGTTGACTGCCAGAATGCCCGGACAGCTTTGTGCAATGGCTACCAGGTCGACAAACTCTTCTTTACCGATCCACTGCTTCTTGTCTACGACATCTGCTTCTATCAGCGGGAGCATGGCATATCCGCCGCCGATGGTAAACATTCCGATGCGCGTAAAAGTCTTGAAGCTTTCCCAATAGATATTCATTTTCATTTTTATTTTGTGTTGCAAAGATACAAAAAGTGCGCCATTCTTTCAAAGATGGCGCACTTTTCTGATAGAATCGCTGAGAGCTTATTTCTTGTTCTTTTCAATCCACTTACGTGCGTTGACGAAGGCCTCCATCCACGGAGTGATTTCGTCGTTACGACGGTCTGCCGGATAGTAAGCATTCTGCCATGGGAAGATGGCGCGCTCCAAGTGAGGCATCATGGCCAGATGACGTCCGTCGGCACTGCAGATACCGGCTACGCTGTAGTCTGATCCGTTCGGATTGCCTGGATACTCGTCGTAGCTGTACTTGGCAATTACGTTATACTTATCCTCTTCGTAAGGCAGAGAGAACTTTCCTTCTCCGTGAGCTACCCAGATGCCCAGCTTGTTGCCGCTGAGTGAACCGAACATAACGCTTCGGTTGGTTGGGATAGTCAGACCAACATAAGAAGACTCGAACTTGTGTGAGTCATTATGCAGCATGTGGGCTTTCTTCTTGAACTCTGGATTGATCAGGTTCAATTCCACCATCAGCTGACAACCGTTGCAGATACCCAATGAAAGAGTGTCTTCGCGTGCATAGAAGTTGTCGAGAGCTGCCTTGGCTTTCGGGTTATACAGGAAGGCACCGGCCCAACCCTTGGCAGAACCCAATACATCGGAGTTAGAGAATCCGCCGCAGAATACAATCATGTTGATGTCTTCCAGAGTTTCTCTTCCTGAGATCAGGTCGGTCATCATCACGTCTTTCACATCGAAACCGGCCAGGTACAATGAGTAAGCCATTTCGCGCTCACCGTTGGTACCCTTCTCACGGATGATGGCAGCCTTGATGCCGGAAGGAGTGCGGCGATCTGGATTCAGACCGAACTGTGACAGTTTGCCGGTGAAATCCTTGTTGAAGACCATTTCCAGAGGCTGCTTCTTGTAGTTTTCGAAGCGAGCCTTGGCGCAACCGTTCATGCTCTGCTTGCGGTCGAGCAAATATGAAGTGCTGAACCAGATATCGCGCAGATAGTCGATTCCGAACTGATATTCTGCACCGTCCTTGTAAACCTGGATGAGACGCTCGTCGGTTGGAGTACCCAACTTCACGTAACCTACGCCGGCATCTTCCAGAATCTTCTTGAACTCAGACTTGTGCTTGTTGTCAATCTGTACAACAACACCCGGATTCTCGGCCATGAGGATCTTCACGATATCATCGTTCTTGATGCCGTCGAGGCTGATTTCCATACCGCCTTCTGTATTGGCGAAGCACATTTCGAGCAAGGTAGTGATCAGACCACCGGCAGAGATATCGTGACCGGCCAATACCAATCCCTTGTTGATCAAAGTCTGTACGGCGTTGAATGCGTCGCGGAAGTATTCCGGATTCTGACAGGTAGGAACATCTGAACCCACCTTGTTCAGAGACTGTGCGAAGGCAGAACCACCCAGACGCAACTCGTCGAAGCTGAAGTCGATGTGGTAGAATGTGCTCTTTTCCTTGTTAACCATTACCGGAGAAACCACCTTCTTGATGTCGCTTACTTCGCCACCGGCGCTCACGATTACGGTTCCCGGAGAAATTACCTTCTCGCCGTCAGGATACTTCTGAGTCATAGACAGAGAGTCCTTACCGGTAGGAACATTGATTTCCAGTGCGCAGCAGAAATCAGACAGTGCTTTTACACCTTTATATAAACGGGCATCCTCACCTTCCTGTGAGCGGCATGGCCACATCCAGTTTGCTGAGAGAGACACGCTGTCCAGGCCATCGGCCAGCGGAGCCCATACGATATTGGTCAAAGATTCAGCTACAGACAGCACAGAACCGGCAGCAGGATCAGCCAGACCAGCCTGTGGGGCGTGACCGATAGCAGTAGCGATACCAGCCTTTCCACGGTAATCCAGTGCAACGACACCGCAGTCGCTCAACGGCAACTGGATTTCGCCCTGGCACTGCTGACGGGCAACCTTACCGGTAACCGAACGGTCTACCTTGTTGGTCAACCAGTCTTTACATGCCACTGCTTCCATCTGCAGCACGCGGGTTACATATTCATTCAAGTGAGCCGCATCGTACGTTACATTTTCGTAAGTACGCTCTACGGTGTTGTCCTTCATATAAGTTTTCGGGCTGTGTCCGAACATCTGAGAAACTTCCAGATCGAAAGGACGTACGCCGTCGGCCTGCTGGAAAGCAAAGTGTGCGTCGCCGGTTGTTTCACCAACTACATACATTGGGGCACGCTCGCGCTCGGCAATCTTACGTACATGCTCCAGATGCTCTTCCTGAATGAGCAGACCCATACGCTCCTGAGACTCGTTGGCGATGATTTCCTTTGCAGACAGAGTCTTGTCACCGATAGGAAGCTTGCTCATGTCAATCAATCCACCGCAATCCTCTACCAATTCCGACAGACAGTTTACGTGTCCGGCTGAACCGTGGTCGTGGATAGATACAACAGGATTCACATCTTCTTCGCACAAAGCGCGCACCAGGTTGTTGGCACGTTTCTGCATTTCCGGGTTGGCACGTTGCACGGCGTTCAGCTCGATGCCCGAAGAGTAGCGTCCGGTATCTACGGATGAAACGGAACCACCGCCCAGTCCGATACGATAGTTGTCACCACCGACAACCACCACCTTGTTTCCTTTCTGCGGAGTACCTTTCAGGCAGTCGCGCTTGGTACCGTAACCCACACCACCGGCAAGCATGATTACCTTGTCGTAACCGTAGCGCTCGTTATTCTCCTGATGTTCGAAGGTCAATACAGAACCGGTAATCAGAGGTTGTCCGAATTTATTACCAAAATCAGAGGCTCCGTTAGAAGCTTTGATCAGGATCTGTTCCGGAGTCTGATACAGCCATTTGCGTGCCGGGAGAATGTTTTCCCAATCACGTCCTTCGTCAGTACGCGGATAAGAAGTCATGTAAACCGCAGTTCCGGCGATTGGCCAGCTGCCGACACCACCACCCATACGGTCGCGGATTTCGCCACCGGTACCGGTTGAAGCACCGTTAAACGGCTCTACGGTAGTCGGGAAGTTATGAGTTTCTGCCTTGATGGAGATGACAGATTCGATATCCTTGATTACGAAGTAGTCTGAAGTAGCGTGATCTTTCGGGGCGAACTGTTCTACAACAGGACCCTGTGCGAAAGCCACATTATCCTTATAGGCAGAAATGATTTTATGCGGGTTTTCCTGAGTGGTTTTCTTGATCATCTGGAACAAAGAAGATTCCATTTCCTGTCCGTCGATGATGAAGGTACCGCCGAAGATCTTGTGGCGGCAGTGCTCAGAGTTGATCTGTGCGAATCCGAAAACTTCAGAGTCGGTCAGTTTGCGGCTCAGTTGTTTCTCCACATCATGCAGATATTCAATCTCTTCTGGAGACAGGGCCAGTCCTTCCTGCTCGTTGTATTCCTCCAGATTTTCGATATACATGATTGGAGCGGGTTTCAGGTCAATCTTGAAGATTTCCTGATTCAGGCCTTTGTACATGCGCTGGAGCATGGGGTCATAGTCGGCATTTTCGTCGGCTACCGGGAAGTATTCCTCTATACGAGAAATACCGCTGAGGCTCATATTTTGAGTAATCTCAACGGCATTCGTACTCCAAGGAGTAATCATTTCACGGCGCGGGCCCACGAAGCAACCGGTCAGACTGCTTTCTTCTTCCACTTTGGCCTCACCATAAAGCCAACACAATTTTTCAATTTCTTCAGGATTGAGCGAATGATCACATTCTGTTGCAATTACGCTCTTGCTGGGAGTTCTAAAAAATACAATAGGCATAAATCGAATGTTTATTAAAAGCTTTGTTTGCAAAGTTAGTAAAAATACACAAAAAAGTAATGTCGAAAAGGAAAATAATTATTGTTTACCTTTTTATTAAAAGAAATACAAAGTATTTGATGTTTTTTTTATAATCTTTTTTGTTGTTTGGATTTTTTACTATATCTTTGTCTTGCTTTTAAGGAAGGAGGATTCGCATTTGGTATGCGGGTTTATGGGAAATATTTTTTTGTAGTTCAGCTGAAAATGAGAATTCTCCGTGTAATGACAGATTAGTTTTCGGATAACATGGCGTGTTAAAATAGCTTTTTATTATAGATTTATGAAACAGAGAATGACGAGAAGGGCACTTAATTGTTTACTGCTTTCTGCTTTAGGACTGACAACAGCCTGTGTTGACAATTCCTATGACCTTACAAAAGACATAGATTTGACGATTACCGTAGGAGGTGACTTGACTACTCCGGGAAATTCATCGGAAGAAATCACGTTGGACGACTTGTTCGATGTGGATTATGAAACCTCTGACCTGGATACTTTGGACAACGGTGACTTTGTTCTTTGTGTGAACGGAGATCCGACCAGCTCAAGTGTAAAGGTAAACGATGTGACTGTAGACCGTTCGGAGGCTACCAAGTCTTCAAAAATGCTGACCTTTACCTCGGATATGCTGGTTCAGGGAGAAACTTCGACTATGGCTATTGAGGATTTGAATCCGGAGTGGCAGCTGAAGAACAATGACATTCCCGAAGATGTGATTGATTTGGAATATGCCGACGATATTCAGCATAACGATGTGGTGCAGAGACTGGAGACAGAAGGCAATACGAAAGGCGTGATTCTGAAGAAAGGTCTGAGATTTACTTTCCCGTCTTATTTGCAGGTAGCTTTGACAGACGCTTTCACCAGTCAGTGGTTTGCCTTGAGTCAGGTAAACGGACAGACCGTCATGACTCTGAAAAATGATTATCGTTTGTCTTCTTCCGGTGCAGACTGGAAGGTGAATATCAACAGAATATATTTCAAGTCTACCGGCAATGTGACCGTACCGGCAGGCGAAGGATTCCTTGTGGCTACGGCAAACACAAAAGCCAAGGTGCTTTTCAATGTGGAGATTCCGGTAGACGGTGACGTGGCTGTGAAGGCTCAGGATTTCCCGGCAGGCTCTTCTGAAGTCAATTTCCGTTTGGTGAGCCATGTGGTTTCCAACGAAATGGCTATGGGACGCGTGCGCGCCAAGGTGAATCCGGATATTGATTTTACCGTATCCGAAGTGACTATTGAGGATTTGCCTGACTTCCTGACGGACAACGACGTGAATGCCGATCTGACCAATCCGCAGGTGCTGTTGCGCGTGAACAACCAGTCGGAAGTGGATGTGAACTTGCAGGCTGAACTGCATTCCTATAAAGAAGGCAATAAACTGCAGACCGTGGTTCTCGGTACCGATATAAACACTGTGAACAGCAAGACCATTCGTCTGAAGGCTTCTACCGAGAATCTGCTTTGCATTTCACCGCTTAACGAGAATGTTCCTAACGGTTACACCTGGGTGCAGGTGGAAAATCTGCCGGACCTGATACGCACCATTCCGGACTTGATAAAAGTGGAGAATGTTGAGGCTAAAGTTCTTCAGCAGTTCTATACCGTGGAGCTTGGTGTGAACAAAGAGGTTCATACGGATTATGACCTGAATGCTCCGCTAGAATTCGGAAAAGAATTCAGCATTGTCTACAAGGATACACTGGACGGTTGGAGCGAAGACATTGAAAAGTATGAGATGAAGGAACTGGAGGTATCCTTGAGTGCCATCAACCGCATTCCGTTGAACCTGGATCTTTCGGCTATGGCCATTGATGCCCAGGGCCATGTGATGGACGATGTACTTGTGGAGACCGACGGATTTATTGCTGCCGGAACAAAAACCGAACCAAATACAAAAGTTCTGACATTTACATTGAAGAAAAAAGATGGAACACGCATCAAGAATCTGGACGGACTGATTCTCCGTCTCGACGGCAAGGCTTTCCGTGGAGAGGATCAGAGCCAGTCTGATACTTGGGAATCGCAGACTCTTAATGCCAGCCAGACTTTGAAACTTGATGACTTGAAGTTGAGAATCAAGGGAGGCGTTACTATGGATTTGAATTAATGGGTGTTTTTTGAACTTTAAAGATTTGGACAAATGAAAAGAAATAAAATATTTGGTTTCCTGGCTGGTGCCCTTTTGATGGCTCCTGCGGCCACTTTTGCACAGCAGGCTCTGCGTTCCGGTTATTTTCTCGAGGGATATGAGTATCGTCATGTGATGAATCCGGCATTCGGTCCGGACCGGAAAGGCTTTGTCAGTTTTCCGTTCTTAGGAAATATCAATGTCGGCATGTCGGGTAATATGGGTGTTTCCAACTTCCTGTATAAAACTCCGGATGGCGGTCTGACTACTTTCCTGAACGAATCGGTTACTGCTTCGGACTTTTTGGGAGGCATCAATCAGAACAACCGTTTGGCCATTGATTATAACTGGAGTATTTTCTCTATGGGATTCTCCAAATTCGGTGGTTATAACACCATTGGCATCAATCTGCGTACCAATGTGTCGGCCACTCTGCCTTACGAACTGTTTGAGTTCATGAAGGTGGGCGGTAAGGGAGACAATACCGTTTATCACATGGAAAATATCGGTGTTTCTTCAAAAGCCTACGTGGAGTTGGCTTTGGGTCACTCCCGCGACATCAACGAACAGTGGCGTGTGGGCGGTAAACTGAAATTCCTTTTGGGCGGCTTGAATGCCAGCGCCATGATCGACCGGATGGATGTGGAGATGACCGACGAGCAGTGGAAGGTGCAGGGAAGCGGAAGTCTGGATCTGGCCATGAAGGGACTGAAGGTGCCTACGAACGAAGAGAGCAAGAATCCGGGCGACTATGAGGCCGACAAGGCACAGAATATCAACTACTCCGACATTGAACTGGAGTCTCCGGGACTGGGAGGTTTCGGTATGGCCATTGACCTGGGTGCCACTTATCAGCTGCGTGAGGATTTGCAGCTGTCTGCTTCTTTGCTTGACCTGGGCTTTATTTCCTGGAACAGCAACACACATGGAGTGATGAGCATGGAGCCTTGGGTGTTTGACGGATTCAAGGACGTTCCTTATAACTCGGAGGATGATATGGGAAATGAAAAGCCAAACAGTCTGGAAAACCAGATTGACAATCTGACCGAAGGTCTGGAAGATTATTTCAGTTTCCAGCGCGAGGGAGAAGTTTCCAGCAGAACGGCCGCTTTGGGAGCAACCCTGAATCTCGGTGCCTTGTATACCTTCCCTTATTATGAAGGTCTGAAGTTCGGTTTCCTGTCTTCAACCCGCATTCAGGGCAAGTACTCATGGTCTGAAGGTCGCTTCTCGGCCAATGTGGCTCCAACGAGCTGGTTCGATGCTTCGGTGAACTACGGAATCTCTTCATACGGTTCCTCTTTCGGTTGGCTGATCAATTTCCATCCGAACAAGTTCAACTTCTTTATCGGTTCAGACCATCAGTTCGTCAAGATTACCCCGCAGTTCCTGCCGGTAAACAATGCGAACATGAGTATTTCTATGGGTATCAATTTCAATCTGTAATCTATCCCTTTGGGGTATTTTATATCAACTTGGTTTTGTGGGGTGCCGTGCCGGAGCTTTTTCCGGTGCGGCGCTTTTTTGTTTTTCGGCACCTGCTTTTCGTTGTTTAATTTCATGCTGATGAAATGTTCAAATCATCAAAATGATTTTCAAAAATCTTCGGCATCTTTTTTAGAGGTGCTCGCGCGCAAGCAGAGGTGGGGATACAAAAAAGCGCAACACTTCCGGTTGATGCGGCATCAGAAACCCGGAGGTGTTGCGCTTTTGTATTAAAATGTCAGATTACAGTTCCCAGCCCAATGCACTGGCGCCCAATACGGCAGCGCCGGCATCATCCAGTTCAGAAACAATCATCTGTGCTTTGTTCTTATACAAGAACAGTACGTTCTCGTCGTATGCTTTCTTGATCGGATCCATCAGCAAGTCACCGGCTTTGGTCAGTCCGCCAAAGAAGATGAAAGCTTCCGGACTGCTGAAGGCTGCAAAGTCGGCGCAGGCTTCACCCAGAATCTTACCGGTATATTCAAAGATTTCCTTAGCCACTTCATCACCCTGTCCGGCAGCTATGGCCACATCCTTTGAGGTGATTTCATCCAGCGGGATGTTGCGCAGCAGGGTAGGGCGCTCGCTTGAAGAAACAATCATCTTGGCAGTTCTGGCCACTCCGGTAGCCGAGCAGTAAGTTTCCAGACATCCCTTGCGTCCGCATCCGCAGCTGCGTGCTTCGCTTGATTTGTCCACAATCACGTGACCCAACTCTCCGGCAAATCCGTCAGAGCCGTAAACCACCTGTCCGTTGACAACGATACCGCTGCCCACTCCGGTTCCCAGAGTAATCATGATGAAGTTTTTCATACCTTTGGCCGCACCGTAAGCCATTTCGCCGATGGCGGCTGCGTTGGCGTCGTTGGTCAGTGCCACAGGGATTCCCAGTCGGTCGCTGAACATCTTGACCAATGGAATTTCGCCTTTCCAAGGCAGGTTGGCCGGGTTGTCAATGATTCCGGTATAGTAGTTGGCATCCGGAGCGCCGATACCCATAGCCTGAATCTTTTCGATTCCGCCCACTTCTTCAATAATTTTCTTCAGGGCTGTGCAGCAGTTGTCTACATAAACTTCCACATCATTCTGTTCTTGAGTCTTGACAGAGGTAGTGGCTACGATGGTTCCGCGTCGGTCTACAATGCCGAATACAGAGTTGGTGCCTCCCAGGTCCAGACCGATTACATAAGGTTTCTGTTCTTGTTCCATAGATTGAAATGTTATATTTGTTTGCTTTGTAGCAAAGATAGAAAGAATGCTTTAAAATAGTATTTAAAAATCATTTTTTTTGATTCATTATGTCTCGTTTATAGAAAAAGATCGCCTCTTTTTTCCTATTTTCGCAAAAAAATGCGAATTTTGCACTATTATGTGGTTTGAACAAGTCAGTACATTAGATTTGATATTGAAAGGTCTGATAATCGGCATCGTTTCGTCGGCGCCGATGGGGCCTGTTGGCGTGTTGTGTATTCAGCGTGTCCTGAACAAGGGACGCTGGTATGGGTTTGTGACGGGAGTAGGAGCCGCATTCAGCGATATTATATATGCTCTGGTCACCGGTTTCGGTATGAGTTTTGTGGTTGAGTTCATCGAGGACAAGACCACCATGTTTTATTTGCAGTTGGCCGGAAGCGTGATGCTTTTTTTCTTTGGCTTATACACATTCCGCACCAACCCCGTGAATTCCATGCGCCCGCCGTCAAACCGAAAGGGAACCCTGATTCACAACATGGTTACCGGATTTTTGGTAACCTTCTCCAATCCGTTGATCATCTTCCTTTTCGTGGCCTTGTTTGCCCGCTTTGCCTTTGTCGTGCCCGACCATCTGCTCCAGCAGTCTTTAGGCTATGTGTCGATATTCATCGGGGCTCTGGTCTGGTGGTTTGCGCTGTCATACGGCATTGCCAAGCTCAAATCGCGTTTTGAGGTGAAGGGCATCTGGATGCTGAACAAGGTGATTGGAACCATAGTCATCATAGCAGCCGTATTGGGCTTGTTCATCACTTTAACCGGATTATCATTATATTAAATGTATATAGCTAGACAACTGAAAGAAAAGAATGTGGCAGAATATCTGCTCTACATGTGGCAGGTGGAGGATTTGATCCGCGCCAATCATCTGGATATCGAAGAGCTGAAAACAAACTACATCAGCCGGTTCAATCCCTCTCCCGAACAGGAAAAAGAGATGGTGGAATGGTACACCAACCTGATTGAAATGATGCGTTCCGAGCAAGTGCAGGAGAAAGGGCACTTGCAGATTAACAAGAACATGATCATCCTGCTCACCGACCTGCATCTGCAGTTGCTCAATTCACCCAAGTTTCCGTTCTATTCGGCAGCCTATTACAAGGCGTTGCCTTATATCGTGGAAATCCGTGCGCGCAACAACAACCGCGATCTGCCGGAACTGGAATCCTGCTTTGAGATTCTGTATGGGGTGATGCTGCTGAAGATGCAGAAAAAGGCCGTCAGTGCCGATACCCAGAAAGCGGTGGCCGACATCAGCAAACTGCTGGGCATGCTTTCTGACTATTATATGCAAGACAAACAAGGTAACTTAAAATTTGACTGATTATTCCAATGAAAAATATTCTGGTTACAGGCTGCAACGGTCAGTTGGGCAGCGAACTGCGTGAGCTGACGCAGCAGGATAACGGCGGAATGACTTTTTTCTTTACCGATATCGAACAGCTCGATATTACGGACAAAGAGGCCGTAAACCGCTATGTAAACGAACATGAGATTGACTGCATTGTGAACTGTGCCGCCTTCACCGCTGTGGATCTGGCCGAGAGCAAGGCCGATTTCTGCCGTGTATTGAACGAAGAGGCACCGGCTATTCTGGCACGTGCCGTGGCCGGACGTGGAGGAAGCATGATTCAGATCTCTACGGATTATGTGTTCGACGGAACGGCACATATCCCTTACCGTGAAGAGGATGCCGTCTGCCCCGTATCGGTCTATGGAAAGACCAAACTGGGGGGAGAGCGCGCCGTGGCCGAGGCTTGTCCGGAATCGGTGATTATCCGCACCGCGTGGCTGTATTCTTCCTACGGCAAGAACTTTGTGAAGACCATGCTGCGCCTGGGACAGGAGAAACCCGAACTGGGAGTGGTGGCCGATCAGGTGGGCACGCCGACCTATGCACGCGATCTGGCCCGCACCATATTGGTGATTCTGTCCAAGGGACTGGTGCCGGGAGTATACCACTACAGCAACGAGGGAGCCGCCTCCTGGTATGACTTTACCAAGGCTATCCATCGTTTGGGTGGAGTGACCGGTTGCCACGTGAAGCCGCTGCACACCGAAGAGTATCCCACTCCGGCAGAACGCCCGCATTACTCCATTCTCGACAAGACGAAAATCAAGGAAACCTACGGGGTGGAAATCCCATATTGGGAAGACGCACTGGCCGAGTGTATCCAGATATTAGATAAATAAAAAGCAACTTCCATAAATCATGATGAACGAAATAGAAAGAAGAAGAACTTTTGCAATCATTGCGCATCCGGATGCCGGAAAGACATCGCTTACCGAAAAACTGCTGCTCTTCGGAGGACAGATTCAGGTGGCCGGTGCCGTTAAGTCCAATAAAATCAAGAAAACTGCCACTTCCGACTGGATGGACATCGAAAAGCAACGTGGTATTTCGGTGACCACTTCGGTGATGGAGTTTGATTATAACGACTATAAGATCAACATTCTGGATACTCCGGGTCACCAGGACTTTGCCGAAGACACCTATCGTACGCTTACGGCTGTAGACAGCGTAATCATCGTGGTGGACGGTGCCAAGGGTGTGGAGACACAGACCCGCAAGCTCATGGAGGTGTGCCGCATGCGCAACACCCCGGTGATCATCTTCGTCAACAAGATGGACCGCGAGGGTAAGGACCCGTTTGATTTGCTCGATGAACTGGAAGCTGAGTTGAAAATTCAGGTACGCCCGCTGAGCTGGCCCATCAATCAGGGACAGCGTTTCAAGGGTGTCTATAATATCTATGAGCAGAATCTGAACCTGTTCACTCCCGACAAGCAGAAGGTGACCGAGAAAGTGGAGGTAGACATCAACAGCAGTCAGCTGGAGGAACACGTGGGTACGGCCGATGCCGAGAAATTGCGTATGGATCTGGAGCTGATAGACGGAGTATATCCCGAGTTCGACGTGCAGGAATATCTGGACGGAAAGACCGCTCCGGTGTTCTTCGGTTCGGCACTGAACAACTTCGGTGTGAAGGAGTTGCTGGACTGCTTCGTGCAGATTGCGCCAAGCCCCCGTCCAACCAAGGCCGAGGAGCGCATGGTGATGCCCGAGGAGCCGAAGTTCAGCGGCTTTATCTTCAAGATTACCGCCAATATCGACCCGAACCACCGTTCTTGTATCGCTTTCTGTAAGGTGTGCTCCGGTAAGTTCGTCCGCAATGCTCCTTATCTGCATGTGCGCCAGGGAAAGACCCTGCGTTTCTCGTCGCCCACACAGTTCATGGCGCAGAAGAAGAGCACGATTGAAGAAGCCTATCCGGGCGACATCATCGGTCTGCCGGACAACGGTACCTTCAAAATCGGTGATACACTGACCGAAGGCGAGGTGATGCATTTCAGAGGATTGCCCAGCTTCTCTCCGGAAATGTTCAAATACATTGAGAACGCCGATCCGATGAAGACCAAGCAGCTGAACAAGGGTATTGAGCAGCTGATGGACGAGGGTGTGGCCCAGCTCTTTGTGAACCAGTTCAACGGCCGCAAGATTATCGGTACGGTGGGACAGCTGCAGTTCGAAGTGATCCAGTATCGTCTGGAGAACGAATACAATGCCAAGTGCCGCTGGGAGCCGGTGAGCCTGTATAAGGCCTGCTGGATTGAGAGCGACGACCCGCAGCAGCTGGAGGCTTTCAAGAAAAGAAAATACCAGTATATGGCCAAAGACCGCGAGGGACGCGACGTGTTCCTGGCCGACAGCGGTTATGTGCTTCAGATGGCTCAGGCCGATTTTGAGCACATCAAATTCCATTTTACCAGTGAATTCTAAAAAACAACAAGTGGCATGACACTAGATGAAGATGTAAAGAAAGCCGTGGAAGTGATGCGGCAGGGTGGGGTGATCCTTTATCCCACCGACACGATATGGGGCATCGGTTGCGATGCCACAAACGAAGAGGCGGTGCGCCGGGTGTTCGAAATTAAGAAACGTGCCGACAGCAAGGCACTGATCTGCCTGGTAGACTCGCCCGACCGCGTGCAGCGTTATGTGCGCGAAGTGCCTGCCGTGGCCTGGGATCTCATGGAACTGACAGACACTCCGCTGACCATCATTTTCGACGGAGCCAAGAATCTGGCACCGAATCTGCTGGCCGAGGACGGCAGTGTGGGCATCCGGGTAACCCGCGAAGAGGTGAGCAACCGCCTGTGCTACCGTTTCCAGAAGCCGATCGTATCCACATCGGCCAATGTCAGCGGTGAGCCTTCGGCAGCCTGCTTTGCCGAGATTTCCGAAGAAATCCTCGGGGCGGTGGATTATGTCATGGAGTCACGCCGCAAAGACACCCGCAAGTGCCATTCAAGCAGCATCATCAAGCTGGGTGTCGGTGGAGAAATTCAGATCATACGTAAGTAATCGAAGGAGGGCATTATGAAAGCAGAACAGACAGAACTGACCATCTTCGAGCGTTTGCTCCTGTGGCGAAGAAAACATTTCAGTGAGCGCACCTTTATCTTGATGCTCAGCTTTATGGTAGGTATTCTGACAGCCTGCGCTGCCCTGATCCTGAAAGAACTGATTCATAAAATCCAGTTTTTCCTGACCAATCAGTTTGATGCGACAGGTTCGAACTGGCTGTACTTGGTGTATCCGGTAATCGGAATCTTTCTTACCGGCCTTTTTGTGCGTTATGTGGTGAAGGACGATATCAGTCACGGTGTGACCAAAATCCTTTTTGCCATTGCCCAGAAGCAGAGTAAGATAAAGGGACACAACACCTGGTCGAGCGTGTTGGCCAGTGCCATCACCATTGGTTTCGGAGGATCGGTAGGAGCCGAGGCGCCGATTGTGCTTACCGGTTCGGCCATCGGATCGAATCTGGGAAACATATTCCGCATGAACAGCAAGACACTGATGCTGCTGGTGGGCTGTGGAGCCGCCGGAGCCGTGTCGGGAATCTTTAAGGCACCGATTGCCGGACTGGTGTTTACCCTGGAGGTTCTGATGATCGACCTGACGATGGCTTCGCTGCTGCCTTTGCTGATTTCCTGTGTGACTGCTGCCGGACTGACGTTTGCCGTGTCCGGAACGGGTACGGTTTTTGAATTCCACATGCAGGACGCCTTCCGGGTGGACCGTATTCCGGCATACATTCTTTTGGGTATTTTCTGTGGTCTGGTTTCGCTTTATTTTACCAGAACCATGAACTCTCTGGAAGATATATTCCGCAAATACAGCAATCCATACATGAAACTGCTGATTGGCGGTTCCATCTTGAGCATCCTGATTTATCTGCTTCCTTCGCTTTATGGCGAGGGATATGAACTGATCGCCTTGCTGATGAACGGTAACGGCCCTGAGGACTGGAACAGTGCGATGGAGAATTCTCTGTTTTATGGTCATGGGGATTTGCTCCTGCTTTATCTGGCACTGGTTCTTCTGTTCAAGGTGTTTGCTTCGACAGCGACCAACGGTGGAGGCGGTTGTGGAGGTATCTTTGCGCCAAGCCTTTTCCTGGGATGTATTTCCGGCTTCATCTTTTCACGCGTTTGGAATATCAATTCGCTGATGAGTGTCTATGTGCCCGAGAAGAACTTTGCCATGCTGGGCATGTGCGGTCTGATGAGCGGAGTGATGCATGCACCGCTCACGGGTATCTTCCTGATTGCCGAGCTGACGGGAGGCTATCAGTTGTTCATGCCGTTGATGATTGTGTCGGTTTGTTCTTATCTCACCATCATTGCATTCGAGCCGCACAGTATCTATTCCATGCGACTGGCCAAGAAAGGACAGCTGCTCACCCATCATAAAGACCGTGCCATTCTCACCCTGATGAGTCTGGACACCGTGATCGACAAATATGATGAATATCTGAATCCGCAGATGAATTTGGGAGAACTGGTGCGCATTATCTCTTCCTCAAAAAGAGATGTCTTCCCGGTGGTGGACAAGAGTAATGTGCTCATCGGCATCATCTATCTGGACGATGTGCGTCACATCATGTTCCGGCAGGAACTGTATCACCGTTTTACGGTGGGCGAACTGATGAAGGAATATCCTGCCCGGTTGAGCATCAACGACTCAATGGATGTGGTGGTGGCTACCTTCGACAAGACGAATGCCTGGACCCTTCCGGTGGTGGACGATGATGGCGTGTTTGTCGGATTTATCCGGAAATCAAAGGTGTTTACGAACTACAGACAGTTGCTGGCCGACTTGTCTGATGATTAATAGGAACAAGTAATTATGGAAAAGAAAGACTTGAGAATCGTATATATGGGCACACCGGACTTTGCGGTGGAAAGCCTGAAACGCCTTGTGGAAGGCGGATATAATGTGGTGGGTGTCATTACGATGCCTGACAAGCCTATGGGACGCCATCAGGAAACGCTTCAGCCCAGTGCGGTAAAGAAGTATGCCGTGGAGCAGGGATTGCGTATCCTTCAGCCGGTAAGCTTGAAAGACCCGGAATTCATTGAAGAGCTGCGCTCGCTTCAGGCCGACTTGCAGATTGTCGTGGCATTCCGTATGCTGCCTGAGGTGGTGTGGAACATGCCGCCGATGGGTACCTTCAATCTGCATGCTTCTCTGTTGCCGCAGTATCGCGGTGCCGCTCCGATTAACTGGGCCGTCATCAACGGAGAGAAGGAAACCGGTATCACCACTTTCTTCCTGAAGCATGAAATTGATACCGGCGCCGTAATCCAGCAGGTGCGCATTCCTATTCTGGAAACCGATAATGTGGGCGATGTGCACGATAAACTGATGATGCTCGGCGGACAGCTCGTGACCGATACCGTGGATCGTATCCTGGAAGGTACGGTGAAAGCGATTCCACAGGAAGAGATGGCACCCGGCACGGAACTGAAACCGGCTCCGAAGATATTCAAGGAAACCTGTCGCATCGACTGGGAGCACAAGAATCTGGAGCAGCTTTATAACTTTGTGCGCGGATTGTCACCGTATCCGGCAGCATGGACCGAACTGTTGCGCGCCGAAGGAGAAAAGCCGGTGGTGATGAAAATCTATCAGACAGCCAAGGAACCGGCTGCGCATACATTGAAAACCGGAGCCGTATGTACCGACGGCAAGTCTTATCTGAAGATTGCCGTGGACGGTGGTTTCCTGGTGCTTCAGGAAATTCAGATGGCCGGAAAGAAACGTATGCCGGTGACCGATTTCCTGAGAGGTGCCCGAATCGACGAAAATTATTTTGTGGTTTAATACCCGAATCCTGAAAATGTTAAAATGCAACTTTATCCTCGCATAAAGTTGCATTTTATGTATAAATTCATTTATTTTGCCCCTCGAAGCAAAATAATTATAAACTTTAAAAACTTATTGCCTATAGAGAGAACATTACTTTAATTTTAAATGACATAGTAATGAGACAATTTTCAGGTTCTGCCGACGATGAGTTGGTAAGGGCGTATATTGAAGGCAATAACGAAGCCTTTGATGTCTTGTTGGAGAGATATCAGGGCAAACTCTTTTCCTATATTTATTTTCTGGTACGCGACGAAGAGCAGGCAAACGACATTTTTCAGGAAACGTTTGTCAAGGCTATTGTCATGATGCAGCAGAAACGCTATGTGTTCAGCGGCAAGTTCTCGTCGTGGATTATGCGAATTGCCCATAATTATATTGTGGACTTGTTCCGTCAGGACAAGAAAGAATGTGTTTCGCTGCTGGAACCCACCGAGCAGAACCGTATTTATAACGGCAATCTTGAGGAAGACAACATGGAGACTGCCCTGATTTTTGAGCAGACGCAGGCAGAGGTGCGCCAGATGGTGGAGCGCCTTCCGCAAAACCAGCGCGAAATTGTCTACATGCGTTTCTATCAGGAAATGTCGTTTCGGGAGATTGCTGATATTCTGGATATCAGCATTAACACGGCTTTAGGGCGTATGCGCTATGCTCTGATCAATCTGCGGAAGATGCATGCCGGGAAACGCACGGTTGCCGCTGCCCCTGTTCATTGAAAATATAAAGAAAGCAAAAAACGGCAGGAGCATATAATAATTCATTCGGGTAGCACGTTATTAGGTCAGGAAAATGAATGAAAAACTTGATGCCTATGGATTATTTTACTGAAGATGAAAAGGTGGCTCCCAAAGATTCTACAATTGCTTTTTTGAAGAAGTTTGCACGGAACTACAGGGCTGTGGAGGTGAAAGAGGATGAGTTTCTGGAGTTTTTATTGAGTTAATGAACTCTTTTTGTGCTTTTTCCTGCGCTGAACAGAATGGAATCTCCGGATTTTCACTAACTTTGTAAATAAAAACCTATGAGTACAATCGTTTCCCCTTCATTGCTGTCGGCTAATTTCGGAGATCTGAAATCCGATCTGGCAATGATTAATCAGAGTAAGTGTGAGTGGTTGCATATTGATGTGATGGACGGAGTATTCGTGCCGAATATCTCTTTCGGTTTTCCGGTGCTGAAATATGTAGCCGAGTTGTGTGAAAAGAAATTGGATGTGCATCTGATGATTGTGCAGCCCGAGAAGTTCATTCAGGAGGTCAAGGCGCTGGGAGCGTATACCATGAATGTGCATTTCGAAGCGTGTCCGCATCTGCACCGTGTGGTACAGCAGATCAAGGAAGCAGGAATGAAGGCTGGCGTGACGCTGAATCCTGCTACTCCGGTCAGCATGCTGACTGATATTATCGGCGATCTGGATCTGGTGATGCTGATGTCCGTAAATCCGGGTTTCGGTGGACAGAAGTTCATTCCGCATACTCTGGAGAAAGTGAAGGAACTGCGTGCGCTGATTGAACGTACCGGATCAAAGGCACTGATTGAGGTAGACGGTGGCGTGAACCGTGAGACCGGAAAACAGTTGGTAGAGGCCGGTGTGGATGTGCTAGTTGCCGGAAATGCGGTTTTCAAGGCCGAGCAGCCTCTGGAAGAAATTGAATTCTTGAATAATCTATAAGCATTGCAGCGGGATGGGCGCATCGCACAGGCTTATCCCGGATTGAAGGTTTTGTTGCCTTTGCTCGTCGGGATAGGGTGTTCTGCCTTGGGAACAGGTGGAACCGGTGCTTATGCTGCTTTGTTTTTGATGATATTGTTGGCTTGTATGGTGTTGGGCTTTGGAAAAGCCAAGCACTATACAGGCCATTTTGTTTGGGGCTGGAATCTGGCTTTTGCCGTGTTCTGGGCTTCTTTGGGTACGCTTGTCGGCTTGTATTCCCGGGAGCAGAAGGATTTTCAGTTGCCCGATACCGAGCAGGGCTATCAGGTGATTCTGCTCTCCCAACCTCAGGAAACGGCCAAGACCGTACGTGCCGAAGCATTGGTCCTGCAACGGTTTTCGGAAGATTCTTTATGGCTGTCCGAAGAGAAAATCCGTCTGTCGTTGTGGAAAGATTCGGTCAGCAAACAACTGAAGGTAGGAGATGCCCTGACTTTTCGGGCATCGGTTCATCCTTTGTGTCCTTCGGGGAATCCTTATGAATTTGATTATGCCGCTTATCTGAAACGGGAAGGTTTTGTGGGCGAAGCGATGGTCTTTGCCCGACAATGGCAGCTGTTGCCCCGGGAAACGGAAGGATATACCCGTCTATACAGCCGGATGTCTTTGTGGCAGCGCACAAAACTTTATTTTCTGGACCTTCGTCAGCAATTGGTGGAACAGATGAGAGCCGACGGTTTGCGTGGGGAAGCCTTTGCGGTATATGCGGCACTGGCTATGGGCGAGAAGGCTTTCCTTTCTAAAGAAACGGGGGAACTGTATGCGCAGACGGGTACTTCGCACGTTCTGGCCCTTTCGGGAATGCATTTGGGCATTCTGATGTTTTTCTTTTATTATGTCTTTGCGCATGGTTTGAAGTACACGCGCTGGAGATGGGTCTTTTGTTTTCTGGCGGTCATGCTGGTGTGGGCCTATACGCTTCTGGCCGGTATGCCGGTTTCTTTGGTGCGCGCTTCGGTGATGTACTCTTTTTCTATTTGCGGCATGATGATGCATCGCCGGGGATTTACGCTGAACATTCTTTTCTGGACAGCCTCGCTCATGCTGTTGGCCGATCCGGATACATTGTACGATGTCGGCTTCCAGTTGTCTTTTTCAGCCATGCTGGGTATTCTGCTGCTGCAAAGACGCATTGAAGGACTGTTCCGTTTTTCGGGGATCGTGTGGCAAAGTCTGTGGTCCGGCATTTCGGTTTCTCTGGCTGCTCAGATTGCTACCTTGCCTTTGGTGCTCTATTATTTTCATTATGTGGCCACCACAAGCATCTGGGCCACTATGGTTCTGTCTGTTTTGTCTTTATTCCTGCTTTATGCTTTGCCGGTTTATCTTCTGTTCTTTCGGGTGGAATGGATTTCCGGAATACTCTTGCAGGGAGTGTCTGTGCTGATTGGCTGGCAACACGACGCACTGCGATGGTTCAATTCCTGGCCGGGAGCTACTCTGGGTCCCTTCTATATTTCCTGGTCCGAACTGCTAGCCATTTATCTTTTCGTGGTAGCTGTCATTCTTTTTTTGCTGTTACGTCACAAACTTTTTCCTGCCTTGTTGGCCGTGCTGTCCCTTCCCGGTCTGCTAGTCTGCCGCACGGTGGCGGCACACCGTCTGACAGATACCTTTCCTTTACTGGTCTTTTATAATAACTATCGGGTACCGTCGGTGCAGATCATCTATTCCCCGCAGCGCAGTTATTTGCTGCAGGCCAACGACACGGTGCGTTGGGAGGATTATGCCTATATCAAGGAAAATTTCTGGGACCGTTTCACTGATAAGCTTCCTGTGGTATTGCCGCAGAAAGGATTTTCGGACGATTATCTCTGTCAGACGGGCGGTTTGCTTTTGACGCGCGATTTCCGGCTTGGAATGTTGCATCAGGGAATTCCGGAACATACCTGTTGGGCAGGAGTGGGACAACTGGATTATCTGTTTCTGTGCCGTGGCTTTCGGGGGTGTGTGGAGCAGGTATTGGCGCAGACGGCTCCCAAACTGGTAGTGCTCGACCGGTCGCTGACCGAATACGAACATGAGAAGTATCTGCGTCTGTGCGCCCGAATGAAATGGAAATATCACGACATGCGTCGGGATGGAGCGTTAAAAGTTGCTTTCTGATACGGAAGTAGCCGATAAAAGTACTATCTTTGCGTTGTATTTTTTATAATTATAATGAGTTGATAGTATGATAGAATCATTGGTTTCAGATAAACAGTTGGTGGACTTGAAGCACCTGTTGGATGAGGCACAGAAGATTGTTCTTACTTGTCATGTTTCGCCCGATGGCGATGCGATGGGGGCTTTGACCGCTTTTCTGAGCGTGTTGAAACGACAGAACAAGGATGTCTGCGCTATCACTCCCAATATATTTCCTGACTTCTTGAAGTGGCTTCCCGGAGCCGACGAGGTGCAGGTGTATGAAAAGAACGAAGAACAGCTCGATCCGGTGCTGAAAGCGGCAGACTTGTTTGTCTGTCTGGATTTCAACGGACCGTCGCGTATGTCGATGATGGAGGCGGCCGTACAGGCTAATCCGGCTCCCAAAATTGTGATAGACCATCATCCGAATCCCGAAGACTTTGCATCCTGTCTGATTTCTTTTCCTCAGATGAGTTCCACTTGTGAACTGCTGTACCGTGTGATTGTGGCTCTCTATGGAGAGGACTTTCTGGGTTATGATGAGGCGGTATGCCTGTATACCGGTATGATGACCGACACCGGAGCTTTCACTTATAACTCTTCACGCAGTGACATATACTATATTATCGGAAAACTGCTGGAGAAGGGGATTGACAAGGATAAGATTTACCGCAATGTGTTCTATGAATATTCGGCAGAGCGTTTCCGCCTGATGGGTTATGTGCTCTATGTGAAAATGGAGATGTTGCACGAATATCATTCCGTAATTCTTTCGTTGGACCGGGAAGAGCAGAAGCGTTTCTCTCATAAAAAAGGCGATACGGAAGGTTTTGTGAACATTCCCTTGCAGATAAAGGGAAACAAACTGAGTATCTTCTTGCGGGAGAATACCGAGCAAGACAACATCAGAGTTTCTTTGCGTTCGGTTGATGATTTTCCATGTAATCAGATGGCAGCTGAGTTCTTCAACGGTGGCGGTCATTTAAACGCAGCCGGCGGAACTTTGGAGTGCACGCTGGACGAGGCTATTGAACTGGCCAAGAAGGCAGTCAGAAAATATGCACATTTATTAAAATAATAACGATAAACACCTTTAGAATATAGCAATATGAGAAATAAGATAGCGGCTTTATGTGCCGGATTACTGTTGATGGCCGGATTGGGATCGTGCAATGACGGAGAGACTTATGCCGAGCAGAAAGAGAAGGAGCGCAACGCGATTGCTGCTTTTCTGGGGCGCGATGCCGTGGTGATGGAGAGTGAAACCGATACGTTGATTCATATCGGCAAGATCAATGTGATCTCCGAATCGCAGTTCTATCAGCAGGACAGCACGACCAATGTAGAGAAGAACGAATATGTGCTGTTCAATAGTACCGGTGTGTATATGCAGATTATTTCCAAAGGTCCCGGTGAGAAGCTCAAACCGGGAGAGACCAAAAGAGTATATTGCCGCTTTACGGAATATAATATCATGGCCGACAGTTTGCAGATTACAAACAACAGTTTCTTCTGGGATCCGCGTCCGGACATTATCGAAGCTTCCAATACTTCGGGAACCATTTCCGGAAGTTTTGTAACGGGACCTACAGGATGGGGAGCCATGTATACGGCCTATTCTGACAAATCAGTACCGGCAGGATGGCTTGTTCCCTTCACCTATATCAATATCGGACGTCAGGTAAGTACCGAGCAGCCGATAGCCAAGGTCCGTCTGATTGTGCCTCATTCACAGGGACAGAAGGATGCCAGCAGTCGCGTATATCCTTGTTTCTATGAAATCAGCTATCAGGAAGAATAAGGACATGCTTTGGAGAATTAATCCACCCAAAGCAAATCACTCATAATACCGTCGGAGAGAAACAGTCCCCGATGCGATAATTTAAGGACACCTTGCGGATGACCGTTTTCTTCGGTTATTTGCAAGGTGTTTTCTTTTAGGTGCGGAGCTGCCATTTTCAGGCAATAATTCTTCAGCTCCGTACCGAAGTCCTGTTCCAGTTTTTCGAGATCAAGACCGGTCGCCGTTCTCAGACCGGTAATAATCCGGTCGTTATAATGTTCATAACGGTCCAGGACTTCGCAGTGACACACCTCGTTGTATGGCAGATTCTCTTCGCGGTACCGCGTGATGTCCTTGATATATTGGTCTATGTTGGCTGTGTTATACATTCTTTCCATTCCGATGAAAGAATGTGCCGAGGCTCCGCATCCCAGATAAGGAGTATCATTCCAATACGATGAGTTGTGGCGGGAATGAAATCCCGGTAGGCCGAAGTTGGAAATCTCGTAGTGCTCGAAGCCATTGTTTTTCAGTTCCGTAATCAGATATTCAAACATGCTCAGGCTCAGTTCTTCGTCGGCTTCCTGAACCTTGTTCTGTTCGCGCATGCGCCACAGGGCCGTGTTTTCTTCATAGATCAGGGCATAGGCCGAGAGATGCTGCACGTTCAGGGCGATGGCCTGTGCCACATCTGTCTTCCATTCCTCAAGCGTCTGTTCCGGCAGACCGTAAATCAAATCAATACTGATATTCCGGAATCCGTGTTCCTGACACAGATGCACAGCCTGAATAGCCCGCTCGCTATTATGTCTTCGGCGCAGCAGTTTCAGATGACCGTCGTGAAAGGTCTGCACCCCCATACTGATGCGGTTCACTCCGGTGCGCGACATGGCTTCCAGCCATTCCGGAGAAATATCGTCCGGATTGGCCTCTACGGTAAATTCCAGGTCGGGCATCACCCGGTAATTCCGGTCCATGCAGTCTTTGAGTTGCTTTACAGACGCCGGGTTCAGCAGCGAGGGAGTTCCTCCACCTATATATATAGTATGAACGGGATCGGGCAGCGATTGTTTCCGCAGTTCCAGCTCCGTGCATACCGCCTCTATATAGCGGTTTTCCTTTTCCTGACTGGTTGTGGAATAAAAGTCGCAGTAAATGCACCGTTGTTTGCAGAAAGGGATATGAATATAAATTCCGGCCATAAAAGTTGTATTATCAGTTTGATACAAAGTTAGTGATTTTGTGGCAACTATGAAACATGCTGAATAACATAAATAATAAGTTCTTTTTTTTATGGCGTCTTCGATGTTTTTTTATAAATTGCCCTCGCTAAAAAATAAAACCTTAAAAATATATTACATCATGAGAATATATCAAACAAATGAGATTAAGAACATTGCCTTATTAGGAAATGACGGTTCAGGTAAAACCACTTTGACAGAAGCGTTGCTCTATGAGAGCGGATTGATCAAACGCAGAGGAAGAATCACGGCAAAGAATACAGTAAGCGATTATTTCCCAGTAGAACAAGAATATGGATACTCTGTTTTTTCTTCTGTATTTCATGTAGAATGGAACCAGAAAAAACTTAATATCATCGACTGTCCGGGAGCGGACGACTTTATCGGAAGCGCCATTACCGCACTGAATGTTACAGATACCGCTATCTTATTGTTGAATGGACAGTATGGTCCGGAGGTAGGAACACAGAATCACTTCCGCTATACTGAGAAGCTGGGTAAGCCGGTGATTTTCCTGGTGAACCAGTTGGACGACGAGAAGTGCGACTACGACATGATTCTCGATCAGCTGATTTCCATTTACGGTAACAAGGTGGTACCGGTGCAGTATCCTATTGAGACAGGTCCTTCATTCAACTCATTGATTGATGTGTTGCTGATGAAAAAATATTCCTGGGGTCCGGATGGCGGCGAACCGACCATCGAAGAGATTCCGGAAGACCAGAAAGAGAAAGCCATGATGATGCACAAGGCTTTGGTTGAGGCTGCTGCCGAGAACGACGAAAGCCTGATGGAGAAATTCTTCGAGAGCGAGAGTCTGACCGAAGACGAGATGCGTGAGGGTATCCGCAAGGGACTGGCTGCCCGCAGCATGTTCCCGGTATTCTGCGTTTGCGCCGGTAAGGATATGGGTGTGCGCCGTTTGATGGAATTCCTGGGCAACGTGGTTCCGTTTGTAAACGAGATGCCTAAGGTGCACAATACCCGTGGTGTGGAAGTGGTGCCCGATTCAGAAGGACCGACTTCTCTTTATTTCTTCAAGACCGCAGTAGAGCCGCATATCGGTGAGGTGCAGTACTTCAAGGTAATGAGTGGTAAGGTGCACGAAGGTGATGACCTGACTAATGCCGACCGTGGTTCCAAGGAGCGCATGTCGCAGCTGTTTGTCTGTGCCGGTCCGAACCGTATCAAGGTAGAGGAACTGGTTGCCGGTGATATCGGTTGTACTGTAAAACTGAAAGATGTGAAGACCGGAAACACCTTGAATGCCAAGGATGCCGAGAACCGCTTCAACTTCATCAAATATCCGAATCCGAAGTACACCCGTGCGGTGCGTGCCCAGAACGAGGCTGAAACCGAGAAGATGATGAACGCTCTGTGGCGTATGCACGAAGAGGATCCGACCTGGATGGTAGAGCAGAGCAAGGAGTTGCGTCAGATTCTGCTTCACGGTCAGGGTGAGTTCCACCTGCGCACTTTGAAATGGCGTATGGAGAACATTGACAAGATCAATATCGTGTTCGACGAGCCGCGTATCCCATATCGTGAAACCATCACCAAGGCAGCCCGTGCCGATTACCGTCACAAGAAACAGTCCGGTGGTGCCGGTCAGTTTGGTGAGGTGCACCTCATTGTAGAGCCATATTATGAAGGCATGCCTGATCCGGACGTATACAAGTTCGATGGACAGGAGTACCGCATTAATATAAAAGGTAAGGAAGAAGTATCGCTGGAGTGGGGCGGTAAGCTGGTATTCATCAACTCCGTAGTGGGTGGTGCCATCGATGCACGCTTTATGCCGGCCATTCTGAAGGGCGTGATGCAGCGTATGGAGCAGGGTCCGCTTACCGGTTCTTATGCTCGCGACGTGCGTGTCATTGTTTACGACGGAAAAATGCACCCGGTAGATTCCAATGAATTGTCATTTATGCTGGCCGGTCGCAACGCCTTCAGTCAGGCCTTCAAGAATGCCGCTCCTAAGTTGCTCGAACCGATCTACGATGTAGAAGTATTTGTACCTTCTGACAAGATGGGTGATGTGATGAGCGACTTGCAGGGACGCCGCGGTATGATTCTGGGTATGTCCAGCGAGAACGGATATGAGAAACTGGTAGCCAAGGTTCCTTTGAAGGAAATGTCTAACTACAGTACCTCTTTGAGTTCACTTACCGGTGGCCGCGCTTCATTCATCATGAAGTATGCAAGCTATGAGTTGGTACCGGCCGATGTTCAGGCTCAGCTCATGAAGCAGTTCGAAGCTACCGAAGGTGCCGAATAATGAAAATGCTATCCATGATTGCCTTTGAGCAATACATGTCAAGATGACCAGACAAGAGCCGTATCTGCTTCTTTCCTTTTTTAAGAAAGATTCAGATGCGGCTCTTTTTTCTTTTCGAATATATAAATAATACAGTTAAGTTTGTTATGCGAACATAAAACGGGTGGTTTTTGTTAATTCGGTTAAAATTGCGGTTTTTTTTTGAAGTTTCAATTTATTTTCTATAAACGGTGCTTTATATTTGCGGATATGAAGAAGTCAACTATTTGGATAATCAGTGTAATCATGGGGTGTTCGCTGTTGGCGTTACTCTATTTGCAGACTACCTATATCAGGCAGATGACCAAAATGCGTAAGGAACAGTTTGATGAATCTGTCTTTCGTAGTCTGGATCAGGCGGCCCGTAATCTGGAGCAGAACGAAACTTTCCGGTATCTGGAAAAGATTTCGCTGGAGTCCGAGCTTTATCGCAGTCAGCTCGATTCTCTCGACTATCTGCTCATGTTGCAGAGCGGACCGCTGCTGGATAGTGCTACAAAATTCAATTCTTCTTTTCAGGTGACCAGCAAGATCAAGAAGCCGTCGAAGATGCCGAAGGCTTTGACACTGAAAAGCAAGAATTCCATCAGTGAGGCTTCCAAGGCATTTCAGGCTTTTGTAAAGAACGCCTATGTGTATCAGAAAGGAGTGCTCGATGAGGTGATTTACTCCATCCTCTATCAGGCCAGTAACCGTCCGCTGTCGGAACGAATCAACTTTAAACTGTTCGACCAGGATATCCGTTCGGCCCTGGAGTGCAACGGCATTCACTTGCCCTATCACTTTACGGTGACCACGAGCGACGGACGCGAGGTGTACCGCTGTCCTGACTACGAGAGCAAAGGAGAGGAATACACCTATTCGCAGGTGCTTTTCCGGAACGATTCCTCAAACAAGATGGGCATTGTGCGGATTCACTTCCCCGACATGAACCATTATATTCTGGGTACTGCCCGAATGATGATTCCGTCATTGATCTTTACGGTCATCCTGCTCGTTACGTTTATCTTTACGGTCTACATCATTCTGCGCCAGAAGAAAGTGTCGGAGATGAAGAACGACTTTATCAACAACATGACGCACGAGTTCAAGACCCCGTTGTCTTCCATCTCTCTGGCCGCCCAGATGCTGGCAGACCAGTCCATCAAGAAGACCGATCAGATGTATGAAAGCCTGTCGCGGGTGATTAATGACGAAACCAAGCGTCTGCGTTTCCAGGTAGAGAAAGTGTTGCAGATGTCGCTTTACGACCGCGATAACATTGCCTTCAAGCCGAAGGAGATTGATGCCAACGCCCTGATTTCGGGAGTCATCAAGACCTTTACGCTGAAAGTATCGCAAAACGGCGGTGAAATCACTTCCGACCTTCAGGCCGAAGATGCACAGATCTATGTCGATGAGATGCACTTCACGAATGTGATTTTCAATCTGATGGACAACGCCGTGAAATACAAACGTGACGATGTGCAGCTGCATCTGACGCTACGCACATGGAATGCTCACGGCAAACTCTACATCAGTGTAGAGGACAACGGAATCGGCATTCAGAAAGATGACCTGAAGCGCATCTTTGAGAAATTCTATCGCGTGTACACCGGCAACAAGCACGATGTGAAGGGCTTCGGTCTCGGACTGGCCTACGTGAAGAAGATCATAGATTTGCATAAGGGAAACATTCGCGCCGAGAGCGAATTAGG
Organism: Bacteroides sp. OF04-15BH; assembly: GCF_003477995.1. GTDB lineage: Bacteria > Bacteroidota > Bacteroidia > Bacteroidales > Bacteroidaceae > Paraprevotella. The sequence continues at coordinate 167,965 of NZ_QUEM01000001.1, forward strand.
AGAAGGAACTAAATTTATAATAACAATACCGACATTAAAAAACTAGAATTATGGAAGATAAGTTAAGAATTCTGTTGTGTGAAGATGATGAGAGCCTGGGTATGCTGCTCCGTGAATATTTGCAGGCAAAGGGATATGATGCCGAACTTTATCCGGATGGAGAAGTAGGTTACAAGGCTTTCCTGAAAAACAAGTACGACTTGTGTGTGCTGGATGTGATGATGCCGAAGAAAGACGGTTTCGCTCTGGCTCAGGAAATCCGTCAGATCAATCAGGAAGTACCTATTATTTTCCTTACTGCCAAGAACCTCAAGGAAGATATCTTTGACGGATTCAAGATCGGTGCCGATGACTATATCACCAAGCCATTCTCTATGGAAGAGCTTGTTTTCCGTATGGAGGCCATTTTGCGCCGTGTAAGAGGAAAGAAGGTTAAGGAAACCAGCGTTTACAAGTTGGGTAACTTCACTTTCGACACTCAGCGCCAGATTCTGTCTATCGGCGAGAAGCAGACCAAGCTGACTACCAAGGAGAGCGAGTTGCTGTCTTTGCTGTGTGCCCATGCAAACGACGTGTTGCAGCGTGAGTTGGCTCTGAAGACCATCTGGATTGACGACAACTATTTCAACGCACGCAGTATGGATGTATATATCACCAAGCTGCGTAAGCACCTGAAAGACGATCCGTCTATCGAGATCAACAACGTTCACGGTAAGGGATACCGTCTGATTGTTCCCAGAGAAGAGGAATAATTCTTTATAAGATAGGAAGACAAAAAAACAGGCAACCCCGAAGGATTGCCTGTTTTTTTTGTCTTTTTGGATAGATGCAGACCTTATAGAAACAAAAAGTCGGATGTTTAATCCTGGTATTTCTTGTTCAGGATGATGTGCGCAATCAGTCCGATAATCATCAGCACCAGAGCGCCACCGTTAACCATATTGTTGTCCACCCAGCCAAATGTATAGCTTAGAATCAAAATGATGGCTCCTAAAATAATGAGGAGCAGTCCTAAATACTTCATAGCGTTTATTATTGTTTTAAGTTATTTCTTTCTTGATTTGTTCCACAAATTAAAGCATAATTCTTTAAAAACAGAAACTTTTCGAAATAAAAAAACAATAATGGCCCGATAAATTAGTCTTTTGTATTTGAAAACACTTTTCTTAATACGTCCTGACTAACTCTCAGTTCCTCAATCGTCAGTCCGCGCAGAGCCTCCTTGAGGGTCTTGTTGGCCACATATCTCGACTTGTCTTCCAGGCTCCGGCCATAGGAAGTGAGATAGATCAGGTTTATTCTCTTGTCGGTATCGCAGGCGGTTCTTTTCACCAGATTCTGCTTTTCCATGTTGTTGATGAGGCGTGTCATGCTCGGTTTGTCCTTGAAGGTTACATGGCACAGTTCCTGTTGTGTCACGCCTTCTTTTTCCCAAAGGAAGAGCAGCACAGTCCACTGTTCCGGAGTTATGTCCAGATTATATTCTCTGAAATTCCGATACAGTTTCCGGTTTATGGCGGCAGATACTTTACCGTTGAGAATGGCAAAGATTAATTTGATGTCAAAGCTAAATTGTTCCACGCACTATCTGAATAAAATGTTCATAAACGAACAAATATACAATGTTTTTGTCAACAGAGCGCGTAAAACTTCTCATTATTATATATTTTTGAATATTGTAGGGCTTTTTTCGGGCGCGTTTTATATTAACTTCCATGAAAAAAGCTAAAAATCCGGACGAATGCTTGCAAGATCAATCATTTCCTGCTATCTTTGCACCGCATTTTGAAATTTAACAAATAATCTATTAATTAACGTATTTATGAATCAATACGAAACCGTTTTCATTTTAACTCCCGTTTTGTCTGATGATCAGATGAAGGAAGCGGTCAACAAGTTCAAGGGTATCCTGACCAGCAATGGTGCAGAGATTATCAACGAAGAGAACTGGGGCCTGAAGAAGTTGGCTTATGCTATTGATAAGAAATCAACAGGTTTCTACATCCTGATTGAGTTCAAGGCACAGCCAGAGGTAATTAAGACTTTGGAGGTAAATTACCGTCGTGATGAGAAAGTACTTCGCTACTTGACTGTAAAGATGGAGAAGTACGCAGCAGAATATGCTGAGAAGAGAAGAAATAACAAAGTTAAAAAGGAGGATTAATCATGGCACAGCAATCAGAAATCAGATATTTGACTCCGCCCACAGTTGACGTAAAGAAAAAGAAATACTGTCGTTTCAAGAAAAGCGGTATTAAGTACATCGATTATAAGGATCCTGAATTCTTGAAGAAATTCTTGAACGAGCAGGGTAAGATCCTTCCACGTCGTATCACCGGTACTTCTTTGAAGTATCAGCGTCGTGTGGCTCAGGCTGTTAAGAGAGCTCGTCACTTGGCTCTTCTTCCATTTGTAACTGATATGATGAAATAATTAAGGAGGAGTAAGCATGGAAATTATATTGAAAGAAGACGTTATTGGCTTGGGTTACAAGAATGATATTGTAAATGTAAAGCCTGGTTACGGACGTAACTATCTTATTCCTACTGGTAAGGGTGTTATCGCTTCTGAGTCTGCAAAGAAGGTTCTGGCAGAGGATTTGAAGCAGAAGGCACACAAGTTGGAGAAAATCAAGAACGATGCATTGGCTTTGGCTGCTAAGTTGGGTGAGGTTTCATTGACTATCCCTACTAAGGTAAGCGCTACCGGTGTTATCTACGGTTCAGTAAACAGCTTGCAGATTGCAGAAGAGTTGCAGAAGAAGGGCTTCAGCATCGATCGTAAGATCATCATCGTTAAGGATGTTAAGGCTGTAGGTTCTTACGTAGCAACTGTTAAGCTTCACAAGGAAGTTTCTGTTGAGATTCCTTTCGAAGTTGTTGCAGAAGAGGCTTAATCATTACAGAATATGAAAAGCAGGAACTTGTTTCCTGCTTTTTTTTTGTTTCCAGGCGTTCCCATAAGGAGCGCTTCTTTTGTTTTGGGGTTCTCCGGATGAAGTGAAAAAAACATCATAATGATTTTATAAAATGATCCTGATGGTTTTCTGAAATCATCAGGATCATTTTTTCTTTTCTATAGTGTGTTTGGGGTGAAAGAGTTTGCCGATAGGGTGTGTGCATGGAAATGCGTCCTGATAAGAGTTCTTTAGGAAGTATTTTTCTAGTCTTTTTCTTTTAGGTGATTGTCGGATTGTTGTGTCTTGCTGTCGGGTAGGTGAAATGTCAGGGGATGAGATGTTGCCTTTTGCGAAAAGGCAATAAAAAAAGGTTTGTCCTTCACAGGGCAAACCTCTAAGTTTTTTGCTTTCGTAATCTGAATTATTCAGCTACAGGAGCTGCAGTAGTGTCAGCAGCTACAGAGTCAGTAGCAACAGAGTCAGTAGCAACAGAGTCGATAGTCTCAACAGCTACAGTAGTGTCAGCTGCGATGCTGTCAGTTGCAGCAGCCTGCTCAGTTTTGTTACCACAAGATGCGAAAGACATAGCCAAACCAGCTACGAAAACAAATGCTAATTTTTTCATTTTTCTGCTTTTTTAAATCTGTAAAACAATCAATTGCTTATTAAAACATTGCAAAGGTAAGGAGTTTTTTGATACGTTGTACTACTTTGGGCAACTTTTTTTCTTACTTTTTTCCATTTTTCTTATAACTATCTGAATTTCAATATTTTGTGAAATGTTAAAAATGAGGGGCTATTCGAATTTTTTTCCTTAGAAGCGTCTTTTTATGTTATGAACCCCTTTTTCTGTGATTTTTACCCCCTTGGGTTTCTTATTAAAATCTAATTAATGAAGAGAATACAGAGGTATATGGTCATTTTTTTTTATTTTTGTATTTCGTATCTATATAATAAAGTATGACCGAAGCATCTATATTTCAAAATAAGAAGGCGGCTTACTACACTTTGGGTTGTAAGCTGAATTTTGCCGAGACCTCTTCTGTGGGAAAACTTCTGAAGCAGATGGGCGTGGAGACTGTGCGCGAGGGCGAGAAGGCGGATATCTGTATCATCAACACTTGTTCGGTGACTGAGGTGGCCGATCATAAGTGCCGTCAGGCCATTCATAAGATGGTGAAACAGCATCCCGGCGCATTTGTGGTAGTAACCGGTTGCTATGCCCAGCTCAAACCCGGAGTGGTTTCAGCCATCGAGGGCGTGGACCTGGTTTTGGGTGCCGAGCAGAAAGGCGATATCCTGAAGTATCTGGAAGAGCGCCTGCCGCTGTTGCCTCAGGAAAGAAAACCGGCCGACGCTGCGCATGAGTCGCATACGGTGGCCGTGAAGGACATCCGCACCTTTGCACCTTCTTGCTCCTGCGGCGACCGTACCCGCTATTTTCTGAAAGTGCAGGATGGCTGCGATTATTACTGTACCTACTGTACCATTCCGTTTGCCCGCGGACGAAGCCGCAACGGTTCCATCGCCTCGCTGGTAGAGCAGGCCGAAGGAGTGGCGCGCGAGGGCGGAAAGGAAATTGTGCTGACCGGTGTGAACATCGGCGATTTCGGACGCACCACCAAGGAGAGTTTTCTGGATTTGATTAAGGCGCTCGATCAGGTGGAGGGCATTGAACGCTATCGCATCTCTTCGATTGAGCCGAATCTGCTGACGGACGAAATCCTGCAATATTGCGCCACATCGCGTGCTTTCATGCCTCACTTCCACATTCCGCTGCAGAGCGGAAGCGATGAGGTGCTGCGCCTGATGCGCCGCAAGTACGACACGGCCCTGTTCCGTTCCAAGGTGGAGCGTATTTGCGAACTGATGCCCGACGCCTTTATCGGAGTGGATGTCATCGTGGGTACCCGTGGTGAAACGGAAGCCTATTTCGAGGATGCCTGCCGTTTTATCGAGTCGCTCGACATTTCCCAGCTGCATGTGTTCAGCTATTCTGAGCGTCCGGGCACCAAGGCACTGGAAATCGACCATCAGGTAAGCGCCGAGGAAAAGCATCGTCGCAGCCAGATCCTGTTGGAGCTGTCCGACCGCAAACTGAATGCTTTCTACCGCCGTTATCTGGGACAGGAGCGCAGCGTGCTGCTGGAACGCTCCAAGAATCCGCTGGTGATGCACGGATTTACCGATAATTATATCAAGGTAGAGCTGCATCCGGATGCTCCGCTGGAGGATAACCGTATCGTGAAGGTACGTCTGATGGATTTGAACGAAGAAAACGGCATGGTGAATGCCCAATTAATATGATTTCTATGAAAGAGAACGAAGAAAGGGATCGGGTGGCTGTGGTCATCCTGAACTGGAACGGAAAGAAAATGCTCGAGAAGTTCCTGGCCGGAGTGGTTGCGAATACCGAACCGTTGGGAACGGTCTATGTGGCCGACAACGCTTCGACCGATGATTCCATTGAATATCTTAAAAAGGAATTTCCTCAGGTTCCGCTCATCATCCTCGACCGGAATTATGGTTTCGCCGAGGGCTACAACCGTGCGTTGCAGCAGATTGACGCAACCTATTATCTGTTGCTCAATTCCGATGTGGAGGTGACTCCCGGATGGCTCGAACCGCTGGTGCGCTATATGGATGCGCATCCCGAGGTGGCAGCCTGTCAGCCCAAACTGCTGAGTTATTTCCAGAAAGACAGCTTTGAGTATGCCGGTGCTGCAGGCGGTTATCTCGATTATCTGGGTTATCCTTTCTGCCGGGGCCGTGTGCTCGATACGGTAGAGGTGGACCGCGGCCAGTACGACACGGTGACCGAAATATTCTGGGCCACTGGCGCAGCCCTGATGATTCGCCGCGAAGACTATTGGAATGCCGGCGGACTCGACGGAGATTTCTTTGCCCACATGGAGGAGATTGATCTGTGCTGGCGGTTGAACACCATGGGACGGAAACTGGTGTGCATTCCCGATTCGGTGGCTTATCACTGGGGAGGGGGTACACTGCCTAAGGAAAATCCGCATAAGACCTATCTGAACTTCCGGAACAATTTGCTGATGCTTTATAAGAATTTGCCCGACAGTCAGTTGCAGAAGATTCTGTTGGCCCGCATGGTACTCGACGGTGTGGCGGCTGTGCAGTTCCTGCTGAAAGGAAAGTGGGGAGATTTCAAGGCGGTGATTCGGGCGCATAATGCCTACCGTGCCTTTAAGCCACAGTACAAAATCAAGCGCAGCGAGGTGCAGCAGAAGGCTGTTTGTCAGACCCACCGCTGTATCTTCCCCAAGAGCATGGTCTTTCTTTATATGCTGCGTAAGCAGAAAAACTTTTCACAACTTTCCTCCCGCAATCACTTCATGTGTTGAGAGCGGTGAGGGCAGTTCTTGTTTAGGGCACATCCTGCCGGAAAAAGGAAAAAGCGACTTTTAAAAACTTTTTCTGTTTTTTTGAATAAAAATTGTTTTTTAAGGGATTCTTTGCTATTTTTGCATTTACTAAAATAAGTGTAGAAAACCTTGAAAGCAATTAAATATATATTCTTGCTCCTGTGCATGATGCTGGCATCCTGCACGGGCAATTGGCAGAGATGGGTGGATGCCTCGGACGACGAAGTGAAAATCATTCGTTACGATGAGGTGATGGACGATTTTGTGTCTTTGAACAGCTATTCGGCATTGCAGCGGCTCAACACGGAGTTTTCTCTGCAAACCAGCATGCTCATTGAGAATGTACTTGCCATAGGCGATGTGCAGGATCCCGGTATTGACCGTAAACTGCGTGCCTTTTATCAGGATTCCATCGTGCAAAGCTTGTATGCCGAGGTGCGTCGCCAATATGGTGATCTGGAGCCCGAAGAGGAACAGCTGACCGAAGTGTTTGCTGCCTTGAAGAAAGCCGATACCAGTTTTGTGGTTCCGTGTATCTATGCTCAGGTGTGTGCCCTGAACGAGAGTATCGTTATCAGTGATTCCGTTATCGGAGTGGGACTGGATAAATATTTGGGCGCCGACTTTCCTTTGTATAAGGATTATTACTACAGCTATCAGCGCAGAAGCATGGAGCGCGACCAGATTGTTCCCGACATTCTGTTCTACTATCTCGGCGACTTATATGGAGCACATACCAGTCGCACACTTTTGCAGCGGATGGTCACTGCCGGAAAGATTCATTGGATTATCTCGCATTTGCTGAAGAAACCTTTATACGAAGAAATGAATTTCACGGGCGAACGCCGTGCCTGGTGCATCAGCCACGAAAAGCAGGTCTGGAACTGGCTGAAGGAAAATGACATGTTGCAGACAACAGACTGGGCACGCATCAGAGAGTTTATGGACCCCCGTGAGTATACGGTCTTTTTCGGAACCGGATCATCCGACCAGTTGGGACTGTGGCTGGGAGGTCAGATTGTGGACAGTTATATGAAACATCATAAAAAGGCACAATGGCAAGAGCTGCTGCATCTTCATCCAGATACTATTTATCAAAATTCAGGATATAATCCGTAAACGTAAAAAATGGAAGCGGCACTTTATTTATTACCGGTAACTTTGGGCGATACTGCCATCAGTGCAGTGTTGCCGGCATATAACAAGGAAATCATTTTGGGACTGAAGCATTTCATTGTAGAGGATGTCCGTTCGGCCCGTAGATTTCTAAAGAAGGTGGACAGTTCGATTGTGATTGACGAGCTGACCTTCTATCCGATGGGCAAGCACGCGTCGCATGATGTGTTTGCTTCTTATCTCAAACCTTTGGAACAGGGCATCCCGATGGGAATGCTTTCAGAGGCCGGCTGTCCGGCGGTGGCCGATCCGGGTTCGGATGTGGTTGCCATTGCGCAGCGTAAGGGGTTGAGGGTGATACCGCTCGTGGGCCCTTCGTCCATGATTCTGGCAGTAATGGCCTCCGGATTCAATGGACAGAGCTTTGCCTTCAACGGTTATCTGCCGATCAATCCGGGCGAGCGCATTCAGAAAATCAAATCTCTGGAACAAAAGGTTTATCAGGAACACCAGACTCAACTCTTCATTGAAACTCCTTATCGCAATGCAAAAATGATTGAGGAGCTGTTGCGTACCTGCAAGCCATCAACCCGTCTTTGTATCGCGGCCGGAATTACCTGTGCCGAAGAATATATCCATACAAAGACCATAAAGGAATGGAAAGCGACTACTTTGCCTGACTTGAGTAAGATTCCGGCAATCTTCTTGATTTACAAATAACGTTGTAGCCTATGACATGTGGAGCAGATTGCTCTCATCTATCATACAAAAAGCTCTGTCAGTTCCCGAAGACCGTGGAATCTGACAGAGCTTTTTTGTTATCTTTCTTTTAAGGGGAAATAAAATAAGGGATGTTCCGCCAAAATACGGAACATCCCTTTTAGGTTATAGAAACTTATTTCTTCTCCGGAGTAATCACGAAGTTGAACTGATAATCCTGGTAAGGTACCAGATATTCGCCTCGTGGCCATGAGCCCCAGCTGTCGACGCAACCCAGACCCATCTGCTTGGAAGCCAGTTTCACTACAGTGAAGTTTCTTGGAGTGAGGTCGCCGGAGTGACTCTGGTGCAGGTACTTGTCCGGTCCGTCGTCCAAATCTTCAGCCAGATAGTTCAGGGAGCTGCATTCCAGAGGTGCTGTTCCGTAGAACTTCAGACCGTTATTTGCTGAGTTAACCACATTCCAATAGCGCACTTCTGTCTTGTTTCCGCTTTCCTGTGGACGGATATAGCCCCAGTACTGATCGGCTACTTTCTGAGTATAAACACCCAGGCGGTCACCATTGTTGCGGTCTACGTAGTTCTCTCCCGGTCCCTTTCCGTAGAAGTTGATGGTGTTGTACTCCTGCGGCATTACCAGCTGCATACCGAAACGCATCAAAGCCGGCTTGTTCTTGGCCTGTTCGTTGACATCCAGTTTCTGGTCAACCATCAAAGCTCCCTGAGGAGTGAGTGTATAAACCATAGTGAGTGTTGCTTCTACGCCCGGCATGTCGTAAACTGCTTCAACAGACTTGTTCTGTCCGTTATCGGTACACTTGAATGATTTGAGGTTGTACTGCGGATTCTTCCATGCGGCAAAGCGGTTCTGCAGTCCGGCACCGTAGTCATTGTCTGTTGGAGCGCGCCAGAAGTCCGGTTTCAGAGAATAGCCCTTTTCGAGCATCGGTTTGCCGTTCACATCCAGATAGTCCACCCATCCGGTAGCTTTATTGAAGGTTACAGACGTACCGTTTGCTTCGAGAGTCAGGGCTGCCTTCATCTCATCCTTCTTGACAGTCTGCTGTGCCTCGGCTTTCTGATTCAGAACATCTTCTGCTGTCGGGAACTTGTATCCGTTCAGAACAAACTGCTGGCGTGCGATGTCGTAGCCTTTTTCCAATAACGGTTCGTCCTTAACGAGCTTCACATCTACATTCAGAACCAGTTCCTTGTTTTGAGCCTTAGCCTCTTCAATTGCCTTGGTCCAGTCAGCAGTCTGGTTGGTAGATGGCAAGGTTACAGTCTTTTTCTGCTGTGCATCTACATCCAAAGAGCAGCTGCCTTTCAGGATTGATTCTCCCTGAGCCTCCAGAGACCAGTGGATTTCTGCATAATCCTTCAGACCGATAAAGAAGTTTTCATTATAAACCTCAAATTCGCCGCTTTCTGCTTTTACCGGAGTGAGCCAGATATTCTGATAATAGTAGCGCACCTCGTTGGCATGTGGGTTCGGCTTGCGGTCCGGATTGATGATACCGTTGTTGTTGAAGTTGTGGTCGGTAGCCGGATAACGTCCGTAGTCACCACCATAAGTATAGATCATCTTGCCGTCCTTGTTGTAGTCGCGCAGAGCCTGGTCTACGAAGTCCCAGATAAATCCACCCTGATATTTCGGATATTTGCGTACCAGATCCCAGTATTCCTTGAATCCACCCATTGAGTTACCCATGGCATGCGCATACTCACACTGGATCAGCGGACGTGGATTGTCGTTTTTGGCATATCCTTCGCAGCCGCCGTAACCGTAATACATCGGGCAGAAGATATCGGTCTTACCGTTATCTCCGGCGCGCTCATACTGTACCGGTCTGCTTGGATCATAAGCTTTGACTACATCATATGCCTTTTCGAAGTTCGGACCATATCCGGCTTCGTTACCCAAACTCCAGAAGATGATGCTCGGATGATTCTTGAATGTTTTTACGTTCAGTTCATTACGCTCAACGTGTGCCTTCTCGTAGGCCGGATTCTTGGCCAGGGTTGTTTCGCCATATCCCATACCGTGGCTTTCGATATTCGTTTCGGCCACCAGATACAGACCATACTGGTCACACAAGTCATACCATCTCGGATCGTCTGGATAGTGGCAGGTACGAACGGCATTGATGTTCAGCTCCTTCATGATCTTGATATCCTCAATCATGCGTTCTACCGATACGACGTATCCTCCGTCCGGATCAATCTCATGTCGGTTGGCACCCTTGAACAATACCGGTTTTCCGTTGACGAGCACCTGAGCGTTCTTGATTTCCACTTTGCGGAAACCTACATTCTGCGGAATGGTCTCCAGCACCTTGTCACCGTCTTTTACGGTGATATACAGCTTGTAGAGGTTAGGAGTTTCTGCGGTCCACTTCTTCGGGTTCTTTACTTCCCATTGACAAGCCAGAGCTCCGTTTTTATCCACCTTGGTCGTTTCGCTCTTCACGACTTTACCCTGATCGTCTTTCAGTGTCAGTTCTACATCATTGCCTTTGGCATTCTCCAGATTCAACTTGATGTTCAGAGTACCGTCAGTATAATTGTTTACCAGATCCGGAGTGATGAATACATCTTCCAGATGAGTTTCCGGACGGGCATAGAGATATACCTCGCGTGCGATACCGGTAAAGCGCCAGAAGTCCTGATCTTCCAGATAAGAACCGTCGCACCAACGCATCACCTGCATGGCGATGAGGTTCTGTTTTCCCGGTTTCAGGTATTTGGTCAGATCAAATTCGGCAGCTACCTTGCTGTCTTCGCTGTAGCCCACGAATTTACCGTTCACCCACACCTTCAGGTTTGAGGTGGCTGAACCCACATGCAGGAAAATGTCCTCACCTTTCCAGTCGGCAGGCACGAGGATTTCCTTGCGGTATGATCCGGTATAGTTATTCTTTTCTTCTACGTAAGGAGGATTGTTATCGAACTGTGTATTCCAGGCATAACCCACATTCTTGTAGATGCGGTCGCCGTAGCCGTTGATTTCGAAGAGGCCCGGCACCGGGAAGTTGACCCATTTGGAGTCATCAAAATCAGTGGCTTCAAAACCTTTTGGTGCTTCGTTATGGTTGGTTACAAAGTTAAAGCGCCAGTCGCCTTCCAGAGACATAAAGCGTTTTGAATCTTTTTTGATGCCTTTCTGAGCCAGGTCTGTGTTTTCATAGGCAAAGAAAGCAGCGCGAGGTGCTTCGCAGTTCACGCGGTTTACTTCAGGATCGAGCCAGTACGGAGCAGACTTGTCTCCTTTCTGTGCCTGAAGGGCCAAGCTGGAAAGCAAAGCACAAGAAAATAAAAATTGTCTTACCATAGATAAAAATTGTTTAGGATTTATGTCGAAACAAAGATAATATCTTTCAATAAAATATAAAACACGGAGGGCTATAAATTCGTGTTTACCGCATTCTTTCCCTGCCACGTGTCTGATTCTATCATATATTTATATACTTTTTGAGTGAATTCATGGTTCTTCAGTCCCCAGTCCGGTGCAATAAGCAGACTCTTGGGCGACTGGGACACAAAGCGCTCCAGAACGATGTCGCGGCGCAGCCGTCCGACAAAGGCTACGACCAGCCGGATATATTCATCGACATCATAGATATGGAACCACTCCGGATGCTCGGCATACTGATGCGCCATTTTGGTGCCCCGAATCAGTTGGAGCTGATGCAGCTTCAGGGTGGTGAGGGGGAGGGCAGAGAGCAAATCCGCTTCGTGCAGGATGTCCTCTTCCGATTCGCCCGGCAATCCGAGAATCAGATGTCCGCCCACCATGATGCCTCTTTCGGCCGTGCGGATCACCGCCTGCCGGGTCTGTTCAAACGTATGTCCCCGGTTGATGCGTTCCAGCGTGCGGTCGTAAGTGCTTTCAATGCCATATTCCACGAGCAGGAAGGTGCGGCGGTTCAGCTCCGTGAGATAGTCCAGCAGTTCGTCGGGCATGCAGTCGGGGCGTGTGCCGATGACCAGCCCCACGACTCCCGGTGTGGCCAATGCTTCTTCGTATTTGCGAATAAGCTCCTCCAGCTCGCCATACGTGTTGGTATAAGCCTGAAAGTAAGCCAGATATTTCATGTCGGGATATTTTTGGGCAAAGAAAGCCTTTCCCTCCTCCAGTTGCTGCGTGATGCTTTTCTCGGTGCGGCAATAGTCCGGATTGAAGGTCTGGTTGTTGCAGAAGGTACAGCCTCCCAGTCCTTTGCTGCCGTCGCGGTTGGGACAGGTAAAGCCGGCGTTGAGCGATATTTTCTGCACCTTGAAAGGGAAGTGCCGTTTCAGAAACGAGCCGAAATCATTATATAAGAACGGTTTGTCCATTGCTTTTTGCGGTTTATTCTTGATTCTTGTTTTCACAAAGATACAACAAAAGGAGAAAAATCACCGGCTAAAAATGGGGGAATGTTCTGTAAAAACAAGGGTTATCTTCTGTTAAGAGAGAAAAAAGAACTATCTTTGTAGCTCTTAACTTACAGATTATTATTAAAATCAATGATATGAAGAAGATTGCACGCTTGCTTTTGCTGTGTCTGGCGGTTGTGGGCCCCGTGCATGCAGCAAAGAAACTGAATTTGAAAGATTTGTGTAACGGAGTTTATTCCGCCCAGCGCATTTATGGAGTAAACCCCATGAACGATGGCGAGAGCTATTCGCAGTTGAGTAAAGACAACAAGCAGATTCTGAAGTATTCTTTCCGTACGGGAGAGAAAACCGGAGTGCTGTTTGATGTGGCTACTGCCGAGGATGTGAAGTTGGATTACATTGACGGATACATCATGTCGCCCGATGAGAAGAACATTCTGGTACGCACCCAGACCCGTCCTATCTACCGTCACTCCAACACAGCGGTATATTATATTTATAATGTAGAGAACCGCACTCTGGATCCTTTGTCAGAAGGCGGACCGCAGCAGGTGCCGATGTTCTCACGCGACGGAAACATGATTGCCTTCGTACGCGAGAACAACCTCTTCCTGGTGAAGCTGCTCTACAACAACAGCGAGAGCCAGATTACCAAAGACGGTAAATTCAACGAAGTGATCAACGGTATTCCCGACTGGGTGAACGAGGAAGAGTTCTCCAACGACTGCTCTTTCGATTTCAATGCCGACAATACGATGATTGCGTGGGTGAAGTACGACGAGAGCAAAGTGCCTCTTTATTCTTTCCCGCTGTTCAAGGGAGCCGCTCCGGCCATGGACGCTTATGCCAACTATCCCGGTGCGTATGAATACAAATACCCGATAGCCGGCGAGACCAACTCCACGGTGAGTGTCTATTCTTTTGAGATCAAAACCCGCGTGGTGCGCCAGATGAAGTTGCCGCTCCCTGCCGACGGCTATATCCCTCGTATCAAGTTTACCAATGATCCGAACAAGCTGGCCATTTATACGCTCAACCGTCATCAGGACAATCTGGAGATTTACATGGCCAATCCGCGCTCTACCGAGTGCAAGATGATTCTGCGCGACAAGGCTCCTAAATACATCACCGAGAAGGCATACAGCGATGTGCAGTTCTATGGCAACTACTTTGTATTGCAGAGTGAGCGCGACGGTTTCAACCACCTGTATCTGTATAACACCAACGGTTCGCTCGTGAAGCAGGTGACCAAAGGTAAATTCGACGTGACTTCCTTCTATGGTTACGATGAGGCTACCGGTGCGTTCTACTACGCTTCTAACCAGGACAGCCCGATGCGTACCGCCGTGTACTGCACCGCTTCCAACGGTAAGACCACGAAGCTGACTCCGCAGTTGGGACAGAACAGTGCCATCTTCAGCAAGAGCTTCAAGTATTTCATGAACGTATATTCAAACATCAACACTCCGTTCATCACTTCGCTTTACAATAATAAGGGCAAGCAGCTCAAGGTGCTCCTCGACAACAAGGAGCTGAACGAAAAGCTGGCCGGTCTGGATTTGGGTAAGCGTGAGTTCTTCAGTTTCAAGACCTCTGAGGGTGTGGAACTGAACGGATATATGGTGAAGCCGGCCAATTTCGATGCTTCGAAGAAGTATCCGGTAATTCTCTTCCAGTATAGCGGACCGGGCTCACAGCAGGTCGTTGACTCTTGGAACGCCGGAAACATGGGCGGAACCCTTTATGAACAGTATATGGCCGGCGAGGGCTTCATCATGGTTTGTGTGGACGGACGTGGAACCGGTGGCCGTGGTCGCGACTTTGAGCAGTGCACTTATCTGAATCTGGGTAACCTGGAATCAAAAGACCAGGTAGAAACAGCCATCTATCTCGGTTCGTTGCCTTATGTGGACAAAGACAATATCGGTATCTGGGGCTGGAGCTTCGGCGGATTCAACACCCTGATGAGTATGAGCGAAGGCCGTCCGGTATTTGCTGCCGGAGTGGCTGTGGCTCCTCCAACCAGCTGGCGTTTCTATGACACCGTATATACCGAGCGTTTCATGCGCACTCCGAAGGAGAATCCTACCGGTTACGATTGCAACCCGATTTCAAGAGCCGGCAATCTGCACGGTGCGCTGCTGATCTGTCACGGTATGGCCGACGATAATGTGCATTTCCGCAATGTGGCTGAGTATGCCGAGGCTTTGGTTCAGGCCGACAAACCGTTCATGATGTTGCCTTACACCAACCGTAATCATGGTATCTATGGTGGAAACACCCGCAACCATCTGTTTACCAGCATCTCGAACTTCTTTATCCGTGAGCTGAAGTAATTCAGCCTTTCGGAAAAGAGTTGCAGCAGAATTTCTCAGACTGTCGGTCCGCAGGGCAACTGTTTCCTGCGGGAGACGACAGCAAGAGCTATAAAAGCAAAGGAGTTGTTTCGCATCGGGCGAAGCAACTCCTTTATTTGTTTTTAGGTCTGTCCGGATGAGGCTTCTCACCGGATTGTGACGCATGAAAAAAATCATCCTGATGATTTTTCAAAAACATCGGGATGATTTTCTGGTTTTATCGAAATGATTTTCAGAAGACTTTTCGGCTATCGGTTTTTATAGTCACGCACGATGCCTTTGCAGATCCAGTCCGCCAGAGCCTGCCGGTTGCTTGGAATGATCAGTCGCTGCTGGTCTTTCTTGTTTTGGATGTTTCCCAATTCCAGAAAAACCGATGCCGGAGTGGCTTTGCGCAGCACATAAAGCTCGCGGGCGCTGACCGTACCGGAAAATCCCCGGTTTGGCTGATGCTTGTCGTATTTCTGTTCGAATGTTTTCCGGATGTTTTCCGCCAGACGCTTTCCCGTTTTGCTTCCCAAAGCATGATAGAAGAACACATCCACCTGATTGGAGCGTCCCCGGCTGTCCACATGAACGAATACCGCCCGCTTGTAGCTGCTGCGGTCTTTGCGATACAGCTGATTGATTTTGTCACACCGCTGTTGCAGGCGCGCCACCTGGTTCAGAGGGATGCGGCTGCCCATGCAGGTTTCCCGTTCGCTGTTGTTCAGATAGTGGTCGTTCCGGATACCGTCCTTTGCATCCTGAATGATGATATGTACTTTGGCACCCCGTTGCCGCAGGTTGCGGGCCAGGCGCAGGATGATGTCATAGGCATATTCGTCTTCGTGCAGTTCGTGCTTTCCGATATAGCCAATGGCTCCCGGATCGGGACCTCCATGTCCGCTCACCAGATAGAAGCAGGCTCCTTCCAGCTCGTCCGATACTCGGTTAATTTTTTCATACCGTTTGCCGAAGAGCGGTTCCCGGTTACTCATCCTTTCGCTTTTTCGGGTTTTGCGACTTTCCTGTTCCTCGTCTTCTTCGCGGTTGGAACTGCCGGTTTGGGGCAGTTTATAGGAACGCCCCAGAATCAGGCCACCGTCGGCCGTGAACTTACCTTTGTTGATTCGTTTGAACTCTCTGACATTAGCCGGCGTATTGAGCCGGTAGCGTTGCAGTAAAGTCGTGATTCCGTCTCCAGATACGGGTTTTACGGTTGTTTGTGCTTGCATCATCAGGGGACACAGTAAAAGCATTCCCAGAATCGTAGTTTTGAATATAGATTTTTTCATGCGGCAAAAATAAACAAAAAATATTTGTTCGAGAAATATTCTGTTACTCAAAACTGGGTATTTCCCGGCTTCCCGGTGCTGGGGCACCTTTTGTTTTTATGCTCAAAAACAATAAAAAGTTTTAATAAAGCGTGCCAGAATGGGAAAGTTGGCAAAAAAAATTGTAACTTTAAAATTGCAATCGAGAGGCGGAGCCTTATATCCCCTCCATAAGAAGAAACTAACAGATTAAAAACCAACATGAAAGGATCTTTAAAACTGATGACAGCCTGCTCTTTGACGTTGGCTGTTGCATCGTGTAAATCATTGCCGGCAGATATGCTGGAAGGTGAATGGAATGCAGTGAACATTTCGGGTCAGAGCATCACTCCTTCGGACCAGACTCCGTATTTGGGCTTTGACATGACAGAAGGCCGCTTGTATGGCTTTAATGGCTGTAACCTCTTGATGGGAAGTATCGATACCAAGGCTTTCCTGAAGGGTAAGGTGGATTTCTCCAAGATGGGCTCAACCATGATGGCTTGCCCCGACAATAAATATGAGCAGCTCTTTACTCAGGCTGCTGCCGCTGCCCGTAAGCTGGAATTGCAGGACGACGGCTCTCTGGTGCTGAAAGACGAAAACAAGGAAACGGTAATGCAGTTGGCCAAGCGTGTGTTTGCTCCTGAGGCGCTGGACGGTGAGTGGAACGTGATTCAGATCCGTGGCGAGATGATCAGCCCGGCCGAGGACACTCCGTTTATCGGATTCAAGGTAGCCGACAATCAGCTGTATGGCTTTACCGGATGCAACCGTATGACCGGAACTGCCGACTTTGCAAAGATCGTGGCCGGTGAGCCTGATTTCGGTAAGATCGGTACTACACGGATGGCCTGCGCCGACGACAAGTATGAAACCAAATTCCTTCAGGCGCTCAATGCAGCGAAGAAGGTGAAGATGGGATACAACACATTCAGCTTGCTCGACGAGAAGGGAAGCACGCTGTTGATGTTCCAGAAAAGATAGTAAGTAAAAAAGAATTGATGATAGTAGATGCGATGGGTTTTAGAAAAGAGTTT
This sequence comes from Bacteroides sp. OF04-15BH, assembly GCF_003477995.1. Lineage (GTDB taxonomy): Bacteria > Bacteroidota > Bacteroidia > Bacteroidales > Bacteroidaceae > Paraprevotella. The sequence goes on from NZ_QUEM01000001.1 coordinate 185,161, forward strand.
TTCTAAAGTCCATCGTTTTCTTTATTCCGCATAAACAAAACGAAGTATATTGCCGATGAACGCCCAGATGCCCACACTCATCATAAACGGACTGACCACCGGTTACCGTTCCAAAAACAAGACCCACATCGTGGGGGCAGACCTCACCGCTTCCCTTTATTCCGGTGAGCTGACCTGCCTGATCGGTACCAACGGTTGCGGCAAGTCCACATTGCTGCGCACGCTGACCGCTTTTCTGTCTCCGTTGTCGGGGCAGATTGTGATGGGCGGGAAAAATCTGGCGGACTATTCACGCGAGGAGCTGTCGCGCCTCGTGGGGGTGGTGCTTACCGACAAGGTCGATGTGCGCGACCTGCGGGTGCGTGAACTCGTGGCTATGGGACGCATGCCCTATACCGGATTCTGGGGCCGCCTGTCGAAGGAAGATCATCTGTTGGTGGATGAGGCTATCGAGCGGGTGGGAATCCGTGCGCTGGAACACCGTCCGGTGCATTCACTGAGCGACGGTGAGATGCAGAAGGCGCTTATCGCCAAAACTTTGGCACAGGAAACCCCTTTTATCTTTCTCGATGAGCCGACCGCCTTTCTGGACTATCCCAGCAAGGTGGAACTCTTTCTGCTTCTGAGACGTCTGGCCCGTGAGAAGCAGAAAACCATCTTCCTTTCTACACATGATCTGGACCTGGTGTTGCAGATGGCCGACCGCCTGTGGCTGCTTTCCCGCGAACAGGGATTGCAGACGGGAATTCCCGAGGATCTGGTGGCAGACGGGGTGCTCGACGGTTTCTTTCCCCATCCTCACCTCTGTTTCTCTCCCGGACAGATGGCCTATCAGGTGCAGATGCCGCTTCCGGAAACGCAGACCGGAAGTGTCGCGATAGAAGGAGAAGAAGGGCTGGTCCGCGATTTGCTGTGCCGTGCCCTGCGCCGTGCCGGAATCGCCAGAGCCACATCCCTTGCAGAAACTTCGTTTGTGGTGCATATTGCTGCGGATGCGCCCCGCTATCGACTGACAAAAAAAGCGGATACACTCCTGAAGACCGATCTGATTGAAGAACTGCTTCAGGGCATATCCGCCTGTATTTCTGTTTCGGAATAAGAGCCGTTTATCTTACGGCTTTTCTTCTTTTGCGTTTTCGGGTGCGTTTGTTGTGATTATACCGTTTGATTCTTTTCGAAACGGCATAGACCACAAAGGCACCTACGGTGGCCAGAATGATGATGACCACACCCCCGCCAAGATTGTCTCCCTTTACGTGCGACCACATCTCGAGAACGGCTTCCGTATGCTCTCCCGAGTCGTGAATCATGGCGCAGCGTGCCACCACACTGCTGTCGGGATACTGGATGGGATTGATGTGTACCCGCCGTGCTTCCGGTCCGAAGAAGTAAGCCAGATTATAAGTTTCCTTGATTTCCGGATCGGTCTGTGCCTCCAGAACTTCTGGAGTGGCCACAGCGCTGACATATCCTGTAGCCTCCATATTGGCAATGGCTACCTCCGGCTGGCACAGATAATTGATGAAATAACGCGCAGCCTCGGGGTTCTTGGCATACTTCGGAATCACCCATCCGTCATACCACACGTTACTGCCTTCCCGGGGCACCTCGTAACCCAGATCCACTCCAACGGCCTGAGCCTCGTCGATGGCCCATACGGCGTCACCGCTCCAGGTCATGTTCAGATAAGCCTTTCCCTTGGTCATCATTTCCTTACCGAAATCCGCTTCCCAACCGGCGATGTTCGGTTTCATGCTTTTCAGGTTGTCTTCCACCTGCCGGATAGCCTCTGGCGAGTAGTTGTTCATCAGGTCCTTTACCTTTAATTCCCCTTGGAGCAGCTGTTTGCGGTTGGCATAAATCAGTGCGGTGCCATAGGCGTCGCGGTAACTGTCTTTCATCAGCAGTTTGCCTTTGAATTTGCTGTTCCACAACGATTCCCAGGTTGAGGCTTCTTCGGGCGTCACATATTTCTTGTTGTAGAGAATGCCGGCCGTGCCCCACATATATCCCACGGCATAGCGGCTGGCCCGTTTGTTTCCGGAGCTCAGTTCGTCCAGTTGCTGCCGGATGTATGGCGACTGGTTGTTCAGATAGTTTTCTCCGGCAAAGTTCGTATCAATGGGTTGCAGCAGATCTTTCTTCAGCATGCGTTCGATGATATATTCCGAAGGGCACACCACATCAAAGTCTTCATGGCCGCGTTCGATTTTCGTCAGCATGATCTCATTTATGTCGAAAGTCTGGTAAATGATCCGGATTTTCTTTCCGGTCTGCTGTTCATACCATTTCGGAAAGTCCATCAGCACCTGTTCGTCTATGTAGTCGGCCCAGTTGTAAACCTTGAGGATTTCCTCGCGGGATTCCTTGTTGTAGCAGGCAGTGAACAAAGGCAGACAAACGGCCAGCAAGAGTGCTTTTATATAAGAAAAGTATTTTTTCATTGATTCTTTTTCTTGTCTGAACGACGGTTAATGAAAATGAGTAATACCAGCACCAGCACAAAAATCAGGCTGGAGAGCGGGCGCAGTTCCGGAGTGAGTCCGCCTTTTCGCGCATCGGCATAGATGTAGGTCGAGAGCGTTTCCAGTCCTTCATTGCCGATGGTGAAAATCGTCACGGCAAAGTCGTCGATAGAAATGGTAATGGCCAGCATGAAACCGGAGATCATTCCCGGCAGAATCTCCGGGATAATCACTTTGCGGAGTGCCTGCATCGGTGTTGCTCCCAAGTCGAGCGCCGCTTCATACAGATTCGGGTTCATCTGCTTGAGGCGCGGCATCACGCTCAGAATCACATAGGGCGTGCAGAAGGTGATATGCGCCAGCACCACTGTGGTGTAGCCTTGCGGAATGCCCAGCGATACGAACAGCAGGAACAGCGATATACCCATAATGATGTCGCCGTTGAGAATCGGTATCTGGTTCACAAATTCAATCAGGCGGCGTGAACGGGCCCGCAGATTGAAGATGCCTATGGCGGTGATTGTACCCAAAAGGGTAGAAACCACACCCGTAATCAGAGCGATGGACAGAGTGTTCCACAAGGCATTGATGAGCGAATGGTGCGCACCGTCGACAAACAGCTTGCGGTAGAGTCCGAACGAGAAGCCGGTCCAGTTGCCCAGCACCTTTGATTCGGTAAAGGAGTACACCACGATGATGATGATCGGTGAGTACAGCAGCAGGAGCAGCAGCCAGAGATAACCCTGGCAGAGAATCTTCTTTACCATAAGCCGCCTCCTTCCTCATTTTCTTTCTTTTCATCCGTGAGCAGTGTCGTTGCTCCGATGAGGAACAGCATGATCAGCGACAGGGCCGCACCGTAATTCCACATGCTGTTGTTGATATTCTCCTGAATGGTTGTACCGAACAGCTTGATGTTGTTCATGGTCAGCAGTTCGGCAATGGCAAAGGTGGAGATGGTGGGCATGAACACCATGACAATGCCACTGGCTATTCCCGGCAGAGAGAGCGGGAAGATGGTTTTCCAGAACACCTGGAAAGAGTTGGCACCCAGATCCTGCGCCGCTTCGATATAGCTTTGGTCCATCTTCTGCAAGGTGTTGTAGATCGGATAGATCATAAACGGCAGGAAGTTGTAGGTCATACCAAAGATCAGTGCGCCTTCGCCCAGCGGCAGACTGAAAAAGTCGAACAGAGCCACGGTAGCCAGGGTACGGATCAGGATGTTCATCCACATGGGCAGGATGAACAGCATCACGATGGTCTGGGCATAGCCCGATTTGAGACGGCTCAGGATAAAAGCTGCCGGATATCCCAGCAGGATGCACAGAACCGTGTTGATAATGGCTATTCCGATGGAATAGATAAATGTGTTGATGGCTTCGGGATGCGCCATGAATTTTCTGAAATTAACCAAAGACAACTGGCCGCTCTCATCGGTGAAGGCAAAATATACGATCAGAAACAGAGGCAGAACCACAAAGAAAAAGGCAAAAATCAGATAGGGGAGTGTCCAGCTTTTGCGGGAACTCAGAAACCGATATAAATTCCTTATGCTCACGATTTGTTCTGTTTTTTAGGATTTCGGAATAATGGTGATGGATTCGCGTGGAATGGTAATACCCACGTGGTCGCTGTTGTCCCACACATCGTGGGTGTCAACGAAAATGTCTTCCTGCCAGTCGGAGGCTACAGTCAGATGGTAGTGGTCGCCTTTATAGAGAATGAAACGCACGTCGCCTGTGAGAGTTCCGTCGTTTTCATCATCTTGCAGGATGATTCCGTCAAAAGGCACCTGTACGGTTACCGGGCTTCCGGCAGGAATCTCATGCTGTGGGCGGCATTCGAAACTGCATCCCAGAAATTCCACATGAGTGGCATCAATCAGGGTTCCTTCGAAGGTGTTGCAGGTGCGCTCCTTCTTCATGATGTGAATGTCATCCGGCTTGACTAACAGGCCTACCTGGCTTCCCGGATCAAACTTGTGGTAATCGTGAACGATAAATTCATATCCGTTGGCCATCACAATCATTTCATAATGCACCCCTTTGAAGATGCACGAAGTCACTTCACCGGTAATCTGTGCCGAGTCGGACACCGGGAAGATGTAAATATCCTCCGGACGGAGTACCACGTCGACAGGAGCATTACAGCCGAATCCCTTATCCACGCAAGGCACCTGTATGCCGGCAAAGCTCACGATCTGGTCTTGAATCATCGTTCCGTTCAGAATGTTGCTCTCACCGATAAAGTCGGCTACAAAAGAGTTGACCGGTTCGTTATAGATGTCTGTTGGAGAACCGATCTGCTGGATCTTGCCTTCGCTCATTACGACGATGGTGTCGCTCAGTGTCAAGGCTTCCTCCTGGTCGTGGGTGACATACACAAAGGTGATGCCCAACCGTTTGTGCATCTCCTTCAGTTCCATCTGCATGTCCTTACGCATCTTCAGGTCGAGCGCGGCGAGCGGCTCGTCCAGAAGCAGTACTTCCGGCTCGTTGACAATGGCACGGGCTATGGCTACACGCTGCTGCTGACCGCCCGAAAGCGAGTTCACGTCGCGGTATTCATAATCGCTCATGGAAACCATTTTCAGGGCAGCCTTCACCTTTTTCTTGATGACTTCCTTGTCCATCCCTTTCAGCTTCAGGCCGAATGCGATATTGTCGTACACGTTCAGGTGCGGAAACAAGGCATATTTCTGGAAAACGGTATTTACGGGACGCTTATGAGGCGGGGTCTGGGTAATCTCCTCACCGGAAATATAGATATTTCCCTCCGAGGTAGTCTGGAAGCCGGCAAGCAGACGCAGCAGAGTTGTCTTTCCACAGCCCGAGGGGCCGAGGATAGTAACAAACTCCCCTTTTTTGATATTCAGGTTGATGTGGTCCAAAGCAACTTTTTCTCCGAAGAATTTGGATACATCCTTTATCTTGATGATATATTGATCGGTCATATTCGGTTTCTGTTTTTGTTTCTGTCTGCAAAGTTACATTATTTTCGTCAGTAAACCGTGTTTTGCTTTCAACTAATATACAGGCATGGATATAAAAAAAGGAGACGAACTTCTCAGTACATCTCCCATAGCTAAATGATTCGTGTCATTGTGGTCTTTTCAATAATAAAAGTTCAGGGCCAGGAAAAGATATTCTTTTCCGTCTTTGCAGCCAGACTCAAATTGAATTTTGTTCTCACGAGCAAGCCATCCGATAGCTGCGTTCAAATCTCTGTCTGACAAGCCTGATTCCTTTTTCAGATCGCAGTATTCCCAGCGTTTGTTATTGTTCAGCAGGTTCCAAATGATGCCTGCATGAGCACCGATTGTGTTTTGGTTCATAATGATAGATTTTAAAAATGAAACAATATGTACAATGCAAATATAACCAAAACTAGCAACCTTCAATGATTTTTTTCAACTTATTTTGCGAAAAAAATATTGAAGTGTTGCTTTTATATGCTTTATGGCATAAAAGAAAAAGTATTCAGATGGTCCTTTATTACAAAATATTTCCAAAGGGGAGCTACCATCAGCGATTGCCTCAACTGATCGTTTTGCAACAAATCCCAGACTTCCTGTTCACTGAGCAAATGCACGGAAAGGTCCTCCGAGGCATCGAGATGCTGGTTGCCTACCTTTTCTACATCCAGGGCAAGAAAACAGTGTGTCAGATTATTGGTGGTGCTGGTATTTCCCGAAATATTCATCAGGGGAAGCCATCTTCCGTGCCCGTAGCCTGTTTCTTCGAGCAGTTCCCTTTGGGCAGCCTGAAGCGGTGTTTCGTTGGGTTCGCACACTCCGGCGCAGAGTTCGTAGCGCGTTTCTCCGAGGCCGTGCCGGTACTGGCGCACCAGGACGAACTCGCCCGAGCGGGTTATGGCGATGGTATTTACCCAGTCGGGATATTCCAGTACATAATAATCTTTGATTTCCTGTCCGTTGGGCAGCCGCACATGATCACGGCGCGCTGTAAACCAGGGTTCCCGGTACAAGTATTCCCGGTGCAGGACTTCCCATTTCCTGTCTTCGTTTTTTTCCATAAGCTTTTATAAATTACTGTTTCGCTGTTTCAGGATGATATAGATTACGGTGGGTGCTCCGATAATCGGAGTCACCACGTTGAGCGGCAGACTCCCTGAGGTGCCCGGCAGATTGCACAGCAGATTACACAACAGGCTCAGTGCACCGCCCAGCAGAATGGTGGCCGGCATGAGATACTGATGCTGTGCCGTGCGCAGCAGGATGCGTGCCAGATGCGGAACGGCCAGACCGATGAAAGAGATGGGACCGCAGAATGCCGTGGTGGTAGCTGTGAGCAGACCGGTAACCCACAGCAGCATGTTTCGGGTTCGTTTGATGGGGATACCCAGATTTTCGGCATAACGTTCCCCCAGCAGCAGGGCGTTGAGCGGCTTGATCAGCAGCAGCGCACCTGCCAGTCCGGCGAGCAGCAGCGCACTGAATGCCGGCAGTTGTCCGAGCGACACATTGCCGAAGCTGCCCAGTCCCCAGACCATATACGTGAAGACCCCGTCGGCCGATGCCTGATAATTGAGCAGGGCGATGGATGACGAAGTCAGATAACTGATCATAATACCCGTGATGAGCAGCATCATGTTGTTGCGCAATATGCTGGAGAGAAACAGCAGCAGAGCGATGATGAGCATGGCGCCGGCCAGCGCGGCGGCCACTGTCAGCAGAAAACCGTTGAGCGAAATCAGGTCGGTGGTGAGCGAGCCGCCCATAAAAAGGATGACCAGTGCCACTCCCAGACTGGCACCGCTGTTGATACCCAGAATGGACGGGTCGGCCAGCGGATTCTTGAAGCAGGTTTGCAGAATCAGGCCCGAAGCCGAAAGGGCGCATCCGCAGAGCAAGGCCGTGCAGGCTTGTGGCAGACGGTTGTCCAGCACAATGTATGCCCAGCTCGCTTTTTCGGTTTCGGCTCCCCAAAGGATGTGCCACACCTCGGATGCCGGGATGTGTACGGCCCCCCAGAACAGATTGGCCAGAAAGAGAAGCACTGCGGCCAGAACGCACAAGATACTGTATTGAGTTTCCTTTTTCATGGTATCGGGGTGAAATAACGGCTTTTTTCTCCCGGCAGCAAATCGGGATGAAGCAGGCAGATCAGATCCTTCAGCAGCAGCTGGGGTTGAAATGGAGTTTCCTCATAGAAAGGCACATACCGCGTGTTGCATCCGTAAATATGTTTGTCTTTCCAGGCCTTGAAGCGGGTGTACGGTTCATAGTCCTGCTTCAGCTGACGGTAGCTTAACGGTTCCTTTTGGTTGTATTTGATGAGCCATACCTCGGCATCTTCGGCCTGCTCGAGTACCGCTTCGAAGGGAAGAGGCAAGGCTCCGCTGTTTTCCAGATGAGCGAAGACATACCGGGCCCCGGCATCCTGATACAATTGTCCGGATGTGCTGTTTCCGCCCGGCACAAACCAGTTGGCTCCTGTTTTCATTTCGCAGAGCAGTGAGGGCTTATGCCGGCTTCCGGCCGCCAGCTTCTTCAATCGGTTATATTCCGTTTCGATGCTTTGGAACAAACTGTCGGCCTGATGCTCTTTGCCGAAGAGCATGCCGTAGAAACGCATCCATTCAGCCCGTCCCAGTGCGGAGCCCTCCATATAGTCGGCGCACTCTACGATGGGAATTCCCAAACTTCCGAGTTTTCCGTAGCTGCCGCTTTGTTCGAAAGGTGAAGGCATGAGAATCTCGGGATGCTGTTCCATGATCTGCTCTATGTTGGGGCTCATGCTGTTGCCATAGTTACGGACCGAGCCGTTTTGAAGCTTCTTCTGGAGCTCCGGATTCAGCATGTATTCGGCATCGCATACTCCGTCCACACAGTCGGTGGCCTGCAATAATTCCAGCAGACTGTAATGCACTGAGGAATAGACTACTGCACGCTCTACCGGAGTGCGGATGACCGTACCTTCGGGCAGCTGTTCCGGCAACGGCTGATTTTTATCAACCAATACATAACGGTGCAGGATTTTCTCTGGCTTCCAGGGATTCTGCATTACGACCAGGTTGAAGCTGTCCTGTTCGATCAGAGTGATCAGGCGGGCATATTTCAGAGGAATGGTATCTCCGTGCGTTTGTGTAGGGGAAGTGCTGCCGCTGTGGCAGGAAGCCAGTAGCAGCAGGAATCCGGCCACTGCCGGTAAGAGAGTTGCAAGTCTTTTCATTGTGTCTGTTGGATTATAATTTGGATTCAAAGATACGGATTTTAATCCAAACGGAAAAAAAACTGCCCCACGCTGTGTAGCGCAGGGCAGAATGCAATAAGGATTTATAATCAGGTTCTGATTTTCGTCTTTTCTTTTAGAAAGCGTATCCCAATCGGATCAGGAAGTTGCTGGCTCCGCCTTCTGTATGATCGTAGAGCTTGGCAAAACCTCTCTGGTAAGCGAAGTCCAGATTGATGTTCTGATACCACAAACCTACACCGATAATCAGACCACCGTCGCAACGTTTGTAACCTTCGATGTCACCAATTTTGGTTTCTGTAGAACCACCGAAACCCAGAATGTTTCCTTCTGTTTTTTCTTTACCAGCGATATCAGCGCTGAAGAATCCACCGATACGTCCGTCCAAGGCAATTCCGCCTCCCAGATCATATTTATAACCGATGGTCAATGGAATCTGAAGGTTGTGGGCACGCAGTTTGTAGCTGGCTGATGCATTCTTGTCGCCTTCTGAATACTTGTATCCGCGGCTTCCGAAGAGCAAACCGCTGTTCCAATACAAACCGTTCTTAATGTAGTTGTTGAACTCGATACCGACATTGTAGCCCGGATTCATTTCACTGTGTTCATAACTGTCGCCTACGAATTGGTTGGTTGCGAATCCGCCACGCAGGATAATGTCAGTCTGTGCATTTGCTGTAGCTCCCCACATCAGGGCGCCTGCCAGCATCATCATTAGTTTCTTCATACTTTTTTCTTGTTTAGTTTAGTTATCGTTATTTTCAATTTTAAAAGCTTTTTCTGTGCTTTTCTATTCACGAATGTACTAAATAAAAATATATTCCAATAATTTTATCGCATAAAAACACACTTTTTATACCTTTGTCACGGTATTTATTATATTTTTATAAGGTATGAAGATTTCTACGATTGTTTTTGATTTGGATGGCACTCTGATGGATACCTTGCAGGATCTGGCCGAGAGCACGAACTACGCTTTGCGTGCGTACGGTTTTCCGCAGCATGGTATAGAAGCAATCCGTTCGTTTGTAGGCAACGGAGTGCGCAAACTGATAGAGCGTGCAGTGCCGCAAGGCACAGAAAATCCTTTGTTTGAGGAGGTGTTTCGTACTTTCAAGGAGCACTATGTGGCTCACTGTCGGGATCACAGCGGTTTGTATGCCGGTATCTCCGAGATGCTTCAGGCACTGGCAGATTCGGGTTATCGCCTGGCAGTTGTTTCGAACAAATTGCAAGCCGGAGTTACCGAATTGCAGCAATACTATTTTTCATCCTGGATTCAGGTAGCGGTGGGAGAGCGTCCTGAAGTTCGGCGTAAACCGGCACCGGATATGGTTCTTCAGGCGGTGAATGAATTGGGAGCAGACCTTCGGGAAACGGTCTACGTGGGAGATTCGGATGTGGATATTGAAACGGCCCGCCAGTGCGGCATCCCCTGCATCTCGGTGCTTTGGGGATTTCGTGACCGTGACTTTCTGGAATCCTGCGGAGCCACTCATTTTGCAGCCACTCCGCAGGATATTGTCACCTTTGTTCAAAAAGGATTGGAATGATCATTTCCGGTCAGTCCTCCAGAGCATAGTCGATAGTGGTTACTACGCGTACCTTCTTTATATGCGGAGTATTCACGTCGCGGTCTGAAATAGAGAATTGTCCCTGATTGGCTTTCTTGATTTTGCCCAGCTTGCTATCCGAATCTTTTGCAAATTTTTCGGCGGCAGTCCGGGCATTTTTTGTAGCCGTTTCAATCATTTGCGGTTTGATGTCGTTCAGTCCGGTATATTCATACAGCACGCTGTAACGGTAAGGATCTCCGGTGATGGCGATGCCCTGCTTGAGCAGCTCGCTCTGTTCGTTGATGAGCTGGCGCACCAGTTTTACCTGATTGGAGGTAACGGTGATGACTGAGGTAACATTGTATCGGTGCGGTTGTTTGTTGCTGTTATATCGGTCGGCCTCATTATCGATGATATTGGGGGCGCTGATGCTGATCTCTTCGCTCTTGATGCCTTTCTTCTTCAGAAAGTCTATAATCTGTTTGTTGGTTTCCTGTATCTGCTGATAGATGGAAGGAAGATCGTTACCTAGCAGATTATAAGCCAGAGGCCAGGTCACTTTGTTGGCTTCCACTTCCATTTCGGCCAGTCCTTTCACATTCACAGTGCGGTCCTTTTCTGTGAAAGAAGTCAGTCCGGACTGAATAAAATAACCACTTACAGCCACTCCTACGGCCAGGATAGCTGTTTCGACGATGAATTTTGCCATAATTTTTTCTTTTAAGGGTCAGTTTGATAATAAGGTTATGATAAAAATGTTTTTGCAATCTTTCCCTGCAAAAATAGAGAAATATTTTTTGCTCTCTCTCTTTTTCCTTCCTTTTTTGATTTTTTGGCTAATGAGCCTTTCGGCTTTCACTTTGTTAGCTTTTTGTATGTTCTGCTGACAAAGCTTCTTGTGGAAAGTTTCTTTCCGGATGGATTGCTGCATAAATATTCTTTAGAGAGGCCATTCTTTTCTGCATATATACACTTTTTATTCGTTTTTTGGGGAGGAAAACAGTATCCGAGCAATACTTTGTGAGCCTGAAAAGATTACGATGTTTTGTGCAAAGCATGGTAATGAAGGTTTCATTTCATCAAAATCATTCTTTTTTCTCGGCTTCCCTTGTTCCAGAGAGAAGATAAGACGGTTCTTTGATTCTATTCTGGAAACTGTTGAATCGGCCTAATGCTCTGTACCTAGGAAGGTTATGCATTATTTCAGTACTGTGTGTCGCGTTTTTCTGCAACAATGATTAGCTGTGCCGAAAAAACGGAATCTCAGCATGTCTGTTTGACAATTTGTCATTTTGTCAAAACTTACAGAAAGCACTCCACCACCTTTTTCAGTACGAAAAATAGCGGAGGAACCAATAAAGAGGGGAGCAGATCCAGTGTCTTTATTTCTTTAATCTTCAAGATGCTGATGCCGGAGCAGAAAATCAGAATACCACCGACAATGGAGATTTCTGTAACCAAAGCATCCGAGATAACCGGGCCGGCCAGACAAGTAAGCAGATAGATGCTTCCTTGCCACAGGAATAATACCGGTGCAGCCAAAGCCATACCAATTCCATAAGTTCCGGCCAGCACCGTGGAAGTGACCAGGTCGAGTGTTGCATTGGTATAGAGATAGGTGTGGTCGCCATACAGGGCGCTCATGACAGGTCCCACGATGGACAGCGTACCGATACAGTAGAGAAGCAGTCCGGTGGTGAGTCCCTGTGCCAGATTGGATTTGGAATAACGGTTGATGAGGCCTTGAAAGCGGCGTTCCAGATTCAGTTTGGTACCGAGAAGTGAGCCTAATGCCAGGCTTCCGATAAACAGCACGGGATATTGACTTTTGGGCATGTGTGTGGCTACGGCATTGATACCCAGTGCCACGGCAGCCAGTCCCATAGCATTATAAAGCGCATTCTGATAGCGCGGTTTGATACCTTTCTTTAAAAAGCTGCCGGTAATGCTTCCGACAAGAATAGCGATTGTGTTTGCAATTGTTCCGATCATAGCGGTAAAGTTAATGAAAAAGCACAGAAACCGTATGGTTATCCCGATAATTTCTGAGGTAGACCCTCAAGAATAATTGTTTTGTAGTTAAAATGATATTATTATAAAATCATTATCCTTATTTTATTTGCAAATAATTCTATTATTATATATATTTGCAAGCGAAAATGATATGAAATAAAATTATAACAGAGATTTATCAGTCAATATTGTATTTCTATTATTGGAATAATGATATTATTTTGATATGAATAAGTAATAAGAAACAGAGTGTATGCCGGAGAAAAAATCAGATATGAGAAGCTTTGTGCTTCGGATAGATTCCAAGACAATGGATCAGATAGAAGTCTGGGCTGCCGAGGAGTTCCGTTCGGTGAACGGCCAGTTGCAGTGGATTATCGCTGATTCGTTGAAAAAGTATGGCCGGCTGCCTGATAAGAAAGAATAATTTACTCTCGAATCATATACGCTTGAATCTTTTGAGCAATAATATGGTCTGTATATAATATATTAGCTTTTGGATTCTGTAATCATTCAATAAACGGTCTAATTGCACAAAAAAACCTTGTCGTGAGACAAGGCTTTTTTGTATCTGTCTGTTCAGACTTCTATTTTGATGACACCTCCATAAGGTGTCAGATTATCGTATCCCTCTTCCATTTTCACCTGGCCGGCGAAAACCTGGGCGCAAATCAGCACCCCACCGTGTGCAAAAATGGCCACTCGTTGATAGGGTTTCTGTTTCAGTTCTTCCAGAAAAGCGCTTACTCTGTGATACAGGTCCATGAACGACTCTCCGTTTTTGGTCGGAGTATTCAGATAATCTTCAAACCATTTCCGGATTTCCGGATCATTGATCTGATCATAACGCATCATTTCCCAGTCGCCCATGTTCAGCTCCTTGAGTCGTTCGTCGCGGATAGCTTCCGGATATCCGCAGAAATCCGCCAGTTTGGTAGCCCGGCTCAGCGGACTGCTGTATACACAGTCGAAAGAGAGTCCCTCCAGTTGTTTTTTGGTTTCGGCAGCTTCTTCCGGAAAGGAGGCCTTCAGGGGCACATCCGTAAATCCGTAGCATACTCCTTTGGGTACATCTACAGATGTATGTCTGATTAAATATACTTCCATAATTCAGTTTGAATTAGTTTTATGTTGATCTCTGCAAATGTAATGATTTCCTTCTTTTTGCCCAATAAATGATGGATTTTCAAATTGAAAATCCTCTTCAATAAATGTTTTTTATTGGTCGTGTCAGGTCGAAAATAGTAGAAAAAACTTTGAAAATCCTTTGGGAAGAAAGATTTTTATCTTACCTTTGTTTTTTTATAATTCGCTGATAATTAATATATTAAATAATAAATTTAAAATATAAATTATGAAATTGGAAGATAAAATTAAATCCTTTGATCTGCGTACGGAACTTGAAAATAAAAAAGAGGGAAAGAATAGAGATGAGAAACTGGTGTTGGTGTTTAAGGATTTGGCCCGACTGATTCTTCAGGGTTATTTTTTAGTTAAGAAGAATAACTGTGATTCTTTTGTAAAAGTGCAACCAACTTGTGTGGAAATTTATTGCCATGAAGAAGGTGAGGGGGATGATAAAATCAAGGATTATATTGTCTATCATCGGAATAAGGACAACGGAGAGGATTTGAAATCCCTTTTTCCGTTGGGGGTATTGCATAATCATGTTTCCGGGATAGATATTACTTTTGAACACGGTAAGGATGCCGCACAAGCTGTTCGTTTGTCTGCTTTGATTCGTGAGTTCTCTGTAGACGAATCTCATAAAAATGAAGAGCAACTGTCTGAATTGGATAAAGTGAAAATCATAGATAAACCTACCTATTTATATGATGCTCTATATTCTCAATATTCCGTATTTGAAGGTGGATTTAGTATCCAATGGGTTGATGGTTCGGAAGAGAAAGACTTTGAGATTTCAGAAGAACAGAGATGTAATGTGGCTGAATATGAATTAAAGGAAAAAATGGATAAAAATAAATCTTATGAGTCTCCGGAGAAAAAAACGATGGAAGAACATCCTGATGCCCAACCGACTGCCAACAAGAAATATGTGCAGGATATGCGAATGTGGAGATTCAAAAGGAGTTCTAAGAAATAAAACGAACCCATAAAAAAATCCCGCCCGTGGAATTTCTTCCACAGGCGGGATTCAATTGCTGAACTATTAAGAATTAGTGAATCTCAATAACACGGCTTACTTTGGCTTTTTCTTCCGGAGTGCGTTTTGGCAATTCGATGCTCAGCACACCGTCGTGAACCTGAGCGCTGATCTTTTCTTTCTCTACATCGTCCGGCAAAATCAGGCTTTGCTGGAATTTGGTGTAAGAGAATTCGCGACGCAGATATTTCTTGTTTTCCTTGTCCTCTTCCTTGTTTTCGGATTTCTTCTCCATGGAGATGGACAACTCGTTGTTTTCACCCAAATGGATGTTGAAGTCGTCTTTTGTCATGCCCGGAGCAGCCACCTCAACGGTATAGCTTTTGTCGCTTTCTATTACGTTGATTGATGGAGCTGTTGCATTAGCCTTAACCATCCAATCGGTATCGAAAAAGTCATTGAAGATACTCGGTAACCAGTTCTGACCATAAGTTTTTCTCATCGGCATCATAATCTTAATCTCCTATTCTTTAGTTGTTTATTTCAATTTGTTTCTCTCTCGCATCCCCTTTCGGTTCTGCGATTCGCTAAGAATAGTACAAATGCTGTGCCGGATGTAATTTTGTCAGATGCCAGAGTGCTTAGATTAAACTTGTAAAAACTCTTTTAAACCATCTGGCGGGATTTTATACTCCCGAAAACTTTGTTTACTTTTTAGACAGAACAGAGTGTAGACAAAATGGCACAACCCGGATAAGGATTGTGCCATTCTGTACCTTTCTTGTTTTTGTATTCACCGTTATTTGATGGTCAGTGCCCGCGTGATGGCATCATTCAGGTTGGCAAAGTGCGCCTGAGTGCTCTTGTTGCCACTGCGTGCATACTGTGCCGTACGGGTTTTCAGGCTCTGAAGGGTCTGCAACACATAAGGGCGTGCTTTGGCGCTGATGCCTGCACGGTTCAGATAAGACACCAGACTTTCTACAAACGTGTTCTGCAAGGCCTTTTCATAGGCACTTGGATTGGCGGTGTTGCGGAAGGTCAGGCGGGTCAGATCGGCCAGATACTCGTCGGCGGTATATTCCGGATTCAGTCCGTCAATCAGGCTGAGCAGGCGGCTCACCATGCCTGTACCGATGCTGGTGGTGTAGTTTTCCGGTTTTGAAGTGAAGCGGTTCATATACTCCGGCAACAGCCAGGTCGGTTCTGTAAATATATTGCGCTCAAAGTAAGCCAACGCATTCTTCTGGCGTGCTTTTTCCACCGGAGTGTAGATGGCTCCGCTTTCATTCACCGTCTTGAAATTGCTGTAATAACCGCCGATGTTGCGCAGCACATGATTGTTGTAGCGGTAGAACTGATTGCGGATCTGGTCGTACATGCCTTTCAGATTCTCATTATAGATATCCTTGTTGTCGTAGGTCCATTTCGGAAGAGCCGCAATTTCCCGTTTCAGATTCAGAATACCATATTCGCTGGCCTTTACGGCATCATCACCCAAATCCTCGGTCTGGCAGCGAGGATCGTTTACCCGATTGGTTTCTCCGTCGCCGAACCACAGACGCGGATTGCCCGGCAGATTCTTCTGTACCAGTTCTTCGAGCATGGCATGGTCGCTGTCCTCGTCGGTAGCTCCGATCATCGGACGATAACCCCATTCGATGGCCCACTTGTCATAATCATTGATGCGTGGGAAGATACCGGCACGCGAAATGCCGTCCTCCGGCTGTGCCACATAATTGAAGCGGGCATAGTCCATGATACTGGGGGTATGACCGTATTTCTCCACCCATTCCTTGTTGCGCAGACTGTCTACCGGCACCGTGCTGCTGGCACCGAAGTTATGGCGCAAGCCCAAGGTGTGGCCCACCTCGTGTGAAGAAACAAAGCGGATCAGTTCGCCCATCAGTTCCTCGTCGAAGTTCATCTTCTGTGCGGCCTCATCAATGCTTCCGGCCTGTACCATATACCAGTCGTGCAGCAGATTCATCACATTGTGATACCAGCAGATGTGGCTTTCCAGAATTTCACCGGAGCGTGGGTCGTGTACGTTCGGTCCGTAGGCATTCTCTATCGGAGAGGCCAGATAGCGGATTACCGAGTAACGTGCGTCTTCCATGCTCATGGTCGAGTCGTTTTCGGGCCATTCCTTACCGATGATGGCATTCTTGAAGCCGGCTTTTTCGAAAGCTTTCTGCCAGTCGTTGATACCGGCGATGAGGTATTTTCGCCACTGTTTCGGAGTGGCCGGGTCAATGTAATACACAATCGGTTTGACGGGTTCCACCAGTTCGCCGCGTTTCATCTTTTCCACGTCCTCGGGGCGTGGCTCCAGACGCCAGCGGGTAATGAAGCGTTTTCCTTTGACGCGCTGCTGGTCGTCGGAGAACTCATTGAATCCGTCGGCAAAATAACCTACACGCGGATCGAAATAGCGGCGCATCATCGGTTCTTCGGGCAACAGGATGAACGAGATGTTCAGTCCGAAGGTGGCGCGTCCGGTTGAGGAGGTGGCGGGCAGATTGCCAGTAGCCGAGTTCCAGGTCTTCACAAGGCGCACCTCTGTGTTCATCGGGAAGGTCTTGATGCTTTCGATAAACGACAGGTCGCCCACCTGATTGCTCAGGTTATATTGCTTTTTCATATAGGCCGGCATACCTAAAGCCGGATTGTCCTCATTAAAGAAAGAGGTCACCTTGATGCGGCTGGCCTTACCGACATTCTTTTCAATCTTGAAGGCACCGATAATCGGATTGTTGTTGCTTATGGTAATTGCTTTATAAATATTTTCGGTAGAGTCGGCAGTGTTGATCAGCAGTTCGGCACGCAGCAAAAGGCGTCCGTCGTTGCTTTTTTCCCAATACACCACCTGTTCGTTCATCTGTTCACCTCCGAATTTGCCGCAGTTGGCCGGAGTACTGGTGAATCGGGTAGTGGTGAGGAAACGGCGTCCGATCAGCGAATCCGGAATCTGGAAGAACCAGTCCGTGCCCGATTTGACTACCTGAAACAGTCCCTCTCTGATATCCTCTTTGGGAGCTGCGTTTTCTACTTTCTCTTTGTCTTTCTTTTTTTTCCGCTTGGCATCTGCGGGAGCGGCTACCAGACCGGCGCAGAGCAGGAGCAGAATCATCCTTGATTTTATCATGTCCGTATTAAATTAGGTGATACATTTTATTCTGAAAACAAAGATACTTTTTTATCCCGACACCGCCTTGTTTTGAACTCTGTTTTTCGATTTTGTGTCCGAAAATGGACACACTGTCCATTTCCGGACACTTGCGATTTTGCTTATCTATTGGAATATCAATACTTTACGTTTTTGGCACGATTCTTGTTATTATGAAAAGTAAAAATGATAAAATAAACGTAAATATGGATCGTCCTATATCTCCTGTTGAAATCAGAAAACGGCGCATCAAGATTGCGCTTTCCGTAGTTTTGGGTGTTGCTGTATTGGTCGGTGCGGTTCTTTGGATCAGCGGCCAGCTTCAAACCGGTGTCAAGCAAACGTCTTTGGTCTTTTATACAGTAGATTCCGGCACTATCGAAACCGGCGTCAGCGCTTATGGTAAGGTAGTGCCGGCTTTCGAAGAACGTATCACTTCGCCGGTAGGCTCGCGCATTATGGAAGTGTATGCCCGTGTCGGGGACACGGTAGAGGTGGGCACTCCGTTGCTGCGACTCGATTTGCAAAGCATCGAAAACGATTATAAGAAACTGCTGGACGAGGAAAAGATGAAATGTTATCAGCTGGAGCAACAGTTGGGTAATGACAAGATTTATCTGAACGACCTGGATATGCAGATCCGGATTGCCGAAATGAAACTGGATCGCATGAAGGTGGACTGGAGCAATGAGCGCTATCTGGACAGTCTGGGATCGGGTACTGCCGATCAGGTGCGCCAGGCCGAGCTTTCTTATACGACCAGCCGCATGGAGCTGGAGCAGTTGCGTCAGAAAGTGGAGAACGAGCGTCAGGCACGCCGCACCGAACTGAAGATAAAGCAGCTGGATCTGGAGATTTTCCGTCGGTCCATGGAAGAGAAGCGGCGTACGCTGGAGGATGCCCGCATCCGTTCTCCGCGCCAGGCAGTGCTTACTTTTGTAAATACACAGATAGGAGCCCAGGTGGCACAAGGCGAAGAAGTGGCCGTAGTGTCCGATCTGAGTCATTTCCGGATTGAGGGCAGTCTGTCCGATACCTATGCCGATTTAATAAGAGTTGGAGCCAAAGTGTTGGTTAAGGTTAATGATCAGGTATTTCCCGGCATGGTATCCGGTGTAACTCCGTTGAGCGACAATGGGATGATTTCTTTTTCCGTACAGTTGGACGATAAAGTATCATCCCGTTTGCGCCCGGGAGTGAAGGCCGACCTGTATGTGGTGCATGCCGTGCGTGAGAACGCCATACGTATGGCCAATGCCTCGTTCTATACGGGCCCCGGAGAATATCAGCTGTTTGTGCAGGATGGTGATGAACTGGTGCGTCGCAGAGTACGGTTGGGAGAATGTGACTTTGACCATGTGGAAGTGCTCGACGGACTGAAGGAGGGCGAACGTGTGGTGGTGAGCGACCTGAGTTCTTATAAGGATAAGATGGTTCTGAAAATACGCTGAGGCTGCTGTCTGAAGGCAGACCGGTTTTTCTGTGAGTATTTTCCGGTAAAGTAATATAATGGAATAGAAAAAAAGAACATGATAAAAAGTTATTGGAAACAAACATGGGCCTTGCTGTGGCAGAACAAGCTTTTCGGAGGGCTTTATCTGATCGGGACGGCACTGCCGGTCACGATGACGATGATTGTAGTGATGTATTTTCATCTGCTGACGGCTCCCGTTTACCCGGAGTTGAATCGCGACCGGCTTTATGAGGTGCGCGCAGTAAAGACTTATAATGCCGACGGGGTGCTGACCAGTGGCGGTTACTGTTCGGAAGCTATGGTTCGCCAGTGGTTTTATCCGTTACGTTCGGCCGGAAAGGTTACGGCCATTTATACGTATAACCGTAATCTGAATGACTGGCTTCAACTTGCAGACGGAAAGAGTGAGCTGAAGGTACATACGAAATATACGGATCCGAATTTTTTTCAGGTATTCGATTTTGATTTTGTAGCCGGTGCTCCGTTCTCCTGGTCCGATTTGGAGAGCGCCCGTCCCTGTGGAGTGTTGTCCGCTTCCATGGCCCGTCGTCTGTTCGGTACGGAGCAGGCTGTAGGCAAGCGCTTTACCATGAATTATATAGACTATACGGTTACGGGGGTGGTACGCGATGCCAGTAGTCTTACTCCGACAAGTTTTGCCCAGATCTGGCTGCCTTATACCCATGTTCCGGGTTATGGAAACTATCAGGAAGTCGGTTCCGGCGGGTTCACCACAGTCTTTCGGGTGCAAGACGAGAAGCAGGCACGGCAGTTGCAGGCCGATGTCCGTGATCTGGTGCGCCGGTATAATGTGCTGCATGCCGATGAGAAACGGTTGGAAGTTGATTTGCCGATGCCTGTATGGAAACGGAATCTGGTTCCGGGAAACATGGAAGTCGATTTGCCGGCGATGATCCGTTTTTGGGGCGGACTGCTTCTGGCCTTTCTGATTGTTCCGGCCGTGAATCTGGGAGGTATGATTTCGGGACGCATGGACACCCGTTTGCCGGAATTGGGTATCAGCCGTGCTTTCGGAGCCGGAAGGGGATATCTGTTGCGTCGGGTAGTGCGTGAGAATCTGCTCATGACTTTAGCCGGAGGATTGTTGGGTCTGGTGCTTTCCTGGATGCTGTTGGGATGGGGGCACGACTGGATTATCGGTCTGTTCGACACCTACGGCCTCATGCAGGTAGAGAATGAAGAGATGCTGGTTACTCCGGCCATGCTGTTCTCGCCGGTACTTTTCCTGGCTGCCTTTCTGTTCTGCCTGCTGCTTAATCTGGCTTCGGCGCTCATTCCGGCCTGGCGGGCTTTGCGTGTGCCGATTGTGCAGGCGCTTTATGAAAAGAAATGATTCGGAAATCTATCAGAAACATGAAAACATTAAAACGATATAGCTTATGTTACGCATGATATTTAAAATGCTGTGGGCCCGAAAAAGACGCTACGGATGGCTGCTTACCGAACTGGTATTGGTCACGATGATTGTCTGGGTGCTGCTTGACCCCTTGGTCGTACTGTTGTCCATAGAGTCCATGCCCAATGGTTTTGATGAACGGAACCTTTATCGGGTGGTTCTTGCGGATTACAACGGTCGCTCTTCCCGTTTTCGCTCCGAAGAGATGCATCCGGTGAAGGCCCGCGAAAACCGATGGAGCCAGCTCCGCAGGATTCGTGCTTACCCGGGAGTGGAGTCGGCCACGTTCTTTGGCAATACCGGTCCGTTCTGGGTAAGTTCCTATTATCTGCGCTTTCAGAAAGATACTCTGGTGACCGATGCCTGGGTTATGGAGGTCGTACCCGGTTCGGATTATTTTCAGACACTGCGCTTCACCGAGGTGGGAGGACAGACCAATGAACAGCTGGACCGTCTGTTGCAGGGCGAACCTTTTGAGCAGCCCGACCGGGTGGTGTTGAGTGATGCCGCCTTTCCCGGGCAATCGGCACGCGGCCTGAATGATACGGTGAACCAGCATCAGGTGGTCGGCACAACGGCGCTGGTGCGCATGCGTGTAGGAGGAGTTCCGATGCCGGTCACTTCGCGCCTGACTTATCCGAGCGGTCAGAGTATTCTGTTCCGGGTACGTGACGGAATAGACGAAGACAAGTTTCTGCCCGCCTTTACCGAATGGGCCCGGAACAATCTGCAAGTCGGCAATTCTTATGTACGCAGTGTGCAATCGTTCCGTGATTTCATGCACGAGGATGGCGATGAGGTAAGGCAAAACCTTCGGGTGCGTACCATATTGGCGGGCTTCTTCCTGTTCTTCCTTTTTATGGGAGTAACCGGTACTTTCTGGATGCAGACCCGCAGTCGGCGCGAGGAGATAGGTATTCTGAAAAGCTTTGGTGCCACACGGGGCATAATTGTCCGCTCCCTGTTGGCCGAAGGTGTTATTCTGGCAACTCTGGCCGTGATTATCGGCTGTCTCCTTTATTTGCAGTATGCCATGAAAGAAGGACTTTACAACCCATTGGGAAATAATGGAAACAATATCTATACGCTTTATTCGGGGCGTTTCTGGTTTGAGTATTTCAAGACCCATTTTACGGTTATCTCTCTGATCACCTGGGTACTGTTACAGCTGGTTGTTTGTCTGGGCATTTGGATACCGGCACGGAACCTCAGCCGTATACCTCCGACCGAAGCCTTGCATGAAGACTAAAGCGTTTCCTGAAGATTCATCAAAAAAGAAATGATCATATTAGAACAAACAAACTTTAAAAAATAAGATTATGAGCAACATGATTCAATTGACCGGTATCAACAAGATTTACCGTACGAACGAGATCGAAACACAGGCATTGGAAAACGTAAACCTGAGTGTGGAAAAAGGAGAGTTTCTGAGTGTGATGGGACCATCCGGTTGCGGCAAATCCACTTTGCTGAACATTATCGGTTTGCTGGATAACCCTACCAGCGGTACTCTGGAACTGGGAGGCACGCTGATTACACCGAAGATGAGTGATCGCGAACAGGCTGCTTTCCGTAACCGTACTCTGGGCTTTGTATTCCAGTCTTTCCACCTGATCAATACACTTAATGTGCTCGACAATGTAGAGCTTCCGTTGCTATTCCGTAAGATGTCCGGCAGCGAGCGTACCCGTCGTGCTAAAGAAGTACTGGAGCGCGTGGGATTGAGCCACCGTATGCGTCACATGCCTTCGCAGCTTTCCGGCGGACAGTGTCAGCGTGTGGCCATCGCCCGTGCCATTATCGGTAATCCCGAAATCATTCTGGCCGATGAGCCGACGGGTAATCTGGATTCCAAGATGGGAGCCGAGGTTATGGACATCCTTTGCCGTTTGAACAAGGAAGACGGACGTACCATCGTCATGGTAACGCACAATGAGGAGCAGGCTCGTCTTTCTTCACGCACCATCCATTTCTTCGACGGTCGTCAGATAGACTGACTTTACCTTAACTAAATATATAGTGACCATGATAAAACGATATATCAAACAGACGTGGGCCATGCTGCGGCAGCATAAGCTGTTCGGCGCGCTCTACATCATCGGTACGGCTATCCCGATAGCATTGACGATGATCGTCATCACCTTCCAGTATATCCGGGTGGGATCCATCTATCCGGAGGAGCACCGTGATGAGGTATGGATTACCAATCGGGCTTATACCCAGAGTGGAATGCGTTGGATTAATTTATGGGTGGTGAAAGAATGGTTTTACCCCATGAAGGGCATACAGGCTGCAACAGCTTTTCGGAACGATACTGAAGCTCAGGTCTTGTTGCCCGACAGTAAGGCGAGTATGCAGGTTCTGAGTAAATTGACCGATCCGGGATTTTTCAAAGTGTTTGATTTTGATTTTCTGGCCGGCAAGTCTTTTACGGAAGCCGATCTGGCGAATGGTAACTTTCGTGCCGTGATTACCGCTTCTCTTTCACGTCGTCTGTTTGGTACAGAACAGGCTGTAGGGAAAACATTTGCGATGAATCAGATCCGTTTTACTGTGGCGGGAGTCGTGCGCGATGTAAGTGCGCTGACACCGCTTACCTGTGCCCAGGTGTATGTGCCCTATAGTTGTTTTCCGGAGGATGGAAATGCCATGCGCCGGGATAATGTGATGGGGGATTATACGGTTTGTATGCGGATCCCTTCGGGAAATGGAGCTGCGGTACAGGCTAATGTAGAAGAACGGAACCGTCTGTTCCAGCAGATGCATCAGATAAAGGCACCCAATTACAGTTATGTGCAGCCGCCTTGTCCGTTGTGGAAATACAATGTGAACAATCAATCCATGGATCAAGATGATAACGTCAGCAAGGCACTTCGCCTTTTTGGAGGATTGGTGCTTGTATTTCTGTTGGTTCCGGCTCTGAATCTGAGCGGTATGATTTCCAGCCGTATGGAAGGACGTTTGCCAGAGATGGGAATTTACAAGGCTTTTGGAGCTACCCGTCGTTATCTGTTGGGACAGGTGTTGGGCGAGAATCTCGTATTGACTCTTTTGGGTGGACTGGTAGGGCTGTTGCTTGCCTGGAGTGTTTTGGTTTGGGGCCGTAGCTGGATTTACAGTTTTATCTTTCCCGATGTCTATCTGCTGAATGGTCCGGATGTGCTGGTTACGGTGGAGATGTTGTTCTCGCCCTGGGTATTCCTGTCCGCATTCCTGATTTGTGTGGTGTTGAATGTGGCTTCAGCCCTGATTCCGGCATGGAATTCTTTGCGCTCGGAAATAGTCTATTCGTTGAACCAGAAAAAGTAAGTTTATGATACGTTTGGCATTGAAAAATATATGGGCCCGTAAAAAAAGAAGTGGTTGGCTGCTGGCCGAGCTGGTTGCCGTCGCTATCATATTGTGTCATCTGATGGACCCTCTGATTGTACAGACTTATGTGAACAGTTTGCCGGATGGTTATGATTCGGAAAACCTTTACCGTGTGGCCATCAAGGAATATGAGCCAGTTTCGATACGTTTCGATATGGATGCGGCGGGAGATGAGGTGCGGGAGAATAACATGTGGCACATCCGTGATCGGGTGGCCCGTTATCCCGGTGTCGAATCCGCTACATTTCAGATAGGTAATGAAACTCCGGGGAGCACCACTATGAATATATCAGCTATTTGGTGGACCGATTCTTTGAAAGTGTCTGTGTTTTGTATCGGCTTTGTTCCCCAAAGTGATTATTTTACCACTTTCCGTTATCAGACTGTAGGAGGGCCTTCGCCGCAGCAGCTTGACCGGATGGAACTTAAAGGTCGTGAACATATTCTTACGGAGACTTACATGCCCGATGGACCGATTTTTGGGCGGACGCTTAAAGACTTATTGGGAATATCTGACGAACCTGTGATCGCCACCCTGCTTCCGGTTAAGATCAATATGAATATTCCGCCTCAGCAGGTTCAGTTTGAGAAAAGGAATGCACGTAATGCAAAGGCTATCGTTTTCCGTCTGCGTGATGATGTTGATCCGGATGAGTTTCTGGCAGATTTCCGTGAGTGGGCCGATAAGAATTTGCAAGTGGGAAATTACTATGTGAGTCGCGTAGATTCCTATCAGAACTTCATCAAGTACAGTACTACGTATGTTGAGAAAGATTATTTGCAGAAGATGATTCTGGCCTGCTTCTTCCTGTTCTGTATCTTCTTTGGCGTTTCGGGAACCTTCTGGATGCAGACCCGTAGCCGGTGCGAGGAAATCGGTATTCTGAAAAGTTTCGGTGCCACTTCCGGACGTATCCTGCGTCTTTTTCTGTTCGAGGGACTCGGTCTGGTTACGGTGGCGGTTCTGTTGGGTTGTGTGATTTATCTGCAGTATGCCATGCATTCAGGGCTTTACATGCCTGAAAATATGTGTTGCAGTCCTTACGTGCACTATTGGTTTGAGTCTTTCAAGGAGCATTTCCTGATTGTTTCGGGCGTGGTCTGGTTGCTGATGGTTCTGATTGTCAGTTTCGGCATTTATGTTCCGATGTGGGGTATCAGTCGGATAGCACCGACAGAGGCGTTGCACGAAGAGTAATATATAAAGATAACGAATATGATAAAACGATATATCAAACAGACGTGGGCCATGCTGAAGCAGCACAAGCTGTTCGGTTCGCTCTACATCATCGGTACGGCTATTCCGGTAGCGCTGACGATGATTGTCATCACCTTTCAGTATATCCGGGTGGGATCCATCTATCCGGAGGAGCACCGCGATGAGCTGTGGATAACCAATTGGGCCGGTTATGGAGAGCAAAGGAATGAAATCAGTCTGAATATTGTGAAAGAATGGTTTTATCCGTTGCATGATGTAAAGAGTGTAACAGCCATGCGGAAAAAAGGAGAACCGATACTTCTGCCGGATGGCAAGACCTGTATACAGGTCCAGAGCATGATGACCGATCCCGGATTCTTCCGGGTGTTCGATTTTGATTTTCTGTCCGGAAAGTCTTTCACACAAACAGATCTGAATAACGGTAATTATTGTGCGGTCATTTCTGCTTCCCTATCCAGAAGTTTGTTTGGTACGGAGCAGTCGGTGGGTAAAACGTTTGTGATGAATTATGTACGCTTTACGGTGTCCGGTGTCGTGCGTGATGCGAGTGCTCTTACTCCCTTGACCTATGCTCAAGTTTATATTCCTTACAGCTGTTTCCCGGATTCGAGAGATAATCAGAGTTCGGATCAGCTGTTGGGGTCTTATAAAGTCTGTATGCGTATCCCTTCGGGGAAGTCTGCTTCGGTACATGCGCAAATAGAGCAGCACAACCGCCAGTACCAGTTGATGTATCGGCACGACGGTTTTGTGTCTCCTCCCTGTCCGATATGGCGGTATAATGTGAATAGCCAGCTGATGGAATATGAGGAGGATGCCAGTGATAAGGCACTCCGCCTTTTTGGTGGACTGATTCTTGTTTTCCTGCTGGTGCCGGCCTTAAATCTCAGCGGTATGATTTCCGGCCGTATGGAAGGTCGTTTGCCTGAAATGGGCATCTATAAGGCTTTTGGAGCAACGCGCCGTTATCTGTTGGGACGGGTTTTGAGTGAGAATCTGGTGCTTACCATTTGGGGCGGTCTGGTTGGATTGCTGTTTGCCTGGAGTGTTCTGGTTTGGGGGCGTAACTGGATATTCGGATTTATCTTTCCCGACATTTATCTGTATCATACTCCGGACATACTGGTTACCGCGCAAATGCTGTTTTCACCTTGGGTATTCCTGTCGGCGTTTCTGGTCTGTGTGGTCCTGAATGTGGCCTCGGCTTTGATTCCGGTATGGAACTCCCTGCGTTCGGAAATTGTTTATTCATTAAATCAGAAAAAGTAGGTTATGATACGTTTGGCATTAAAAAATATATGGGCCCGCAAAAAAAGAAGCGGATGGTTGCTGGCAGAACTGGTTGCTGTCAGTATCATTCTGTGGCATCTGCTGGATCCGTTGATGGTGCAGACTTATGTGAACAGCCTGCCGGATGGCTTTGAATCGGAGAATCTTTATCGGATTGAGTTGAATGAATATCCTTCCGTTTCTTCCTTTTATCGTGCGGATGCCGGTGAGCGGGAACAACGTATCGAAAACATGTGGCATATTCGTGAACGGGTGAGTCGTTATTCCGGAGTGGAATCGGCTACATTCCAAATCGAGGCGTTGGCTCCAGGTAGCACGGCTTGCCTATTGGGGCGAAATGCAATTTCAGATACCTTGATGAGTGTGTTTACGGTTCATTTTGTTCCTAAGAGTGATTATTTTACGACATTCAGGTATAGAACCTTTGAAGGCCTTTCTCCGAAACAGTTGGACCAGATGGATTATCATAGCTCAGAGTTTGTTTGTACGGACCCCCATTTTCCCGGCAAATCTGTCTTAGGATGGAATGGCGACGGAGGTAATAAAGTCCGTGTGGTAGCTTCTTTGTATCCTGTTAAGATGCGTATGACTCTTCCACCTCAACAAGTGGAGTTTCTCCAGAGGGAGACTCCAGAGAATGCTTGGGCCATTGTATTCCGTTTGCGGGATGGCATTGATCCGGATGATTTTCTGCCTGCTTTCCGTGATTGGGCCAAAAATGAATTACAATTGGGAAATTTCTACGTGGGCAATATAGAATCTTATCAGGATTTTATCAAGCAGAGCACTTCTTCTGCAGATTATGATTATTTGATGAAGGTGATTCTGGCCTGCTTCTTCTTGTTCTGTGTCTTTTTCGGCGTTTCGGGAACCTTCTGGATGCAGACCCGTAGCCGGTGCGAGGAAATCGGTATTCTGAAAAGTTTCGGTGCCACTTCCGGACGTATCCTGCGTCTTTTTCTGTTCGAGGGACTCGGTTTGGTTACAGTAGCGGTTCTGTTGGGCTGTGTAATTTATCTGCAGTATGCCATGCATTCCGGACTTTATTTTCCACAAGATGTGTATTTTTCCCAAGAGACGTGTTGCAGTCCCTATGTGCATTATTGGTATGAGTCTTTCAAAGAGCATTTCCTGATCGTTTCGGGCGTGGTCTGGTTGCTGATGGTTCTGATTGTCAGTTTCGGCATTTATGTCCCGATGCGGGGGATCAGTCGGATAGCTCCGACAGAGGCGTTGCACGAAGAATAATGTATCAGTCAATTAAATATAGAAGAATATGATAAAACGATATATCAAACAGACATGGGCCATGCTGAAGCAGCACAAACTGTTCGGCTCGCTCTACATCATCGGTACGGCTATTCCGGTAGCGCTGACGATGATTGTCATCACCTTTCAGTATATCCGGGTGGGATCTATCTATCCGGAGGAGCACCGCGATGAGCTGTGGTGTTCCGAAACTATCTATAATGGTAAGGGTGCCGTGGGGTCTTTATCCCTAACGGCGGTCAACAAATGGTTTTATCCGCTTCAGAGCGCAAAGGCTGTGACTGCTATACACAGTGCTTATCCGGTTCTGGTGCAGCTCCCTGACGGAAAAAGCGTACTTCAGGTAAAGACAATAGCCACGGATGCCGCTTTCTTCCGGGTATTTGATTTTAGGTTCCGTTCCGGCAAACCGTTTTCTGAATCTGATTTCCGCAACGGCAAACAGTGTGCCGTGATTTCGGAATCACTGGCCCGGCGGTTGTTTGGGGATGTGCAGGCTGTGGGACGGACCGTGCAGTTCAACTATGCCGATTATGTAGTGTCCGGTGTGGTGCGTGATGTCAGCAGTCTGACTCCGCGTACTTTTGCGCAGATTTATATTCCTTACACCTGTCTGGATGAAAACCAGGATCCTTCAGCTTTGTGCGGATCGTATACTGTTGCTATTCGGGTTGACCGGAACAAAGGGCAGCAGATGAGGGCTGAATTTGATGAGAAATTCCGTAAGTATCAGGTGGCAACGGGCGATACGTCGGTTGTGATTGAGAAACCCCTCCCGGCTTGGAAATATTCGGCAAAGGATTCGGGTGCGGGCGTGCTTCTTGTTGATGGCGATGATATGGTGCGCAAATCCCTGTACCTTTTCGGGGGACTGGTTCTGGTCTTTTTATTGGTTCCGGCTTTGAACCTGAGTGGCATGATTGCCGGTCGTATGGAAGACCGCTTGATGGAAATGGGAGTTTACAAAGCCTTTGGAGCCACCCGTGGCTATCTGTTGCGGCAAGTTCTGAATGAGAATCTGATTCTGACTTTGATGGGCGGATTGGTCGGATTGTTCTTGTCCTGGGCTTTGTTGGCGTGGGGAAAGGACTGGGTGTTCCGATTCTTTTCCATTGACTATTATCTGGACAATTCGGATATCCTGGTTACTGTGGAGATGCTTTTCTCACCCTGGATTTTCCTGTCCGCATTCCTGATCTGTGTCGTATTGAATCTTGCCTCTGCCTTGTTTCCCGTATGGCACGCCCTTCGTGCGGAGATTGTTTATTCGTTGAACCAGAAAAAATGAGCTTATGATACGTTTGGCATTAAAGAATTTATGGGCCCGAAAGAGGCGTAACGGCTGGCTGATGGCCGAACTGATTGTGGTCAGTGTCATTCTGTGGCATTTTGCCGATCCCGTGACGGTGCAGACTTATGTGAATATGCTGCCGGATGGTTTTGACTCGGAGAATCTGTACCGTATTTCCATTCAGGAGTATGATCCGTCTTCTTACCGTTACCGTGAAGAGGCGGCAGAGAGTGAGACACGACAGGAAAATATGTGGCGTATTCGGGATCGTGTCCGGAATTATCCCGGAGTGGAATCGGCTACATTTCAGATTGGAGGAGGCGGTCCGGGTGGTAGGTCGTACACTGCGACATCAATTCAGGTTACTGAAGATATTTCAGTGTCTCATATACAAGTTGATTTCGTTCCCAAAAGTGATTATTTTACCACTTTCCGCTATCAGACGGCCGGAGGACCTTCAACAGAGCAGATGGACCGGATGACTTTGGAGAATGGGGAATTGATTATGACCGAGAACATTCTTCCGGATGCTCCTTCGTTCGGGTACAGGTATAAGAATGCTCTTGGAGATGAATTTAAGATTGTAGCTTCCGTTCGTCCTGTTAAAATACATTTGAACAAACCTCCCCAGCAAGTCCGGTTTGTGAAGTCTGGTGTTCAGGATGCGGATGCTATTATTTTCCGTTTGCGTGATGATGTGGACCCGGATGCCTTCCTGACGGATTTTCGGGAGTGGGCCTTGCGGGAGCTGCAATTGGGTAACTATTTTGTGGTGCAGATTGAATCGTACGATCACTATATCAGTCAGGGATACTTTTCCAATACCTATGATTATGGGGTACAGCTTCTGTTAGGCTCGTTCTTCCTGTTCTGCATCTTCTTCGGAGTTTCCGGAAGTTTCTGGATGCAGACGCGTGCCCGGCGTGAAGAGATCGGTATTCTGAAAAGCTTTGGAGCCACTTCCGGGAAGATGGCGCGTCTGTTCCTGCTTGAGGGACTGATACTGACCACCGTGTCTGTCTTCTTGGGGGCAGTTATTTATTTGCAATATGCTTTGCATACCGGATTGTACCAGCCGGAAAACACTTGCTTCAGTCCCTTTGTGCATTATTGGTATGAGTCTTTCAAACTGCACTATCTGATAGTTTCGGCTGTGGTCTGGCTGCTGATGGTACTGATTGTCAGTTTCGGCATTTATGTGCCTGTGCGCGGCATCAGCCGGATTGCACCGACGGAGGCGCTGCACGAAGAATAACTTACACGAATAAAACAAACACTTATTGATTATGAACCGTTTTCGGAAATATGTTTATCGTAGTTGGGCTCTGCTCCGTCAGAATCCGCTGTTTTCGAGCATCTACATTTTGGGCACTGCACTTTCGGTGGCCCTGCTGATGGTGCTGTTTATTATCTTTTACGTGAAATTCGCTCCCATCTATCCCGAAGGAAACCGGAACCGTACGCTGGTGCTGCAATACGTACAGGCCAATGATCTCAGCAATCCCAGTTCATATAGTGGTGGTGCTCTGTCACCGCGCGTTCCGTATGAACTTTTGAAGGGATTGCCGCATCTTGACGCGACAGCTGCGGTGTATCGCACTTCTGCTGCAAAGGATGACAGAGTTGCACTGACGACGCGTTCGGCTGCGGTACCCGTATCATCCAAGTATGTCGATGGCGGTTTCTGGCGGGTGTTCACCTTCCGTTTCTTGTCTGGAAAGTCTTTTTCCGATGCCGATGTGACCGCCGCGATGCCGGTGGCCGTTCTTTCGGCCCGGCTGGCCAACCGTATATTCGGAACAATGGAGGCTGTCGGACGACAGTTTCTGTTCAATGGTAACGAGCTGAAAGTGGCGGGTGTGGTGCAGGACGTGTCGTGGGTCACTCCGGCTACGGCTGCCGATGTGTGGCTGCCGTTGTCGCTCAATCCGAATGCGCTCTGGGAAACGGGCGATGAACGTCTGCGGGGTAATCTGGAGGTGTATCTGACGGCTCCGAAGCCTTCCGACAAGGACGCGTTACGAAAGGAAGTACGTGAGGCGTTTCGTCGTTACAATACTACGTGCCGGCTTTATGAGAATGACATCCTCGACCAACCGGACGATTATTGGAAAAGCTGTTTCCGGTCCTCCTATACCGGTGATGCCAGTAGCAGCTTGAAGCCATATCTCGAAGCCACTTTGCGTCCGTTCTTCTATTTCCTGCTGGCCCTGATCTTCATTCCGGCCCTGAATCTTGGGGGCATCATCGCTTCACGCATGGACAGCCGTATCGGAGAGTTGGGTATCCGCAAAGCGTATGGAGCTTCCAACCTCTGGCTGTTGCGTCAGATTATGAATGAGAACCTGCTGTTCACTTCGTTAGGAAGTCTTTTAGGCCTGTTGCTTAGCTATCTCTGTCTGTGGCTTTCGTCCGACTGGATTCTGACGATTCTTGATAAGTATACCGATCCGACCATGCCTGCGCCCGAATTTACGGCCGGCATGCTGTTGCAGCCTGCGGTGTTTGTAGTAGTCGTATGCTTCTGCCTGTTGCTGAATTTCCTGTCGGCACTGGTTCCGGCCCTGTTGTCGCTGCGGAAAAGCATTGTGGAACAATTGCAGCAGAAGCGATGAGGGGTAAGTGATGAGTGATTGAAGAATGATTGATAAAAACAGATTAGCGAGATAAAAAATCATGAACAGAATTATATTACATCAGTTTTGGAACCGGCGTCGCCGGAACATTTGGATTTTTCTGGAACTTTTGTTGGCTGGTTATTTCCTTTGGATGGTACTTGACCCGATTTGTGTGCTTACCGCCGACCGGATGATTTCCCGGGGCTACAATCCAGAGGGTATCTATCGGTTGAATCTGGGTATTTATGACGAAACGTCGGGCCTGTACTATCAGGCTGCGGACGACAACGATGAAGTCCGCGACCGTAAGTTTCAGCTGATCATGAAGGAGTTAGCTTCCTGTCCGGAGGTAGCCAGTGTGGCTTTCGGAATTTCCAGCTGCTTCCCCAACAGCAACAGCTGGGACGGCAACCGTTTGTTGGCACCTGACTCCAGCGAGATCCAGATTCAGGTCTATACGTATTATCAGGTGGACGGCAACGATCCGGCCGGCGTTCTGGGTCTGGAGGATGCCCTGACGGGCGATTCGTTGCGTCTGCCACCCACGTTTTTCCGTTCCGACGGGCAGATTGCCATTTCTGAACAACTGGCCCGGAAACTTTTCGGTACACCGAAAGCTGTCGGCCGGAAAGTCCGCTATAACGGATATGCGGTGGAAGTAGCCGCTGTGTTCCGCGACATCAAGCATTTTGATGCCCAACAACCCGTTCCATTGGCTCTGATGAGCCAGCCTTTGTCGCGCGTCCGCAAAAGCATCGTCTGGCAGTCCATTCTGTTCCGCTTGAAACCGGGGGTAGATGCCGGTGTTTTCCGCAACCGTTTCGAGCGCGAGGTAGTGCCTCGGATCAATCAGGGTAACTTCTACTATGCCGGTCTGAAATCCTTTGCTGACTATAGCCGCGAAGCCACCTTCGAAGCCGGCATCACCGGCAAGCTCCGACTGAGCTACGGGCTGGCCGTATTCGCTCTGCTCTGCATCTTCATGGGAATATTCGGCACATTTTGGATGCACGCCGTTGACCGCCGTCCGGAACTAGGTGTGTTGCGCAGTCTGGGCGCTTCGCGCGGCGCGGTGGCTGGCCGTTTCTATTTCGAGGTGTGGCTGCTCGTTACGTCGGCTTTCGTACTCGTGCTGCTGGCCGTGTTCCACTATGTGCGTAGCGAGGGATTGGCTCCTGTGGTACAGACGTTCCAGAACGACTTGTTTACTCCCGATCCCGCTTACTGGCAGAACCGCCTGTGGAGCCGCTTTGCCGTGGTTTCGGTTGTAACCTATGTGCTGATGCTTGTTCTCTCTTTTTTAGCCGTGTGGTTTCCTGTACGTCGGGCTGTTGCTTTGCCGCCCGCTGATGCGTTGCACGAAGAGTAACCTTTTTAATCTTCATATATGAAATCTTTACTGAAATATTCCGCCATTCATTCCGGAGCAGCTATGTCTGTCAATCCGTGTTGGCTGTTCCGCCTGTTTCTGGCCGTTCTGTTCCTGTTGCCGGTTTCTCTGCTTCCGGCTCAGGAACTGACGCCCCGTACACTGACCTTGTCCGAAGCTATTATGCTGGCCCGCAAGCAAAGTGTGGATGCCGCCTCTGCATTGGGACAGTTGAAATCTGCCTATTGGAGTTACCGCAGTTTCCGGGCAGAGCTGCTTCCGGAGGTGAATTTCTCGGCTACATTGCCCAGCTATCGCAAAAACTATAACGCCTATCAGCAGAGCGACGGTTCGCACACCTATGTGCGCAATGACTATATGAGTCTGAATGGAGCCATTTCTGTGGATCAGAGCATCTGGTTTACGGGAGGAACCCTTTCGCTCACCACGTCGCTCGATTATATGACCCAGTTCGGTACCGGCAGCCGCAACCATCAGTTTATGTCCGTACCGGTGGCCCTCACTCTGAACCAGCCTCTTTTCGGTGTGAATTCGGTGAAGTGGGACCGCCGCATCGAACCGCTCCGCTATGCCGAGGCACAGGCCAATTTCCTTTCGGCTACCGAGCGCGTGACGATGACCGTCATTCAGTATTACTTCAACCTGCTGCTGGCCCGTGAGAATGTCAGCATTGCCCGTCAGAATCTTCAGAACGCCGAAAAACTCTGTGAGGTGGCCGAGAGCAAGCGGCGCATGGGAAAAATCAGCGAGAACGATCTGTTGCAGCTGAGACTGAATGTGCTCAATGCCCGTTCCACGCTTACGGCCAATGAGAGCAGTCTGAAATCGAACATGTTCACACTGCGCTCGTTTCTGGCGTTGGGCGAAACGGAAGAACTGATTCCGGTGCTGCCCGACAGCGTGCCGCCGATTTCATTGGAGTATCACGAGGTGCTGAAGAAAGCTTTGGAGCATAACTCCATTTCCTATAATCTCCGTCGCCGTCAGCTGGAAGCCGACTATCAGGTGGCACAGGCCAAAGGCAATCGCAGACAGGTTTCGCTCTATGCCCAGGTGGGCTTTACGGGCAGCGACTCCGATTTCGGACGCACCTATACTGAGATGAAGGACAATCAGGTGATTCAGGTTGGTGTGCAGGTGCCCATACTCGACTGGGGCAAACGCCGCGGACAGGTCAAGGTGGCCGAGAGCAACCGTGAGGTGGTGCGCCAGCAGCTGCGTAAGGAAGAGGCCGATTTCAGTCAGAGTCTTTTCGTGCTCACCGAGCAGTTCAA
This sequence comes from Bacteroides sp. OF04-15BH, assembly GCF_003477995.1. GTDB lineage: Bacteria > Bacteroidota > Bacteroidia > Bacteroidales > Bacteroidaceae > Paraprevotella. The sequence goes on from NZ_QUEM01000001.1 coordinate 219,300, forward strand.
CAATCAGGTGAACCAGTTGCAGATTGCTCTGGAGGCCGATGCCATTGCCCGCCGTCGTTATCAGAGCAATGTGGAAACCTTCCTGATCGGCAAGATCAGCACACTCGATCTGAACGACGCGCAGACCAGCAAGGATGAGGCGCGCCGCAAATACATCAACGAATTGTTCTCCTACTGGTACTATTATTATCAGATTCGAAGCATCACCCTGTGGGATTTTGCCGCCCAGACCAATATTGATGCCGATTTTGAGGAAATAGTCCGGTAATAATCCAATAAAAAGAAGTAACTTTGTCTTATTATGATACTGATAATAGATGACGATAGTGCGATACGCTCTTCGCTGACCCTGATGCTGAAAAGGGCCGGTAAAGACGTGATGGCCGTACCCGGTCCTGTCGAAGCGATGGACGTGGTACGTGCTTCAGCCCCGCGGCTGATACTTATGGATATGAATTTCGGGCTTTCTACCAGCGGTGATGACGGACTCACCCTGCTGCGGCAGATCAAGCTGTTCCGCCCCGAGGTGCCGGTCATTCTGATGACCGCCTGGGGCAGCATCCAGCTGGCTGTAAAAGGCATGCAGGCCGGAGCCTTCGACTTTATCACCAAGCCCTGGAACAATGTGGCGCTGATGCAGCGCATAGAAACGGCTCTGGAACTGACGGCCGATCTGGCTTCCGCTCCGGCGGAGGATGTGTTCGACCGTAGCCTGATTGTGGGCGAGAGCAAGCCGCTGAAAGAAGTAATCGATGTGTTGCGGCGCATTGCCCGCACCAATGCCCCGGTGCTGATCAGCGGTGAGAACGGCACCGGCAAGGAACTGGTGGCCGAAACCATTCATCGCAACAGTATGCGTGCGTCCAATGCCTTTGTGAAGGTCAATCTGGGCGGTATTTCGCAGAGCCTGTTCGAGAGCGAGATGTTCGGACACAAGAAAGGAGCCTTTACCGATGCGGTGGCCGACCGTGTGGGACGCTTCGAGCTGGCCGAAAAGGGAACCATCTTTCTGGATGAAATCGGCGAACTGGATCTGGCCTGTCAGGTCAAGTTGTTGCGGGTGCTTCAGGACCAGACCTATGAGGTGCTGGGCGACAGCTGTCAGCGCAAGGCCGATGTGCGGGTAATCAGTGCCACCAATGCCGATCTGCCCCGCATGATCCGTGAGCATACCTTCCGTGAGGACCTTTTTTACCGTATCAATCTCATCACGGTGCGGTTGCCGGCTTTGCGGGAGCGCCGTGAGGATATTCCCTTGCTGGCTACCCATTTTCTGGATTTGCAATGCCGTCAGTACGGTCTTCAGCCGGCGGAACTGGAACCCGATGCCCGTCGTTACCTCATGTCCTTGCCTTATCCCGGAAATATCCGCGAACTGAAGAACCTGGTGGAGCGCACGTTGCTCGTCAGTTGCAAATCCCGTTTGACTGCCAATGATTTCCGGGCGCACTATGTGCCGCCGGCCAATGAAAAAACTTCGGAAGAAGAGCATGGCGGAATGACTTCCCTGCAGGGGCTTACGCTGGAGGAAGTGGAGCGTCAGGCCATACTCAACACTTTGCGCCAGTTTGACGGCAACCTGAGTCAGGCGGCTCTGGTGCTGGGCATCAGCCGGGGTGCCCTTTATCGTAGAATGGTAAAATATCAGATACAGACCGATGATACGAAAACGGATACCGATACCGAATAGTCTGCGCACGCTGCGCATCGGGTGGCTTTTCTGGCTCTGGGCTTTTCTGCTCGTGCTGGTGGGCCTGTTGCTCTATGTCCTGCTGCCGGTCACCGAGAGCGCCTTTTACTGGGCCGAGGGTATGGTGGTGTTCAGTCTGCTGTTCCTTTATTATTTCTACCGCAAGGCGGTGAAACCTCTTCAAACCATCGGCAATGCCATGGATCTGTTGAACGAACAGGATTTCAGCAGCCGTCTGGCACCGGTAGGACAGCGCGAGGCCGACCGCATCGTGCAATTGTTCAACCGCCTGATGGACCAGCTCAAGAATGAGCGTCTGCATGTGCGTGAGCAGAATCACTTTCTGGACCTGCTCATCAGCGCTTCGCCTATGGGAGTGATTCTTTTTGACTTTAATCTGAGGGTGACCGGCCTGAATGCGGCGGCCCTGCGCTTTTTAGGCGGACTGGCCGAGGCTGATGTCGTGGGGCATACCATGGCCGAGGTGCCTTCTCCTTTGGCGGCCAAGCTGGCCCAGATTCCGCGCGGAAGCATCGAAACGGTGCGTCTGAACGATGCTATGATCTACCGTTGTTCTTCGCTGTCGTTTATCGACCGTGGTCTTTCCCATCCTTTTTTGCTGTTGGAGAGCCTTACTTCGGAGATTGTGAAGGCCGAGAAGAAAACCTATGAGAAGGTTATCCGCATGATTGCCCACGAGGTGAACAATAGTGTGGCGGGCGTTACTTCCACCCTCGATTCCCTTTCTGATATTCTGGAACCCTATGATGAGGGCGGCGATTTGCGTGCCGCCATGCAGGTCTGCTCGGAGCGTTGTTACGGAATGAACCATTTCATCGCCCGTCTGGCGGAGGTGGTCAAGATTCCCGATCCCAATTTGCAGACCGTTTCCTTGAACCGTCAGGTTGAGGCTTGCCGCCTGCTGATGGAGCATGTCTGCCGGCAGCATCAGATTCGTCTGTCTGCCGATCTGGACGCCGCCAATCCGCAGGTGCGGCTCGACACGGTGCTGTTTGAACAGGTGCTGGTCAATATTGTCAAGAACGCTGCCGAAAGTATCGGCACTGAGGGCGAGATCCGTATCCGTACCACAGCCCGTCCTCTTCAACTGGAGATTGCCGACAACGGAGCCGGTATCTCTCCCGAAGATGAAGACAAACTGTTTACTCCTTTCTTTTCGACCAAGCCGACCGGTCAGGGCATTGGTCTGATTTTTATCCGAGAGATTCTGACCAAACACGACTGCGTCTTTTCTTTGAAAACCGATTCCGACGGTTGGACCCGTTTCCGCATTTGCTTTCCGGAACCCGTGGTAGAGAAATAAAATTACTTCCCCGTCAGTAATTCATTACTTTCTTGTTGGTAATGGATTACCGACGGGGAAGTAATTTCGGGTAAATATCATTTAATTACCGTCTGGACGTGAAACCTAAGAAAAAATGATTAAATTTGGACGCCCATACTGTTGTAACCGTTCCGAAGGCAGTAGGGAAGAGTAACCTTTAAATGAGCAAACCATGAGTATCAGGCATTTCATCGTTGGGTTGCAACTTTTCGTTGTATCAGTCTTGGCAAATGCCCAGACCCAGCATCCAGATTCTCTTACTTTAGATGTCTTTCTGGAGGATTTTGTGAGTCTGAAACCGGTAGAAGAGGCAAAAGTGACTTTGTTTCACGGAAAAGATACCACCTTTTTGGGAACAGGGCAGTATCGCTATATATATAAGGAGCCGGCTTGGTCTTATTTCTTCACGGCACGACTGCCGCTGCTCTCGTCCTGCTTTGTCAAGGTGGAGGCTGAAGGCTATGAGAGCGCTTTTGAGAAAGTGGATATTCCGAAAGACAAATATAAATTTGCGCCCACCCGTTACTGGCAAACCAAGATTCGTCTGTTCCCGATCCGAGAAGAGGTGCTGGGTAATGTGGAGGTTACGGCTTCCAAAATCCTGATGGTCAATAAAGGGGATACTCTGGAGTATAATGCCGAAGCGCTCCAGCTTTCGGACGGGGATATGCTGGAAACGCTGATTCGGAATCTGCCCGGAGTGCGGATTGATGAGCACGGTCGCATCACGGTAAACGGAGAGTTTGTCAGCAGCCTGCTGATCAACGGAAAGGATTTCTTTAGTGGAGATCCGAGTGTGGCGCTCAAGGCACTGCCCGCCTATACCGTGCAGAAGGTAAAGGTGTATCGCAAGACTCCGTTGGGAGAGTTTGAGGATGTGTCCCGTGAACAGAAAGATCTGGTGATGGATGTGGGGTTGAAACGGAAGTATATGGGCAGCTGGCTGCTGGAAGCAACCCTTTCGGGGGGAGCGGAAACTTCCGCACCGGCCACCGGACTCTATGCCGGAAGCTTGTCCCTGATGCGATATACCGACCGCTCGAACATCGCTTTGTTTGGTAATGTGAACAATATCAACGATCTGTGGGCTACCACACAAATGGGAACTATCTGGGCCATCAATCCGGATATGGAATGGAATAAGGTTCAGATTGGCGGTTTGGGATTCAGTTTTGACGAGAGCAGGAAATTCCGGATGGCGACGGACTTGCTGGCTGTCTGCACGCAAGGCGACCTCCGCACGGAAACCGGTTCGGAAAGTTATGTGGAACATGGAAACATTTACAGAAAGTCAGCATTGAACCGGCATAACGACAAGACAGATCTGAAATGGAAAGGCTGGATGGAATATAAGGATGAAGACTTTATTTTCTATCTGAAAGAACTGTCCCTGAATTACAGGCGCACGGATCATCACGCACAAAGCCGTTCGGTGTCCTTGGGAGCAGATGAAAAAGGCGAATATCCGGATGGTGAGTTGAACGACTTCTTTGCCCCTATGGGCAGTGAGGCCTACCTGCAAAGCCTGATTAACCGGCGGCAGCAGATGACCTTGGGCATTCAGGAGGAACTGGGAGGCAAACTTACCGGAAACATTTCCCTGCGCGATCCGTGGTGGGGTAAGAAATATACCCTGCGTTGGGGAGGCAACTACAAGAATACGCGCGACAAAAGTTATCAGGACGACCGTACGGAATACGGTGCGGCCGGTGTTACTGCCGGTACGGACGGCTTCCGGCAGAATCGTTATGAAACGGCTCCGGTTACCCAATACGGTTATTATGCTTCTCTGGCCTTTCAGCCGGTAAACCGGAGTGTCCGGACCGACCGGAACCGGGAGTGGGGACTGACTCTGGATTTCTCGTACAAAGGCTCCTTTGAATATAAATCCGGCGAACGGTCGCTCTATCGTCTGGAAAATGTGGACGGATGGCTGGCGCCCGACTGGGACTGCACGGACTGGAGTGATTTTGAAAACAGTTTGCGGGGAACCGGCGACAACTGGCAGGATGCGGTGGACTTGAACAACACCTGGCATACCGTGGAACGGAATTTCTGGCAGGATTTGCAGATCCGTTTCGGCAGTCGCGAAAAGCAGAACGGAAAATTCAGCTTCAGTGTGTCACCGAACTTCCGCTTCCTGCATGCGGAAATCGAGGACTTGCGCGGAAATCAGGCACGCACCATAAGTCGCCGTTATGTCTTGCCGGAACCAAGTGTGCGGATGGCGTATGGCGGATTCAGCCTGAACTACCGCTATCGGGAAACAGCGCCCACACTGCTTTATCTGCTCGATGTGCGCGATGACAGCGACCCGCTGCATGTGTCTTTGGGAAATCCCGATCTAAGAAAGATGAAAAGCAATCAGGTGGGAGCCCGCTTCGAAAAGAGGACCACTGTGCGGCAGCGCATCTATTCCGTCAATACCGGATATGAATGGAACCGGGATGTCACGGTGATGGCCCGCACGTATGACCGCAACACCGGGCAGACGGTGACCCAACCGTTGAACACCGATGGCGACTGGCTGGCTACCGTAGGGGCCAACTACGGGCAGCGTCTGGACGAGGACGGCAAGCTGACGATGGATGCATCCAGTGCTTTTCGGCTGGGACATAGTGCGGATTATGTATCCGACACTCCGGAAATGGGCACCGGAAGGCAGAATGTGCAGAACATTTCCTGGACCAATGACCTCAAACTGACCTACAGCTTTACCCGGCGCACCCGTCTGAAAGCTTTGGCCAACGCCAAATGGAGCCATGTGGACGGCGACCGTGCCGACTTTGTGAAGATTAAGGCTACAGACTTTTCTTATGGACTGGATTTCACGACCCAGTTGCCGGGCAAGCTGGATTTCGATACGAAAATCACGATGTATAGCCGTAGGGGATATGTCGATCCTTCCATGAACGACGATTGTCTGGTGTGGAATGTCGGTCTGGCGCGTACTTTCGGAAAGAACAAGAACTGGATTGTCAAGGCTTCGGCCAACGACCTGTTGCGTCAGATCTCCAACGTGCGCAACACCATCAATGCCTACGGACGTACGGAGGTCCGTTATCATACTCTGTCGTCTTATGCCTTGCTGAAGGTGACCTATCGCCTGAATGTGGAGCCGAAGAAAGACTGATGAAAATCATACGTCTCGGAATCTTTGAATTTTTTAGACAACATTCTCTATTTTAATATTATCTTTGCGTAAAGATCAAAAAGAGAAGACCATGATGAAATATCCGATAGGCATTCAGAGCTTCGACCAGCTCATTGAAGATGGTTATATGTATGTAGACAAAACGGATTTGATTTACAAGCTGACTCATGAGGGAAAAATCTATTTTCTGAGTCGTCCACGTCGTTTTGGAAAGAGTCTGCTGGTTTCCACCTTAGAGAATTATTATCAGGGGCGGAAAGAGCTGTTCCGTGGTCTGGCCATGGAACGCCTGGAAACGGAGTGGGCGGTGTATCCGGTATTTCATGTGGATTTCAATGGTATGAACTTTACCAAAAGCGGTGTTTTGGAAGCGATGCTTCTGGATTATGTCCGGAAATGGGAACGTGCATATTCTGTAGAAGCCAACGAAACTCTGGATGTTGGCCTTCGTTTCATCAATGTGCTGGAGGCTGCCCATCAACAGACCGGACGCCGTGCCGTGGTGCTTATCGATGAGTATGACAAGCCGATTCTGGATGTTCTGGATGTGGATACCGATCTGGAGAATCAGCATCGCAATATTCTGAAAGCATTTTATTCGGTCTTCAAGGGAGCGGACAGCCATTTGCAGTTTGTGCTGCTGACGGGAGTGACCAAGTTTTCTCAAGTCAGTGTGTTCAGTGGGTTCAACCAGCCTAAGGACATCAGTATGGATGCCCGTTACGAGGCTTTGTGTGGCATTACGCAGGAAGAGATTGACCATAATTTTGCGGAACCGATAGCTGCTATGGCTGCCGAATACGAATGTACTCCGGAAGAAATGCGCCGGAAATTGAAAGCACACTACGACGGTTATCACTTCAGCGACCGTATGACGGATATTTATAATCCGTTCAGTCTGCTCAATGCATTGGACAGTCTTCGTATTCGTGACTATTGGTTCAGTACGGGCACACCGACCTATCTGATTCGCTTACTCTCTCACTTCAAGGAGAATATGAACGAACTGACAGGTAAGTATTACCCTCCGGAGGAGTTTATCGACTACAAGGCCGATGTGGAACGTCCCCTGCCGATGATTTACCAGAGTGGTTATCTGACGGTGAAGGCTTATGACCGGGACTTTAATACCTTCCTGCTCGATTTTCCGAACAATGAGGTGAAGAACGGATTTCTTACGATGCTTTCGGCTGCTTATCTGAAGCCGGCGGAAAATACGGGTGGCTGGATTCGCAGTCTGGTGGTGGCTTTGCGTCAGGGCGATGTGGAGCGGGTGCATACTCTGTTTACCTCGTTCCTTTCGAGCATTCCCTATACGATGCGACGCAAGGAAGATGAGGCGGAGCGGGAGCGTTACTTCCAGTATACATTCTATCTGATCCTGCGTCTGGTGAGCGTGTACACGGTGTATGTGGAGAAGGTGCAGAGTCAAGGTCGTGTGGACTGTGTGCTGGAAACGGCTGACTATGTTTATATCTTTGAGTTCAAACTGGACGGCACGGCTGAAGAAGCCTTACAACAGATTGAGGAGAAAGGCTACGCCCGTGAATATGTTGCCGACAACCGGAAACTGTATTGCATCGGTGCCAGCTTCTCTTCGGAAACGGGCACAATCAGTGACTGGGGCGTGCGCCCAAAATGACAAAAGGATTCGATACTTCATTCTGAATTCAGATAAATTTCCTTTTGGGAATTTGCAAGTCTCATCATTTTTTACGAATATTGCAAACAGGTGGTCCATACGTGGGCTGCCTGTTTTGTTTTACTATTAAAAAATAAAATACCATGACAACACCCTGCTTTGAATCTTTGAAGCTGAACCGAAAGCAGATGATCATGCTGCCGGTAATTGTACTTGTGACTGCCTTTTTGTGGCTGGTGCCGACTTCCTTTTACGGTATAGACGGACTGACGATTGTGGAACAGCGCACCATCGCGCTTTTTGCCTTTGCCGCCCTGATGTGGATGTTCGAGGTGATTCCTACCTGGACCACTTCCGTGATTCTGATTGTAACCATGCTGCTGACCATCTCCGACAGCAGTCTGCGTTTCCTGCGCGAAGGCCCTCCGGTAGAGGAACTCGGTTCTCTGGTCAGCTACAAGGCCATCCTGTCTACTTTTGCCGATCCGGTGATTATGCTCTTTCTGGGTGGTTTCATTCTGGCTATTGCCGCAACCAAAGTGGGGCTTGATGTGCAGCTGGCCAAATGGCTGCTCTGGCCTTTCGGTAACAAACCGCAGAATGTGTTGCTCGGTTTTTTGCTGATTATCGGACTGTTTTCCATGTTTATGAGTAATACGGCCACGGCTGCCATGATGCTTACCTTCCTGGCTCCCGTGCTGAAAACCCTGCCGGCTGACGGAAAAGGACGTATCGGACTGGCTATGGCCATCCCCGTAGCGGCCAACCTGGGAGGTATCGGTACGCCAATCGGTACTCCGCCTAATGCCATTGCCCTGAGTTATCTGAACGAGCACCTGCACATGAACGTGGGTTTCAGTGACTGGACGCTGGTGATGTTTCCTTATGTGGTGGTGATGCTGCTCATCTCCTGGCGTGTACTGCTTTGGCTCTATCCGTTCAAAGCCAAGACGGTGGAGCTGCATATTGAGAGTAAAGGCGTGAAAGGAGTGCGTACCTACATTGTATGGGGTACTTTTGCGGTGACTATCCTGCTGTGGATGTTTGATAAACTGACCGGCGTGAACTCTAATGTGGTAGCCATGATTCCGGTAGGTGTGTTCTGTGCTACGGGTATCATCACAAAAGAAGATCTGAAGGAAATCAACTGGAGTGTGCTGTGGATGGTGGCCGGAGGTATCGCTCTGGGTGTGGCCATGAACAAGACCGGTCTGGCCGAGCATCTGGTTGAGTCCATTCCGTTTGATACCTGGATTCCGCTGGTGGTACTGATCGTATCCGGACTGTTGGGTTATTTCATTTCCAACTTTATTTCCAACACGGCGGCAGCCAATCTGATTGTTCCGATTCTGAGTGCTGTGGCTGTAGGTATGGGTGAGTCGCTGAATGCCGTGGGAGGCGTGAAAACCTTGTTGGTCGGTGTGGCTCTGTCCACTTCCTTGGCTATGCTCTTCCCGATTTCTACACCGCCGAATGCGCTGACCCATTCAACGGGACTGACTACTACGCGCGATATGACGCAGGTGGGACTGATCATCGGTTTTATCGGTTTCATATTGGGATATGCGCTGCTTATCTTTGTGGGAATATAAAAAGCTTTTGATTTTTATTTGAAATATGAAAGGCCGGAGTCAGCAATCAGACTCCGGCCTTTTTGCGATAAACGGAACATAAGAAAAGAAAAAAAGACTATAAGCAGAGAAAAATTGTATATTTGCAGTGTGATGATGATTGATAATAACAGACGTAAAAACTAAGGTGTATAAATTAAATGTTCGGAATATTTAATGATTGCTTTCCTCCGGTGATGGATGGCGTTTCTGTGGCAACACGCAATTATGCTTACTGGCTGCATCAGAAAGGAGAACAGGTTTGTGTGGTTACTCCTTCGGCTGATGAGTATGAAGACCGGGAACCGTTTCCGGTGTTGCGTTATTGTTCCATCCCTTTGATCTTCCGGAATCCTTATCGTATGGGCCTTCCGCAGTTTGACCGCCACATCCGGAAATCTCTGAATGAACTGCCCTTTTCTCTAGTACACGCGCATTGTCCTTTTTCTTCCGGAAAACTGGCTTTGCAACAGGCCCGTATGCGGCATATCCCTATGGTGGCTACCTTTCATTCCAAATATCGTGCCGATTTTGAGCGCTTTATGCCCATCAAGGCTGTCGTGGATTATCTGATACGCGATGTGGTGGACTTTTATAATCAGGCCGACGAAGTGTGGATTCCCCAGGCTTCGGTCGAAGAAACGCTTCGTGAGTATGGCTATCGTGGAAAGATTGAAGTGGTGGACAATGGAAATGATTTTGCCGGTACCTTTTCGGAGGAGGAGCGCAAACAGGTACGTCTTCAGTTGGGCCTGAAGGCAGACGAACCCCTGTTGCTCTTTGTGGGACAGCATATCTATGAAAAGAATCTGGATTTTCTGCTTCGTTCGGTGGCATTGCTGAAAGACATGCCTTTCCGGATGTTCTTTATCGGCACCGGATATGCAGCTTCGGCCTTGCAGGAGCTGGCCCGGCATCTGGGACTGGAGAATCGGGTAAGTTTTCTGGGGCGCATTATCGAACGCGAACAGTTGCGCCGTTATTATCTGGCGGCCGATCTGTTCCTGTTTCCGTCGCGTTATGACAATGCTCCGTTGGTGGTGCGCGAGGCCGCTGCTCTGCATACCCCTTCGCTGATGCTGGAAGGATCGACCGCTTCGGCAGTGATCCGAAACGGAGAGAACGGGTTCCTGACCACTGAGAATACCGAAGAGTATGCCGGACGGATTCGCTCTATCTTACAGGATCCTGATTTGCTGGCACGGGTGGCACAGGGAGCATCCGACTCATTGGCCCGTTCGTGGGAAGATATTGCCGGCGAGGTGGCCGACCGTTACCGTAATCTGATGAACCGTTTTTCCAGAAAATAAGGTGAACGGAAAATGCAAGTGTTCTATTTCAATCCATTCCTTTTATGAAGAATGAAGTTTTATTCAATCCGTTTTATATTGCCATTCCGATTGTCTTGGGACTGTCGGTAATCGGCTATCTGTTTTGGAAGGAGTTTGACCCTTCGCTTTTCGAAACGCTGCGCCCCACGGCCCGCATGTGGACGGGGATTTTGCTGGCTGTATTCTTTATGCTTTGCCAGAATTTTGCCCTGACACAACGCTTCAAGGTGTTGGTGGGACGGAAACTTTCCTGGAAGCAGGCCTTCCGGGTGAACATGCTCTGTGAGTTTACTTCGGCGGCTACGCCTTCGGCAGTGGGAGGCAGCAGTCTGATAGCCGTTTACCTGCATCAGGAAGGGCTGTCGGGTGGAGAGGGAACCTCAATCATGATTGCCAATCTGTTTTTGGACGAACTGTTTTTGTCTTTGGCCAGTATTGTGGTGCTCCTTCTGGTGCCTACCGGCATTTTGTTTCCGGCTTCCATGCCTTTGGATGCCGGCTTCCAGTTTGTCTTTATTGCCGTAGTAACCGTGGTGAGTCTGTGGACACTGATCCTCTATGTTGCTTTGTTCCATAAGGCCGTGTGGATCAGTAATATGCTCAAGGGGTTGTTCTCTTTACCTCTGTTGCGAAGATGGAAACCGGCTGTAGAGAAGCTCGGACAGGACTTGATTACCAGCTCGGAGGAAATCAGCAAACGGTCGCGCACTTTCTGGTTCAAATGCTTTCTGATTACGGCCTGGGCTTGGTGTTCCCGTTATTGGGTGGTCAATGCCTTGCTTTACGGCTTTACAACCGGTGGAGACCATATTCTGGCTTTTGTCCGTCAGTTGGTCATCTGGATGGTGCTGGTAGTAACGCCCACTCCCGGAGGAAGCGGTTTTGGAGAATATATGTTCCAGTCTTATTACAGTGATTTCTTTTCTATGGCCGGAACGGCTCTGGTAGTGGCCTGTCTGTGGCGCATCATTACCTATTATTCTTATCTGATAGGTGGTGTCTGCATTTTGCCGGGTTGGCTGAGAATGATTAACAAGCAGAAATAAGTCGGGTAGCATGGTTCTATGAATCCTTATCCGGATGCTTTGGAATTTTGTGCCGATCGTTTTGATTTTTCATGCTGATCATTTTGAAAAATCATGCTGATCATTTTAAATTATCTTCAGGAAGATAATTTATTACTCTGCTCGGAGTAATTGGTAAACATGTGGCAAAGGACGACAAAAGAAATAGTTTAAGAGAGAAAATACCCCGGAGGCTATGCTGATTCAAGTACAGTCTCCGGGGTATTTTTGCAGATGAGAAGTCTTTTCCATATCTTTTTTCTTTTATAGGCAAACTGAGTGTAAAAGAATGTTTGTTTAATTAAAAATGATATAATTTTCTTTTTTAGTTTTCTTTTATGTAGAATATGGATTATATTTGCCTTATTAAATAAAATATTTTATTAAGTAGGGCAAAAAATAAATCTTTTTGCTACTATGTGAGGCTTTAAAAATTTAAATCATATAATCTGAGTTTTTATCTTTTATTATGAACCAGCATTCTGTATCAGAAAATGTACAGAGCAAAAAGTGTTTTTAACATGAAAAACAAATGGACAACGGTTTTGGCCTGTTTCCTTTTGGGAGGATTGACTGCTCAAGCAGACCAGGCCTTCAGAAACCATCGTTACGACGGTTTTAAAGTCTTGTCTACTAACGGTGAGCAGATTGTGTTTATCGGGAATAGCATCACGAATATGCATGAGTGGTGCGAGGCCTTTGATAATCATAATGTAATCAATCGCGGAACCTCAGGAGCAGTCAGTGATGAGGTGGTGAACAATCTGGAGTCTATGATTGCCGGAAATCCCAAGAAGGCATTCATTATGATCGGTACCAATGATTTGGGTACTTCCGGTATCAATAATGCGGCTCATGTGGCAGGTAATGCCCGCCTGATTATTGATTATATTCAAAAGACATCTCCAGAAACAGAGATTTATGTACAGAGTATTTTGCCAAGTCGGCAGAGAAATCTGCAGCTTCAACAAGAAACCAATGATTCGTTGAAGAATATCTGCCGTGATTTTGAGGTAACTTACATAGATTTATGGGACAAACTGTTGAGTGTAAGCCAAAACAATACACATACATTGGATGGCTTGCATCTGAGTGCTACGGGCTACAGAATATGGTGTAATACCATTGCCGGTTATGTAGGTTCTTCATGTGTCTATCCTGAAGATGCGCAGAATCAGACCGGAGGATTGGGTGGTTCGTATGGCATGCGACTCAGTGCTTTTGGCATGCAGAAGGTGGATTCTGAAGATATTCTGTTGATTGGCGATGAAGTGATTCATGGGGGAGAATGGCATGAACTGTTCAGAAGTGGTAAGATAAAGAACAGAGGTACCGGTTGGGGATGGCCCGGACTGGGAATCGCAGACGTAACGCGGGAAATTCCTGTAATTCTGAAAGGACGCAGTGATAATGAAGAACCTCAGAAAATATTTCTTTCTGTAGGTGCTGCTGATATTAATGGGAATACCGCTTTGGAAACACTCAGGGATTCATACGATAAGATGGTACAGGCGGTGCGTGAATTGGCGCCCAATACTGAAATTTATATTCAGTCAGTTTTGCCGTTTGCTGCATCGGCTACCAATACGAGCCGTACAGAGCCCTTTAATGAGATGTTGAAGGAAATAGCCGGAAAATATGAAAAGGTAACTTATGTGGATACGTATACGGAAATGGCAGATAACCATACGGCACGGAGCGCTTATTTTACCGGTAATTATCTGTATGGAAAGGGTTATGTCAAATTGGCCCAAATACTGGCCCGGTATATGGGGGATGATGTGAATCCTGTTTCTGAACAGGAAGCGGAAAAAATATATGCCTTGATTTCTGCCCGTCAGAATCTGGCAGACGTAGTTATTGAATCCAAGAAACTCCGTTTCGGAAAAGAGGTGGGAGAGATTGATCCGGAGAAAGGGCAGAAACTGAAAGAGGCCGTGTCTCTGGCCGAGAAGATGTTGAGTCAGGATCAGAATGTCGTAGAAGAGTTGAATGAAAAGGCTGCTCAACTGTTACAGTTGAAAGAAGAAGCGATGCAGGGCATCAACCAGCCAAAAGTCAGCACAGCCGGAGAGGAATACTGGTATAAGATCTATACTCCTAACCGTGACTTCCGCTACCTTACTTCTAATGGAGCAGGAAATGCGCTCGTAGGAGATGTGGATCGGAACTATGCACGGGCCATGTGGAAGTTTGAGAAGAGAGAAAAGGACGGAGAGTATAATATCGTGAACCGTGCGGATCACTCTTATCTCAATCCGAATGCGGCTTACAATGCTGCCGTGTCTACTCAAAAAGATGAACCGGCGAAAGGATGGACCTTGAGTTATTCCAATGCGCCGGGTACCTATATCATTACGAGCGGAACCGTGGAATTGAATCAGACCAGAGAGAACCAGAATTATGCAATTTATAACTGGAGTGGAAACCAGACTGGAACAGACCGTACAGATTCCGGATGCCAGTTTGCCTTGAGCGAAGCCGGTGAGCCAACAGAAGAACCGGCTGTAGATGAAAAACCGATGTTAACCTATACAAATATAGAAATGGACGGTACTGCACCGTTCCGAATTCCAGATGCCGATGCCGAACAGGTGATGAAGGCAAGAACGTTGAGTGTTGTGATTGACTTTACTTCCGAATCCTTACCGGTAGATACGGCTTTTCTGGTAGCAAGCAGTAATGAGAATAAGGAAAACTATTTTGGAGTAGTGCTTCAGGAACGCACAAGATATGGAGTGAAATATATTGGCGACAATAATCTGAAAGGATGGTACACTCAGAGTGGCATTGACTTCTCAAAACGCAAGCAAATGGTGATTACCATGGACGGAGAGACTGAGACATACGCTTATTATACCGACGGAAAACTGGATCGTACCGTTTCGGGTATGGGAGCTTATGGCTACCGTGTGTTTGGAAATGTACCTGGAGTAACCGGCCTCTTCCTGGGAGGTATCGTTACGGAGGAGCGCAGCAAGTTTACATTTAAAGGCACGATTCACTCTGTACGTTTTTATAACAGAGTACTTTCCGCATCGGAAATAGCAGATCTGGAATATGATGATCAGGAGAGACCGGAACAGGGAGATTCGATTACGGTAAGTATGGCTCAGGGTAAGTTTGTATCCGGAAAGGGAGACTGGAACAAGACCTGGCAGAGCACAAGCGATTCACCACGGCTTACCTTTGATTCCGGTTATAATAACATGACTTCCAGTGGAGATAATCTGGTGGGATATGTGGGAATGTACAGCCCTCAGAACTATACCTTGTCGGTCCCTGCCGGATATATCATTGAGGGATATACCTTTGATTTCTGTATTCATAACAATGGCACGCCGATTACGCTGACTGTTAATGGAAAAACCTATACTTCAAAAACGGAAGATCAGTCGGTGGCAGTGAGTGGCTTGGATAAGTCTGTGGCCACCTTTACCTTGAGTGGTGCGAACAAGGGTATTATATTTAAGAACTTCCGGATACATGTCATCAAGGATAACCGTCCGCAGGAGCCACGTGTAGAGATCTTTACAACAGCTGCCGGTGCTGCAATTCCTTATCGCATTCCTGCCATAACCAGAATGCATAACGGAGATGTGATTGCAGTGGCCGATTATCGTCATAGCGGACAGGATATCGGTGTAGTCAAGAATGGCAGAATTGATTTGCATGCCCGTATTTCAAAAGACAACGGAAAGACCTGGGATGAGCTGTTTCCTGTTGTAGAAGGTTTGGGAGCCAATTATGCGGAAGCAGGTAAAAGCGATTTCTGGGTGGCATTCGGTGATCCTTGTATTACTGCCGACAGGGAGAGCGACCGTGTGTTGCTGATGAGCTGTGCCGGAAATGTAAGTTTCCCGGCTGGAACAAGAGATCATCATCAGGGTATTGCGGTGTTCCATAGTGAAGATAACGGAGCGACTTGGGCAGAACCGAAAGATATTGCCGAGAGTATATATGCTCAGTTTGACAAGAGTAAACGCGGACCGGTGCGGGCCATGTTTATCGGTTCCGGTAAGATTCATCAGAGTAGATGGACCAAGGTGAAGGATTATTATCGTTTGTATGCGGCTGTTCTGGTGAAAGATGTCAATGGAGTCAACTGCAACTACGTGATTTATTCTGATGACTTTGGTGATACATGGAAAGTTTTGGGTGATCCGAATGTGCCGGCCATTCCAAGTGGCGGTGACGAGCCTAAGGCGGAAGAACTTCCGGATGGAAGCGTATTGATCAGTTCACGTTGTAGCGGAGGAAGATACTATAATATATTCTCTTTCTCTGACAGTGAAAAGGCATTGGGCTGCTGGGGTACCATGGCATTCTCCGGAGAATCCAATCAGGGAGTCACAGCACAGTCAAACAGCTGTAACGGAGAAATCATGATTGTTCCGGCGCGTCGTAAATCCGATCAGAAAAAAGTGTTTGTGGCCTTGCAGTCTGTACCTTTCGGACCAGGACGTTCTAATGTCGGCATCTATTATAAAGAACTGGAAAGCCTTGAAGATTTTTCCGATCCGGAGCATTTTGCAAAAGAATGGGACGGAAAGCATCAGGCCAGTGTGATGAATTCCGGCTATTCGACAATGACTTTGCAGGCAGACCACACAATAGGCTTCCTGTTCGAAGAATCTACCTATGGCCGTGACTATAGCATTATCTATAAGAACTATAGTCTGGAAACCATTACTGACAGTTTGTATGTGTATGATGAGGACGTGACTGCGGATGATATTGTTCGGGATGGTTTTGAGGAGAAACTGGATGATATCCGGGAATATATCGGAAAGAATGTCGGAAATATCAAGGAAACCAGTGCACCGGCAATTGAAAAGGCAGGAATGCAATATCTGGAAAAGCCGTCAAAAGTGGCTTATGAGGCATTCAATCAGGCGGTACAGGCAGCCGAACTGGTGGAAATTGAGTCTGGAAAGTATTATCGTTTGCGAAATGCGGAACGTCAGGAAGGAACGCTGTATTTGGTACTCGATCCGGAGGGCATGAGTGCGTCTCTCTTAGAGCGGGAAGATCCGCGTCAGCTTTTTCTGTTTCAGAAAGATGAGTCCTCAGAAGGATATCGTGTAATCTGTAAGGATAATGAATTTTATATTGGAACAACTCCGGATTTATATGCCGAAATACCAGTAACAGAATCTGTCACCGGGGCCGGAGTTTTTTCTGTCAGTTCAACCTTGAAAGGGTTAAGCACAGTGACCTGTAACAATGGAGTGAATGCATCCTATGCTTCCATACATTTGGATGCTTCGGGTAAACTGGTGCCTTGGACAATGTCCTCGGAGGCTTCACAATGGTTTGTTGAGCCTACAGAGGTGGTCACAGATGTGGACCTACTTTCTCCGGATGCACAGAAAAAATATCCTGTATATGATTTGACCGGGAGGCAGGTACTTCCTCTCCAAAAGGGAATTTATATTCAGGGAGGACATAAATTTATCATAAAATAGATTTTTACTGATCAGTCAGGAAAGACAGTCTTGTAAAATAGGACTGTCTTTTCTGATTCTTAAATCAGAAGTTTTTAAATAAGATATGGAATTATGAAAATAAAGTTATCTACGTCTTTTTTGTTTGCTTTACTTTTTCCTGTTTATATGGAAGGTAAGGTAAAAGATTTGTTGCCTCGCCCCCAGCAAATCGAAATGTCTGCAGAAAATGAATCATTTCTTCTGCATCGGTCTGTTGCATTGGAAGATCCAACGGACTGTGGCCTGTTGAAACTGTTTCTGCAACAGCATCAGTGTCCTTTAGATGATGGAGCAGAGGCACGTATCCAGGTGGAACTTTGTACAGAAATTCCAGGAAGTTATGATTATCTGCTTCCGGGTTTTGAGAGCGAAGTTTATCAGATTAAGATAGAAAAGAACCTTGTTTCTATAAAGGCTCAGTCAGAAGTGGGAGTGATTCGTGCCGTGCAGACCCTGCAACAGATGGCAGAAGGCTATGATTCTGCTACTCCTGCTTTGGAGTCGCTTACTATAACTGACTGGCCGGCTTTCAAACTTCGTGGACTGATGCACGATGTAGGCCGTTCATTTGTCAGTATAGAAGAACTGAAAAAGGAGATTGATTTACTTTCCCGTTTTAAAATTAATGTCTTTCATTGGCATTTGACAGAAAAGCTGGCCTGGCGGTTTGAAGTAAAGGCCTATCCGCAACTCACGGCTTCCGAGAATATGGTCCGTTATCCGGGATGTTATTATACTCAGGAAGAATGTCGCGAATTGCAGGACTATGCGGCAGAACGTGGGGTAACAGTTATTCCGGAAATAGATATGCCGGGGCATAGCGATGCTTTCCGTAAGGCTATGGGGTTTGATATGCAGAGTGATGAAGGGATAGCTGCTTTGAAAAATATTCTTGATGAGGTAGTCCTTACCTTTTCTAAGGCACCCTATATTCATATTGGAGGTGATGAAGTAAGAATCACTTATCCGAATTTCTTGGAAACAATGGCAGCCTATGTCAGAGGACAGGGACGGAAGGTTGTTGTCTGGAATCGTCTGGTTTCCGGTCCTCCGACTACGGCAGTGGCGGATATGACGCAAATGTGGGCCAGCTCCGGTCAGAAGGTTTCCGGTATTCCGAATATTGACTGCCGTTATAATTACATCAATCATTTTGATGTATATGCCGATGTTGTCGGTATTTATAAAAGCAATATTTATTATGAAGAGAAAGGAAATGAGGATATCGCCGGTACAATTACAGCTATATGGAATGATACCAAGACAGAAACTCAGGAAGATATCGTGCGCCAAAACAATTTGTATGCCAACGCACTGGCTACGGCGGAAAGAGCTTGGATTGGTGGCGGAAAACAGTATATCGAGACTGGAGGAACTTCTTTACCTTCGTCTGGTGAAGAATATGAAGAGTTTGCAGATTGGGAGCGGCGTTTTCTCTTCCATAAGAATCATTCCTTGAAAGACGAACCGATTCCTTATGTGCGCCAGTGTAACGTGAAGTGGAGGATTACGGATCCA
Source organism: Bacteroides sp. OF04-15BH (assembly GCF_003477995.1). Classification (GTDB taxonomy): domain Bacteria; phylum Bacteroidota; class Bacteroidia; order Bacteroidales; family Bacteroidaceae; genus Paraprevotella. Next base: position 238,143 of record NZ_QUEM01000001.1, read on the forward strand.
TTTCCGAATGGCGGAGACCCTCAAAAGGTTTTGCCGCCTGAAACGGATGGCAGTGATTTGTTGCCTATTTCCTTTGATTATGATGGTAAGAAGTATTTTTCATCTGTGGCTACCGGTGCCGGTATTTATCTGAAGCATATCTGGCATCCGCGTGTACCTTCTTTCTATTCATCACCCGATAACGGATTGACGGCTTATGCTTGGACTTATGTTTATTCTCCCGTAGCACAGAAAGTGGGGGCTCAGGTGGAGTTCTATACTTATAGCCGCTCAGGCAATGAGAAAGCTCCGGAAAAGGGATGTTGGGACCGCAGAGGATCGCGTCTTTGGGTGAATGATCAGGAGATTGCCGCTCCGGAATGGAAACAGCCTGGAAAGAATATTTTGCAGGATCATGCTACCGAAGGATTGACCAATGAGAATTTTACGGCACGTCCGGTTGTTCCTTTGACTTTGAAGCAGGGATGGAATAAGATCTTTATGAAGTTGCCGCATGCCAGCAGTGGGGGAACAGGAAGAGACAAATGGCAATTCACGTTTGTAATTACTGATCCGGAAGGTAAGGATGCGGTAGATGGATTGATTTATTCGCCTTCCAAATCTATGGACGACAGTTCGCAGGAACTCTCTGTCTATGTGGATTCTTTGTTTCGATATGTCGCTGAGAATTTCAGAGCAGAAGAGGTCGGTTATTATGATGAGGCTCTGGCACAACCTTTGAAAATAAAATTGGAAGAGGTCTATGCTTCCTTGGGCGAATCTATGTCCGAAGCCGAGCGCAGGAAACAGAAAGAGGATTTACAGAATCTGCTGGGTTCTCTGAAGAATCAGATGCAGCAAGCTGAAATCAATCAGCCGGTAGTTTCTACCGATGCAGAAGAGGTGTGGTATGTCCTGAGTACTCCTTTGCGAGGAAACCGTTATCCTTCTTCACCAGGTTCCGGAAAGGAACTGGTGGGGATAACGGAGGCGGGTAAATCTGCCACCTGGAAATTTGAACTTCGGAGAGATGGTACTTATAATATTGTCAATGCAGCCGATGGTGGATTCGTATCTCCTGATGCTTCGGAAAACTCACCCTTAAGAATGTCTTTGGCTGAGCCTGATCGGGGATGGACTGTTTCTGCTTCGGATGAGAAAGGATTGGTTATCCTGACTTCCGGTTCCGTTCAATGGAATCAGACCAATAATGCTCAGCAAGGATATAAAATATTCAATTGGGGAGGAGGAAAAAATACAACGGACACGGGATGCAAATATAAGATAGAACGTACCAGTTTGCCGGCTTATCCGAAAACAAGTTCAGATAAGGTGTTCTATTGGTATAAGATTTCTACTCCGCTTCGGGATAATCTGTTTGTTACGTCAAAAGGAGATAATAATTCCTTGATCGGAGCGCAGAATCAGGACTCTGATGCGGTTCTCTGGAAACTTGTAGAACGTGAAGATGGGGACTTGAATCTGATAAGTCGCTTGGATCAGACTTTTATTTCGCCCGAAGCTCCTCATAATGCTCCGCTGCAAACCGTTACTGAAGAACCGGACAGAGGATGGCAGCTGCAGTCTGCCGACACAGAAGGGCATTATATCATTGTCAGCGGTAGTAGTCAGATGAATCAGACTAATGGGGGACTCGGTTATCAGATTTATAATTGGGGAGAAGGTAAGAATATCACAGATACCGGATGCCTGTTTGCCTTTACCTTTTGGGGACAGGAAGAGGAAGATGCAACCCGTGTCCATACTCCGCAACATTCTTTTTCCGATATTGAAAAATGGTTTACGGTAGACGGACGTGAACTTTTTGAACGCCCCACTCAAAAAGGAATTTATTTATTCCAGTCCGGTTCAGAAATACGTAAAATGATGATAAAATAAAAGCTGTTTTTTTGTAAATCCAAAAGAAGTACCTATATTGATAGGTAAATTATTAAAATTAGGATCTATATCATGAAATCATTTGTAATTAGCATATTCCTTCTTCTATTTTGGAATAATGTTCTTTTCTTACAGGGGAAAAATACACCTAGAGAAACTTTGCTGATTAATTCTGGTTGGAAATTTTTTCAAGGGGATGATAGTTTAGCTACAAGAAGTGATTTTGACGATTCCTCCTGGGAGAACGTCGGATTGCCTCATTCGTTCAGTATTCCCTATTTTATGTCCAAAGACTTTTATGTAGGTTATGGCTGGTATCGAAAATGTCTTAATCTGGATTTGGATGATTTAAAAAAGAAGCTTTTTCTGGAATTTGATGGAGTGTTTCAAGAGGCAGAGGTCTTTGTGAATGGTAAACTGGCTGGAACTCATGTGGGGGGATATACGGGCTTTTCTGTTGATATTTCATCTTACATTAAATTGGGAGAAAATCAGATCGCAGTCAGGGTGAATAATTTATGGAAGCCGGATGTTGCACCAAGAGCTGGTGAGCATGTGTTCAGTGGGGGTATCTATAGAAATGTTCGGTTGGTGAAAAAGGAACATTGCTATGTCACTTGGTGCGGAACTTTTGTTACAACACCTGAATTGGAAAAGAATCATGGTAGAAGTTCTGTTGTAATGATTGAAACAGAAATATCTAATGAAAGTGGAAAAATTGGGAAAATCCGATTGCAGACGCATGTTTTAGATAAAAACGGGGAGCTTGTGACAGAAGTACAGACTACCGAAAAGATTGCAGCAGGTGAGAGTAAAAAAATAGTGCAGTCTACTCCTCCTGTTTTACAGCCTCATTTATGGGCTCCAGAGACTCCTTATCTATATAAATTAATCACGTATGTCTATCATGATGATGAGTTGGTGGATTGTGTAGAAACTCCTTTTGGTTTCCGTTGGTTTGAATGGACTGCGGAGAACGGCTTTTTTTTAAATGGAAAACCTTTGCAGATAAAGGGAGTTAATGTACATCAGGATCAGGCTGGCTGGGGAGATGCTGTGACGGATATGGCTTTGCGCAGAGACGTAAATATGATGAAGGAAGCAGGATTTAATTTAATCCGTGGCTCTCATTATCCACATGCACCCGCATTTTCTCAGGCATGTGACGAAGCTGGTATCTTACTATGGTCCGAAGCTCCTTTTTGGGGGATTGGAGGATTTAAAGAGGATGGTTATTGGGACAGCAGTGCTTATCCTACAAACGAGAAGCATCAGGAAGCCTTTAAGAGAAGTATATTCAGACAATTGGAGGAAATGATACGCATTCATCGGAATCATCCTTCTATCGTTGTGTGGAGTATGGGAAATGAGGTCTTTTTTTCAGCCCCGGAAGTAATGCCTGATGTTCGTACTTTGTTACGGCAAATGGTGGATTTGAGTCATCGTTTGGATTCGACAAGACCTGCGGCAATAGGAGGGGCTCAACGGCCTTTGGGAGACGAACGGATTGATAAAATCGGAGATATTGCCGGTTATAATGGAGATGGTGCGACTCAACCTGATTTTCAAAATCCGGGAATTCCAAACCTTGTGTCTGAATATGGAAGCGTAACAGCAGACCGTCCGGGGGAATATTCACCCGGTTGGGGAGATTTGCAGCGTAATGAAGGCTGGAAGGGAGTTCCTTGGCGTTGTGGACAAGCTATTTGGTGTGGATTTGATCATGGAAGTATTGCCGGTAGTGCGTTGGGCAAAATGGGAATTGTAGACTATTTCCGTATTCCAAAGCGTTCTTGGTACTGGTATCGGAATAATTATGCGGGAATTGCTCCACCAAAGTGGCCGGTTGCCGGTGAACCGATATGTTTGAATTTAAAAGCAAGTAAGACTAAAAAAGTTAAAACTGATGGAACGGATGATGTTTTATTGTGGATTTCTGTTTGTGATACGACCGGAAATATCATTTCTTGTGCACCGACTGTTGAGTTGAAAGTTATATCCGGACCAGGAGAATTTCCTACAGGACGTACGATTCGATTTGAGAAAGACAGTGACATTCGTATCATGGATGGTCAGGCCGCTATTTCTTTCCGTTCTTATTTTTCGGGAAAAACCATTATTGAGGCAAGTTCTGAGGGGTTAAAGAAAGCATGTATAGAAATTGAATTTGAAGGTGAGAATCCGTTTCATGAAATTGGAGACTCTTATTATAAAGAGCGTCCCTATAAGCGTTTTGTCCGTTCTATGAATGAGAATATAATTCAGATTTTTGGTCGGAATAATCCTGTTTTTGCCAGTAGCAGTGAAGCAGAGCATGTACCGGGTATGGCTGCTGATGGTAATGTTCGTACTTATTGGAAGGCTACGGATGAAGATCAAGCTCCTTATTGGATGCTAGATACGGAGAAACTTTTGATGTTGAAGGAAATTCAGATAAGATTTCCATCAAAAGAAGATAGAGCCTTTATAATCGAATGTTCGGAGAATCAGAGGGACTGGACAGAAATTAATACATCACAGGGAAATAATGTTGATGCTGTTACAGACTGTGTTGTTTTTTCTGATTTGCAGGATACAGGACGTTTTATTCGTGTTCGCTTTTTCCATAATAAAAATGCTGCCTTATCAGAGGTTGTCGTAAAAGGAGTTGTCAAGTGAATTTCCTATGATCATAAAGACTTGGAGGGTTTTAGAATCAATTTAAGGAACAATAATCATGTTGGTTACTAAAAATGTATTAACTTTGTTTACTTAGATTCGACTTTTTAACTGAAATGTAAAAAGTTGGGTTCTCCAAATGAGATCGCTATTATTATAAAAAAACAGATGTTACTTGATTTATTAAAAGAACAGGAAAGCGGAAATAAGAATATCTTGATTAAAAGAAGGATAATCTCTTATTATGCCCATCATAAGACATCAACAATTCCTAATCTGGCACGTGAACTGAAACTGAGTGTTCCTACGGTAACCAAGGCACTTTCGAACATGTGTACGGAAGGGTATATTCTGAACTATGGAAAAGTAGAGACTACTGAAGGACGTCCGCCTACGCTTTACGGACTGAATCCGGATATAGCCTATTTTATCGGGGTTGATGTTCATCTTTTTGAACTGAATATCGGAATTATGGATCTTTCCGGAGAACTGAAACAGCTCTCCATGAATTTGCCTTATCATCTTGAAAATAGTGATATGGCTCGGGATCAGGTCTGCCAGTATATTGCACATTTTATTCAGAATTCTCATTTATGCGAAGAAAAGATTCTGAATGTAGGTATCAATATTCCAGGGCGGGTAAATCCGATAAGCGGTTACAGTTACAGCTGGTTCAACCAGACGGATATTCCTTTGACCAGATGGTTTTCCGATCAGTTGAAAGTTCCGGTGACAATTGATAATGACACCCGTGCCATGATTTATGGAGAACAGTTGAACGGCTGTGCCAGAGGGTATGAGAATGTCATTTTTATCAATTTGAGTTGGGGCCTTGGCGCCGGTTTTATTTTGAATGGTGAAGTATATACCGGCAGATCAGGCTTTTCCGGAGAATTGGGGCATTGTAATGTTTTTGATAATGAGATTTTGTGTCATTGCGGTAAGAAAGGCTGTTTGGAAACGGAAGTTTCCGGTATGGCTTTGCATCGTATGGTTCTGGAAAGTCTTAAAAATGGAAAAGCTTCTATTTTGCAGCAAAAATTTGAATCGGGCCAAGAACTACACTGGCAGATATTATAGAAGCTATCTGCGCAGAAGATCCTTTGTGTCTGGAGCTTTTGGAAGAAATAGCTGTTAAGTTAGGGCGTTACTTATCTGCTCTGTTGAATCTGTTGAACCCGGAACTGGTGGTAATCGGCGGAACATTGGCTGCTGCCGGTGAGTTTTTGCTGGCTCCGTTGCGAAATTCAGCTCGGAAGAATACATTGAGCTTGATCTATCATGATTCAGAAATTGTATTGTCGGATTTGAAAGAGCAGTCTGGTGTTATTGGAGCCTGTACATTGGCTCGAAGAAAGATTTTTGACCGCTTTATGGACTGATAAGATAGATTCCGCAGTGAAAATTGGAAAACTTTTATGATAACAGACTCGCCCGAAGGCTTCGGCTTTCGGGCGAGTCGTTTTTGCTGTTATTCTGTTTTCTTTTCTTGGATACGGATACGTATTTCTTTCCGGATATCCGTTTTCTTGATCGGAATGATGATTCCCTGAATATCTTCCGAGTATCGGGCGCGGACTTTTTTACCGTTTACAGATATTTTTGAGGAAACTTTCACTCCCGGGAGTTCTATTCTGTAAGCTCTCTGTTTTTCTTGTCCGTCATACTTTCCTTGTGTTGAGGCTATCTGAACTGAGGTTTCGGTATCCTTTTTCTGATAGGTAAGCGCTGTGGTGGCGTATTGACCTTTCTGATAGTCTAAAGTAATGCCGTCGTCTTCATAAAGTGTATAAGTATTCCGGTCGCCGTTCTGTCCCGGATAGCAGCGGATCACCAAGGTGTCGAGTGGGGCAGAAGCCATCCGTTCGCGTACGGGTTGCAGGGGCAGAGGCCATCCTCCTTTGACAAAGACAGGAGATTCTTCGAGGGGACTGGATACGGTTGCGGTTTTTCCGCCCTCGTATGCTTTTCCGGTAAACAGACTGTACCAGTTGCATCCGGCAGGGAACCACACTTCCTGCTCTACAGTCTTGTCCGGTCCTGTACCTGCTTGCGTCACCGGAGCCCCGAGAATCAGGTCGCCGAAATAAAATTCTTCCGGATGTTTGTAAGACTCCTCGGCTTCCGGTTGTTCGATGTAAAGACCTCGGTTCAGCGGAAGCATATCCGTGTGGCACTGGCGCACGCTGGAATAGACATACGGCATCAACTGCGAGCGGAGCTGATAAATATGGCGCATGGCCTTTTCTTCCCGTTCGCCCCAGAGCCAGGGACGGCGGTCGTTGTCCTTTCCGGCTACGGAGTGGATGCGTAGCGAAGAGTTCAGCAGTCCGAACTGAGTCCATCGGGTGTACAATTCCGGGTCCATTCCATCATAGAAGCCACCGATATCGTGCGCCCAGAAGAAACATCCGGAGTTGCCGCTTGTTGTAGTCAGATCCACCTCAAAGCGCAGCATTTCCCAGTTACCTACGGCATCTCCCGAAAATTGGATGGGATGACGATGGTCGCCCCAGCCTCCCCAGCGGCTGAAGCCCGCGCCACGTAAGGTCTTTTCCGGCATACCTTCCGAATAAGCCGGACGCATGGAGTAGTTGTAATAGATTTCATTGAGCCACGGCAGATGCTTGGTGCTGGTGCCTCGCACTAAAGGATAGGCATAGTCCTGCTGCCAGTCCAGCCACCAGAAAGCCACGCCCATAGAGTCGCTCTCCTGATGCGCGTATTTCATGAACCGGCTCATATAATGCGGATCGCCGGCATCAAATACAGGAGTTCCGTTTTGTGTGTGTTCTGTTCCCAGGTCACGGGCAAAGGCCTTGTAGGCATCCTCTTCCGGACGCAGACCGTCGTGCGGGTGTTCGTTGAGCACCACATGAACGTTCTTTTTCTTGAATTCGGCAATCAGACCGGCCGGATCGGGAATCAGTTCCCGATTCCAGCTGTATCCGGTCCATCCTCGGGTATAGGCATGTCCGGTACCGGTGGAGAATTTCTTCTTGTGCCAGTCCATATCGAATACCATAATGTCGAGCGGGAATCCGTGTTCGTGGTATCCGTTTACCAGATCCCGATAGTCCTGAGCCGTATATTGCCACCAGCGGCAATACCAGGCTCCATGCACATATTTGCGGGTCATCGGCACCGGACCGCTGATGGCGGCCAGAGATTTCAAGGCAGCCTTATAGTCTGTGCCATAAATAAAGAGGTAGAGGTCCTGCACATGGTTCCGGTCACGCAGGGTCAGAGTACCGTTCTTATAGACATCCTTTCCGGTATCGTTGATCAGATACCATCCGTTGCGGCTCAGCAGTCCTTCTTCGCGTTCCACAGGACCGCCTACGCCGTCCAGTGTGCAGAGGGCTCCTTTCAGATTTCCACTTTGTCCGTCGGTGAGACACCAGCCTTGTTTCTTGCCTTTCAGCATGAACTCGGCACGCAGATTGTTCTGTCCGAAGGGAAAGCCGTCCTGATCAAACTCCAGACGCATGGCACTGGTGGTGAAGATGTGCTTTCTGCCTTCCTGTTGATGATTCACGGCAACGTCATAGTCCTTACGGATCACAGCGAACAGGGTAGAGTCGTTTAGAAACTTCTGTCGGTTGGCATATTCCAAACGAACCAGATTTTCTGTAATGAAGGTAATGCGGCTGTTACCTAAGATAAAGGTCCGGGCGGAAAGGCCGGAGGCTGCCATACCGAATGCCAATACAGCCGCCATTCTGAGATTATTCCATGTCTTTTTCATGATGTTTGTTTTTGCTGTTTTTCATTCGCAAAAATATTTCAAGTCTCCCTTTCCGTCAATAGACCATAAACCGCATCATAAATTCTGTAAATGGATAAGTTGTTGCTATTTAGTAGGTTATATTCTGAAATATAGAGCCGATCATAAAAATGACATGATACGCAACAAGGCGTTTAGAGCGAAATCTGCAATACCTGTTCTTCGAAAGCGTCCCGATTCACAGCCTTATTCTTCAGTCTGTTCCGGTAGAAATAGACTGTATTGACCGAGATATCCAGAATCGTGGCAATGCGGCTGCTGTCTGATATGCCCAGCTTTAACAGGGCCAGCAGGCGCAGCTCGTTGTTGAGCAGTTCGTTGTCGGGTGTTTCGATTTTACAGTCTTCCTTGAGCAACGCATTTACCTGTTTCTGAAAATCCGGATACAGTCGGGTGAAGGCAATGTCGAAGCGGCGCAACAGATTCTTTTGGTTCCGGGCCAAGTTGGTATCTCCCTTGAACAAGGCCGCCAGCTGGTCTATTTCCTTAGAGCGTATTTTGTTCAATACCGTGTGGCGCATGGCTCCCAGTTCATAGATGGAATCAATGCTGATGGACAGGAAGTGCATCAGTCCTTCCGACAAGGATTTCATGGATTCCTCCTGCTGGTTTCCTTTTATTACTGCGGTTTGGTGCATTTGTTTTTCCTGTTCCAACGCCTTTTGCAGCAGCTGCTTCTGTTTTTTGTTTTTCTTCATGCCTATCCAGAAGCCGCCAGCGAGCACGGCCAGTACTCCGATGAGCGAAGTGAAAATCGTAAAGTTCCTTTTTCTGACGCTTTTCTCATGAGCCAGACATTTTTCCAGAATGGGTGACAGCTCGTAATTCTGTGACCGTGCCCGGTAGAACACCGCTCTTTTGCTGGCTTCCTGGGCATAGCGCGTGGCCCGTTCCCAATCTCCCTGCTCCATCATCAATGTGGCCAGACGCACCAGAGCCGAGCTGATCATTTTATGGGCTTCCACATCATAGATAGCCGCTATGGCCCAGTATTTGTTTCTTTCTTTCAGCTCATTCTGTTGTTGGCATTTTCCGGCGATAATCATGGCATACGCCGCCTTTTCGGTATTGTTGTTGGATTGGGAAAGAGTCGTTTTCAGTCGGTCAATCATTTCCTGTTCACTATTGTTCCGGTATTTCAGACGAAGCAGTCGGCTGTGAGGTTCCGGATCGTATTTGCTCACCGAATCCTCCAGAGTTTCCATCCGCATGTAGTTTCGGGTGACCAGATTGTTGGGCAGGTCCTGATTCTGAAACTGTTCCAGAATATCTATTTCGGCCTTAAACACTTCATTCTTGGAGCTGCGGTCCAATGGAGTTTGCAGCAGGGAATCCAGCAGGGCTTCCCCTTCCCACGGCAGACCGCTGAGTGCATAGGCAATAGCTTTGCGGCAAATCATCTGATTTTCCGTACTCTTGTCGTTTTGTTGCCGGGCCAGTCGGATTGCCTGATCCACGTAGTGCAGGCATGAGTCAGACTGATAAAAAAGAAAATGTTCCACCAGAACCCGGGTTTGCAAGATTCTTTCCTGAGGGGTCTGGGCATTTGTCTGCAAGATTTTGGTCTTTTGAATCTCGCCAAGATGCTTCTTTTCATACAGGTCTGTTTGGGCCAGGCGCTGATCTAATTCGTTGAGTAATTTCTCGAAAGAATCATTCAGGCCGACCGGTTGCTGACCGTATAAGGAAAGGCTGCATAAAATACAGCAAAGGGCTGCATATACTTTTATATACTGTTTCGGATAGCACATAGGTAGTAAAGGGAGTATTTGTCATTTATATTTTAAGCACTCATGCAAAAGTACTGAAAAATGATAGATTAGCCTTGCAATACTTCTGTTTTTCGGTTATTGTGAGGTTCTTAAAATTATTTTATGGATTATTGGTCCGGATGGGATATTAATATTTGTTTTTCAAGAGTAAAGTTTTTAAATTTAACCGCATTTATTATGTTGACGATAAATTTAATGATATGAAAAATCACTTTTGGGCAGCCTTGTCCTTATTGGCTTGTGCTGGTTGTACCACGGTACGTTTGTCTGAGAAAATAGATTCCGTTTCGGGAATCTACCCCAGTTTGGCTTATTATAATAACGAAGGAGAGTGCGGAACCGGCGCAGTGGTCCCCTGGGCGAACCGTTTGTGGATTGTGACCTACGGTCCTCATCTGCCTATGGGTTCATCCGACAAATTATATGAGATAACTCCGGACCTGAAGCAGATTGTCCGTTCCGAGAGTATCGGAGGTACTCCGGCCAACCGCATGATTCATCGGGAAAGCGGTCAGTTGTTTATCGGGCCTCATGCGATTGATTCTACCGGTCGCGTGCGTACGATTCCTTATAAGACCATGCCCGGCCGCCACACCGGCAATGCCCGTCATTTAACCGATCCTGCACATAAGATTTATTATGGAACGATGGAGGAGGGCATTTATGAAGTGGACGTGCACACGTTGGCCGTGAAAGAACTATATCATGATGCCAATTTTCAGAAAAAAACGGATGGAACAAAGGGATATGGTCCCATCGGGGCCATGTTGCCGGGGGTACATGGAAAAGGACTGTATTCCGGACAGGGTGTATTGCTCTTTACCAATAATGGTGAGGGCTCGCAGGAGGCACTGACTCAGTTTGATATCGAGGCCGGCGTTTTGGCCGAATGGAACGGTAAGGACTGGAAGGTGGTGCGTCGCAATCAGTTTGTAGAAGTTACCGGTCCCGGAGGGATTTGTGGAAATTCCCATCCGGAAACGGACCCGATATGGGCCACCGGATGGGATTATAAATCCGTAATTCTAGGAGTGCGTGACCCTAAGTTGGGATGGAGTTTCTACCGTTTGCCCAAAGCCAGCCATTCTTATGATGGCGCGCATGGGTGGAATACGGAGTGGCCTCGTATCCGTAATGTCGGAACGGAAGCAGAACCTGATTATCTGATGACCATGCACGGCATGTTCTGGAAATTTCCCTCCCACTTTACAGCCCGTTCCAGTGCCGGTATCCGTCCCCGGTCGGCATATCTGAAAGTCATCGGAGATTTTGCCCGCTGGAATGATCGGCTGGTGTTTGGTTGTGATGATACGGCCCAGAAAGAGTTCCTGAACAAACGGAAGGCAAAAGGTAGTCTGCCGGGTCCCGGACAATCCAATTCCAATGTCTGGTTTACGTCTTTGGATAAACCGGATGAACTGGGACCGACTACAGCAACGGGGTCTGTCTGGATGGATGAGTCGGTCAAGGCCGGTGAATATTCCGAACCGTTTTTGTTTGCCGGTTGGCCTTACCGCTCGGTCTGGCTGAAGAATGACGGAGCAGTTCAGGCAACATTTACTTTTGAGGTAGATTTGTCGGGCAATGGGCAGTGGTCTGTGCTGAAGCAGATAACGCTGGCTCCCGGAGCGGCGGAGCATATCGCATTTGATTCCTCAGATACCGGAGAATGGATTCGTGTTCAGTCAGATAGTCCGACTAAGGCTACTGCCTGCTTTACCTATTCCGGAGAAGAAAATCGGAAGCGGAAAGCGGCTTCGCTGTTTACGGGATTGGCAAAGGTTTCGGATACTCAGGAGCATTTGGGTGGTTTGCTGTACTCATTGGGGAATAACAGAAGGACTCTGGGACTTCTTTCTTATCGTTACGTTGGCGGGAAACCTACTGCTGTCGGGTATTATGAAATGAACGATACGTTGCAGCTGGTTCGAAAGGAGGATGAAAAGACCCGCAAGTTTATCGAAGAAAAATGTGTCGTGCCTTCAAAAGTGGTTTCTATAGAGGCTTCTTCGGTATTGATTACGGATGATAAGGGACGCCGGTGGAGACTGCCTTTGGGAGAGCAGCAGTTCGCTTCGCTTACAGATAAGGCGCAGTTGCGTATCTGTCGCGAGGTAGCCACAGAGCGCGACTTGTTCAGTTGTATGGGAACATTTTATGAACTTCCGGCAGAGAACGCTGATGGCTTTGCCAAGATTCGTCCGATATCCACACACGATTATCAGATACACGATTATGCATCTTATCGGGGAATGATTCTACTCACGGGAGTAAAACCGGAGAAAGGAAAAAGGAATCCGCACATTATTGTTTCTCAAGACGGACAGGCTGCTGTGTGGGCAGGCGTTATTGACGACTTGTGGCAGTTGGGAAAACCGAGAGGTCAGGGAGGTCCCTGGTGGAATCAGCAAGTACAGGCCGGAGTTTATTCTGATCCATATCTGATTTCCTGTTATGACCGTAAGAAGCTGACTTTATCTCATCTGTCTTCTGAGGAGGTAACTTTTACAGTAGAAGTAGACCCTACCGGTGACGGTAATTGGATGGCTTACGCTACTTATGCTGTAAAACCAGGAGAACACTTTACACATCAGTTCCCGGATTCTTTTCAGGCACGTTGGATTCGCTTCAAAACGGATAAGAGTGCGTTGGTAACCACTTGGTTGGATTATGATTGATCCAAGTATTTTATTATAAAAAGAGAGCTCAACTCACAGCATTTCGAGTTGAGCTCTTTTTATTAAATCACATATACAGTTTTCTGGTTCTTATTTCTGATAGGAAGGGGGGCGTATGCTCTTTTCATATCAGGATAAGGGAAAATCTGATTGAATAAATTGTCGCCGTATAGAATCTTATAGATCCAGACGTTTCTTCAAGGCCTGCAGAATTTCGATATCCTTGTCGCGGAGTTTGCCTTCACGCGTTGGCGGACAGTTCAGAATCAGAATATTCTGGTTCTTGGTGCATTGTCTGTACAGCTTCTCCAGTTCGTCCACCGATTTGAAGTTCTTGTCTGTGGAATTATAGAACCAGCATTTGCTGATGCACACGGTAGACTCCCACGGCATATAGTACTGGTTACCGCTGAACGTGAATGTTTTAGGATCTTCATCCTGCGGAAGGAATGGATCGCCCAGACGGAAGTCGCTGGGGAAATAACGGATTGGGAAACCGGCTTTCTGCTTGTCCGGGGTAATCATGTGGGCATCTGCATTCTCCGGAGAGCCGATACTCCAGTTAATACCGACCTGACAGTTCGGCATCTCTTTCTTGATGGTCTGATACAGATCCATAACCGGCCAACGGAAATTCTCTTTGGTCCATCCTCCGTCGAACCAGAACTCTACGATTGGAGTATGTTTGCGGGCTATTTTGATGAGTTCCTTGATCTGGTTGATCATATACTGGTTGTAAGCTGCATCCAGTTCCTGTTTTTCCACTTGTCGATTCTCTTTTCTGTCCCACAGCGAATAGTAAAGTCCCAATCCGATATCATATTTCTTGCAGGCCTTGGCCACAGCCTCGACCACATTGGTCGGATTGCCGGAACTGGCCACATCATATTCCGTATATTTACTGTCCCACAGGCAAAAACCATCGTGATGCTTGGTGATGAGAATCACATACTTCATACCGGCATCTTTAGCACTTTTGATCCATTGCTCCGCGTCAATCGTCGGAGGATTATAAGATGAGGCCGGTTTGGAACCGTCTGTCCACTCTTCATCATGGAAGGTATTGATTCCAAAGTGGATGAACATGCCATATTTGCGCTCGATCTGTTGCATTTGCGCTTTGCTCGGCTCTGTTGACGGTTTCGGTAAAATGATTTTCTGTGCCATGCTTTCTCCCCACAGGAAGCAGGAGAGACAGGCAATCCATAGTTGTTTTTTCATGATGTTGTTTCTATTAGAAAAAGTTAATAATTAGGTGTTTCCTTTTATTTGTCTGCTTCCACGGCCGAAAAATCCTGATAAGGCGCCAGTGAGAAGATGACATTTCCATACGAGTCTGTACCTGCATATCCGGAGACTTCCGCACGCAAGGTATATCGGGCCTGAGGCTTATAATCTTTCACATCCAGAAAGTACAGATAGTTTTTAGGCTTTGAGGTGGCACGAGTCTCGTCGGCAAATCCACGGTGTGTGTCTTCGGCAATCACCTTACCGTTTTCCAGCAGCTGCATCTTTTTGATGTTCAGTTTGTTCTTTCCTTGGGTATAGAACAGACCGGCCATGACTCTTCCGTTGGCATATACCTTCGGGGTTACCTCCCATTCCCAAACCACATAATCATTCGTCTTTACGTCTTTGGGCTCCCAAGTAGCGATGATATGTCCGCCCGGACGGTAGTAGTCAATCTTCAGGGCATCCAGACGATTATACTGCGGTGCCAGTCTCTTTTCAAAATCCTGGTAATCCTTTTTGTTGTCGGCCCAGGCGATTTCGGCAAGTGCCAAAAGGCGTGGGAAATTCTGCACATTGATGTCCTTAACTTCCTGCGGTACGGCCGGCCACATATTGGCCTGTACGCCCAACAGACATTTCTGTTCCTGCTCCGTCAATCCGCTTGCCGGATCATATTCGTACACTTTCTGCAGCGAGATGGCATACGGATAAGCTAAATCAGCCAACAGACCGTCATCGGGACTTCCCTGACGGATGTCGAAATACAGATGGCTGCTTGGGGTCGCAATGGTTGGGAAACCATATTGTGCGGCATTCTTTACGGCTGAACTGCCTATCCACGACATGATGTTCGTGCCTTTAGGCAGATTCTTGGCATCGCTCAGAATATCGTTCCAGCCGATAGGCTGCTTTCCTTTGCTGCGGATGATTTTGGAAACACGGCTAACGAAGTAACTTTGCAGTTCCTCTACCCGTTTCATACCTTTGTCGGCCATGAACTGTTTGATACGCGGTTCGTTTTGCCATACGGAATGTACTACCTCGTCTCCACCGAAGTGAATGTATTCCGAAGGGAAAATTTCGACCAGTTCGGTGAATACGTCATCCAGAAACTGATATACTTTCTCGCTGGTCGGGTCGAGAGTATTCGGAGTAAACTGATGTCCCCAAACATGATAAGTGGCACAGAAAGGCATCACGTAGTCCGGATACAGATTGGAACTTACCGCCAGTTCCGGATAATTGATCAGAACCGGCCAGCAGTGTCCCGGAACGTCTATTTCCGGAACAATCCGGATGTGTCTTGCCGCGGCATAAGCCACCAAATCCTTCATCTCCTCCTGCGTATAGAATCCGCTGCGTTTCTCCGGTTGGTTGTATTCATCGGGGAATCGAGTTGCCTTTTCCGAGGTCAGGCGTGGATATTTCTTGATTTCAATACGCCAACCCTGGTCATCGGTCAGATGCAGATGCAGGGTGTTGAGTTTGTAGAGCGCCATGACATCTATATACTTCTTCAGAACATCCACCGAATAGAAGGTGCGGCTCACATCCTGCATATAGCCGCGCCACTTGAAACGGGGACTATCCTGAACCGTGAGTGAAGGCAGGGATATTTCCTGGATATTTCCTTTTCCTTCCAGCACTTCAGCCGGTAGCAGTTGGTTTACGGTCTGGGCACCATAGAACAGTCCGGCTGCTCCCTGACTTTCTATCAGTACTCTTTTTGTCGTGATATTCAGGCTGTAGCTTTCCGTATCGGTCGTTTTCTCCGGCAGCACAAAGCAGATACCCTGCTTGTTGGCGGCACGGGAGGTTACTTTTACCAGCAGCTCCAGACCGGTACCTTTGCGCAATGTAGCAGCCCACAGTTCGGCAGTAGCCGAAGCTTGAGGAGTGGCATAAATTACGGTCTTTGCATTTATCTGAAACCCTTTTTCGTTCTGTACGGATATATGAGCGGGTTTAGGAAGTACACAAGCCACCTCCTCGGCCTGTATCCAGAAAGGAAACAGACTGAAGAGCAGCATGATGAGAATCTTGTTTTTATTCATAATGATTTTTCTTTGTTATTTATAAACCTGTTGGCGGAATTAAAAAACCGCCTGAAAATTA
>NZ_QUEM01000010.1 GCF_003477995.1 Bacteroides sp. OF04-15BH
CTTAAAAAAAATATTTTATAATAGTGTTGCGGAATTAAGGAGGACCTAATCCAAGAGAGAAATGATGGCGGTTTAATTTACCAAGAGGAATGTTCAGACTGAAAAGTAAAGGTACTTCAAGGGTAAATGGAATCTTTTTGTCCACCTTAAAATCATCACCCAAAAAAACAGTTATGTCCAATCCGGTTCTAAAGGTAAACCATCGTTTGATAAAACGTTCATAGTCTAATCCTACTCGAACGGGATTTCCACGAAGATTCTTGTCGCTCATTTCGATTTCTTTGTTGAAGTCATAAGCAAAACCTCCTCCGGCAAAAATAGTTGTACGTGAGCGCAACTTATTACTTACATCGTTGGCTTTCTCCATGGTCACCGATACAACGGAAGATTCTTCAGAGACATTGATTTCCTGAGTCCAGTCATCATATTGCTCGGAGATCAATCGCAAAGTATTCTTTCCGTAGGGTAGTTGTATTTCCTCTCCATTTTCAATAATACCATAAGAATCGTTGTTGGCAATAACCTCGAATTCTTGTACATTACAATTGAAAATGACAGTTCCCATTTTATGGTCCAGAGATATATTAATAGGATCGAGTGCACTTTCTTCAGCTTCAAACATAAAAGCATCCTCTACAGAGATATAGTCCGGAGCATCAACTTTATAGTTATACATGGTTTCCGGATCACAGATTACCTTTCCTATACCGTCTTCATTTAATGGGATTACCTGATCGTTTACGGTTAAAGTCGCATTGACCGGAAGAATATGGAAAACCATCTCGCGAATCTGTTCTACATTGAGAATTACCTGATAGGTATGCTTGGACTGTATTTCCAGATTGGCCTTCGTAAAATCAATCATACAGATTGGTTCCTCTTCTTTGAGAATACATAATGAAGTGGTTCCAGGTGATATATATACCACATATTCACCGGCCTTGTTGCTGACTTCGCCAACATGATTGCTGAAAGTGACTCCTTCAACAGAAGGTAATGCAATTTTTACAACCGCACAACTTTTGCCATTGTTGTCCTTTCTCTCAAATTTACTGGCAGTAAAGTCGGTACCTAATTCTTTTATTTCCTTAACCGTGATATTCTGTCCGAATATATTTAAACCAAATGCACAGAAAAGAAAAAATGTTAAAATGAATCTCATATTAATATGCCGTAATTTTTATTTGTTCAGATCATCAAAATCAAAAGCCATCATAATGTTGTCGTAACGGTCTTTCTGCCATACGCGTACATGAATCTTAGGATGCTCTTCATCGGTGAAATCCCAAAGCAGGAACAGATGTCCATCATCGTTGTATGAGCCAGAAGAATATTTCTGGTGCAAGGTAACACCGTACATTTTGTTATAATCGGGATTTGGATGACGCATTACTTTGATCTCGTCAAAAACAACCCGGATTAGGTTTTTCTTGTCATTGTTGAATACTTTCTTCAGAGCGGCAAGATATTGTGCCTTGCTTTGAGAGGTATATACAGTCTCGCTATAATGAATTCCTTCTGCTGTCTTGCGCTGCATCACACGTCCGGTAATAATCAGTGCATCGTCGCTAAATACAGCATCCAGGAAGTTGATGTTGTGCTCGTTGTATGCTGTACGGAACTGTTCGGTCCAGTCCAAAATCAATTCTCTATATCTACGATCCGTCAAATCCAGGCCTTGTTTGAGTACATCCATGTAAAGCTGACGACTGATTGTCAGGTTAAAGCTTAACATGTTGCCTTGCGCATCGAATGTAACTACAGCCTCCTGATAGTCTTCTCCTTCTGCAATACCGTTGTTCTCTGTTGAATGAAGCATCAAAGGTATATTTCTGATTTGAAGTTTTCCGCCGCTCGTGTTCAGACATTTCTCAACTATCTGATCGTCAATACAGAAAAATGGAGAATTATCCCATAAGGCACTGATGGTAGTTTCTACGTCGGTAGGCAGTTGAAGCATTCCGTAATTGGGATTTCTTTTCTGTTCGTGAGCTGCATTTATTTCTGTTAAGAGTTTAGATAAAGATTGTTCTATTTTTGTTTTGACAGCAATGTTACTCAATCCGTCAGAGATGGTAACTTCTACAGCCTGGCAGGGTACTGTCATAAACAGGGATATGAATCCGGCAATGAATAAAGTGAATATGCTTTTTGCATTCATAATAATGATGATTATTTAAATGTAAACCAAATAGAGTATTTTGTAGAGTATTCTTTTGATATGTTTGTTATATCAACAGAGGAACCGTTTTTCAGGTTTATGGCCTTACCGTCTGTGACACGAATATATTGTCTGACAATTCCGTGATAATCAGAAAGGAGCATGTAAATAGTGCCTTGTTTGGGGTAATCTGTTATTTCGCCATAACGGTCCAGACGTTTTGCCTGATTCTGACGACTCAGATATTTCTTTACTGCATTGGCACTAAGTAGTCCTGCTATGTTTATTTCCTCATCACGGCTTACAGCTACTGATGTGTTTGAAACTTTGGGTTGAACCTGAACCGGTAAGATATTCTTGGGTTGAGATACCTCCTTGATTTCTGAAGGACTTGGATTATTCTCAACGACGTTAACAGTTTCGGACTCTTTTTTCTTTGTTACATTTGCATCAGTTGTGGTTGATATTGGGGTAGGAGAAACTACTTTTTTTGTTGTGTCCGTTTGGGCAACTGTTTCTGGTGCTTTTGCGGGTGTCTTTTTTCTTAAAATTTTATCGATTATCTTTTTCTGACTAGTGGTATCTGCCTTTAACTTATTATTAATGCCATTTTTAGACCCTGATAAGATCTCTGTTTTTTTTATATAAGTAAAGGTGCGGAATAGCGGTCCGATTTTGGTCTTGATGATTCCTGCATTTTGTTTTGCTTTGGCTATATATTCTTTAGTGTCTCCTTTTACTTCCTTTTTAAGCCATTCTTCAATTTCTGCAGCCAGCATAATTTGAGCGTTATTATACGATTCTTCTTCGCTCTTCATAGAAGTACCTGTTACATACAGATAATTTGTATCTTTCTTAATTTGGTTGATTTGTTCTGTTTGTGACTTTTGTGCCCATACAGATATTCCCAGTGTCATGGCTATGCATAACAAAAAAAGTCTATGTATCATATTTTTATTTTTTATTTGAAATTGGTTGTAATCTTTCCTGATAAATACTCATAATATTATGAGTGGGGATGTAGGCATTAAGCTTTGCTTTTAGAACAGCGTCAGGCTTTTCTACTAATTTCCAAGGAAGAACAATGGACAGCATGTGGTGAAAACCTAAATCGTGACTGTGAACTAAAAGTAATACTTTGATTCCGTCTTCTCGTTCTTCTTCTACTCCTAAATAAACAGTCGCATGCATGGCTTTGCAATAATTGAGCCATTGGGAAAGAGTAATGGTATACTCTTCGTGCTGAAAATCATACAGATTCTGATATATGTTGAGCTTATATTTATTGCAGTTAGAGATAATTCCTTGCAATAGGTTTGCAGAGGAGTAAGCTAAATGCTTAGAGTCATATATCGGATATAATTTTGAGTCTTTGTTTTTTGAGAAATATGTATTTGTATTTAATTCTTTAATCTCAGAGTATGTGGTGTTTGTCGGAATGAAGATACCTGGTTGATATTCTTTTACTTCCAACTGAAAAACAGTATCAGCAACGAATGTTTTGGGCATTGCCAATAAATCTTGTTTCATCTTTCTTTCTACCTTATTTTTGGGCATTCCCAAAATCAATTCGAAACTTACTGGAAAGACCATATGAAGTATTTCCTTTTGAGTTGAATCACTCCAAACCGCTTCATAAAATTTATCATCGATAATACGAAGAGAAAATGGATGAGATGGAGTGATTTTACGAGCTGTTTTGGGACTTCCTTTTTTAAATATTACCTTGTCTTGTTTCAGATGATTCATTGCAAGGGGATTGGCTGTTTGTAAGCTGTCCAATTTATAAAGATAGTGCTCCAAAAAGTCATAGATAACAGAAGGGTAGGCTGTTTTCATCTCATCTGAAAATAGCCTAAAATGTTTTTCTTCAGCCTTTCCATAAAGAAAAGACTGAAGAAAAAACAATAGAAGGAAAATTCTCATTTTGTATATCATAAGGATTTTCTTTTTGAAGTGTAGTGAAGGTTAGTTCGCTACACCAAAGTTTAGACTTTGAATAAGATTACCGTAGGCATCGTAGTGTTTACCAATTGTAAACGTACCGTTGACAAACTGTCCTTGAACATACTCGCCGGCTTGTGCAGTACGCTGTTTGGAGTCACTTCTGTTGATAACCGCAGTTCTGGTAAATACTAATTTTCCCAAACCATGTGGTTTGCCATTCTTGATTGGACCGGTGTACTTACCGTTGGATACACTCATGTTGGTTACATTACCGTTTTGAGAAGGCAGAGATTTTTTCTTATTTTCTTTTGGTTTTGAAGATATGGTATCTTCTACTTCAGTAACAATAGAGTCTTCTATAATGATATCCGCCTTTGTGACTGTATAAGAACAGAAAGCCTTAAGTTCCTTGTTTTCCTGTACCTGAACTCCAATTTTAGCATTACCCTCACCTACAGCAGTTACAATTCCGTTTTCTACTTTCAATACGGTGGTATCGCTTGAAGCCCATTTCAGTGTTGAGGTAACTCCGATTGGGCTCACGAATGCTTTCAATGTATCGTTATTGCCAACGACCAGAGAGTCCTGTGATTTAGACAGGCTAACATTTTTTATTGTTCCCCCGTCAGGAGTATCTTTTCCAGATAAACCGAATATTGCTGCAATTCCTCCACCGATAACAGCAAGACCTGCTATACCGGCAATCAAGAACTTCTTTTTGGGATTAGGAGCTGTAGTCTTTTTGTTTCCACCTTCACATTCTGACAGTGGTCTTCCGCATTCTTCACAAACAAAGTCTGCACTGTCTACTTCTTGTATTTTACGTTCATCTGCAAGATCACATTCACCATAGTTTTTGCAGACACCTTTTTTTATTGCCATAATTTATTTATTTTTTGATTAAAGATCTTGTAATTCTTCAGAAATGATTTCGATTGCCAGATTGCGGAACTTCGCATAGTTCGGATTGAACTGATTGTTTTCGCACAAAGAGCTTGGCAGAATCTTATTCTGGACAACTCCGCCCAGAGCTTTTCTGATGACGGCTTTTTGGTCGTTACTGCGAGCTTTTGATTGTAATTCCTTTTGTACTTGCTCTTTTAATAATTGAGCCAATTTGAAGTCACCGCTTATGGCATCCCATGATTCCACAAAACCTTTACCTAAAGGCTGCCATGTATCACCGAAAGTTTCATCCGGAATGCGGAGAGCATCAAAGCGTGCCTGAGTGGTTGGGTCTTGTTGTTCGGCAATAATGCCTAAAGCATAAGCCAACATCAAGGATTTTACAATCTTCTGCTTAATAGTTTCTGCTGATTCTTCATAAAGGTCAGGTAACTCATTCTTGAAGCTTTCTGTATGCAGTACCATGGTATTTAATGCACATTTTGCATTTTGTTTGGATACCAAGGCATCATATTTTTCCTTAGCGGTCTTTACGTTAGCCAGGAAGCGGAGTGGGAATCCTGAGTTGGCGGAGATAACTACAATCTGATTTTCTTTGTAGTTTTCTGCAACATCCTGACTCGGATCAAATCCAGGAATCTCTTTCATGAAGGCATCAATGAGGCGCTGACGGAAATCATTGGTCCGTTCGTCAGATTTTGGAAGAGCAACCTGAACCATTTGCATCATGGCACCTACGTTACCGGCAATGACCATATTTCTTTCTGTCTGGTCAAACTGAACATAAGACTTGGATGTTTGAGCTACCATCTTCACGAATTGCTCAATCTTTTCATCGGTATTCAACTCGGTCTTGAGTTTTTCCATAATGTTTACACCGACCATTTTGCTGAGTGGATCATTCTTGGCTGCATCTTGCATGTTTCTCACGGCAGTGTCCTGACATTCTTCCAATACGATATTGATGGCAGACTCATAATCCGTCTTGTCGAACAGATTGGCAAATGTACGTTCGCCGTCTTCTCCGATATTGGCCACCATTCTGGAACGTATGGCTGCTGCTGTGCTGGTCATCTGTCCGCGGTCACTGATGAAGGTGCGGCAAATGCTATAAACCATTTCCGGATCGTATTTCTTGATATCCGTATCCGATTGCAATTCATTGGAGATACATTTGCTGGCGGCTTCCTGCAAAGCTTCTTCATTAATGGCATTCAGTTCATCGCGGAAGGCGAGAATACCCTGAAGCATTCTTTCCAGTTCTTCAATGACATCCTGCAACAGTTCTTTGGCATATCCGTAAGCGATGGCACGTGTTGCTGTTGAGTAATAATTACATTTGGCAACTTTGAACTCAGAGAATGCTTTGATATGTTTGTTAACAAGTTTCTGAAGCGGGCCAATGCAGTCTTTCCAGATTTTATTGATTTCTGTAATTTCAGCACCATATCTTCCTTGTTCTTCTTCCATCAAAGCTTTTTGATTTTCAAATGCGCTGATGCGAGAGTTGCAGTCATCAATGAGTAATTTGGTATATTTTTCAATTTCCAAAATACTCTTGCTCTTTTCAGCTCCGCTAACCCACTCGTCAAACAACTTCTTTTCAATATGGCGGCGAATGATGCGGGCATAACCTTTTCTTTCCTGTTGTTGGATTTTGTAGAATCCTACAACACCATGCTGACGGAACTGATTGCTGAAGAACTCTTCGCAACGCTTAGAGAAATCTGTCAGCCACAGCTTGGTTTCGACAGTACTCATGACATCATCTGCATCGGCTTGGGTGCGGTTTTCCCAAGTTTCTTCAAAAAGTCTCCATTTTTTTGTTGCAGGGCTCTCAACGATTGGTTTGGCTAAGGTCAGATAATTATTGCTCAGCATCAACGATTCCCGGTTCTTCTTATCTTTGATTTCATCGGCAAATCCTATTCCAACTTCTTCCATAGAACGTTCTCCAAATCCGATACCGTCTTGCCACATGTTGTAAGTCATCTGACGTGCAGCCTGAAGAGCATAGTTGTAAGTCATATACTCTCGGATCTCAGTTTCAGGGAATTCTACTCGGGTAATACCGAATGAAAGGAATTTGCGACTGTGTGCATTTTTACCTGACTGATCTTTTTCTGGAGCAGAACCCTCGTTTTCGCAGCCAACCAAGCGGTTTAACTGTCCGTTTGTTCCACCCATTTCGCTGGCAATAGTAGTCTGGAAGATGAAATCAGCTACGGCTGCTGGCAATCCTTTGTTCAAATCCAATACTTTTCCCTGTTCGTTGACATTCGTGTAGATATAGGCAGCCTCAAATGCTTCCTGATTCTCGAGCAGTCGACGGATTTCTCCAGTAAATATATCCTGTTCTCCTCTTACGTCTGTTGGGTGATATTGTCCGATGCTCAGTGCATTCAGTTCTAGCAGGGCAGCATAACCATTTGCCTGATAGAACCCGGCATCATGACGTGCGCTAACCAGCGTGCGTTCCGGAGTATAAAGGAACAGACGCATCTTGAAAGCTCTGGTATCTGCCTGATAAGGGAACCAGGTGCGAATCTGACTAATGGCATCTATGATAGAGCCTGAACCGGTACCTCCAGCCAATCCGGCGCAGATGTGGAAGGTTACATCCTGATTACCGCTGGCATTCTGCAGTCTGCCTACAGCTCCACGTACAATCTGCTCAAAATTTGAAGGATTGTTCCGATCGCTGATATTGTTTGCTATTAAGGTACGTCCCAGTCGGCGGCGCTGTCCACCGATTCCGGCACTGATTAAAGAGCCCATTTCCTCCTGCATGATCTGCAGGTCATTAGGGTTCAGGAAACCTTTTAAGCCAGGATACATATTGATGTTACTCAGTACACTAGTACTGATACCGTTGATGTTTACTTTTTGTGCGGCGCCAAGATGAACACTTTTGCCCAATACGTTCCATCCCGAACGGTCTTCCAGATCAGAAGGGGATGAATCAACATATACGTAATCGATAAAAACTCCGTTGCCCGGTTCGTTGCTACGGAATTCCTCGTAAATTCTTTTTCTTAACTCACGCAGCACTTTACCTCCAGTACCGCCAAGTCCGATTATAAGATGATTCGCCATAATATTTTATTTTAAATATGTTTTCATTAAAAGTCGTCTATATTTTTATATCTGGAAGTTGCGGCTTTCCGAACTCTTCTGTTTCCTTTACCTACATCCTCTTTTGTGAAATATAAAGCCACGAGGACTGCTGCAATAATGAAGCCGACAGACCATAGGGATTTATTCAGAATAATCTTATTCGCTTCTGAGTTTATAGTTTCGTAGAATGCTTGTGGTAAATCCTCCATTGTATTTCCACTCATATCGTACAAGTTGAAAAAGCACTCCAGCAAAGGGAAGTTTTCATTCAGTTCTTCGCCGACCAACTGGCTGCTTTGCAAATCTGCAAATCCCTCAACTCCATCCATCTGCTGTGTGAGCCATAAACGCATACTTTCTGTTTGGTTTTTTACGGATACAGCTCCAATGATTATCGTCATGTTCACTGTAAGCAGGATAGCCAGAATCACTCCTGTTATATAAAAGGATATAGAACGATATACTCCATTACTTAAATTCTTAAGTAAAAAGAATAGGGTTGCCATAATAAATGCTGTGCAGACAGCTCCATAGAAAAAACAGGAAAGACTTTCGAAGAATAATGAAAAAAATAGTCCCATATTTTCTCAATTTTATAGTTAGCGTTGAAAAATTGACTTTTTAGTCATTTTTATTATGGTAGAATAAATATTTTTGGCAAAGATATATATTTTTTTTAAATCCATCTATATAGTTCTGATAATTATATATGTCTTATATTTTGAAAGATAAGTTTTCTGATAGGTTTCTTGTTTTTAGCAGTAAAAAACTTGTTTCTATGTATTAAACAGTATTTTATGCCTAAATGATACTCTTTTATTATAAAATTCATGTTGTTTTTTTATCATTAAAAGTGCTATAAATTACTTGTTAACTAGTTAATAATCTTTTACTTTGTGTGCGATGGTTTGTTTTGTTATATTTAGAAAATAAGCATAAAAATAAAAAAGTGCTTATTTAACAGATAGTAATCATGAATAGAAATCTTGTGCAAGATTCTTGCTTTTTTATACTGTGGTTTTGATTCTGAACAATAATTACTTTTTTGTTTCGAGAGATAAAATGTTTCTCTCGGATTAAATGCGGATATTTTGAGTACAGGATTATGAAATAAAAGACAATATTTAATATATTATAAAAGGTTGTTGTGATTCTAATTTGAAAATTGTACCTTTGTCACGTTATTCTGTGTGATCAAGTTTTTTGAAATGCTTGTTTTTAGTCAGAATGAAAAATGATGATTGCTGATATATCTGATTCTAAAGCTTAAAATATTATTGCAAAAACATATAACCAATAAATAAAATGAAGAAACTCCCTCTGATTCTTGGCGCTACACTTTTCTGCGGCGCCCTGCATGCTCAGGAGGCACTCACTCAGGATGTCCTGAAGGAGTTGTCCGGAAGCTTTGAGAACAATACCGCCGACAAGGCTCTCAAGAATGCCATAAGCGGAAATCCGATTAAGAAACTGGTGGTCAATCAGGAAAATTTGAATACCCCTGATACCTATTTCAGCATTTCAGTAAACAGTAAGGGCATTACCGACCAGCAGAACAGCGGTCGCTGTTGGATGTTCACCGGCCTGAACGTGCTGCGTTCCAAGATGATCAGCAAATACAATCTGGACGAGATGCAGTTCTCACACGTTTATCTGTTCTTCTACGATCAGTTGGAGAAGAGCAATCTTTTCCTGCAGGGTGTTATCGACACACGCGACCGTGCGATGGATGACAAGACTGTGGAGTGGCTGTTCCGCAATCCGCTCAGTGACGGAGGACAGTTTACCGGTGTTTCTGACCTGATTGGCAAATATGGTGTGGTACCCAAAGAGGCAATGGCCGAGACCTATCACAGCAACAATACCAATGAGATTGCTTCTCTGATGAAGCGTAAACTCCGCGAGTATGGTTTGCAGTTGCGCGATATGGCAGTTCAGGGCAAGAGCAAAGAAGACTTGGAGAAGGAAAAGGTGCAGCAGATGAAGACCATCTACCGCATGCTCGTACTGGCGTACGGTGAGCCGGTTCAGTCTTTCACTTGGGCACCGAAGAAGAACGGCAAGTACACCGAAACTCCGAAGACCTATACTCCGCAGAGCTTCTATAAGGAAGTATGCGGCGGTGAGGACCTGAACAAGAATTATGTGATGTTGATGAACGATCCTTCCCGTCCGTTCAATAAAGTCTATGAAATTGAGTTCGACCGTCACGCGTACGACGGACACAACTGGCTGTATATCAATCTGCCTATTGAAGATATCAAGGAGATGGCTATTGCCAGTTTGAAGGACAGTACCATGCTTTACTTCAGCTGCGACGTGGGCAAGTATCTCGATGGTCGCGGACTGCTCGACCTGAAGAACTACGATTACGGTAGTCTGTTCAACACCACTTTCGGTATGGACAAGAAACAGCGCGTGCAGAGCTTTGATAGCGGCAGTAGCCATGCCATGACTCTGATGGCCGTAGATTTGGATAAGGACGGCAAGTCAACCAAATGGAAAGTGGAGAACAGCTGGGGTGCAGAGCACGGCTTTGCCGGTCATCTGATCATGACCGACGAATGGTTCAACGAATACATGTTCCGTCTTGTGGTGAACAAGAAATATTGTCCGAAGCGCATTCTGGACCTGCTCAAGCAGCAGCCTACCAAGTTGCCGGCTTGGGACCCGATGTTCAGCAATGAAATCTAATTCCCGAATGTGACCGGGGCCGAAAGGTTTTTAAATGAAGCGCAGAAGGAGAGGATTCTTTCCCGGTGCTTCATTTAAAAACCTTCTTTTTTGCACAGACGGATTATAATCCCTACTTTTGTCTGTTATAACCATTAAAAAGAAATCCGCAAGTTTATGATACAGTTACAAGAGATATTATGGAACCTGCGCATTGACGCTCTCAATGCCATGCAGGAGGAAACATGTGCCGCCTATCGTAAGGGCAAGGATCTGGTTTTGCTTTCACCTACCGGTTCGGGCAAGACACTGGCCTTTCTTATTCCATTGGTGCAGAGCCTCAAGGAAACCGAGGGTGGAGTGCAGACTGTCATCCTGGTACCTTCGCGCGAGCTGGCCTTGCAGATTGAGCAGGTATTCAAGGCCATGAAGACCCCGTTCCGCATTGTGAGCTGCTACGGTGGTCGTCCGGCTATGGAGGAACACCGCACGCTTAAGCAGGTCAATCCGCATGTGGTGGTGGCTACTCCGGGACGTATGAACGATCATCTCGGCAAGGAGAATATTGTGACCGACACGGTTCATACCCTTGTTATCGATGAGTTTGACAAGTGTCTGGAACTGGGATTCCAAGATGAGATGGCTCAGGTGCTGTCACGCTTGCAGCCTTTGCAGCGTCGCTTCCTGCTCTCGGCCACGGATGCCGAGCAGATTCCGGCTTTTGTGTCAGACCGTGACTTTACGAAACTCGATTTTCTGGATCGTACGGAATCGGTTTCCGACCGTGTGCAGGTGCGCCTCGTAAAATCTCCTCAGAAGGACAAGCTCGATACGTTGGCCAATCTGTTGGGCAGTTTGCGTGGCGGTTCGGCTATGGTGTTCGTAAACTACCGCGAGAGTGTGGAGCGCACGGCGGCTTACCTCAAGAGCAAAGGCTTCTTCTATTCGTCGTTCCACGGCGGTATGGAGCAGAAAGATCGTGAGCGTGCGTTGTATAAGTTCAGTAACGGTTCGTGCAATGTGCTGGTCACTACCGATCTGGCTGCGCGCGGACTCGATATTGCCGATGTGGACCACATCATCCACTATCACCTGCCGTTGAACGAAGAGGCGTATATCCACCGTAACGGACGTACGGCCCGCTGGGATGCCGAAGGCAATGCCTATGTCATTCTGGGGCCTGAGGAGCATCTGCCTGAATATATGCCGTCCGATATGCCGGTGATGAAGCTACGCGAGAATGCCGGTCGTCCACGTCCCCCGAAATGGATCACCTTATATATTGGCAAAGGCAAGAAGGACAAGATCAATAAGGTGGATATCGTAGGTTTTCTGTCCAAGGTGGGCGGCTTGCAGAAAGAGGAGATCGGCCGTATTGATGTGAAGGAGCATTATGCCTTTGTGGCCATAGCCCGTGCCTGTGAGCGCGAGGTGCTGGCACGCGTCAAGGGGCAGAAGATAAAAGGAATCAAGTGTATTATTGAGAAAGCCCTCTAAAGGAAGGGTTTCTGAAATGGAAAATGAGTGAACCGCTTTATAATTTCAATGCCGGCCCCTCTATGCTTCCGCGTGAGGTGGTGGAGGAAACGGCCCGTGCCTGTCTAGATTTCAATGGATCGGGGCTGTCTCTGATGGAGATACCGCACCGTTCGGCTGAGTTTAAGGCCGTGTTGCAGGAGGTGCGCGATTTGGTGCGCACACTGCTGGATGTACCGCAGGATTATGATATTCTGTTCCTGTCGGGAGGAGCCCGTATGGAGTTCTGCCGGGTGCCTTATAATTTTCTGCACCGCAAGGCAGCCTATCTGGACACCGGAACATGGGCGTATCAAGCCATGCAGGAGGCGTCACATTTTGGTGAGGTAGTTACGGTGGCTTCGTCGCGCGGAGACCATTATACCTATATTCCGCAGGATTATTCCGTACCGGAAGACGCGGATTATTTTCATTTCACCTCCAACAACACCATTTATGGCACCGAGTTACGCCGTGAGCCTGAGGTATCGGTGCCGCTCATATCAGACATGTCGTCCGACATTCTTTCCCGTCCGGTTGAGGTAAGCCGCTATGCCTGCATCTATGCCGGAGCGCAGAAAAATCTCTCCATGGCCGGTGTGAATCTGGTCATTGTGCGTCGTGATGCCTTACAGTCTACAGACCGTTACATTCCCATGATGCTCAATTATCAGGCACATGTAGAGGCGGATTCCATGCTCAATACACCGCCGGTGTTACCTATCTACGCCGCTTTGCTTAATTTGCGCTGGCTGCATCGTCAGGGTGGAGTAGAGGAAATGAACCGTCGGGCCCAAGCGCGTGCTGCCGTGCTCTATGAGGAGATCGGACGCAACCGCCTGTTCCATGCCGTGGCGCAGGAGGACAGCCGCTCGCTGATGAATATCTGTTTTGTGATGGAGGAAGAGTTTGCTGCCCGTGAACAGGATTTCCTGGATTTTGTAGAGCAGCGCGGCATCCGGAACATACGCGGTCACCGCAGTGTGGGCGGTTTCCGGGCTTCGTGTTATAATGCCATGCCGTTGGAGGGAGCGTTGGCCCTGCAGCAGAGTATGTGCGATTTCGAACAACAGGTGTTGGCCGGAAAATGATGAGGCGCACCGAAAGGTTTTACTCAAGAAAGAATTGTTTTTATGGAAGATAGATCGGATGTATATCGCACGGTAGACATTCCTGCCGAAGGAGAATATTACGAAAAGCGAAGCAAGTTTCTGGCCTTTCTCGAACCGGTGCATTCGCTCGAAGAGGTCAAGGAGCGGGTGGAATTTTATCAGAAGAAGTATTATGACGCGCGCCATTGCTGTTATGCCTATATGCTCGGTCCCGAACGGAAGGAATTCCGGGCCAATGATAATGGAGAACCGTCGGGCACAGCAGGTAAACCTATTCTCGGACAGATTAATTCCAATGAACTGACGGATGTGCTGATTGTGGTCATTCGTTATTTCGGGGGAATCAAGTTGGGTACCAGCGGACTGATTGTGGCTTATAAGATGGCTGCTGCCGATGCCATTGAGCATGCCGAGATTGTGGAGAAAACGGTGGACGAAGAGGTGACTTTCTATTTTGAATATCCGTTTATGAACTCTGTGATGCGCATTGTGAAGGAAGAGAATCCTGCCATCGTGTCTCAGGGATACGATAATGATTGCAGCATGACGCTCCGCATCCGCAAGAATATGATGCCCCGCCTAAAAGCGCGTCTGGATAAAGTGGATACTCTTCGGTTTGAAGAATAAGTAATCTGTGTCAGAATTACATTCTGAGGGCAGAGGAATATAGGGAAGCAAGTTTTTGAAAACAAGAATTTTATGTGTTTTCAAAAACTTGTTTCTCTTTTTGCATCTGTTTTCTTTTTTTATTTTTGCACTCTGTTAAAATGCTTTTATTTTTATATGATTATGTTGAAAAAGAATTATCAGAGTCCTAAACTCGAACTCGTTGAATTCGAGGAGAATCAGGTTTTTATGGTTGGTAGCGGTTCAGAAGATAGCGATGCTACCGGATCTGGAGAAGATTTTCCCTGGGAAAAATTTGAGAATGTGAATGTTTGGGAATAATAGTAATTCGTAAAAAGTATTCTTATGCAAAACAAAAAGAAAATGATGATCCTTTTAGGTTCCTTGCCGTTATTTTGCGGATGCAGCACCGAAATGGATCTTTGGGATTTGAATGAGGCGGAGCAGATCACCTTCACCGCCAGCGATTTTGAGTACTCTAAAACTCGTACTAATCTGGATATTACTGAGGCGGGTGCCGTTTTTACTTGGGGAGAAAAAGATACAGTGGGTATTTTCCCGGATGAAGGGGCACAAGCATATTTCCCGATGGTTTCCGGTGCAGGCACTAAAAAGGCAGCTTTTACCGGTGGGGGATGGGCTCTGAAACCTTCTTCAACCTATGCGGCATATTATCCTTTTAAGTCTGGGCCAACGCTAACACCGGATGCTGTTCCAGTTTCTTATTTGGGACAAAAGCAGACCGGCAATGCTTCTACGACTCATTTGGGAGCGTATGACTATATGGCTGCTGTGGCTACAACACCTACCGACGGTAAGGTGAATTTTGAGTTCAAGCATCTGGGTGCTTTGGTTCAGCTTAAAGTTAAGATGCCGGCGGCTGGTATGTTGCGCAAGTTGACCTTCGTCTGTGAAGATTCTGTGTTCGTATCCAAAGGCCTTTTGGATTTGAAGGCGGAAAATCCTGCTATTATTCCTACAGAAAAATCAGATATTTTTGAGGTAAGCCTGGATCAAGTAACAACAACAGAAAATGACCTGACGGCTACCATATACTTTATGTTGCCACCAACCAACCTTTCCGGAAAGACCGTAACTCTAAAGGCACTGGATACCTATGGAACTACGCATGTGCTGTCTTTGGAAGGGATGAATTTCCAAGCAGGAAAAGCCTATCAGTGGGGTGGTGAACTGGAGAAATATCCGGACCTGACTCGTATATATCATGTAGAAACTCCTGGCACATTACCTCAGTTGGTGGGCGAAGATAATAAATATACTATCACAGAAATGAAGGTTACTGGAAACCTGAATGGAACCGACCTGCGCCTGATTCGTGAGATGGCTGGTCGTAGTTTGAAAGGATCGGCTACCAATGGTATGCTGATGAAACTGGATCTTCAGGATGCCCGTATTGTGGAAGGTGGAGAGGCTTATTATAGTTATAATGGATACATATACCATTCAAAAAATGATGAAATAGGAAATCGTTTGTTTTATGAGAGTATTCTGACAGAAATCAAACTTCCTAGGAGTACAGTAGCTATTGGAGACTTTGCTTTTTGGAATAGCAAAGGTTTGAAGAGCATCGCTATGCCTAATGGAGTAAATTCGATTGGAGAATCAGCTTTTAGAGATTGTATTTATAACCATAGAACAACCAAAACTAATCAGAAATATCCGAGTGTAAATCTTTAATTACCAGCATATTCTAAAATTTAACACTTTTCGGTTGCCATTTGTCGCTTCCCAAATTTCCACATATTTTTGAGACGTATTTCTGACGTGGAGAATTTGCGGGGCTTGTTTTTTGTCACACCGTGCAGACTGTTGACAAGGGTTTACAACCGTTTACGACAAGCGACAATAACCGCCCCGATATGCGGAAACAGTCACACTGTGTAGAAAAGCGACAATGGTTGACTTCCGTTCACATCCGTTTACCATTTCAGAGATATAGGATTGAAGAAATGAACCATTAAACGATAAAACGGTATGAAAGCAACCAGAAAATGCAGTTTTTGCGGCAAGTCCTTTGTAACCCGAAGCGGTATGCAAAGATATTGCAGTGAGGCTTGTCAGGCAGAAGCCAAACGAGCCAGAGTGATGCAGAAGAACAACCTCTTCAAAGTCGCCCAACCCTTGATGGAGATACAGCATCAGGAGTATCTCACCTTTTCCAAAGCAGCCATCCTCATGGGCTGTTCCCGACAGTACATTTACAAACTTGTAGCCATCGGCAAGCTGAAAGCCTCACGCATCAGCAACCGCATGGCATTCATCCGCAGAGCCGACATCGAGCAGATGTTGGAGGGCAATCCCTATCACCGCATCCTGCCCGGCAACACCTCCACACCAAGGAAATCATCTTCATCTTCCTTACCTGCCAAAAGAGAAAAAAGGGAAAAGGAAAGCGAAGAAGTGTTGGACTTCTATTCGGGCGAGGAGGTGATGTCCCTTTTTAAGGTAAAGCAGTCATGGCTTTACACTTCCGCCAAGCGTAACCATATCCCCATCTGCCGTATCGCAGGAAAGAACTATTACAGCAAGAAGCATATTGACGAGTTTTTCGGTGTGGCAGTTGATATTAGCGAAATTACCGACTGGCTACTGACCGAGGAGGTGGAGGAACTGTTCGGCATGAAGCCGACCGCACTCCGTGCCTACACCTATCGCCATAAGATACCCACTAAAAGAGAGTACGGGCGTACCTATTACTCCAAATCACATTTGAACGAACTCCGCAGAACTGACCTTGTGAACGATGAACGCTACTATACCGTTGAGCAGGTGCAGCAAATCTATGGTCTTTCGTCAGCCAACATCTGCCATATCGTCAAGGTGAAGCACATCGAAAAGATAAAGGTGGGTGTGAAAAACCTGCTTTTGCGCTCAGATGTGGAGCGTGTCATGGCTGAAAGGAACAAATAACCGTGAAAAATCGGGATTATCGAAAATTATTTCAAAATGATGTATCGTGGAGGTATTCACGGATATTTCACGTTGTTCCTTTGCCATCGGAAACATGGATACAACTCCAAAATGTATACAACCAATTAAAACATAATTATTATGAGTAAATGCAAAACAGTTACCTTGCGTAAGCGCAAGATTAAGAACGGGACACAGTATTCACTATGCCTTGACTACTATCCCGGCTACCGTGACAATGTCACCATGAGAGTGATTACACGTGAAGCCTTAGGAATTTACATCTTCGCCAAACCTGCAAACCAGCAGGAACGGGACTTCAACGCACGCATGATGAAGAAAGCGGTCATCCTGCGCAACCAGCGCTACGAAGCCATTTTCAATGAAAACAACGGCTTTTTTGACAAGACCAAGATGAAGGGCGATTTCCTTGCCTATTTCAAAGGACTGGCTGACCGCAAGAATATCAAGTGGCAGCACGTATACAAGCATTTCCAGCGGTTCGTGAACGGCAAATGCACCTTTGAGGAGGTGGATGTGGATTTGTGCCGCAAGTTCATGGAATACCTGCTTGATGCACCCCAATCCATCCACACCAACCAAAAGCTGCACATCAACTCCGCAGCAGGCTATTGGTCAACTTTCCGTGCCGTGCTGCACACCGCTTACCGTGACAGGAAGATAAAGGAGAACCCAAACGGCTTCTTAGACCGCATCGAGTGCATTCCCACCATCAGGGAGCATTTGAGCCAAGAGGAACTGATACGGCTTGCCGAAACACCCTGTGAGGAGGAGGTCTTGAAAAAAGCTTTTCTTTTCGCCTGTCTTACGGGACTGAGAAAGAGCGACATCAGACAGCTCACGTGGCAGCAGATACAACCATACACCAACGGCAGGATGTTCGTTACCACCCGTATGCAGAAAACCAAAGAAATAGTGCATAACCCCATCAGTGATGAAGCCTATGGACTGCTGGGAGAACGGGGCGAGGGACTTATCTTTGAGGATTTCAAGGACAAGATGCTGCAAGGACCACTCCAACGGTGGCTCACGGCAGCAGGGATAACCAAGAAAATCACCTTTCACTGTACCCGCCACAGCTTCGGAAGCCTGCACGTGGAAATGGGAACGGACATGGCTGTCATCCAAGCCTATCTCGGACATAAGAACATTACCACCACACAAATCTATTCCAAGATAGCAGCGCAGCAGATGTGTCAGGTGGTGGACAAGATAACCTTGAAGCGCAAGGAGGCATAAATGTCTCACATTGACAGGTATTCAGAGGGGCGGTTATGGCTACAAGGCTATAATCGCCCCTCTATGTTTTTGGCTTGATGCCACCATTTATAAGCCCCTCAGAGTATGAAACAGAGTATGATATGATGACATTTCGTGAAATACATTGAAAAAGACCGTTCTAACCGCAAATAACGGGCAGTAATTGGGAAAAATAGCATTAACTTTGCACAAAATAATACAGGAACATTCAATCTCTCAACGAAATATGGAATCATCAATCAAGGACAAATACATCATCTTGGGCTTTGTCGGCTTCGCCATCGTCCTAATATCTTCCATTGCCACGCTGGTAATAGCGGACAGCTTCAACCAAGACAACTTTGTCAGGTGGATAGTATTCGTATGCTGTAACCTGTTGGGATGGTTGCTCTATCTCTCCTTTCAGACACTTATCTTTGATACATACGAAATCTACAAAATCAAGTTCGGCAAGAAAGAAACGATTGCCGAAGCCATAGAGGTGCAGGAAGAACTGTCACAAAATACACTTGAAGAAGCCACATCTGTGCCTGGACCTACATCAGTCCCTGAGCCTGTACCCGAATCATCCCCGACAAAAGAAGAGACACTTATCCAAACACAACCGATAGAGCTTACTATCGCCCCGGATCTTCACGAAAAGAACCGTGCCAATTACGCAAGCAGAGAGCAACGGGAAAAGGAAGAGCGCATCCGCATGGTCATGGAGTATTGCCATTATTACCTGCCTCGCATTGCCGACCAAGAAACCGTGAACCACATCTGTACTGAGGTGGACAAATGGATGAATCTTAACACTTATACCCCGAAGCCCATACAAAGACCGTTTACCAAAGACATCAACAACATTCCACTCCGTCACTTCGTATGGAATATCTCTGAGCGTTTCCTGTACAAGAGATACTACAATGGGGATAACCGTGCCAAGTTCATCAAAGCCCTTTTCCCGAAATCGTTTGCTGATACAGACTTATCAACCATCAAGAATTTCAAGGTAGAGCCGTTAAAGACGGAAATTCCCATTGATGAACCCGAAAACGGCAAACTTGATTTCCACTATCCCGAGGATTATGTGCGGAATTAGGATAATCACGACACCAACGACAACCATCCGGTAACTCATAACCGCCTGTTTTACATCGTTTCCCGAGTAATTTTACCCGTCATTTATGGCTGGGCTTAATTATTCGGGAATTATTTTGCAATGACGTGTCGTGGAGATATTCACGGATATATCATTTCAGTCCTTTGCGCCAAGTCTTACAAAAGAGACGAGTACGCGAATGGAAAAATCAATTCTTACCTTCAACGACCTCCCCGAGGTTGTCGCTCAGCTTCGAGACGAAGTGATGAGCCTGAAAAGCCTGCTCGCCGAGCAGCGCAGTGTGAACAATGCCAAAACGGTGGACACCCACGTGCCCATGTCTGTGGACGAGGCAGCAGAGTATTTAGGTATCCCTAAGGGTACGCTCTACATGAAACTGTCAGAAGGGACAATCCCTGCCACCAAGCCCGGCAAACGCTATTGCCTTTACCGTGACGAACTGGACAAGTGGCTGGAAACCGCCCGAAAGAATCCCATACCGTTGTCAGACGAGGAACTGAACAAGTCCTTATCCTCTTCCCACCGTCGCAAGCCCAACCCACGTAACTGGTGAATGATATGGAAGAGGATAAGAACTATATCAACCTGATACGTGGCGACCTCACAAAAGCATCCCAAGCGCATAACGGTATGCCCGACAGTGTAGGCATGATGAATATCAAGACGGCAAACCAAACCATTCTTGAAGCATCGTTATTGCCTACGCCCCGTGCGCTGTGGGACAGCTTTTGGTACGAGGGGGAACTCTCCTGCTTGTTTGCCGATTCCAACGTGGGCAAGTCCATCCTTGCCGTGCAGATAGCCGACCGCATCGCCCGAACCGACAATGTGCTGTATCTGGACTTTGAACTGTCCGAAAAGCAGTTCCAGCTCCGCTATACCAACGAGCATGGAGAGCTCTACACCTTTCCCGACAAACTCTATCGGGTGTCTATTGACTGCAACCAGCTTTTGGATGCCAACTTTGAGGAAGCTATCATAGGCGGCATTGAACAGATGGCTGTGCAGACCGACTGCAAGATTTTCATCATTGACAATCTTACCTACCTGTGTTGCGCCATGGAGAAAGGCGATGCCGCAGGACGGCTGATGATTCAGCTGAACAATCTCAAAAAGAGATATGCGCTCTCTATCCTTGTCCTAGCACATACGCCCAAACGCTCTTTGGATTGTCCCATCACATCCAACGACCTTGCCGGAAGCAAACGGCTCTACAATTTCTTTGACAGCGTGTTCACCATTGGAAAAAGTGCCCAAGACGGAGGGCTTCGCTATGTGAAGCAGCTTAAAGTGCGCTATGGCACGTTCTCTCATGATGCGGATAATGTAATCGTTTACGAGATTGACAAGGTGGATGCTTTCTTGCAGTTCGTGTTCAGGGGCTATTCCACGGAAAAGGAACACTTGAAAAAATTGGGCGACAATGAATCAAGCCAAAGGGATTGCCAAATTCTGCAACTCTCCCAATCGGGCAAGTCCGTCAGGGAGATAGCCTCACAGGTGAATTGTGGCAAGTCCACCGTAAACCGTATCATCCAGCGCAGCAAAGAGAGTAAAAACGCAGGTGTCCCAAGTGTCCCACTGTCCCAACCCTTAGAGTGTGGGACAATGGGACAGGATGGGACAGCCGACAATCAACCATCAAAAACGGACTAAGCTATGGGCAATTATTCATTACAGAAGTATAAAGGAACGGCAACACGGCATACCTGCCCCAAATGCGGAGACAGGCATTCTTTCGTCTATTACGTGGACGAAAATAATGTGCCGTTGCATCCATCGGTCGGCAGATGTAACCACGAAAGCGGTTGTGGGTATCACTACACTCCGAAAGAGTATTTTCAAGAGCATCCTGAACACAGAACTACCAATGATTTCTCTTTTGACAGGCAAAGAGCAGAGCAGAAGAAAGTGAAGCAGCAAAGTAAGCCGACAGCCATCGGCTATATTCCCCCTCACTATGTGGAGAAGTCGCAAAGCGAGCGTAGCAATTTCTTCCGTTTCCTCTTCACACTCCTTACTTCCTACTATGGCGACAAGGCGAAAGAGGTGTTGAAGCGGTTGTTGGAGGAATACCGTTTGGGGGCTACCCGTGACGGCTCTGTTATCTTTTGGCAGATAGACAGGACGGGCAAGGTACGCACGGGAAAGGTGATGCAGTACAATCCCGAAGACGGACACCGTATCAAGGGAGGACAGACATCGGCAGTGAACTGGATACACAGCATATTGAAAAAGCAGCGTGTGTTGGCAGAGGATTGGCAACTATCCCAATGCCTTTTCGGGGAACACTTGTTGAAAACGCATCCCGACAAGGTGGTGGTCTTGGTGGAATCCGAGAAGAGTGCCGTTATCGGTTCTGCTATCTTCCCCGATTATGTATGGCTGGCTACGGGTGGTAAGAGTCAGATGAGAGAAGAGAAACTCCGTGTACTGTCAGGGCGAACCGTGCTTCTCTTTCCCGATGCCGATGCTTATGCCGAGTGGAAACAGCGAGCCGAGAGCATGTACTTTTGTAAGGTGGTGGTTTCGGACATCATCGAAAGGAATGCCACCCCGAAACAAAAAGAAGCCCATATCGACATAGCCGATTGGATTATCTTTCAGATACGGGAGGGCAAGGTGATGAGTACAGCCAACCACTTGGTCGAGGCTGAGAGAATCCTCCAGCGGATGATAGAGAAGAATCCCGTCCTGCAAAAACTGATAGACGATTTAGACCTTGTGCTGGTCGGTGCATCTCCAATCGGCAACGATGATGAAAAACCTCCCTGACGGAGGAGAGCGGAAGCCGTAGGCTGGAGTTTGCAGACAATGGCTTGCCATTGATATAGCCCACTATAACTACACGCTCCGCTTACGTAGTTGTGGGCTCTCCCGAGGGGATTAGGGTTTTACCCTAATGACCCACTCAGGGCGTTTCTCCCCTGAGAACCCAGAGCAAAGAGTGACCCTCTCTTTGCAATCTCCGCTTATGGGTTGCACCCCTAAGAACCCCATGCGTTTACGGACAGCGGAAAAGCAAACAATAAAGTACAAACCAAAAAACAAGTATCTATGGCAACAAAATCAAGCATACATATCAAGCCCTGCAACATCGCATCGAGCGAGGCTCACAACAGGAGGACTGCCGAATACATGCGCCACATCGGAGAGTCCAGAATCTATGTCGTTCCTGAACTATCCACCGATAACGAACAGTGGATAAATCCCGACTTCGGCAGTCCGGATTTGCGGATGCATTATGACAATATCAGACAGATGGTAAAGGAAAAGACCGGACGTGCCATGCAGGAAAAGGAGCGTGAACGCAAAGGCAAGAACGGTAAAATAGTCAAGATTGCGGGATGCTCCCCCATACGTGAAGGAGTGCTGCTTGTCAGGTCGGACACCACACTGGCAGACGTGCGTAAATTCGGTGAGGAGTGTCAAAGACGCTGGGGAATCACACCGCTGCAAATCTTCCTGCACAAGGATGAAGGGCATTGGCTGAACGGTCAACCGGAAGCGGAAGACAGGGAAAGCTTCAAGGTCGGGAACAGATGGTTCAAGCCGAACTATCATGCCCATATCGTTTTCGACTGGATGAACCACGAAACAGGAAAGAGCCGAAAGCTCAATGACGATGACATGATGCAGATGCAGACCCTTGCATCCGACATCCTGCTGATGGAACGCGGGCAGTCAAAGGCTGTCACTGGTAAGGAGCATCTGGAACGGAACGACTTTATCATTGAGAAGCAGAAAGCTGAACTGCAACGCATGGATGCAGCCAAACGGCACAAAGAAGAACAGATAAATCTTGCCGAGCAGGAACTGAAACAGGTGAAATCAGAAATACGCACTGACAAGTTAAAGAAGACAGCCACCACGGCAGCGACAGCCATAACTAGTGGAGTTGCTTCTCTTTTCGGGAGTGGAAAACTGAAAGAACTGGAACGTGCCAACGAAAAACTGCAAGACGAGGTTTCAAAACGGAACACCAATATTGAAAAATTGCAGAGCCAAGTACAGCAGATGCAGAAACAGCATGATACGCAAATCCACAATCTCAGAGAAATGCACAGGCAGGAACTTGACATGAAAGAAAAAGAACTGTCACGGCTCGCCAGAATCATAGACAAGGCTTTCAGGTGGTTTCCGATGTTCAGGGAAATGCTGCGCATGGAAAAGTTTTGTGCCATGCTGGGATTCTCTAAAGAAATGACTGAAAGTCTTATAGTCAAAAAAGAAGCCCTGAAATGTAGCGGTAAAATCTATTCCGAGCAACACAGGCGGAACTTTGATATAAAGGATGATATTTTAAGGGTGGAAAATGACCCTGACGATGAAAGCAGGCTGAACCTGACAATAAACAGGAAGCCGATTGCCGACTGGTTCAGGGAGCAATGGCACAGGCTTAGATATGGAGCAAGAGTGCCGCAACAGGAAGAAAGAAAAAGTAGAGGATTCAAATTATAATAGAAGCAATTTGATTAGTAATCTAAAAGCACTCCGATAACGATTAGAGTGCTTTTAGATTGTTTATCATTAATTATCAAAGCAAGTGCAGTTTAAGATTTTACTGAAGTTTGCATTAATAAAGAATATACTACAGCTGATATATGCGCAACATATTGTGACGCTTGTGATTCATTTCCCTTGAAATCCTTAACAAATACCGCTAAGGTATAACTGATATTATTAGGCAGACATATATAGGCAACATCATTGTGAGCTGCAAGAACACCATTTTCATTAACATCACCTGAACCTGTCTTATGCGCTATAACAACCCCTTCTTTATCAAGAAGTGGAGCTGCTATCCTATCTACACCTGTTTTGCATTCTTTTAACGTATTCTTAATGAAACTTTGTTTCTCATCATCGATAAGACCTTCAGTAAACAAACGATTCATCAACATTGCAGCACCAAGAGGAGATGTATAGTTAGAGTAAGCCTTGTTATGGTCAGCCGACATTTCCTCTTCCGTATAAGCTATCTGAAAACTTGAACGAGGAATGAGTGTGGCTATAAAACTATCTGTTTGAGCGACATTAACCATATCCTTAAACATAAGGTTGCTTGCATTGTTGTCACTCTGAGTAAGAGTATAACGCAGCAAATCTCTCACTGTCAATGATATGACTGGCCCTGAATAATCTTTCAGCATAGGACTCCAAGTCTTTGGGTCAAGTTTATCCCTATTTATATTTACTAAGGTATCAAGTGAAATTCCTTTATTGTCAAAGTCATTACAAAGAGCTAATGCCTGATGAACCTTAAACACACTCATCATAGGATAAACACTCTTATTATTGACCTTAACCGTATCTCTGTTATTAACAATAACCGCCACACCAATTTCGCCAGGACAAGCTGAGACAATTTGAGAAATGCTATCAGTCAAAACATTTGTT
This sequence comes from Bacteroides sp. OF04-15BH, assembly GCF_003477995.1. Taxonomy (GTDB): domain Bacteria; phylum Bacteroidota; class Bacteroidia; order Bacteroidales; family Bacteroidaceae; genus Paraprevotella. The sequence continues at coordinate 24,776 of NZ_QUEM01000010.1, forward strand.
AAAGGAGGATTTGCGCTATCTTTTGTCGCTGATTTATGGAACAATGAAAATACCAAGATGAAAATGCAAACTAAAGCTATACTCAAAACTACGATTTGTTTTTTTCTGTTTTTTTCCATGTTTATATTATTTATATTTGTTTGACGAGAATATCTGCTGAATTCAACTTGCAAATGCAACAGAATTCTGATTAATAATTTGTTTAAATTTTTCGTTTGGCGTGAGGTATCCAAGTCTTTTACGAGGTCGATTATTGAGTTTATTTTCAATCCACTTAATCTGTTTGTTGGTTACTTCACTAAAGTCCTTACCCTTTGGGATATACTGCCTGATAAGCCCGTTGGTGTTTTCATTGGCACCACGTTCCCATGAGTGGTATGGTTTGCAAAAATAGAATTTTATTTCCAATTTTTGCGCAATTTCCTCGTGCTTTGCAAACTCCTTTCCATTGTCAGCCGTAATTGTGTGTATTAAGTTTTTCACTTTCCGCAGTGCCCATACTGCAATCTTAGCTACCGGGATGGCTTCTTTTCCCGACAACTTGCGTATCCAGACCCTGCTTGTTGCTCTGTCGTTAATGGTAAGAATGGCACCTTTGTGGTTCTTACCAATAATTGTATCTATCTCTAAATCACCAAATCTCTCCTTCAGTTCCACTATCTCGGGACGCTCATCAATATCCACCCTGCCTGGGATAAATCCTCGCCCTGCATTTTTAGAACCACGTTTGGCATACCTGCGACCTTGTCTGCGAAGATATTTGTGCAGTTTGCCACCCCGCCGCTTATCCTCCCAAATCCAGCGATATATCGTTTCGTGAGATACCATCGCAATTCCCTCCAAGCGGCTCCTGCCGACAATCTGCTCCGGGCTGAATCCTTTCTTCAACAGCTTTATTATCCGTTTTCTCATTGCCGGTGTAAGCACTTCCTTGCGATGTTTTTGCTGCTTGCGCCTGTCTGCTTTTCGCTGGGCAAGCTCCATGCTATAGCTACCACTTCGGGCGTCGCAATTGCGCTTTATCTCCCTGTAAACAGTGCTTTTATCTACTCCGATAGCTTCCGCTATTGCTTTTTTGCTCATCGGTATTTGCAACATCATAGAAATTGCATACCTTTGTTCCTCGGTTATATGTTTGCTCATCTGCAACTTTTTTTTCTTTGGACGGACAATTAAAGCAAAGATAGCAAACTTTATCCATTCAGAGTGAGAGAAAGGGGGACATTGTCTCTCTTTCCTCTCTGAAAAATAAATGTTTTTATTGCTTATTATCCGCACCCAAAAAGTTGCATTTATAAGTTGAACTCAAGTCTTTATTTGCCGACAAAGGTACATAACTTTACGGAAAAATATGTTTCTAAAATATATAAATAGACAGCTGTGGGGAAAATGTGGGGAAAAATTAGATAATTAAAAAGGCTAAATGACTGGAAATAATCACTTAGCCTTTTAATCCGTACCCAGACCCGTACTTCGTAATTGCTGCGCCCATCATTCAAGACTGTCAAATCGGGTCTTTCCTGTCAAGCCAATGATGCCTATGCGTATGCCAAACACATGGATTACGGATTTCTCGTTCCGTGAACAAACACTTTATCCGCAACTCTGCTATGTGGTGTATTGGCTTAACTCCATTTCTATGGGCAACACTTTTGTTGCAGATTTCAAGCAGCTTTTATCGAAATACCCATCAGTAAGAACTCGTTTATTAGGCTTTCCTCATAATTGGGAACAAGAGCCTTTGTGGAGATAAAATAATTGCCCTGTTTCTTAAAAAGCACTGGGGCAAACCAGCTCCGTCTTTAATTGTTTCCAATAAATGGATTGTTTCAAGCCCCTATAGAAAGAGAACAAAAATTCCTGTGTGAAAATTAATCTACGACAAGGAGCAAGCAAGGAGCAATATCAAACAAAAATCAATACCTTTGCAGTACATATGAGATAGACCAAAACAAAAGTGGAATATCGGAAACGAATAGCAAGGAAAAGAGAAGAAACGACCCAAGTTGATGTCCTTTTTGAGTTAATAATCAATAAAAGCGTTAAATCTTCACCTTTTAGAATGTGCAATTAAAAATAACAACCATATTTCTGACTTATTATCTATAAAATATTGAGTAATAATCGGTTGTAAATACTGGCATTGTATTCTTTTAGAGAATATTCAATTATCTGAAAGCTTGGAGGTTATGGGTAATCATGCTTTTGACCAATGTTTGGCACTACGGGAGATTGTTTTGCCAGAAAAATTGGAAGTATTGAAATATAGTACATTTAGACGTTGTCTTTCGTTAGAGAGAGTCTTTTTCTCTGAAGGGTTAAAAACAATTGAATCGAATGCCTTTGTGAGTTGTACTTCTTTAAAAGAAGCAATTTTACCTGAAAGCCTCCAGAGTATAGAATCTGGTGCATTTGATGATTGTGAAGGTTTGAACAGATTACGTTTTCCTTCACAAATAGAAATAATCACAAAACAGTGTTTTAGAAATTGTAAAAGTTTGACGGAAGTGAAAATCCCTGAAACAGTTCGCTCTATGGAATCAGAGGCTTTTACAGGGTGTTCTGGTTTGAAAATGATAAACATTCCGAATAGCCTTACTAGTATTTCTTATAGTTGTTTTAGTGGTTGTTCCAGTTTAAGTGAAATAGAAATCCCCGAAAGTGTAACTTCTATCGAAGAGTCTGCTTTTAGATCCTGTAAAAGTTTGGTGCGTGTGGTAGTTCCTTTTGGGGTTAAAAAAATAGGAAAGTCAGCTTTTTATTCTTGTAGTCAATTACGGTATCTGACGATTCCTGGTAATTTAGTGGTTCCTACGGGGTTATATACGAATGTATTTAATTCACCAATTTCTCATACAACCATTTGGGAGGGAACAGCAGTTATTCAGCAAGCGGTATTGTCCTCACTTATAGGAGGGACACTGGTATTTCCAAAGACATTACAAGTCATTCGAGAGGACAATCTTCATAAATATTTCGACGTTATCTATTGCTATGCAACCACACCGCCTACAGTATTGTCAGATAATGCGCTTTCTCCTGAATGCAAGGTGTATGTTCCCGATGTTTCGGTGAATGCCTATAAGGCGGCTAATGTATGGAGTCAGGGACAGATTCTTCCATTGTCAGAAGCCAAGTAAAAGAGAATGATATAATGACTCTTTTAGAGTGTTAAAATGAAAACACCGCCTGTTTTTATGATGTTTTGTACCATAAAGCAGGCGGTGTTCTTATATCTGCATCCTTGGAAGTATTTTTGTCTTTGAGTGAATTATTGCAGCGAAGCGCACTCTTCCAGCCAGGATGCCGAAGATGCGTCGCTTGGCATGCGCCAGTCGCCGCGCGGACTCAATGAGCAACTGCCCACTTTCGGACCGTCAGGCAGGCAAGAGCGTTTGAATTGCTGGGCAAAGAAGCGGCGGAAGAAAGTGGTGAGCCATTTTTTGATGACCTCGTCCGTATAACTGCCTTTGAAGGCCTTCTGAGCAATCATATAGATTTTTGCCGGACGGAAGCCGAAGCGTAAGGTATAGTACAGGAAGAAATCATGCAACTCATACGGACCGACCAGATCTTCGGTCTTCTGTTGGATCTCACCGTTTTCGTCAGCCGGAATCAGCTCCGGACTGATAGGAGTGTCAATGATGTCGAGCAGTGTCTCGCGGCAGGCATCATCCATTTCCTGCAAGGCAACCCAGTGCACCAGATGACGTACCAGAGTTTTCGGAATAGAAGCGTTGACGCCGTACATGCTCATGTGGTCGCCGTTGTAAGTGGCCCAACCCAATGCCAGTTCCGAAAGGTCGCCGGTACCGATTACCAGACCGTTGGCCTGATTGGCCGCATCCATCAGAATCTGGGTGCGTTCGCGTGCCTGACTGTTTTCATAAGTCACGTCATGTACGTTTGGATCAATGTCCAGATCGCGGAAGTGTTGCAGACAGGCATCTTTGATGCTGATCTCGCGGATGGTGATTCCCAGTTCCTTCATCAGGTTCAGGGCATTGTTATAGGTACGTCCGGTAGTACCGAATCCAGGCATGGTGATACCGATGATGTTTTTGCGCGACAATCCGAGCAGGTCGAAGGTCTTCACGCAGACCAGAAGGGCCAGAGTGGAATCCAGACCGCCTGATATGCCGACTACCACATTCTGGGCATGTGTGTGTACGATGCGTTTGGCCAGTCCCTGAGTCTGTATGGCAAATATTTCTTCGCAACGTTCGTTCAGGGCTTCTCCCTTCGGAACAAATGGAGAAGGATCGAAATTTCTGCTCAGCTTGAACTCTTTCGGAACAATCAGCTCCGTGTCGATATAGCGTGCCTGTTTCCAGTCCTGCTGTGCCATGTTTGCCGCAAAAGTAGTGTTCACCTGACGCTCCATGCGCAGGCGCTCCACATCAATTTCTGTGCTGATAAGCTGTTCCTTCAGAGAGAAACGCTCACTTTCGGCGAGCAGGGTGCCGTTTTCGTAGATAAAGCCTTTGCCGGCAAAGACAAGATCCTGTGTGCTTTCTCCGAAACCGCAGCCGGAGAATACATAACCGGCCAGACAGCGGGCACTCTGTTGTGCCAGCAGCGATTTCAGATACTGGTGCTTTCCAATGCCCTCATTGTCGGCACTCAGGTTGAAAATGATTTCCGCTCCGCGCAGGGCAGCCATACTGCTTGGAGGAATCGGTGCCCAAACATCTTCGCAGATTTCTACCGCAAAGCTGAAGTGAGGCAGTTGGAATATAAGGTTGTTTCCCAAAGGAACCTGCTGACCGCAGATTTTTACAGAGGTTTCCGGGAAAGTGGTGCCACTGGTGAACCAGCGCTGCTCATAAAATTCTTTATAGTTAGGCAGATAGGTTTTGGGAACCAGACCCAAAATCTTGCCTTTCTGGATTACGGCGGCACAGTTCAGCAGAGTGCCGCGGTAGGGTAGAGGAAATCCTACAATGGAAATCACGTTCAGCGAACGGGTAAAATCCAACAGAGAAATCAGAGCCATTTCTGCTTCATCGAGCAACAGTTGCTGTGAAAACAGATCGCCGCAAGTGTAGGCGGTGATGCTCAATTCTGGAAAACAGATCACCTCGATGCCCTTGCCTTCCGCCTGGGCGATGAGGCTTTCTATTTGCAGGATGTTGTACCTGCAGTCGGCCACTTTGACACTGGGTATGGCCGAAGCTACTTTTACAAAACCGTAATTCATTTGAGTTGTAGATTATTATGATGACACAAAGATAAGCAATTTTGGTGAAATATATATATATTAATAAAGGATAGTTGTTTTGCCTTCTTTTTCTTACTTATATAATATGAGCAGGAGTCGTTTCCGATTTCCGGATTTACTCCATTCTCCTGATTCCCGGAAACCGTATGATAATCAAAAAACGTAAAGATTGACGGAAAATACACAACAAATCTAAAAAATGGAAGATTCTTAAAAAAAACTCCCATAATTATTTGTGGAGAAGCTAGTTTTATTCTACATTTGCACTTGTAATAATTACATGTTTATAATAAATTAATGACGATATGATGGATAATGCATTAAATACATTATTAGAGTACGGAATTCATCCGTCTGTTCAACGAATCGCCATCATGGATTATCTTCAGAAGCACCACACGCATCCCACTGTGGACGAAGTGTATGTGGCTTTGCATAAGGAGATTCCCACCTTGTCAAAGACAACGGTATACAACACCTTGAAGTTGTTTGCAGAGCAAGGTGCTGCACAGATGCTGACTATCGATGAGCGCAAGGTTTGTTTTGACGGAGTGGTTACGCCTCATGTTCATTTCTTGTGCAAGACTTGTGGCAAGGTATTTGACTTCCCGCTTACCGAAGAGCAGATGTATGTGGGATGTCCGGAAAAGGAGACCGGTTTTGAAATCACCGAGGCTCATGTATATTATAAAGGTTACTGCTCAGAATGTAAAAAGAAAAATTCTTGATCTGTTGAGGGGTCAGAATAAACATATAGTACTAAACTAAAAACTAAAAGAAAATGGCTAAGAAATTTGTATGTACCGTTTGCGGTTATGTTCACGAAGGAAATGAAGCTCCAGCACAGTGCCCACAGTGTAAAGCTCCAGCTGATAAGTTCAAGGAATTGGTTGATACTGAATTGACATTCGTTACCGAGCACGTTATCGGTATCGCAAAGGATGTTGATCCTGAAATCAAGAAGGGTTTGATCGCTAACTTCGAGGGTGAGTGCACTGAGGTTGGTATGTATCTGGCTATGAGCCGTCAGGCTGACCGTGAGGGCTATCCTGAAATTGCTGAGGCTTTCAAGCGCTATGCTTTTGAGGAGGCTGACCACGCTGCTCGTTTCTGCGAGTTGTTGGGTGACATGGTTTGGGATACCAAGACTAACCTGAAGAAGAGAATGGAAGCTGAGAGCGGTGCTTGCTCTGGTAAGATGGAGATCGCTAAGATGGCTAAGGCTCAGAACCTGGACGCTATCCACGATACAGTTCACGAAATGGCTAAGGACGAGGCTCGTCACGGTCGTGGCTTCCTGGGCTTGTACAACCGTTACTTCGGTGATAAATAATTCATGCTTTAAATAATTCTTTATGAAGAAGAGGGATATCCTATGCTGGATGTTCCTCTTTTTTTGTCCCTGTGTGAGCCGATTCCGGCCTTTTTTGTATTTCGGAAATTGTAATATATTTGTTACATCCTGCTTTAAAGTATATTAATTTTTGAAATATTGTTTCGTTTGTGTTTCATGATGTCATGTTTATTCTTTATCTTGAAAAAAATATTTTTGTTTCTAACATTTTATTAAACATAAAACAATCAGATGAAAACAAAACAGACCTATCAAGGCCTGACTTCTCAGGAAGTCGAAGAAAACAGGAAAAAGTTTGGTGAGAACGTATTGACTCCTCCCGAAAAGGTTTCTTTGTGGAAACAGTTTCTGGAGAAATTTGAAGATCCGATAATCCGTATCCTTCTGGTAGCATGGGTATTGTCCATGATTATTTCCGGAGTTCATTGCTGGGGGCCGGAGCAGGCGGGATTTGCCGCTTTCTTGGAGCCGCTGGGTATTTTCTTTGCTATTTTGCTGGCCAGCATGACTGGTTTTATTTTTGAGGTGAAAGCCAACCGGGCATTTGATGTGCTCAATACCGTGAATGATGATGTGCCCGTAACCGTAATCCGCGACGGAAAGATTCAGGAAATCACCCGTAAGGAAGTGGTTGTGGGAGATATTGTGGTGCTGAATACCGGAGAGGAAATCCCGGCAGACGGTACTTTGCTTGAGGCGGTTTCGCTACAGGTGAACGAATCTACCCTCACCGGTGAGCCGATGATCGGAAAAACTACCGTAGAAGCCGACTTTGATCATGAAGCTACTTATCCTTCGAATGTGGTGATGCGTGGCACTACCGTGGTAGACGGTCATGGAGTGATGAAGGTGGATTTGGTAGGTGATGCTACCGGTTACGGTAAGGTGTATGAAGGTTCGCAGATTGACAACAATATAGACACTCCGTTGCAGATTCAGCTCAAAGGGCTGGCCGGAGTCATCAGTAAGGCCGGTTATGCCATTGCAGCCATAACTTTTATTGTCCTGACTCTGAAGACATTCCTTGGCGGAGATACACCAACAGGATGGATGAACATTGTGTCCGAGCTGTTGAATCACTTTATGATTGCCGTTACCCTGATTGTGGTTTCTGTGCCCGAAGGCTTGCCGATGAGTGTGACACTCAGTCTCGCGCTGAGCATGAACCGTATGCTCAAGACCAACAACCTGGTGCGTAAGATGCACGCTTGTGAGACTATGGGAGCTACAACCGTGATCTGTACGGACAAGACCGGAACGCTCACCCAGAACCAGATGCAGGTGTACGAAACCCGTTTCTTCGGGCTGAAAGACCAACGGTTGGCGGACGATGAGATGAGTAAGGCCATTGCCGAGGGTATTGCCGTGAACTCTACGGCCAACCTGAATAAAGAGGACGGAAAGGTCAAGACTCTGGGTAACCCTACTGAAGCGGCTCTGTTGCTGTGGCTGGATGCACAGGGACGTGATTATCTGGAACTGCGTGAAAATGCTGCGGTAGTCAGTCAGCTGACTTTCTCTACCGAGCGGAAATATATGGCTACGGTGGTCGACTCTCCTTTGCTCGGCACCAAGGTGCTTTATGTGAAGGGAGCTCCGGAAATTGTGTTGGGACTCTCCAAAAAGGTAGCCCGCGACGGTGGTCTGGTCGATCCGGCTGCCTGCAAGGCGGATATCGAGGCCCAGTTGCTCAGCTATCAGAATCAGGCGATGCGTACGTTGGGATTCGCTTACCAGATTCTGAAACCGGGCGATTCGGAAGCACCTTATGAGAACGGTCGCCTGATGGCCGGTCTGGATTTGACCTATGTGGGTATTGTAGCCATTTCTGATCCGGTGCGTCAGGATGTGCCGGCAGCCGTGCAGAGCTGTCTGAATGCCGGCATCTCGGTGAAGATCGTTACCGGTGACACTCCGGGAACCGCACGCGAAATCGGTCGTCAGATTGGAATCTGGACCGAGAAGGACACTGACCGCAATATCATTACCGGTCCGGAATTCGAGGCCCTTACCGATGAAGAAGCCCTGAATCGGGTGCTCGACCTGAAGATCATGTGCCGTGCCCGTCCTACCGACAAGCAGCGTCTGGTGCAACTGTTGCAGCAGAAGGATGCCGTGGTGGCTGTTACGGGTGATGGAACCAACGATGCTCCAGCGCTGAAAGCCGCTCAGGTGGGTCTGTCTATGGGCGACGGTACTTCGGTGGCCAAGGAAGCCAGCGACATTACCATTATCGACAATTCCTTCGGAAGTATTACCCGTGCCGTGATGTGGGGCCGTTCGCTCTATCGCAACATCCAGCGTTTCCTGCTGTTCCAGCTCACCATCAATGTGGCTGCCTGTCTCATTGTGCTGGCCGGTTCGCTGCTCGGTACCGAGTCACCGCTCACCATCACTCAGATGCTTTGGGTGAACCTTATTATGGATACTTTTGCAGCCGGTGCTCTGGCTTCTCTGCCTCCTACCGAGCAGGTGATGAAAGACAAGCCGCGCCGCAGTGGTGCCAACGGTGATTTTATCATTTCGCGCTCCATGACCTGGCGTATTTTCGGGGTCGGTCTGGCCTTCGTGGTGGTGCTCATGGGCCTTTTGCTGCACTTCCATGCTTCAGAGGGACTTACACCGCACGACCTGTCCTGGTTCTTCAGCTTCTTTGTGATGTTGCAGTTCTGGAACATGTTCAACGCAAAAGCCTACCTTACCGGAGGTTCTGCTTTTGCAGGCCTGAGCCGTTGCACCAGTTTTCTGTGGGTGGCCCTGCTGATTCTGGGGGGTCAGTATCTGATTGTCACCTTCGGTGGAGCCATGTTCAGCGTGGTGCCGCTGCCGTGGGAAGACTGGCTGCTGATTATCGCCTCTTCTTCTCTGGTGCTTTGGATTGGCGAACTGGCCCGTTTGGTTATGTCATTCAGAAATAAATAAGGGGAAGAAAGAAATATGAGCGAAATATTTATTATTGTCGGTCTGATTCTCCTGAACGGTATATTTGCCATGTCGGAGATCGCCCTGATTTCTGCCCGAAAATCAAATCTCACAACAGATGCCAAGAAAGGAAACAAGTCGGCACAGACGGCCCTGAAGCTGGCCAATGAGCCGGACCGTTTCCTCTCGACGGTACAGATTGGCATCACGCTGATCGGTATCCTCACCGGAATCTATTCCGGAAATACCATAGCCGTGATCTTCGGCGAGTGGATGGCACAGGCCGGTGTCCCGGCATCCTATGCCTTTACGATTGCCCAGGCGCTGATTGTGGTCATCGTGACCTACCTGACACTTATCTTCGGCGAGCTGGTACCGAAGCGTATCGGCTTGAGTGTGGCCGAAAAGGTTTCCAAGATTGTGGCCCGTCCTATGTATGTGCTTTCACTGATCGCCTCGCCGTTTGTTTGGCTGCTTTCCAAGAGTACGTCGGTGATGTTCAACATGCTGGGGGTCAAATCCTCTGAGAGCAAGGTGACCGAGGAAGAAATCAAGTCCATCATTCAGGAAGGAACTGAGGGCGGAGAGGTGCAGCCTGTGGAGCAGGACATCGTGGAGCGTGTGTTCCTGATGGGCGACCTGAAGATTGACTCCATCATGACGCATAAGAAGGATCTGGTCTGGCTGGATGTGAACAACACGGCCGATGAGGTGCGTCAGGTGCTGAAGCAGGATCTTTACGAAGTATATCCGGTGGCCGACGGAGGTTTGGACCATGTGCTGGGTATCATCACTCTGAAAGATCTGGTGCTCACTCTGGAGCGCAAGGATTTCTCTCTGCGTGCCCTCATACGCCGACCCATGTATTTCTATGAGAATATGAGCGTCTACAAGGCACTGGAACTGATGAAGACCCAGAGCCTAAGCCGCGGCTTGGTTTGTGACGAGTTTGGTGCCTGCATGGGTATCATCACCCTGAAAGACATTCTGGAGGGACTGGTGGGCAGCGTGAACGATGATGTGGCCGACGAGCCATACATTGTGAAGAGAAAAGACAATGCTGGCTGGCTGGTCGACGGACAGTGCCCGATGTATGACTTTCTGGAGTATTTCGATGCGGAAGAACTGCATGAGAATGCCGAATACACCACGGTAGCCGGACTGGTAATCAGTCAGCTGGAGCATATTCCGCAGAGTGGAGAGACCGCAACCTGGAAAGATTTCACTTTCGAAGTGGTCGATATGGACGGTGCGCGCATAGACAAGCTGCTCGTTCAGCGGATTCCGCAAGAGCAGGGTGCGTGAGCGTGGAAGCCACGCTCTCGCTTTGACGAAAGAAAAAATTCATCCCCATGATTTTTCCGGAACATCACAATCTTTTTGACATTTCATGCTGATGTTTTTCCGGACACATAAAAAAGGCGTTCCCCGGCAATGCTTTCGTGCTAGCGAAGCATGCCGGGGAACGCCTTTTTCTTATTGTTCTGTTCGCGGTTTGCGAGAAGACCGGAACTTATTTTCCGTTGAGTTTCTTTTCCAGTTCCGGACTGGTCTTGTAACGCTTGTTCAGTCCCTTCACCACGTCGTTGGTGATGTCATATTTCGGGTTGGCATAAAGCAGATTGTCGCCTGCCTTGCTGATGATGATATCAAACTTCTTGCTCTTGTTGTATTCCTTCAGGAAAGCCTGAATGGAATCTCTCAGCTGGTTGTTGTACTTGTTCTGTTCATTGGCAAACTCAGCCATCAGCTGGTCGTTCAGTGCCTGAAGATCCTGCTGCTGCTTGGCCAGTGACATCTGTGCACGCTCCAGCTGGTCGCGTGTGGTGAATGCGTTTGACTCATATTTCTTCTGCAACTCGGCAGCCTGATTGTGCAGGGCACGCTCTTTATTGGCCAGTGTGTTGCGGATGTTTTCACCCTTCTGGTTCATCAGCAAGGTATAATCCTTGCAGAAATTATATTGAGACATCAAAGTGTCGATTTCTACATAACCGATCTTTTGTGCGTTTTCAGTGGACTCGGCAGTTGTTTTCTCTGCTTCCTGTTTGGGGCTTTGGTTACAGCTGTTCAGCGACAGGGCCATCAAGCCACAAAGGATTCCGGCATAGATAAATTGTTTCTTTCTCATTATTTCTTCATGTTTGAGTGTATAATCATGATTTATGCTCCGCAATGCGGTGCGGGTTCTCTTTTCTTTCCATACGGTCCATGCTCTGCACACAGTTGATACCGCGCTTGCGCATGGCAGCGCTGTGTCCGATATGGGTATTTGGAAATCTTCCGTTTTTCTTAAATAATATTTTAATTGCCAACAAAGCCATGCAGGCCGCAACAATTATCAGAGTAAATAGTAAAGTCTTCAACATTTTGATTATATTTGCAGTTACAAAGGTAATGTAAAATCAGTGTACGCAAAAATCTGATAGCTTAATTTTTCTAATAAGAAGGTTTTTCTTTCTGTTTTAGAGGATAAGAGTGGTCGGGTGCTGCGGCACACAATAATTAATGATCAAAAACTATGAGTCAGATTGAGTTGAAACCGAAGTGTGTGTTTGACTGCTTTGCCCAGGTAAATCAGGTGCCCCGTCCTTCAAAGAAGGAAGAGAAAATGATGGCTTTCCTGCAGGATTTTGCAGCACAGCACCAGTTGGCCTGCAAGCTGGATGCCTGCGGTAATGTGCTGATATCAAAACCCGCCACTCCGGGTATGGAGAATCGCAAGACGGTTGTTTTGCAGAGTCACATGGATATGGTTTGTGAAAAGAACCGCGATGTGGAGTTTGATTTTGAGAAAGATGCGATACAGACTTATGTAGATGGCGAATGGATGCGTGCCAAGGGTACGACTCTGGGTGCCGACGACGGTATCGGTGTGGCCATGCAGATGGCTGTCCTGGCATCTGATGATATTCAGCACGGACCGATTGAGTGTCTGTTTACCCGTGATGAGGAGACCGGTCTTTCGGGAGCCTTTGCGCTGGAAGCCGGATTCATGAGCGGCGACATCCTGATCAACCTCGACTCTGAGGATGAGGGTCAGCTGTATGTAAGCTGTGCCGGTGGTGCCGGAACTACTGCTGTTTTCTCTTATGACACGACTCCGGTGCCGGCCGGATACTTTGCTTTCGAGCTGAAGGTGAAGGGACTGACCGGTGGCCATTCCGGTGATGATATCAATAAGATGCGTGCCAATGCCAATAAGGTTCTGGGCCGCTTCCTGTATCAGTCCATGAAGAAATACGACCTGTATCTGTGCGACATTCAGGCCGGTGGTTTGCACAATGCCATCCCGCGTGAGGCGGCTGCCGTTTGCGCCATCCCGATGAAGGACAAGGAAAGCATCCGTGTGGACTGGAATATCTTTGCTGCCGATGTGGAGGAGGAATACAGTGTAACGGAAAAGAATATGGAATTCCTGCTCGAGAGCATGGAAACCCCGGCCGAGGCGGTAGACCGCGGTGTGGCTACCCGTTTGATTACAGCCATTCAGGCCGTGCACAACGGCATCTTGTCCATGTGTCAGGATATTGATCTGGTGGAGACCAGCTCTAATCTGGCCAGCATCCGCATGAATGCCGAGGAGAAGAAGATTGTGGTCATCACCAGTCAGCGAAGCAGCATCCTGAGCGCACGCAAGAATATGAGTGCAACCATCAAGGCTACCTTCGAGTTGGCCGGTGCCGAGGTTACTGTAGGCGACGGCTATCCGGGCTGGAAGATGAATCCGGATTCTGAGATTCTGAAACTGTCGGTAGAGACTTACAAGCGTCTGTTCGGCAAGGAGCCTAAGGTATTGGGTATCCATGCCGGTCTGGAGTGTGGTTTGTTCAGCGAGAAATATCCGCATCTGGATATGGTTTCTTTCGGACCGACCCTGCGCGGTGTGCATTCACCGGATGAGCGTCTGTTGATTCCTACCGTAGAAAAGGTTTGGGATCATCTGCTGGAGATTCTGAAGAATATTCCGGCACGTGCATAATATTTCAGTGAAGAAACAACAAGAGTCATGCCGGCATTCCGCTTCGGGATGACTCTTGTTTCTTTTCTGTTCTGACCGAATAATAAAGTAACTTTATGAACAGTTTTTTCTCTTTCTGGCGGTGCCTGTGGTGCACCCTGTGTATAGCGGCCTGTTGTGTTGCCTGTGACGATTCCGAACGGTTTACCACCGATCAGGGAGCCGTCTTGTCCTTTTCTTCCGATTCCATACAGTTTGACACGGTGATTACGACTGTGGGCAGCAGCACCCGTATGCTGAAGGTGTACAATCGTAATGACCGCGGCGTGCGTATCGCACGTGCCTGGCTGGAACAGGGAGCGGCCAGTCCTTTTCGGGTAAACATCGACGGGGTGTATCTGTCGCCTTCATCCGAGGCGTCGGTGTCGGGGCTGGAGTTGCGCGGTACGGACAGCCTGATGGCTTTTGCCGAAGTGACCGTGCCGGAACGCAATCAGAATGAGCCGTTTGTTCTGACCGACCGCTTGCTCTTTCAGCTGGAGAGTGGGGTGGTGCAGTCGGTTGTGTTGGAGGCCACCGGGCAGGATGCCTATATGTGGCGGGGCAAAGTGATCCGTCGGGATACGACCTTGCAGGCCGGTCGTCCGTATGTGATTTACGACAGTCTGGCCGTGGAACCTGGAGTACGCCTGACGCTGGCAGCCGGAGTGCAGCTCTATTTTCACGACAAGGCCAATCTGTTGGTGCGTGGTAGCCTGACAGCCGAAGGAACCCTTGAGGCACCGGTGGTGCTGCGCGGCGACCGCACGGACAATCTCTTTGATTATCTGCCCTACGACAACACGCCTTCACGCTGGGGCGGGGTGCGTCTTTTTGCCGAGAGTTTCGGCAACACATTGCGCTATACCGACATACATAGTGCCAGCTATGGCATTCTGTGTGACAGTTCTTCGGTGCAGGATTCCAAACTTGTGTTGGAAAACTCCATTCTGCACAACATCGGAGGGGACGGACTGAAAGCCGTAAACTGCCGGATTGCTGTGGGCAATACCCAAATCAGCAACACACTGGGCAATTGCGTGTATCTGATTGGGGGTAGCAGTGAGTTCGTGCATTGCACGCTGGCGCAATTCTATCCGTGGGAGGCGGTGCGCGGTCAGGCTCTTTATTTGTCTGACAACTATTTCAGTGCCAGTGTGCCTTTTCAGAAAGCACACTTCTATAACTGTCTGATTACCGGTTATGCCGAGGATGTGATTCTGGGCAGTTTGAATGAGAAGGAGCAGAAGTATGACTATCTTTTCAAGAACTCTTTGCTCAATACTCCGGCTGTGAAAGACGATGCGCGCTATGCCGGTTGTGTGTTCGAGGGAGATATGGAGGAGAAATATTGCATCCGGGAAAAGGGTTTTGTGCTTTTCGATACCAAAAACTATCGGTATGACTTTGCGCCCGATTCCTGTTCAGCTGCCTTGCAACTGGCCGATACAGTTTATTCCCGGCGCTATCCTTTCGACCGCAAGGGCGTGAGCCGTTTCGAGGGAGTGCGGCCGGCAGCAGGATGTTATGAGTATGTGCCGCGCAAAAAGTAAGCCATGATAAAAGGAATCTGCATAGGGGTGCTGGTGTTTTGGTCCGGAGTGTTCTGGGCTGAGGCTCAGCGCCCTTTTCGTATCCTGGAATATAATGTAGAGAATCTTTTTGATTTGCAGCACGACGAGGGGCATACGGACGGGGAGTTTCTTCCGGAGGGCGAAAAAAGATGGAACGCCTATAAATATTGGAAGAAACAGAATGCTCTGGCCAAAGTGGTGGCCGCTGTGGGCGAACGGCGTATTCCCGACTTGATGGTGCTTTGTGAGGTGGAGAACGACACGGTGGTGCGTGACTTCTGCCGGCGGTCGGCCTTGCGGGCATTGGGTTACCGTTCCGTGCAGACCGCTTCGGACGATACCCGTGGAATTGACGTGGCGGTGCTCTATCAGCCCGGCAGTTTCCGTCTGTTGCGGAGCGACACAATCCGCGTTCCTTCCACGGAAAACGGTTTTGAATCTACCCGCGATCTGCTTTATCTGCAAGGAAAACTGATTTCGGGCGATACGCTGCATCTGATAGCCTGCCATCTGCCCAGCAAATATTCCGGTACGCGTGCGGCCGACCGTCACCGCAGGCTGGCTGCCCGGACGCTTGCCGCTGTCTGCAATTCCGTATTGCGGAAGCATCCCAACGGCTGTCTGGTGGTGACCGGTGACTTCAATGCCACAGCTTCGGAGGACATTTTTCGGGAAGAGTTGCAGACGGTGCCGGGCTTGCATCTGCTTCCGACTTTGGCAATGCACGGGGATCGTTCGGTGCGTGGCACCTATCGCTATCGGGGCTATTGGAGCTGTCTGGATCACTTTCTGGTGTCTGCCACCCTGTGGAATTCCGGCGGGCGGGTAGGACTGAAAGATTCTGTGACCCGCATTGCCGATTTCCCTTTTCTGTTGCAACGCGACGAGAAGTACGGCGGATGGAAACCGTTCCGCACTTATCTCGGACCGCGCTATTTAGGTGGATACAGCGACCATCTGCCGCTGGTCCTCGATTTGATTATTCGTGATGATAAGGCTCGTTGTTCAGAATCGTCATCGCCCGGTAAATCTGTTCCGTGAAAATCATGCGGATCATCTGATGCGAGTACGTCATTTTCGAGAGCGAAATCTTTTCATTGGCCTTCTGGTAAACGGCTTGTGAGAAACCATACGGACCGCCGACGATGAACACCAGCCGCTTGGGTACGGTGTTCATTTTCTTTTGCATCCACTGGGCAAACTCTACGGAGCGGAACTCCTTTCCGTGCTCATCGAGCAGCACCACATGGTCGCCCGGAGCCAGAGCACGCAGAATCAGTTCACCTTCTTTTTCCTTCTGCTGTTCCTGACTCAGATTCTTGGTGTTCTTCAGTTCCGGAATCACTTCCATGTCAAACGAAAGATAGAAACGTGTACGCTGGATATATTCGTCAATCAGTACGCCGAAGCGTGGGTCGGCCGTCTTGCCGACAACAAGTAATGTAGCTTTCATAGGTGCAAAGATACATCAGCATCGGCACACAGATTGGGCCTGTTTGTGATATTTAACTAATGCAGCGCACATTCAACGGCTATTTTGCGTATCTTTGTAATAAATTTTATGTTAATCCAAAAGAAAAGAGAAAAAGATGCTTACTGTAGACGAATTGAATGATCGTTTGATCGATCTGGCTTTTGCTGAAGATATTGGTGACGGCGACCACACCACTTTGTGTTGTATTCCTGAAGACGCGATGGGTAAATCCAAGCTGCTCATCAAGGAGGAAGGTATTCTGGCCGGTATTGAAATCGCCAAGAAGGTATTTCATCGTTTTGACCCGACCTTGCAGGTTGAGGTGTTCATTCAGGACGGTGCACATGTGAAACCGGGTGACGTGGCCATGATTGTTTCCGGAAAGGTCCAGAGTTTGTTGCAGACAGAGCGTCTGATGCTGAACATCATGCAGCGCATGAGCGGTATCGCCACCATGACCGGCAAGTATGTGGCCCGTCTGGAAGGTACCAAGACCCGCATCCTCGACACCCGCAAGACCACTCCGGGCATGCGTATGCTGGAGAAGGAGGCCGTGAAGATCGGTGGCGGTGTGAACCATCGTATCGGTCTGTTCGACATGATCCTGCTGAAGGACAAT
The DNA here is from genome assembly GCF_003477995.1 of Bacteroides sp. OF04-15BH. Lineage (GTDB taxonomy): Bacteria > Bacteroidota > Bacteroidia > Bacteroidales > Bacteroidaceae > Paraprevotella. The sequence continues at coordinate 41,940 of NZ_QUEM01000010.1, forward strand.
CATGTGGACTTTGCCGGAGGCATTGCGGCAGCCATCACCCGTTGTCACGAGTATCTCAAGGCAAAGGGCAAGGATCTGAAGATTGAGATCGAGGTACGCAACTTTGACGAGTTGCAGCAGGTGCTCGACTTGGGCGGTGTAGACCGTATCATGCTCGACAACTTCACTCCGGAGAATACCCGCAAGGCGGTGGAGATGGTGAACGGACGCTTTGAAATCGAGTCCAGCGGCGGTATTACTTTCGATACCATCCGCGACTATGCAGAGTGTGGTGTGGACTATATCTCGGTAGGTGCCCTCACTCATTCCGTAAAAGGATTGGATATGAGCTTCAAGGCATGCTGATCGCTGTCTGAATGCTATCCTTATAATTTTGATTTTATCCGAGGCATGTTTTCATGCGGACAGAAGAAATTCGGTTTGCCGGATGTTCTTTCCCGGCATGAAAACATGCCTTTAACTTTATGCTTATGCGTATATTCTGTGTTTTGACTTTTTGGATGGGGTGCCTGATGCTTCAGGCGCAAAGCCGTTATGTGTCGCCCATAGATTTTGCGGTGTCTCTGGCCGGAAACTTCGGGGAACCGCGGCCCAATCACTTTCATTGCGGACTGGACTTCCGTACGCAGGGAGCTATCGGCAAGAAAATCTATAGCGTGGCCGACGGATATATCTCCCGGGCCACGGTAGGACTGGACGGTTTCGGCAATGCCTTGTATGTGAGTCATCCCGACGGAAATACTTCCGTGTACTGTCATCTGGACCGTTTTCTGCCCGATGTGGCTCGCGAAGTCTTTGCCCGTCAGTGTGAAAAGGAGTCCGAAACGGTTGATGTGCGCTTTACTCCGGGACAGTTTCCGGTGAAGGCCGGCCAGCATATTGCTTTCAGTGGCAATACGGGAGCCTCTGCCGGTCCGCATCTGCATCTGGAGTTGCACCGCACGTCAGACGGAGCCTTGCTGAACCCCCTGCCGTATTTCAAACATCTGGTGCGCGATAACATCGCTCCGCGGGTGCATGGCATTCGTATTTATCCCAAACCCGGCGAGGGAGTGGTCAGCGGTTCGCTGAGTCCGGTCTCTTTTGCTCCCGATGCGGCTCCGCGTACGTTCCAGGCTTGGGGAAAGATTGGTTTTGCCTATTGGGCGGACGATTATATGAGCGGCACCAACAACAAATTCGGAGTCTACAAGGTTAGTCTTCGGGTGGATGGTAAGGAAGTTTATGCTTCGCAACTGGATTCTCTGATGCCCACCGATCATCGGAAAATAAATTCCTGGGGCGACTATGAATGGTATATGAATCGTCGGACCTGGTACCTGAAAGGGTTTGCCGATCCGGGAAATGACTTGGCTTTGCTTCGGGTAGGCGAGGACCGTGGCTGGGTGACTATCGACAGTGTGCGGACCTATGAGGTGGAGTATCAGCTGACCGATGAATTCGGGAATACAACCACGACCCGTTTCCGCATTCAGGGCACTCCCTACGAAAGTTTGCTGGCTGAGGCGGCCCAAAAAGAGGCCGCCAAACGGGCCGAACCTTATTTTCTGGAGTGGAACCGGCCGAATGTAGTGCAGATGCCGGGCATGGAGCTGCGTATCCCTTCGGGTCTGCTTTTTCACGATGTGGTGCTGACTCCTTCCGTAAAATCAACTCCCGACAAACTGTCCCATAAGTATCATTTGAATGACGGTCCTCTGCCGTTGCGGGCTAATGTGACTCTGATGCTGGCCCTTTCACAGCCGGTGGCACATCCGGAGAAGTGTTATATCGAGAGCAGCAAGGGCTATGTGGGAGGAACCTGTCAGGACGGTTGGGTATCGGCTTCGGTGCGCAATCTGGATGAAGACTATGCCATCGCGCAGGATACAACGCCTCCGGTGGTCCGTTCATTAGGGTTGGTAGGCGGCAAACAGAACCGTCGCTACCGTTTGTCTTGCCGGGACAGTCAGTCGGGCATCCGCTCGCTGAAAGGATATGTCGACGGCAAGTTCGTACTCTTTACCGGGAAGGAGGTACGCACGTGCGACTTGCCGAAAAACGGACTTCGTGTGGAAAACCGCCAGCGCACACTGGTTGTGGTGGCCGAGGACCGTTGCGGTAATGTGACACGCGACACGCTTCGTTTTACATATTAATGAAGAAAATGTTTAATAACCAAAAAGTCACGGATTTAGTTTCCTATCTGTTAGGAATTCCAACAGATAATGACTAATTTTGCTTATTGAAAGGAATAAAAAACAATTCAGTAATACAAAAAAAATAGAAAATGGACAACGAATTGATCAAGTCATGCGAGGCTAAGGCACAAACTTGGCTCGCTTCATCGGTTTATGACGCTGAAACACAGGCTGAAGTTCAGAAAATGCTCGACAACGAGGACAAAACAGAACTGATCGAAGGATTCTACAAGAATCTTGAATTCGGAACCGGTGGTTTGCGCGGTATTATGGGAGTTGGTACCAACCGCATGAACATCTATACCGTAGGTGCTGCCACTCAGGGTTTGTCAAACTACCTGAACAAGGCCTTCAAGGATAAAGAGCAGATTTCTGTGGTTGTCGGTCACGACTGCCGTAACAACAGCCGTTTGTTTGCAGAGGTTTCTGCCAATATTTTTGCGGCTAACGGTATCAAGGTATATCTTTTCGATGATATGCGTCCTACTCCGGAGATGTCATTTGCCATCCGTCATCTGGGCTGCCAGAGCGGTATCATCCTGACAGCTTCACACAATCCGAAGGAATACAACGGTTACAAGGCTTACTGGGATGACGGTGCTCAGGTGTTGGCTCCGCATGACAAGGGTATTATCGACGAGGTAAATCAGGTAAGTGCTGAGGACATCAAGGGCTTGAGCAAGACATTGGATGCCAGCAACCCGCTGATTGAGATTATCGGTAAGGAAATCGACGATATCTATTTGCAGAAGATTCATACCATCTGCATTGATCCGGAAGTGATTGCCCGTCAGAAGGATCTGAAGATTGTGTACACTCCGATTCACGGAACTGGTATGATGCTGATTCCTCAGTCATTGAAACTGTGGGGCTTTGAGAACGTGCACACTGTACCCGAACAGATGATTAAGGACGGTAACTTCCCGACTGTCGTTTCTCCAAATCCTGAGAATGCAGAGGCACTGACTATGGCGATTAATCTGGCCAAGAGCATCGACGCAGATATCGTGATGGCTTCTGACCCGGATGCAGACCGCGTGGGAATGGCTTGCAAGAACAGCGACGGAGAATGGGTTCTGATCAACGGAAACCAGACTTGTATGATTTTCTTGTACTACATCATCAAGAACCGTATCGCTACCGGCAAGATGAAGGGCAATGAGTTTGTCGTAAAGACCATTGTGACTACCGAGCTGATTAAGGCTATTGCCGATAAGAATCATGTTGAAATGCTGGATTGCTACACCGGATTCAAGTGGATTGCCCGTGAAATCCGTTTGCGCGAAGGCGAAAAACAGTATATTGGTGGTGGTGAGGAGTCTTACGGCTTCCTGGCACAGGATTTCGTTCGCGATAAAGATGCGGTTTCTGCATGTTCTCTGTTGGCTGAGATCTGCGCTTGGGCTAAAGACCAGGGTAAGACTCTGTTCGACGTGTTGATGGATATCTATCTGGAGTATGGTTATACTCTGAACCACACCATCAATGTGGTAAAACCGGGTAAGAGCGGTGCCGATGAAATTAAGGCTATGATGCAGAACTTCCGTGAGAACGGTCCGAAGGAACTGGCCGGTTCTAAGGTGATTCTGACAAAGGACTACCAGACTTTGAAGGCTACAGATGCAGACGGTAATGTAACCGACATTAACCAGCCGGAACCATCTAACGTATTGCAGTGGTACACTGAAGATGGCAGCAAGGTGAGCGTGCGTCCTTCAGGTACAGAGCCTAAGATCAAGTTCTATATGGAGATTGCCGAAAAGATGGGTTGCGCTAAGTGCTATGAGAAAGCAACTGCTGCTGCCATGGAGAAGGTTGAGGCGATCAAGAGCGATCTGAATCTGTAATTTTTGAACAAGTTTTTATATATCGGAATATAAAACATGTGTCGCTTCCTCTCTGGCTCTGGCTGGAGCAGGAAGCGATTTTTTAATATATAAATAAGGTATGGACAAATCCTATTGGTTTGTTTTTTTTCGGGACAACCTGTTGCTGCTTCCTTCAACAGAGGGACATTATACGGTTCCTTGTCAGGAAGAACCGCCCGTACCGCTGACCGAATGGAACACGGTGCGTACTTACACGGAAATGAAAGGCCTGCCTTGCAAGGTGGTACAGGTAGATCATCCGCTTCCTGCAGATTCAAAATATGAGTTTATCGGTTTGCGGGCATCATACGCCTTGCTCGATGAAGAAGTTTATCTGAAAGCCGGTAAGGGAGCCGAGATTCTCTATTGGGACCGCAATACCAAATTCTGTGGAGTCTGTGGTGCTCCGATGAAATCGCATACGGTAATCAGTAAGCGGTGTACGGCATGCGGCAAGGAAGTATGGCCTCAGTTGGCTACAGCGATTATCGTATTGGTGCGACGCGATGATCAGATTCTTCTGGTACATGCCCACAATTTCAAAGGTTCTTTTTACGGTCTTGTTGCCGGTTTTGTTGAGACGGGTGAAACGCTGGAAGAGTGTGTGGCGCGCGAAGTGTTGGAAGAAACCGGGCTGCATATCCGCAATATCCGTTATTTTGCCAGTCAGCCCTGGCCTTATCCCTGCGGGTTGATGATTGGTTTTTATGCCGATTATGCTTCGGGCGAGATTACCTTGCAGCGTTCGGAGTTGGCAACGGGAGGGTGGTTCAGTCGTGATCATTTGCCAGAGATACCACCTCGTCTGTCTATGGCACGCATGCTGATTGATGCGTGGCTGGAACATCGTATTTAAAGGAAATTATCTGTAAAGCAGATTTGAAGAACTTTCGGCGGAGCATTTTCACCAAAGAGAATGCCCCGCTGAAAGTTTTTTCTTTTAGGAAGGATTAGGTTGGGACTCTTTAAAGGAATATGTCTGTTTGGGAAAGTGTTGAGATTTCCATGAGGAATCCTGAATCTGCTTTCCCGGATTGTCTTGTTGGTCGTCCGTTTTCTCACGAATTATTTTTCTTAGGGGGGTAGTCGGAAGTTTCTGGAAATCCTTGTAGAAACGTTGTTGTTTCTATTTCCGGACACAAAAGCGGACAGTGTGTCCATTTTCGGACACTTTGTTATTTTGTTATTTGCTGTATAATCAATGAGTTAACGTTTTGGCATGGATTTTGTATCTGTAAGGTCAGATTAAATTTTTAAACAGAATATTCATGAACCAGTCTGTGAGTCCGTGTTGACAAATGGAGTCGCAGATTATAAAAAGAAACATTATGAAAACAGTCTTGCGTTTGTTAGTTTTGCTTTTTCTGTTTCCAACTTTGATGGTTGCCCAGAAGCAAGTTCAGGAATCTTCGTTGATTCAGGTTTTTGAGAAACTCCGGAAAACCCGGGGATGTGTCTATGTGGATGTGAAATATACCGGTAGTGATATGCAGAAGTCCGGCGGCTTTGTCTGGCAACGGGGCGCCGGAAGCGGATGGACAGTGGGGCAGCGCCTGATGCTTGAATCGGTAAAGCCGTCGGAAGTAAAGCGCATCCGTAAGGTTTTTGAATCCTTCGAACCTTTTCAGTTTGTTAATCTTCAGAAGGAGACGGGGGCTGCCACCTATATGGAGGATTCCAAGACCGTATATATCTACGAGTATGAAGAGGATGCGCAGAAACTGTATTTCCTGAAAGCTACTACGGATGGTGAAATCAGTGTGCCTATGAGTTGGAAAGAAGTCGCTTATCTGGATGCCACCAGAAAGGCAACCGTTTCCTCCAATCCTTTTGCGGCAGCGAAGAGCAGTGAGTTGCGTTTGTTGGGCCTGTCGCGTCTGTGGGCCGGAGTGAAGCAGAATTTTGTCTTCATGGAGCGTTTCCGGAAAAATTGGGACAGCATATATGTTGCCACTATTCCGCAGGTGCTGGCTGCATCTGATGATGAAGAGTGTACCCGTATCTTTCAGAGAATGATTGCGCAGCTGGGTGACGGACATACCTACGTATGGGGCGTGACACATTATACGGGCCGTATTCCGTTGCAGACTAAATATATTGACGGACATGTCTATATTGATGCCGTTCTCTCAAAAGAGCTGGAAGATGAAGGGATTCGTCGAGGAATGGAATTGGTTTCCATCAACGAAGAGCCCGTTTTGGAGTACGGTGAGCATTATATCCGTCCCTATGTGGCTTCTTCTACCCCGCAATGGACTTTGCATCAGGTATATGAAGGTGATGGACTATTTGTCTGTAAGAAAGAAGATACCTTACGCTTGGCATTGAGAGATGGTGACCGCCAGTTGCAGGTAAAAGCATGGCCGCACCGGTCTGTCGCGCCCCGTTCTCCGGTTCTGGAACTGAAAAGCTTGAAGGGAAAGGTGGGATATTTGAAAATCCGCAATTTTATGGATCAGAATTTCAAAAAGAAGTTCGACAATCTGTATCCGGAGATTCTGAAAACCAAGGCGCTGATTATTGATATTCGGGATAATGGAGGAGGTAATTCCGGCAATGCCGATTATATTCTCCGTCATCTCACGCAGGATACCATCCAAACCAATCCGTGGCGCACACCGATGTATATGCCAGCCTTTGCTTCCTGGGGATATCCGTTGCAGTGGTATGCCGCATCCCCCAATCAGCTTACGCCGTTTCACGACCGCAAGGTGTATGACAAGCCTGTGATTATTCTGGCAAATGCCGGCACCTTCTCGGCGGCAGAGGATTTCTGTTCTGTATTCAAGGGAATGAAGCGCGGACTTGTTTTCGGAACACCTACCGGCGGCAGTACCGGAAACGGAGTGCGCATGGAGTTGATTCCCGGAAAAAGTTATGCCAATATCTGCTCCAAACACGATACCTGTGTCGACGGAACCGATTTTGTTGGAGTAGGAATCCAACCGGACAAAGAGATTCGGGAATCCTATGCTTCCTATTTCCAGGATAAATACGATGCTGTTCTTACCCGTGCTCTGGAGGAGATTACTCGCCAATAACCGGTCCGTCTGGCAATCTCTTTTCTGCCGTCCGGTGTAAAGATGGAAGAGATTCGTATCTGGCTTTATATGAAAAATGCCCCTCGAAAGTATGACTTCACTTTCGAGAGGCATTTTTTTATGGGTAATTTCCCAATACCTTTATTCCGGTATTGTTTATCTTTTTGGACTTATCCCAGTAAGATGCGGGCTTTCTGTCCGATTAAACGATAAACGCCGGCCACAAACAGCCAGGATATTGCGAAGGCCAGGGTCGCAGCAATCGGAATCTGAATGCAGATGGGGATGTGTAAGGCGCGGGTGAGCAGCACCATCGGTCCCGTCAGGAAATAGTGCACCATGTAGACACCGAAGCCGCACTTGGTCAGGTTGGCCAGCAATTTGCACACGGTTGCATTCTTGATGCGCACCCGTTTGAGGAGCATAAATACGGCGATGGTCATCAGCGCTACGTTCGGAGAACAGTAATAGAAGAACAGCTCCAGCTCTTCAGGAGTGAAAGATGCTCTGGTCGTAATCTCCCGGAATCCCAGATAAGTTACGATAAATCCGGCTGCGAAGAACAGGATGCCCAGAAGTACGGATTTGCTTGTGCTCCAGGTGACGTGATGACGCAGATAGTGTCCCAACAGCAAATATCCGTTGAAGCCGGCAAAATAGAACAGCATGTGGAATTCATTCCAGGAGCAGGCTCCCCAGATATAGGGGTTGACAAAGGTGCGCAGATACGGTACAAACAAGGTAACGCCCCACAGCAACAGGAAGAAACGCTTTTCTTTCACACTGGCCTTTTCCACCCAAGCCGAGAAGACGGGCAGATAAAGATACAACCCGATGAGCAGATATACATACCACATGTGTACTGCTACGGTAGAGAAATTCAGAGGAATCTGTGTGATGTAGGTCAGCGACACTTCAAAGGACTGTTTCATGACCTCCTCTCCGGAGTATGGGAAGAAGTCCAGGATGGTTTGCGGGCCGAAGCCGATGACTCCCATAAACCAGGGGAAAAGGGCATAGATGACCGACCAGATCAGGAAAGGCCAGAACACACGCGAGATTCTTTTCTTGTAGAACACGCTGCTGGTTTCCCGGATGGGGAGCAGCAATGCGCCTGTGATCATCACAAAGAGCGGCACGCAGGGGCGAAGCAATGAGCCATAGATGGCTCCCCAGTTCTTGATTTCCGCAACCATGCTCTGGTCGCTACCGGTGTAGAAGTTGAACGGGTCGGTTGCGTGGCAGCATACCACAGTGAACATGGCCACCAGGCGCACGCAGTCCAACCACACGACATGTTTTTTTTCGTTTGCAATCGTTGGATTCATGATTTTTTTGTTTTGTAGATTCTGTTTCAAAGGTAACCATAATCTTTGAAAGGCTCAAATCATGTTCCATTTAACCTGCCGCCTTCGGTCTTTTTTTAAAATAATAAAAAAACCTCTTCGGATAAAACCGAAGAGGCCGTTTTAAAATAAATACTTATGAAAAAGATTAAATCAGGCCAATATCGCATCAGCCATATTTTCAAGTGCTGGAATATCAGCTTGTTTCATCTTGCTCTTGATAGTGACTACCGGAGACACGATTTCCATGTTCTTCATGCCTTCGAGCATGCTCAGCATCACCTTACCGGCAGTAGGAGCCCATGAACCGTTTTCGATGACAGCCACCTTGCGTTTCTGGAATCCCTTGATCTGCAAGTGGTGCAGGAAGTCGTACATCGGTGGGAATACACCTGCATCATAAGATGGGGCAGCCAGAACCAGTTTGCTCAACTTGAACGCATTCTCCACAGCGGTAGCCATGTCGTCGCGCGACAAGTCTGTAATCATCACCTTTGCGGCACCTTTGTCCAGCAGAATCTGAGCCATCTTTTCGGCAGCCTCCGCTGTGCCTCCGTGGATGGATGCATAAGCTACCAGCACACCGTCTTCTTCCGGCTCGTATTTGCTCCATGTGTCATACAGTCCGATGTAATAGCCCAGATTGTCCTTCAGAACGGGACCGTGCAGCGGGCAGATCATCTGGATGTCCAGTGTAGCAGCCTTCTTCAGGAGAGTCTGTACCTGCATGCCGTATTTACCGCAGATGTTGAAGTAGTAGCGGCGTGCCTCGTCGGCCCAAGGCTCTTCGTGACAGAGGGCACCGAATTTTCCGAAACCGTCGGCCGAGAAAAGAACCTTTTCCTTCTGGTCATAGGTTACCATCACTTCAGGCCAGTGTACCATGGGAGCCATGAAGAACTGCAATACATGAGAACCCAATGAAAGGGTTTCGCCTTCCTTCACGATAATCAGACGGTCGGCAAAGTCCACACCTTCGAAGAATTGTGGCAGCATCTGTGCTGCTTTGGTGCTGAGCACAATCTTGATTTCCGGATATTTTGTAGCAATATTACCGATATTTGCTGCGTGGTCCGGTTCCATGTGCTGCACGATCAGATAGTCCGGAGTTCTGCCCTGAAGAGCTTCTTCCAGATTTTCCAGCCACTCATTGGTCTTACGGTTGTCCACCGTATCCATGATTGCGATTTTCTCATCTGTGATGACATAAGAGTTATATGAAATTCCGTTAGGAACCACATATTGACTTTCAAAAAGGTCAATGTCTGTGTCGTCTGCCCCGATGTATTTGATTTCGGGTGTAATCTCTGTAATCATATCTTTAATTTTGTTTTGAATGCGTTTTTACAAAGGTCGTACTTTTTATTGATTTATGCAAGCCGAGGCCCAAAAAATGCGCTCGTTTGTCATTCTGTTTACGAGCGGCGCATTTCTTCGAGAAGTTCTTTCTGTCGGGGAGTCAGATGCTGGGGCAGGTCCACCTGGTAGGTGAGGATCAGGTTACCCCGTTGTCCGTTCGGATACAGGTCACCTTTGCCCTTGATACGCACCTTGGTTCCCGGCTGTGTGCCCGGTTTCACTTTCAGCTTGATTTTTTCTACCGGAGTGGACACGATGATTTCTCCTCCCAGAATGGCAGTGTACATGTCAATATGTACCTGACACTGCTTGTCCTGTACCATCGGTTCCTCCTGCTGGAATCCGTTGAAGCCGCCGAATCCGCCGAAGTTCTGGAACCCGCTGCTCTGGGCGCTCTGCCGGTGGCGTGCTCCGCCAAACAGCTGCTCAAAGAAATCGGAGAAGCTGCCTCCGCCGCCGAACTGGCTGAAGTCGAAGCCTTCGAATCCGCCTTCACCTCCGCCTCCGCCCTGGAATCCGCCCATGCTCTTCCAGTGTTCGCCGTACTGATCGTATTTGGCCCGTTTTTCCGGGTCGCTCAGCACGTCGTACGCTTCGTTCAGTGCCTGGAACTTGGCTTTGGCTTTCGGATCATTCGGATGCAGGTCCGGATGAAACTGTTTGGCTCTTTTCCGGTATGCACTCTTGATGTCTTTTTGAGGGGTATCCTTTGGAATACCCATGATCTTATAATAATCTATAAATGCCATAATGTTCCTCCTTTTTTTGCTAAAATATTCAACAAATAAGATGCCAGTCAGTTGGTGACAGTCCGTTTTATTGTTATTTTTGCAGAAATTATGGCAGATTTTTTTAAGATGGCAGAAAAAGACCGCATAGAAAAGAAAATAAGAATCATGCACACCACAGACGTGCATGGTGCTTTGTTTTCGCATGACTTCATCGAAAACGGTCCGGCCCGTGGCGCCTTGTCACGGGTTTATGCGTTTGTCTGCCGGGAGCGGGAGCGTTATCCCGACGCTCTGGTGCTGCTTGACGGAGGAGACGTCCTTCAGGGCCAGCCCACTGCCTATTATTATAATTTTGTCGAAACCCAGAGTCCGCATCTGGTGGCCGATGTGATGAACCACATGCGTTATGACGCACTCTGTATCGGCAACCATGATCTGGAGATGGGGCATGCCGTGTACGACCGCTTCGTGTCGCAGTGCCGCTTTCCGGTGCTGGCGGCCAATCTGGTGGACGAACACACCGGCAAGCCCTATTTCAAGCCCTATACCGTGCTGGAGCGTCAGGGAGTGCGCATTGCGGTGCTCGGACTGATTACCAGCGCCATTCCGCACTGGGTGCCGAAAGACCAGTGGCGCGGCATGGCCGTGCAGGATATGGTGGATGCGGCGTCCCGCTGGGTGGCCTACATTCAGGAACACGAAAGGCCCGATGTGCTGGTGGGACTGTTTCATTCCGGTTGGGACGGAGGTATCGTTACCGAAGCGTTCAGCGAAAACGTGTCGTGCCGGATTGCGCACGAGGTGGACGGGCTGGATGTGATCTGCTATGGACACGACCATCAGAAGCATGTCGAGGTAGTGACCAATAAGGTCGGTCGCAAGGTCTATTGTGTGGGGCTGTGGAGCCTGGCCACCAGTGTCAGTGTGATTGATGTCACGCTGCATTATGCCGAAGGCCGGCTGACGGGCAAGAAAATCCGGGCCCGCATTCAGAATGTGATGTATGAAACCGACCCGGCCGTGTATGAGTTTGAGCGGAAATATGCCGATGCCTCCGCACTGATTGCCTCTTATGTGAACCAGCGCATCGGCTGTTTCGAACGGGCCATCCACAGCCAGGATGCCTATTTCGGCTCCTCGGCCTTCATTGATCTGATTCATGACATGCAGCTGAAAATCAGCGGGGCCGATGTGTCTTTTGCCGCTCCGCTCACCTTCGATACGGTGATTCACAAAGGCGATATCTACATCCGCGACATGTTTCACCTGTATAAGTACGAGAACATGATTTGTGTGCTGGCACTGCGCGGCAGTGAGATCAAGGGTATTCTGGAGATGAGCTACGGCTTGTGGACCGACCGGATGCAGACCCCCGAGGATCACATCATGAAGATGGCTCCTTTGCTCGACCACGGCCGCAGGCTGGGATTTGTCAATCTGGCATTTAATTTTGATTCGGCGGCCGGAATCCGTTATACGGTAGATGTGACGCGCCCCGAAGGAGAACGGATTCAGATCGAATCCATGAGCGACGGACGCCCGTTCCATCCCGACACGGTTTACCAGGTGGTGACCAATTCCTATCGTGCATACGGTGGGGGAGAGCTGTTCACCCGTGGGGCCGGGCTCGACCATGACGAACTGCAACGGCGCATCCTGCGCATTTCGGAGAAAGACATCCGTTATCACTTTATAGAATATATACGAAGAAGAGAGCATGTCCGTGCTGAGGCTATGGGCCACTGGCGTTTTGTGCCCGAAGAGTGGGCCGATGAGGCCTGCCGGCGCGACCGTGCCATCTTGTTCGGAAATTACGAAAGCAATGATGATGAAACGCACTGTGGAAAAGACTGCTGACGGCAGTTGCACGCTTTTTGTGCCCGAAATGGAGGAACATTACCATTCGGTGAACGGCGCCCTGCAAGAGTCGCGCCATGTGTTTTTTCAGGCCGGCTGGGAGCATCTGAACCGGAAGAGCTACCGCATTCTGGAGTTCGGCTTCGGTACCGGGCTGAATGCCTTGTTGGCACTGGCCCGTGCTGTGCGCGATGAGGTTGCGGTGACTTATTACAGTATCGAAAAGTTTCCGCTCCCGGAAGACCTTTGGCAGCAGCTTCATTATGAGAATCTGGAAATCGAAGGCGCGGCCCGCTGGTTTCCCCTGTTGCACCGGAGTCCCTGGAATGAAGACGTGCGTCTGGCACCATGCTTTCGGTTGCATAAGATGGAAGGCGACTTTAACGAAGTGGATTTCCCGGAGCAGATTGATCTGGTGTTTTTTGACGCCTTTGCTCCCGACAAGCAGCCCGAAGTGTGGCATCAGGCCCTGTTCGACCGCATATTTCGGGTGATGGCTCCCGGAGGGGTGCTGGTGACCTACTGTGCCAAAGGTGCGGTGCGCCGCATGCTGCAGCAGGCCGGCTTTCAGGTGGAGCGCATCCCCGGTCCTCCCGGAAAACGGGAGATGCTTCGTGCCTCGGTACCGCAATCCTGATAAGAAACAGAAAAGAGCATCGCCTCACATCAGCGGAAAGTTACCGTATGATGTGAGGCGATGCTCTTTTTGCGGGTGCTGCCTGTCGGAATGTCGGGTCTGCACCTTTTGATTTTTTCATCCTGATGACGGAAACATTTTATCGAAATGAAATGCTTCAGTCATCAGGATGATTTTTTTTATTTGCTTGAGCGCTCCTGGATATATCCCTGCTGATAGGCATACAGCAGCGCTTCGAGTTCTTCGATCTGTCCTTGCAGTTCTTCGCCCTTATCCGTGTCGCGCACCATCATGCGCTGGCTGCTCATTTCCACAATCTGGGTGGTGCTCACGATATCCGTGCCGTTCTTGATGGCTTCTTCGGCCGAGGTGAACGGTTCGTGCTGTACCAGTTGGAATCCGCGGCTGTGATATACCAGCGTATATCCTGCAATACCGGTCGTGTTGTGATAAGCCTTGGCAAAGCCGCCGTCAATCACCATCAGCTTGCCGTTGGCCTTGATCGGGTTCTCGCCTTTGGCAGCCCGTACCGGCACATGGCCGTTTATGATGTGGCGGTGTGGTCCGGTCACTTCGAAAGCATCCAGAATGCGGTCGCACACCTCTTCGTTGTCTCTCAGTTTATAATAGTAACCCTTTTCTTCGGTATGGGTAGACTTGTCTTTCAGGAAATAGCGTTCAAAAGTAGCCATTTTCGATTTGTCAAACAGCGGTGAATCCGGTCCGCACCAGATGTACCAGTAGTAATCCACGGCAAAGTCCTTGTCCTTCACCGTCTTGCTGTTGCTCAGCGCGGCCCGCATCATCTGTCCCAGTTTGTCCAGCAAGGCGCGTCCCTGATATTTCTTTCCCTGAATCTCCACATCCTTGAGGGTGCCGTCGGCATTGAGCGGAATAGAAGCATGGAAGAGCAGGTTTGAGTTAAAGATGCCGTAAAGACAACCGTGTGACAGCAGGCACTGGATGTGATGCTTCAGGCGGTCGCAGATGCGGAACGAGCGGTGCAGTTTCTCCACCAGTTCGGCCTCTTCGTGAGTCAGCTTGTACGGGTCTTTCGGATCTACGGTCGGGAACGAGCACTCGGTCATTTCGTAGGTCTTGCCTTCCCACACAAAGACTTTGTTTTCCATGTCGATGAACTCCAGTTGCTTGCGGTCCTGCATCTTCCATTCCGGATGCTTGTCGATGAGCGCTGCCTCCAGCTTGAACTGGATGACCGAAATGGCTTTGTGCATCTGGGCGATGAGGCGCAGGGTCTTGCCGTTATAGTCCGTTTCCTCTTCGCTGATTTTTGGTACGAACTCCTTGCACGGGTCGTTGGCGTATGTCTCCATGGCGAAGGTAGCCAGCGGTACCAGGTTGATGCCGTATCCGTCCTCCAGAGTGTTCAGGTTGGCATAGCGGAGCGAGATGCGCAGCACGTTGGCAATACAGCAGTCGTTACCCGCGGCGGCACCCATCCACAGAGCGTCGTGATTACCCCACTGGATGTCGAAGTGATGGTAGTTGCACAACTTGTCCATGATGATGTGGGCACCCGGTCCGCGGTCGTAGATGTCGCCCAGCACATGCAGCTGGTCGATGCTCAGACGCTGGATGAGGTTACAGATCTGGATGATGAAGTCGTCGGCTCTTCCGGTAGAGATGATGGTCTCGATAATCCGGTTGAAATATCCCTGCTTGTTGTTCTCCTGAGGAGATTCATGGAGCAGTTCCTCGATGATGTAGGAGAACTCCTTGGGGAGTGCCTTGCGGACTTTGGAGCGTGTATATTTGGAAGAAACCGTCTGGCAGATTTTAACCAGCTGATGAAGCGTGATGTTGTAGAAGTCATTCAGGTCCTCTTCGGTGGCCTTGATGTATTCCAGCTTCTTTTCTGGGTAATAGATCAGGGAGCACAGGTTGCGGATTTCGCTTTCGCGCATGGTGGTGCCATACAGTTCGGCCACCTTCCGCCGGATATTGCCCGAAGCATTTTTCAGAATGTGCAGGAAAGCCTCGTACTCACCGTGAATGTCGGCCACAAAGTGTTCCGTGCCTTTCGGCAGATTCATGATGGCTTCCAGATTGATGATCTCGGTACTGGCTGCCGCTATATTAGGAAAATTCTGAGAGAGCAGTTCCAGAACACGCTGGTTGCTGTCGCCATACAGATTGGCTATTCTTGTTCGTTTACTGTTCATAAGATCTTTTTCTGATTAATGGTTTTCAGCAAATGTATAAAATATAATTATATATTCGGGCCTTTTTGGAAAGATTTTAGTCTTGTAATCCGAAAAAATACCCGTTGTTCCCAAACGGAAGAAAAGTGGGCGATACGGTAGCTTTTCCGGTACGGAGCCGATAAATACCTCGGCGATGCACCATTATCTCATGATAATGTACTATCTTTGCAGGGTTAAAAACAGAAACAGATGATATTAAATAAAACAGGACTGTTCTTGTCTGCATGGTGTCTGGCGTTCGGTCTGTCTGTCCTGCCGGTCCGTGCTCAGGAAACTGCCGGAGTACGGTCAGCCGCAGACGAAGCCGCCATTCAGGATACCGTGGTGCTCAAGAAGGAACGGAAGAATCCTTTCAAGTGGATCGGCAATTATCTGAAGAACGCCAACAAGGAAAAAGACAAGCCGTTTGACTTCAGCCTGCTGTTGGGCCCCAGTTATACAGCCAGTACTTCCCTGGGGTTGGGAGTAGCTGCTTCGGGCCTTTATTCGCTCGACCGCAGCGATTCTACGCTTCAAAAGTCTAATGTATCCCTTTATGGCAATGCCTCCATTGCCGGTATGCTGTCGGTGGGAGTGCGCGGAAACAATTTCTTCCGCGGCGACCGTTTCCGCATCAATTACCAGACTTACGTATTTACTTTTCCCAGCTATATCTGGGGTATCGGATATGATGCGGGCTGTCAGGATGAAAACAAAAGCAAGTATAGCCGTGTGAAATTCCAGTTCAAGCCCGATTTCCAGTTCAAGATTTTCAAGCACACCTATCTGGGGGCTGTGTTCGATATCAGCTGGGTCAATGCCTACGGTTTTGAGCGTCCGGATCTGATTCAGGGGCAGGATCCCCATGTGCGGAATTACGGTCTGGGACTGAATCTGATATACGACAGCCGTGATTTCGTGTTGAATGCCTATCGCGGAAACTATTTCCGTCTGGAGCAGATGTCTTATCCCTCCTGGATGGGCAACAGCTATTCCTTCTCTTATACCGACGTGACCTATTCCGCTTACCGTCAGGTGTGGAAAGGAGGCGTGATGGCCATGGAGCTGCACGGGTTGCTGAACTATGGCGATGTGCCTTGGACCATGCTGGCCCAGGTGGGTACGATGAACCGTATGCGCGGATATTATGAAGGCCGTTACCGCGACCGCAATATTCTGGAGGGACAGGTGGAACTGCGCCAGCACATCAAGGGGCGCAACGGTATGGTGGCCTGGGTGGGCTTTGCCAACGTGTTCCATAACTTCAATAATATCTGGCTTCGCGAAACATTGCCCAATTACGGAGTGGGATACCGCTGGGAGTTCAAGAAACGCGTCAATGTGCGTCTGGATTTGGGATTCACCAAAGACAGTCCGAATGTGTCGTTCAACATTAACGAGGCATTTTAGCAGAAATTTTTTTAAAACAATAATATGAAAGGAAAAAGAGTATTGTTGACAGGAGCCATAGGTTTGCTTCCTGCCCTTTTCTTTGGTCAGGGAGAACTGATCAAGTATGGTAATTTTGACCAATGGATTGTGCGCAACATCAAGGAAAGCGCCATTATCGGCGGTAACACAAAGACTTTGTATGAAGTAGGTCCGAATGCGGTGTGGAACAATGCCAAGGCCTACACCAACCAGGGAGGCTCTCCGTGGGCCACTTCGAATGTGATGGCCAAGGTGGCCGGTATCACCAAGACCAACACCTCGGTATATCGTGAGAAGCGCGGCAACGGTTACTGTGCCTGTCTGAAAACCCATATTGAAAAATGTGTGGTGCTGGGTATGGTGAACATCAAAGTGCTGGCTGCCGGTTCTCTGTGGCTGGGTAGCGCTCTGGAGCCTGTGACCAGTACCTCAAACCCGATGAGCAAGTTATCGGCCGGTATGCCTTTGAACCGTCGTCCGAAAGCTGTTTGCTTCGACTATAAGGTACAGCTGTCCGGACAGCCGAACCGTATCCGCGAGACCGGTTTCAGCCGTGTGACCAAGGTGGCCGGTATGGATATGCCCGATGTGATCTGCATCTTGCAGAAGCGTTGGGAAGATTCAAATGGAAATATCTACGCCAAGCGCGTGGGAACGATGGTACACCGCTTCTCAAAAAACACCGGTTGGGTGAACAATGCCCAGTTCCCGATTGAATACGGTGACATCACCAAGAAGAGCGGTTATCACAGCTATATGGGACTGATTGATGGCGACGATACCAAATATTGCATCAACAGTAAGGGCAAGAATGTGCCGATCCACGAAGTGGGATGGGCCGATGCCGATGAGACTCCGACTCATATCATTCTGCAGTTCGACTCCAGCTACGGCGGTGCCTACGTAGGTTCTGTAGGTACTACATTGTGGGTCGACAATGTGAGACTGGTATATTAAGTATAATAAATAGGTATAAGGAATAGGAGAAAATGAAAATTGATCCGCAAACATTCGACGGTGTCAAGACCCCCTGCTATGTAATGGAGGAGCGTCTGTTGCGCCGTAATCTGAGCCTGATCCGTGATGTGGCCACCCGCAGCGGTGCCGAAATCATTCTGGCCTTTAAATCATTTGCCCTTTGGAAATCATTCCCGATTTTCAGGGAGTACATCACCCATACCACAGCCAGCTCGCTTTATGAGGCCCGTCTGGCTGCCGAGGAGTTCGGCAGTAAGGCCCATACTTATTCGCCGGCTTATACCGATGAAGATTTCGGGCAGTTGTTGGAGTGCAGCAGTCACATCACCTTCAATTCGCTGAGCCAGTATGCCCGTTTCTGGCCCCAGGTGAAGGCCTACAATCATCTGCACCCAGCCGAAGCCGTGTCTTGCGGACTGCGCGTCAATCCCGAATATTCGGAAATAGAGGTCGAGCTGTACGACCCCTGTGCGCCGGGTTCCCGTTTCGGTATTCTGTCGGATGCTCTTTCCGACGAGTTGCCCGAGGGCATAGAGGGCTTCCATTGCCATTGCCACTGCGAGAGTGATTCCTTTGCACTGGAACATACTCTGGAGCATCTGGAGGAGAAATTCGGCAAATGGCTGCCTCAGCTGAAATGGCTGAATCTGGGAGGAGGTCATCTGATGACCCGTAAGGGATATGATACGGAACATCTGATTGGGCTGTTGCGCGGATTGCAGGAGCGCTATCCGAATCTGAAGGTGATTCTGGAACCCGGTTCGGCTTTTGCCTGGCAGACCGGTCCGCTGGTATCGAAGGTTGTGGATGTGGTCGAGAATAAAGGTATCCGTACCGCTATTCTGAATGTGAGCTTCACTTGTCACATGCCCGACTGTCTGGAGATGCCTTACCAGCCGGCTGTGCGACATGCTGAGACTCTTCCGGCCGACTATATCAAGACCGCTTCTCCTGAGGAGCATGTCTACCGGTTGGGGGGCAACAGCTGCCTGAGCGGTGATTTTATGTCCTGCTGGAAGTTCGATCACGAACTGCAGGTGGGGGAGACTGTGATCTTTGAAGACATGATTCACTACACCACCGTAAAGACAAATATGTTTAACGGAATACACCATCCGTCGATTGCCCTGCTGCATGAAGATGGAAATCTGGAGTATTATCGTGAGTTCGGTTACGAGGACTATCGCGACCGAATGTGCTGATAAAATGAGGCAGAAAATCCTTTTTTCAAGGCTTTGAAATAAAAAAAGAAGGATTTTCTGCCTTTTTTTGAAGAAAATTGCCCGAAAAATTTGCAGATTCAAAAAAAAGGCGTACCTTTGCAACGCATTCGGGAAGGATGACATGATAAACGCGGGAATAGCTCAGTTGGTAGAGCACGACCTTGCCAAGGTCGGGGTCGCGAGTTCGAGCCTCGTTTTCTGCTCTTCTTCTGAAAGAATGCCCAGGTGGCGGAATGGTAGGCGCGCTCGTTTCTGGTGCGAGTGTTGAGAGACGTGCAGGTTCGAGTCCTGTTCTGGGCACACTTCAGATAATCTCGGAGAGATGGCGGAATTGGTAGACGCGCTACTTTGAGGGGGTAGTGACAGTTGTGTCGTGGGAGTTCGAGTCTCCTTCTCTTCACAAAAAATAAATGCGGAAATAGCTCAGTTGGTAGAGCACGACCTTGCCAAGGTCGGGGTCGCGAGTTCGAGCCTCGTTTTCCGCTCTTCTTCCGAAAGGAATGCCCAGGTGGCGGAATGGTAGACGCGCTCGTTTCAGGTGCGAGTGTTGAGAGACGTGCAGGTTCGAGTCCTGTTCTGGGCACCACCATTCACACAATGCAAGGCTGTATCTCATAAAAGATACAGCCTTATTTGTTTTCATACGGATGTCGTTTATGCGGCAGAAAATAATTACGCCCCAAAAGTCGCTTGTGGAACTTTTGGGGCGTAATTCCGTTTTTTAGCCTTCATGATCCGGCGAACCGGAAGATTATGATTCTTTTCTTTGTTTCTGCTGGATTTGCCATGTGTTGAACAGATTGTGCCAGACACTGTAGCAGCCTCCGGCGATGGCCGTAGCAGGATTCATGAAACTGCTGCCCAGCCAGATGGCGAATACCGTGTTCTTCTGGCCGAACGACTGTCCGGCAGAGATGCTGTCTCCAAATCGTTTTCCAATGGCTTTTCCGGCCCAGAACTGAAAGGCGCAGCAGACAAGAGAAACCAGGGCGATTCCCAGCAGAGTGCCCAAACCGACGGAAGTATGTGTCACGCTCTGCGCCGTGATGCCCATGGCGATGGATAAGGCTACTCCCCAAAGATAAAAGGCCAGATTGCGTACCTGATTGATTCTGTCGGTGATTTTTCGGAAGAAAGTCCGGAATATCCAGGCTGCTGCCATCGGGGCGATAAGCAGCGGGAAAGTGCGCGCCATAATGATGGTGGCCAGACTGCCGAAAGAATAATGCTGTGCGTCGCTGAGCAATGGGAGCAACACCGGTATGGTGCAGGCCGTGACTATGTTGATCAGGATGGTATAGGAGATGGTTCCCGAAATGTTTCCACCCAGTTTCTCGGTGACTACGGCTGCCGCTGTGGCTGTGGGGCAGATAAAACAGAGAATTGCCGCCTCGATCCAGATTTGCAGGTCCGGATTGACCCACGGAGTGACCAGTGCCAGCAGGAAGCTGATGCCCACCTGAAGCAGTGTGATGAGGATTTGCCACCGTGAAGGACGCAGTTTTTGCAGGTCGATCTTGCAGAAGGTGAGAAATAACATGGAAAAAATCAGGCAGGGCTGAATGATTCCCAGACTGCGGTTGATGAAAGGGCTGATGCGGTCGATATGCGGGATATACGAACCGATGACATACAGCAACACTCCCGTGACAATGGCTACCGGAAGTGTCCATTTTTTTAGAAAACTGATTATCTTCATTTTTTTAGTTGTATAAACGGGTGCAAAGGTAGCTTTTTCAAGGAATATCTGTTATAATTTGTTTTCTATGTTTGTGCAATTCGTGTATTTTTCCTAATTTTGCCCTTGGATTACCTATTGATATGGGAAATAGGTAGCCCTTACTTTTTTAGGTATTAAATTGTTTATTTTATATTAGGCAGATGAATTTATATATCCGCTATTTTGATGAAGAATGTGTTGTAAGCAGTGTGCAGGAAGCATTTGATTTCCTGGCTTCAATTCCGGGCATTGTTGTGGATGATTATTTTATGAACGATCTGAAGCAGTATATGGAAAGTCCGATGCCTTATCCGAAAAGATATAAGGTGCGCCCCAGAGTTTATTTCATTGTAATCAAGACAATGGCGCAGACTTTGGCCGAATTCAAGGAGAACGGTGCCCGTCAGACTATGGCCGTAGAAAACCCGAAAGATGCTGTGATTAACCGTCTTACCGAAGAGCAGATCGGATGGTATGAAGGCGAAGTGCTGTTTAAACGGGTGATTGCCATTCCCGGAACCAATAAGTTCCAGTATAAGGACACCACGTTCAAGGCCAGAGTCAAGGCACATTCACCCATGGAATGTTATACCCGGATTATCGATCATTTGCGTGCACGCCGGGATGTAGATCCCCGCAGTCAGTTTCCTTCTTCTAAGGGACGTAACTTCCGTTATCAGTTTTTGGGGATGTTGCCGGAGAGCGCTGAACAGCAGGCATAACCCCGATGTTTCTATGTGGCAAATACTAACTATTAAAAACTTAATGACAGAAACTTATGCATAATAAAAATTACGCGGTTGAGTCTGTGCTGGATCTGAATTCCAGCAATATTTGGGGGTTGGATGCTATGGAGTTGGCAGAATTGTGGAACAATGAAAAGAAGGATGAGGATTCTCCTGCTTCTGAAGACAAGATTCTGAATATTCTGCGACTGGCTTTTGAAGTGACCCAGTTTGATTCGGACAATGAACGCGAGGCAGCCAAATATAAAACCGGATCTTATGTAGTTCTTTCTCATTTCGATGAGAAGAAAAAGGGTGCAATCGCAATCCGCAAAAAGGAAATCAAGCGGATTACCGACCTCTCTTATGAGAATGTAAAATACATTTCTGCCGCAACTTTGCTTGAGTTGATTGAACGGAACTTCGGTGGCGGTTGGGATTCTATCTCACTGGCCATTAAGGACATTATCGAGTCTGCCTTCGATATCAGTACCACAACCTTGCCGGCATCACGCATTCATGCCAAGGGAGGTACTCTGGAGCGTAAGGTGGCCGACGGATACGAATATCTGGAAGTGCCGAAAGGAACCTGGGTGGAGGCAATCTTTGCCAAGAAGAAAGACTTGCAGGAGAAACTGCGCTTCATTCCGGAACCTGAGTATGATGAAGACGGAAACCGTCGTCACGTAGCCGATGAGAATGATGACGACAATAGCGATGACGAAAGCTTCTACGAGAGCTACACTCCCGAAGCTGATGTAAAAGATGTAGATGATATGTCGGATGATCTGTAAGGATTGCTGATATAAACAGGATATAACGAGTATTCTGCCGGAAGGGGTGCAGAATACTCGTTTTTGTGAAACTGGCCCTTCCCCGATAACGAATTTGATTGTTTTCTGCTGATGCCCGTATGTCGTCTGCTTGTTCTGCTCTTTATTCTTTCTGTTTTCGGACAGAAGGAAGCATTTGCCGTATCCGGGCAGTCCTTGTCCGACTCCACGGAAGTGGTACTCCCGTTGGACAGCATGGCTTTTCAAGAACTGGTAATCTCGGGTAAGAAAACACCGATGATGCTGAAAGGAGACACGTTGGTATTTGACGTGTCGTGTTTCTTTGTGCCCGAAGGGTCGAAACTCCGTACCCTGCTGGAGCGTATTCCCGGCATTGAAGTCACAACCGACGGCAGGATTATGGCGCAGGGAAAGGAAGTGGTTCGCATCAAGCTCAACGGACGGGATTTCTTTGAAGAAGGAAAGGAGATGGCCCTGAATACTCTTCCGGCAGATATCTTGTGCGAGGTCCGCTTGTATCAGGAATATTCCGATGAGGAGGAATATACCGGTGTGCATCGCAATGAAGGAGAGCAGGTGCTCGATGTATATACCTATGCCGACCGTTCGAGAGGCTGGTTTATTGATGCGGTAGCTGCCGGTGGAAGCAGAAAACGGTATCAGGCAAATGCTACCGTGAGTGGTTTTTCGTCCCGCATGCAGGGCATCCTGTCTTGTTCGGCCGACAATCAGCCTGCCGCCTTCGGTATCGGCGAGTCTTATCTGGACAAGTTGTCTGCCGAAACCAATGTGAATGAAGTGGTCCGGCAGAATTACAACGGAATTCTGAATTTTTTCAAAGGTCCCTGGGAAGTGAATGCCACAGCTTTTTTGAATCAGGGAGAAACCAGGTCGAAGGCGGAGAGCACCACAGAGTATTACTGGAAGCCTTCGCAGGTGTACGCTCAGGCGCAGGATGAAAAGGAAACAGACACGGAGACGGCTAATTTCTCGCTCGACTGGACCTATACCGGAAACGAGTTTGCCTGGCGTACCAAAACCTATCTGAACCGTTCGAAATACCGTTATAAGCAGTATTCCCTGTCGGAGACCCGTGAACGCTATCTGGAGACAGTGAATGGCGTGCCGATGGACCGTGAGCGCGCGCTGAACAGCAATATGTATATGAACGACGGGAATCTGGATGGAACAGGCGGAGGCATTACCACCTCGCTGAACAAGTCCTGGGGAGAGAAAGGAAGTAACTGGGATTTGTCGGCCGGCGCCTATTATACCCGTCATAATGAAGACAGCTATTCCCATGCAGATATTTATTACTCTCATGCTGACGCGATGAGCCGGCAGGTGCTTGAATCACACATGGTCAAGAAAAACCTGCGTGGCTTTGTCAAGGGAATCCTGACGTGGGTGCCGTGTGATCCGCTTAAACTGCAGCTGGCATACGGAGCGGACGGGCAGTATGACGATGTGGACAAGCAAGTGTCCGACCTGAGTTATGTTTTCCTGGATCTGATGATTCCGGACGGAAACTTGCCGGTCGACAGTCTGGACAAGCAGGCGCATCTGCTTACCTGGATTCATAATGTAAGAGCCTTGGTGCAGTATTCGGTGGGTAACTGGGTGCTGACCGGAGGGGTGACGCTTGAGCCGCAGCGGCTGCTGCTTCATTACGTGAAAGGAAATAAGGGAATAGACAGTGTGCAGGCCTCGTGTGCTGTTCTGCCGGAGCTGACTCTGGCATATAAGAAACAGGAGTCATGGGGCGTGAATCTTCGTTATCTGGGTCGCCGCAAACAGCCGGATCTTACGGGAATGCTGCCCATCTGGGACTGTACGGACCCTCTGCACCGCTATGTGGGAAATGCTTCTTTGCGTCCCGAAACGAATCATGTCCTGTCTGCTACGTTCTTCTGCTTCAACCCCGATGTGCAACGGCAGCTCAATGTGGCTGCCAATGTGGTCGCCAATCAGCAGACCATCAGCCAGCAGACCAGCTTTGATGCAGAGAAAGGAGCTTATACCGTGATGCCGGTCAATGTGGACGGAAACTGGAACGCCTCCTGTTTCCTGGATTTTACAACCTCGTTCCGCAATGCACGGCGATGGAATCTGGACTGGAAAAGTACGGTCAGCAGTGCCTCGGAACGTGCCTTGCAGGAGGCTTATGCCGGACAACGGGAATCGCTCGGTTAGGGTGAACTCACTGACAACGACCCATTATGGGGCTGTGCAGTACAAATACCGCTCGCTGTTGTTTAAACCTTATGGATATATGACGCTGGCCCGTTACCGGAATGATTACCAGGATGAACTGAATTCTGACTTATGGGTGTATGGCTGGGGAGGTCTGATGCGTCTGGACTTTGATTTCGGTCTGAGTTTCGGCATAGACTGCTATCGTAACTGTCGCTCGGGTTACTGGGAGAAGAGCATGAATGGCAAGGAGTGGATCTGTAATTTCGAGGTTTCGTATTCATTCCTGAAGAACCGTTCTATGGAAATCAAACTGCAGGGCTTCGATGTGTTGCAGGAACTTCATGCGGTGAATCAGGTCAATACGGTGGCCTATCGTCAGGAAACCATTAACCATAAAGGCGTGAACAGCTACTTCATGCTGAACCTGCGCTACCATTTTGACCGCTTTCCGGGAGGAGCATAGGCTGTATTAATATTCGTTATGAAGGTGTTTTTATTTCCATCTTGTGGGGGCTTCTCGTTTTTTTCTGCTACCTTTGTAAAATAAAGCATATCATTATGGGAAAAAAATCAAGAAGAAAATGGTTCGTTCCCGCAGGTGTGGAACCTACTGAATTGGAAAAGAAGGTGATGTCCTTTGAACAGCAGGGATGTCTGGTTCCCGACAGAAAGCTGATCAAGACACAAGAACAGATAGAAGGAATTCGCCGCAGTGGTGTGATCAATACCGGTGTCCTGGACTTGGTGGCTCAGGAAATCCGTCCGGGAATGACCACTCTGGAGATTGACAAACTGGTGTATGATTACACCGTGGGACATGGTGCGATACCGGCACCGCTGAATTACGAAGGATTTCCGAAGAGTGTGTGCACCTCAATCAATGAGGTGGTGTGCCACGGTATTCCAAGCGAGTTTGATGTACTGGAGGAAGGCGATATCGTGAATGTGGACGTCTCTACCATTCTGGACGGTTATTACAGCGATGCTTCGCGTATGTTCGTTGTGGGAGGTAAGACCACTCCCCAGAAGCAGAAGCTGGTGGATGTGGCCCGTGAATGTCTGGAAATCGGTATGCAGGCAGCCCAGCCTTATGGATTTGTGGGCGACATCGGTCATGCCATTGCCCAGCATGCTCATAAGAACGGTTTCTCGGTAGTGCGCGACTTGTGCGGTCATGGTGTGGGACTGGAGTTTCACGAAGAGCCCGAAGTGCTGCATTACGGAAAGAAACGTACCGGTATGCTGCTCGTGCCCGGTATGGTGTTTACCATTGAGCCGATGATTAATATGGGCGACTGGAGAGTGTTTGTAGACGAGGAAGATGGTTGGACGGTGGTGACCGAAGACGAACTGCCCAGTGCCCAGTGGGAACACACCTTTG
Organism: Bacteroides sp. OF04-15BH; assembly: GCF_003477995.1. Taxonomy (GTDB): domain Bacteria; phylum Bacteroidota; class Bacteroidia; order Bacteroidales; family Bacteroidaceae; genus Paraprevotella. The sequence continues at coordinate 67,611 of NZ_QUEM01000010.1, forward strand.
TGATGACCGAACACGGACTGGAAATATTGACACACTAAGCTTTTGTATTTTATGGAAGAGAAAAAGGATATATATATATTAGGTATAGAGTCCAGCTGTGATGATACATCGGCGGCTGTGCTGCGAAACGGAGTGCTGCTGAGTAATGTTACAGCCAGTCAGGCCGTGCACGAGGCTTATGGCGGTGTGGTGCCGGAGCTGGCTTCACGTGCGCATCAGCAGAATATCGTTCCGGTGGTGGATCAGGCCATTAAGCGGGCCGGCATTACTAAGGAACAGCTTTCGGCAGTGGCATTCACCCGTGGGCCGGGTCTGATGGGCTCGTTGCTGGTGGGCGTGTCTTTTGCCAAGGGATTTGCCCGTGCTCTGGGTATTCCTCTGATTGATGTGAACCATCTTCAGGGACATGTGCTGGCCCATTTCATCAAGGAGAATGATGAGGACAATAACCAGCCGGAATATCCGTTCCTGTGCTTGCTTGTCAGTGGCGGTAACTCTCAGATCATTCTGGTAAAGGCCTATAACGACATGGAAGTGCTGGGCCAGACAATTGATGATGCAGCCGGTGAGGCTATTGACAAGTGTTCCAAGGTGATGGGACTGGGCTATCCCGGTGGTCCGATCATCGACAAGCTGGCGCGTCAGGGAAATCCTCAGGCGTATCATTTTGCCCGTCCGCAGATTGAGGGATATAATTACAGTTTCAGCGGTCTGAAGACCTCTTTCCTTTATTCGCTGAGAGACTGGTTGAAGGAAGACCCTGATTTCATTGAGCATCATAAGGAAGATCTGGCCGCTTCGCTGGAGTTTACCATTGTGGATATCCTCATGAAGAAACTTCGCAAGGCGGCAAAGGATACGGGCATCCGTCAGGTGGCCGTGGCCGGAGGTGTATCGGCAAACAACGGATTGCGCAATGCCTTCCAGGAGCATGCCCGTAAGTACGGATGGAAAATATTTATACCAAAATTCGGATATACAACGGATAATGCTGCCATGATTGGTATCACAGGATACTTTAAGTATCTGGACAAGGATTTCTGCGATATCGACCTTCCGGCATATTCGCGGGTCACTTTAAAATAATGAACGGATATGAACGTAGAATCAAAAATCTTAAGTAGAGAAATAAGTCCGATACTCTGGAAAGCCGGAGCAACGGTGTCTACCGCCGAGAGTTGCACCGCCGGACAGATTTCGGCCGCTCTGACTTGTGTGCCGGGTAGTTCTGCCTACTTCCAGGGTGGAGTGGTGTGCTACTCTAATGATGTGAAAGTGAAAGTTCTAGGTGTTCCTCAGGATATGATCAATGACTTCGGTGCCGTGAGTGAACCGGTGGTGCGCGCCATGCTCGAAGGAGCGCTCAAGGCTTTCGAAACAACCTATGCTGTAGCCGTGACCGGATTTGCCGGACCAGGTGCCGGACCGGAAGCTCCGGTGGGTACAATCTGGATTGCCGTGGGTAGCGAAAAAGAGGTCAATGTGATCAAATTGGAAGGAGACGACGGGCGCGATGTCAATTTGGCGCGGGCTACTCATGTGGCCTTGCAAATGCTGCTGGATTTGTTGAAAAAGGATTTTCCGGCAGAGGCAGAATGATTTTTTTCTCAAAATACTTGTATATTTGGAAATTAACCATTAATTTTGCAACCTGTTTGAAGGAAGCTATTAGAAAGTTAACAAAAAAGGAAGATAGAAATGTCGAAGATTTGTCAAATTACCGGAAAGAAGGCCATGATTGGCAACAATGTTTCTCACTCAAAGCGTCATACTAAGAGAAGCTTTGATGTAAACTTGTTTACTAAGAAGTTCTACTATGTAGAGCAGGATTGCTGGATCAGCTTGAACATCAGCGCTGCCGGCCTGCGTTACATTAATAAAGTAGGTCTTGATGCTGCGTTGAACAATGCGGTTTCAAAGGGATATTGTGATTGGAAAAGCATTAAAGTAATTGCTTAATTTTAAGGAGGTAGAAACTTATGGCAAAGAAGGCTAAAGGTAATAGAGTGCAGGTAATTTTAGAGTGCACTGAAATGAAGGAGAGTGGTCTTCCTGGAACATCACGCTATGTTACCATGAAGAATAGAAAGAACACTCCAGAGAGATTGGAATTGAAGAAGTACAATCCAATCCTGAAGAGAATGACTGTACATAAAGAAATTAAATAATAATTAGTAACTATGGCAAAGAAAACCGTTGCAACCCTCCAGACTGGTAAAACAGATGGACGTTCTTATACAAAGGTAATCAAGATGGTAAAGAGCCCGAAGACTGGTGCTTACATCTTTGATGAGCAGATGGTTCCAAACGAGCAAGTCAAGGACTTCTTCAAGAACTAAAATAATGACAAACCGCCCCTTCTAGTTATGCTAGAAGGGGCTTTTTGTTTATAAAAGGAAGATTTTCAACACTTCTTGTCGAAGGATTGAAAATCTTATATTATCTTTGTACTAATACTAAATTATATTATTATGGGATTATTCAGCTTTTTCTCTAAAGAAAAGAAAGAATCGCTTGACAAAGGACTTGAAAAAACCAAAGAAAGTTTCTTCGGGAAGATAACACGTGCCGTTGCCGGCAAGTCTAAAGTGGACGACGAAGTGCTTGATAATTTGGAGGAGGTGCTTGTGACTTCCGACGTGGGTGTGGACACTACCTTGAACATTATCAAACGCATCGAAGAGCGTGTGGCCCGCGACAAATATGTTACCACAAGCGAACTGAATGGTATTCTGAGAGACGAGATTGCTTCGTTGCTTACCGAAAATAATACAAACGATACCGATGGCTTTGATTTGCCGGCGGGTAAAACTCCGTATGTGATTATGGTGGTGGGCGTGAACGGTGTGGGCAAGACTACCACAATCGGTAAACTGGCCTATCAGTTCAAGAAAGCCGGCAAGAAAGTCTATTTGGGTGCCGCAGATACATTCCGTGCCGCAGCCGTAGAGCAGCTGGTTATCTGGAGTGAAAGAGTGGGAGTGCCCATTGTAAAGCAGCAGATGGGAAGTGATCCGGCATCCGTGGCTTTTGATACACTGAGCTCTGCCGTTGCCAATCAGGCGGATGTGGTGCTGATTGATACAGCCGGACGTCTGCACAATAAGAAGGGACTGATGGATGAGCTTTCCAAAATCAAGCGTGTGATGCAGAAGGTGGTACCGGATGCTCCTCATGATGTTATGCTGGTGCTCGACGGAAGTACCGGACAGAATGCCTTTGAACAGGCCAAGCAGTTTACTGCGGCTACAGAGGTGACTTCCATGGCAATTACCAAATTGGACGGTACGGCCAAGGGAGGCGTCGTGATTGGAATCTCCGACCAGTTCAAGATTCCGGTGCGCTATATCGGTCTGGGAGAAGGCATGGAAGACTTGCAGCCCTTTAACCGTAAGGAGTTTGTAAATTCCCTCTTTGGAGGAAATAAATAGCTGTTTATTGAATGAGTACATTGAAAAAGAATACAATTGATATTGTGACGTTGGGATGCTCCAAGAATCTGGTGGATTCGGAGCAGTTGATCACCCAGCTCCGCGCCAATGGTTATGAGGTGACTCATGATGCGGAAAAACTGGAAGGCGACATTGTGGTGATTAATACTTGCGGCTTCATTGGTGATGCCAAGGAAGAGAGTATTAATATGATTCTGGAATGCTGCCAGGCCAAGGAAGAAGGACAACTCAGCAAAGTGTTTGTGATGGGATGTCTTTCGGAAAGATATTTAAAGGAACTCGGTGAGGAAATACCGCAGGTGGACAAGTTCTACGGAAAGTTCAACTGGAAAGAACTGATTTCGGATCTGGGTAAGGTATATCATGAGGAACTGAAGCACGACCGGCAGATTACAACTCCGTCGCACTATGCTTACCTGAAGATTTCGGAGGGATGTAACCGTCATTGCTCTTATTGCGCTATTCCGATTATTACCGGAAAGCATCAGTCCCGCCCGATGGAAGATATTCTGGAGGAGGTGCGCACGCTGGTGGCCAAGGGAGTGAAAGAGTTTCAGGTGATAGCTCAGGAACTGACTTATTACGGTGTTGACCTGTATCAGAAGCAGATGCTTCCGGAGCTCATCGAGAAGATTTCGGATATTCCGGGTGTGGAATGGATTCGTCTGCACTATGCTTATCCGGCTCATTTCCCTGAAGATCTGTTGCGGGTGATGCGCGAGCGTGATAACGTCTGCAAATATTTGGATATTGCCTTGCAGCATATCAGTGACCCGGTTCTGGAAAAAATGCGCCGTCATGTGACCGCGGAACAGACTTACCGCCTGATCGAGAAAATGCGTGCAGAGGTTCCGGGTATTCACTTGCGGACAACGCTGATGGTCGGTCATCCGGGAGAAGGAGAAAAAGAATTTGCAGAATTGCTGGACTTTGTGCGTTGGGCCAAGTTTGACCGCATGGGAGCTTTTGCCTATTCGGAGGAAGAAGGTACCTATTCGGCCGAACACTACGAGGATGATATCCCGCAGGAAGTGAAAGAACGCCGATTGGATGAGCTGATGGCCTTGCAGCAGGAGATTTCCGAGGAACTGTCTCAAAAGAAAGTGGGACAGGAACTGAAAGTGATTCTGGACCGCATAGAGGGAGATTATTATATAGGTAGAACTGAGTTTGATTCTCCGGAAGTGGATCCGGAGGTGCTGATTCCATTGAGCGAAGGAGACCTTCAGATCGGAAACTTCTATCAGGTGAAGATTACAGACTCAGATGCCTTTGATTTATACGCAACCATCGTTTAAAAGAATATTATTTTGAATAACAAGGAATTTGTCGCAGAATTATCTCGCAGATTGGGCTATAGTCAGAAGGACAGCTCCGCTTTGCTGAGTGCGCTTGTCTCGGAAGTTTCCGGTCAGCTGGAAGAGGACCGTATTGTCTCTATTCAGGATTTCGGAAATTTTGAGGTGAGAAAGAAGCTGGAGCGCGTTGTGATCAGTCCTGCAACCCAACAGAGGATGCTGGTGCCTCCACGTCTGGTTGTTGCCTTCAAACCCAGCACACAATTGAAAGACAAGTTTAATGTAGAAGCTTAAAATTATGGGTGGTCGGGTTTTATTGCAAGATTTAATTCAGGGTGTAGCCAAAAGGGCGAATATTTCGGAACAAGAGGCCGAAACCTTTGTTCGTACGGTTTTTACCGTGATATCCGATACACTGGCTGATGAGAAAATCATCAAGATCAGGAATCTGGGTACCTTTAAACTCGTGGAGGTGAATGATCGTGAAACAGTAGACACGAATACAGGCGCCGTGACACGGATTAAAGGGTACCGGAAAGTTGTGTTTACACCCGACAATGCCTTGAAGGATTTGATCAACAAACCCTTTGCTCAGTTTGAACCTGTAGTTTTAAACGAGGCGACAGCTTTGTCGGATATGGAACGCGGGGTTGAAACCTTGGCTTCGGACGATGAGGAGGCTGAAGATGAAGAACCGGATATGACCGATGCGGAAGGACTTGGTGAAGGTGCTGAAGCTGACGGTGAGGATTCTGACTCTGTTGAGGCTTCCGAAGGTGAAACTGTAATTCCTGAGGAAGTTCCCGTTGCAGATGAAGAGGCTGAGGCTTTTCAGCCTGAAGTATCGGCAAATGACCCGGAAGCAACAGAAGCTAATGATGCAGCGGAAACAGTAACTGATGCTGCGGCTGCAGAGAATCAGGAGCAGGAGGCAGACGCTTCGGAGCAGACGAAGGAAACGGGGGATGCTGCGGCAGAGCCTGTGGAAGAGGCTGTAGATGGTGAACCGTTGGCTGATGATGCTGAACTTTATGAAGAAATGGCGGCAGCCAATATTGAATATCAGCATGCTGATTACCAGAAGGTGCAGGATCAGAAAGTTGAGGAACTCAATGTGACGACTCAGACCGTGGAGCATCAGACCATAGAGCACCAGAGTATTGTGCATCAGGGACAGGACGGAAATCAGCGTCAGGGGAGTTGCCTGCGTCTGTCGCAAGGCGGTATGATTGCCTTGTTCGTGTTTATTCTGGCCTTGATGGTAGGAAGCTATATGGCCGGATACTATCGGGTGCTTTGTCCTTGTACCTTTATACCGGAAGCGGACAACGATTCCGAGTATTTGCAGTTGCCTGCAAAAAAGGATTCTTTGGCTACAGTCCGCCAGTTTAAAGAGACGGTAAAACATTCTGTAGCCGATACTGCGGCAAAAGCGGATGCCGGAAAGGCAACTGGACAGACGGCGGCAAAAGATGTGAAGGATGAAAAGACAACTCCACAGCAGTCCGAGAAGAATCAGGCCGATTCACTGAAGCAGTTGCGTGAAAAGGCTGCGCAATATCCGCAAGTCAAGAATGGCACATACCTTATTGTAGGCGTGAAAGCCGTGCATAAGCTGAAAAGCGGTGAGAGTTTGTTGCGCTTGGCTCTAAACAACTATGGCTCAAAGGATTTTGCAAAATACATCATTGCGATGAATCATATAAAGAACCCGAATCTGGTACAGGTCGGTCAGGATATCAAACTGCCTGAACTGGTGAAAAAGTAGCGATAAATTATAATTGTAAACCGTGTAAAAAGTTTCTTAAATACAGAATTGGGCAACTTTTTTTAATAGAATAATATTGGGGGTACGTACTAAATGTACTAATTTTGAACCAAAATAAGAAACGTATAATTAAAAACAGAAACAAATGGCAGAAGCATTAGATATTCGTGAATTGAACGAACGTATTGAGCGTCAGAGTGCATTTGTAACGAACCTGATGACCGGATTGGATCAGGTTATTGTTGGCCAGAAACATTTGGCAGAATCTTTGTTGATCGGTTTGCTGAGCGACGGACACGTATTGTTGGAAGGTGTTCCGGGTTTGGCAAAGACTTTGGCTGTTAAAACTTTGTCATCATTGATTGATGCACAGTTCAGCCGTATTCAGTTTACACCGGACCTGTTGCCGGCCGACGTAATCGGTACCATGGTTTACAGTCAGAAGGATGAGGCTTTCGAAGTCAAGAAAGGACCTATCTTCGCGAACTTTATCCTGGCCGATGAAATCAACCGTGCCCCGGCTAAAGTGCAGAGTGCTTTGCTGGAGGCCATGCAGGAAAGACAGGTTACCATCAGCAAGAATACCTATAAACTCCCGGAACCGTTCCTGGTACTGGCTACCCAGAACCCGATTGAACAGGAAGGTACTTATCCGCTTCCCGAAGCTCAGGTGGACCGTTTCATGCTGAAGGTTATTATCGACTACCCTAAGTTGGAAGAGGAAAAGAAGATTATCCGCATGAACATTACGGGCGAGAAGAAGGTGGTGAAACCGATTCTGAGTACGCAGGACATTATCAACGCCCGTGAGGTGGTGAAGCAGGTTTATCTGGACGAAAAGATCGAACAGTATATCGTGGATATTGTTTTTGCGACCCGTTATCCGGAGAAGTATGGCTTGAAGGAACTGGAAAGTTACATTGAGTTCGGTGGCTCTCCACGTGCCTCTATCAATCTGGCGCTGGCAGCCCGTGCCTATGCCTTTATCAAGAGAAGAGGCTATGTGATTCCTGAAGATGTGCGTGCCGTGGCTTATGATGTCTTGCGTCACCGTATCGGCCTGTCATACGAAGCCGAAGCCAACAATATTCACAGCGAGGATATTATCAACAAAATATTGAATAGAGTAGAAGTGCCTTAATTGAGTAAATAATAAGGATATGGAGACGAACGAAATCTTAAAGCGTGTTCGCAAGATAGAAATCAAGACACGCGGATTGTCGAACAATATCTTTGCCGGAGAGTATCATTCAGCCTATAAAGGCCGTGGTATGGCTTTTGCAGAGGTGCGTGAATACCAGTATGGCGACGACATCCGTGATATTGATTGGAATGTGACAGCCCGCTTTAATAAACCATTTGTCAAGGTCTTTGAAGAAGAACGCGAACTGACAGTCATGTTGATGGTCGACGTCTCATCCAGTTTGAATTTCGGTACTTCTGTTCAGCAGAAAAAAGATATGGTTGCTGAGATTGCAGCAACCTTAGCTTTTTCTGCAATATTGAACAACGATAAGATCGGAGTGATTTTCTTCTCAGATCGCATAGAAAAGTTCATACCTCCCAAGAAAGGGCGGAAACATATATTGTATATTATTCGAGAACTGATTGATTTCAAGCCGCAGAGCAATCGTACGGATATCGGTCAGGCTGTGGCCTATCTGACCCGTGTGTTGAAGCGCCGCTGCACTGCTTTCATCTTGAGCGATTTCATCGATCCGAAAGATTATAGCGTGCCTTTGACTGTGGCTAACCAGAAGCATGATATTGCGGCCATTCAGGTTTACGACCGCCGAATGACCGATCTGCCGAATATCGGTTTGATGAAAGTGGTCGATGCCGAGACCGGCTTTGAACAATATATTGACACTTCAAGCCGGAAACTCCGTGCCATGCACCGTGAGTGGTGGCAGTCTCGTCAGAAAGCCATGCAATATCTTTTCTCGAAAAGCAATGTGGATTATGTATCAGTATGTACTGATGAGGATTATGTGATTGCTTTGAAAGCGTTGTTTGCCAAACGAAATTAGGATGATGAAAATGTTTCATAGTTTAAGAATGACCGCATGGCTTTTTCTGGTCTGTGTGGCGGGGCTGTGTGGCAAATTGCGGGCACAGGCAACCGTTGACATTAAGGTCGATTCGCTGGAACTGCTGGTCGGACAGCAGACCCAACTGACTTTGGATGTAAGTGCGGATGCAAAGGCAAAGGTTGTTTTTCCGGAGATTAAGAAAGGTAGTGAGCTGACACCGGGTGTAGAGGTTGTGGATGTGGCCAGAGCAGATACACAATTGCTGAATGATGGTGCCCGGATGTTGATATCTCAGAAATATATCATTACATCTTTTGATTCTTCTCTGTATTATCTCCCTCCAATGGAGGTGCAGGTGGATGGTAAGGTGTATAAATCCAAGAATCTGGCTCTGAATGTTCTGGCTATACCGGTGGATACGGTAAATATCAATAATTACGACGGTCCGCGTGATGTTATGAATTTGCCTTTCTCCTGGAAGGAGGATTGGGCTCCGATCTTCTGGTATTCCCTTTTATTGGTTGTTTTGGTCTTGTTGACTTTGTATCTGTTCATGCGATACAAGGATAACAAGCCGATTATTCGTATCATAAAGGTTGCTCCGAAATTGCCGCCTCATAAAGTGGCCATGCAGCAGATTGACCAGATTAAGGCCGAGAGAGGATGGGAAAAGGAAGATTCCAAAGAATATTACACCCGCCTTACAGCAACTCTTCGTACTTATATACAGGAACGCTATGGTTTCAATGCCATGGAGATGACATCCAGTGAAATTATTGACCGCCTTCTTTTGGTGCAGGATCAGGCAGCTCTGAATGAGTTGATTACGCTCTTTAGAACTGCGGACCTGGTTAAGTTTGCCAAATATAATACGCAGGTCAATGAAAATGATATGAACTTGGTCAATGCAATCGAGTTCATCAATCATACCAAACTGGAGCAGGACCCGAACCAGAAACCGGAGCCTCAGGTCATTTCTTCCGAAGAACGCCGAAGTATGCGCCGTGTGTGGGTATTGCGTATTGCTATTGGTTGCGCTTCTCTCTTGTCTGTAGGTCTTTTGGGCTGGATAGGTTATATGATCTTTAAAGTGTTGTACTAAAAAGAGGAACGATGACATTTGCAAATATAGAATATCTTTTTCTGTTGTTTCTGCTCATACCTTATATCGTATGGTATGTGTTGAAATACAAGAAGAATGAGCCGACGCTCCGAGTGCCGAGTACTCAGGCTTATATGTATGTGCCCAAGAGTTACAAGGTGTATCTCATTCATTTGCCTTTCTTGTTGCGTCTGTTTGCTCTGGTTATGATCGTTTTGGTTTTGGCTCGTCCTCAAACCAGCAACGACTGGAAGAAAACAAACGTAGAAGGTATTGATATTATGCTGGTGATGGACGTTTCTTCCAGTATGTTGGCCGAGGATTTGAAGCCTAACCGTCTGGAAGCTGCCAAGCAGGTGGCCTCAGAGTTTATCGCCGGGCGTCCGAACGATAACATTGGTTTGACTCTGTTTGCTGCAGAGGCTTATACCCAATGTCCGATGACAACCGATCATGCTGTGCTGATGAATCTTTTCCAAAGCATCAAGAGCGATATAACCTTGAGCGGAATGCTGGAAGACGGTACTGCTGTCGGTATGGGTATTGCGAATGCTGTTTCCCGTTTGAAGGACAGTAAGGCTAAAAGCAAGGTTATTATCCTGCTGACAGACGGAACCAATAACCGGGGTGATATTTCTCCGTTGACAGCTGCTGAGATTGCACAAAGTTTCGGCATTCGTGTCTATACCATTGGAGTAGGAACCAATGGCATGGCTCCGTATCCGGTTCCTGTTGCCGGTGGTATTGAATATCTTCAGGTGCCGGTTGAGATTGATGCGAAGACGCTGCAGGCTATTGCTGATAAGACGGAGGGAGCTTTCTATCGTGCCACAAACAATGAAAAGCTTCACGAAGTATATCAGGAGATTGACCAACTGGAAAAGACAAAACTGAATGTCAAGAAGTTCAGTAAGAAATATGAAGCTTATGGTATTTTTGCCCTTTTGGCTGCAATAGCTTTATTGCTGGAGATTCTGTTGCGTACTACAGTTTTGAAAAAGATTCCATAAAAAGAAAAGTTATGTTTCGATTTGAAGAACCGCTTTATTTGTATGCATTGTTTTTGGTGCCTTTATTGGCCGCTTTGCATCTTTATACCAATTATATACGCAGAAAGCGACTGCGCAAGTTCGGCGATCCGGCACTGTTGGCCGATCTGATGCCCGATGTTTCCAAATATCGGCCGGATGTGAAGTTCTGGTTGTTGCTGACTGCCTTTGCTCTGATGATTTTTGTTCTGGCTCGTCCTCAGTTCGGTACGAAAGTGGAAACAGAAAAGCGCAAGGGTATAGAAGCAATCATTGCCATGGACGTTTCCAATTCCATGTTGGCTCAGGATGTAAAACCCAGTCGTCTGGATAAGTCGAAAATGTTGGTCAGCAATATGGTTAACCATATGCAGGACGATAAAGTCGGACTGATTGTCTATGCCGGCGAAGCGTTTACCCAGTTGCCGATTACCAGTGATTATGTGTCTGCCCAGATGTTCCTTGAGACCATCTCGCCGGATATGATCCATACACAGGGTACTGACATTAAGCGTGCCATTGAATTGGCTATGAAAAGCTTTACTCCGGCCAAAGGTGTGGGAAAGGCCATTTTCCTGATCACGGACGGTGAAGACAATGAAGGTGGTGCGGTTGAGGCTGCACAGGCTGCTGCCGACAAGGGCATGAATGTTTATGTGTTGGGAGTAGGTTCTCCCAATGGCTCTCCAATTCCGACAGCTGATGGCGGTTATATCACTGACAATACTGGCGAAACGGTTATCTCTCATTTGAACGAGGATATGTGCCGTGAAATAGCCAAAGCCGGAAAAGGGAGCTATATTTATGTGGACAACAGTTCATCTGCCCAGGAAGCATTGTCGCAACAATTGGATAAATTGGAGAAGGCAGATCTGGAATCAAAGATTTACTCTGAATATGACGAACAGTTTCAGGCCGTTGCTGTTCTGGCTTTGCTTTGTCTGATTCTGGAAATCTGTATCTTGGGACGAAAAAATCCATTGTTGAAAGGAATTAGATTATTTGGAAACAAAGAGAAATGATTATGTGGAGTTTACGTCATAGATTTATTCTGGTATTGTTTGCTTTGATGCAGATATCTTATGTGTCTGCACAGTCTTATCGGGATTATATGCGGAGTGGAAACCGCTTGTTTCGTGACAGTATGTATACCAAATCAGAGGTGGATTACCGAAAGGTGATCGAGTTGTCTCCCCGTTTTGCCCAGGGATATTTCAATCTGGGTAATGCTCTTTTATGGCAGCAGAAGCCCAAAGATGCCATGAAAGAATATGAGAAAGCGGCAAAAATCGAGACCAACAAATCCCGATTGGCCACCATCTATCATAATATGGGAGTTATTCTTCAGAGTCAAAAGCAATACGGACCGGCTATAGAGTGTTATAAGAATGCTCTGAGAAACCGTCCTGAAGATGACGGAACGCGTTATAATCTGGTTCTGTGCCAGTATCTCCTGAAGAAGAATCCTCAGGAAAATCAGGATAAGAACAACAACCAGGAAAATAAGGACGGAAGCGGGCAGAACAATAAAGAAGACAAGAAGAGCGACAAGAAAGATCAGCAACAGCAGAACAAGCAGGATCAGCAGGAACAGAACAAGGGAAAGCAAAACCAGGAGCAGAACCAGAATAAGATGTCCAAGGAGAATGCCGAGCAGTTGTTGAATGCCGCAATGCAGGATGAAAAAGCTACGCAGGATAAAATTAAGAAAGCCATGTCCCAGCCTCAGAAGAGACGTTTGGAGAAGCAATGGTAAGAATCTTTAATCCGTCAAAATAAAAAGTAAGAATGATCAGAAAGCAAATTTTATTTTTTATATTGCTGTTCTCCGTAATCGGTCTGAATGCTCAGGTTCGTTTTACGACATCAGCTCCCGAAGCTGTGGTTGAGGGAGAACAGTTCCGTTTGTCTTTTAAGGTAAATACTCAGGATGTGTCCGATTTTAAGGCACCGGCATTCAATGGTTTTGATGTGTTGATGGGACCAAGCCGTTCTGTTGAGTCAAGTTTCAGCATGGTAAACGGAAAGACGACACAAAGCAGTTCCATAACCTTCACTTATATTCTGAGTGCAACAAAGCCTGGTAATTATACGATTCCCGGTGCCACACTGCGTTCTGACGGTCAGGTGTATAAGTCAAACAGTGTGCGTTTACGTGTCTTGAAGGCGGATGCATCCGCTTCTCGGTCGCAGTCATCGGGAGGTGCTACCCGCATGCACACGCAGCAGTCGGGTTCCCAGATTACTGGAAAGGATTTGTTTATTACCGTTACGGCCAATAAGAAAAGAGTTTTTGAGCAGGAAGCTATTTTGCTGACTTACAAAGTATATTCTTTAGTCAATCTGACTCAGTTGGCCGGAAATATGCCTGATCTGGACGGATTCCATACTCAGGAAATACCTTTGCCCCAGCAGAAGAGCATGACGATGGAGCATTTCAACGGACGTAATTATGGAACCGTTGTCTGGCGTCAGTATCTCTTGTTCCCGCAGCGTGCCGGAAAACTTAAGGTTCCAGCTGTAGAGTTCGAAGGACTCGTTGTGCAGCAAAACAATGCCATTGACCCGATTGATGCTTTCTTCAATGGTGCAGATCTGACCACTGAGGTGAAGAAGAAGATTGTGGCTCCCGGTATGGAGATTCAGGTAGATCCTCTGCCAACTCGTCCGGCCAACTTCTCGGGAGCGGTAGGTAAGTTCAATATTGAGAGTGCCCTGATACCGGAGCAGGATTTGAAATCCAACGATGCACTCACCCTCAAGCTTACTGTGAGTGGAACCGGTAACATGAAATTACTGACGGCACCTAAAGTCAATTTCCCGAAGGACTTTGAAACTTACGACCCGAAAGTAACCGATAATACCCGTCTGGAGCGGGGCGGTGCTACAGGAAACAAGGTATTTGAGTATATTGCCGTGCCTCGATACAAGGGAGATTATGAGATCCCGGCAGTAGAATTCTGTTATTTTGATCCGGATGCCAAGAGTTACAAGACCATCAAGACACAGCCTTATAAGATAAAGGTGGCTCAGGGTATCAGTCGCCCGGCTTCGGATGCAGCCGCACAAAAAGAACTCGAACTGCTTAATTCCGATATCCGATATATCAAGTCGGGAGCAGCAGACTTACAGCCGGTAGACGACCTGTTCTTCGGTTCCGCTTCATATTGGACCTGTCTGGCTGTCTTGTTTGTACTTTTGGTAGCTGTTTCCCTTTATTTACGAGTACGCGGGCAGAATCGTCAGAATGTGGCCCGCATGAAAGGCAAACGGGCTAATTCTGTGGCCGTCAAGCGTTTGAAAGCAGCACACAAGTTGCTGGAGAAACAGCAGGCAGATTCTTTCTATGAGGAAGTACTCAAGGCACTTTGGGGTTATGTCAGTGACAAACTGACGATTCCGGTAGCCGAATTGAACAAGGAAAATATCCAGCAGCGTCTTGTGGAGCACAACGTAGACACTGTTTTGGCAGGACGTTTCAATGACGTACTCAATGATTGTGAGTTTGCACGTTTTGCACCGGGCGATCCGCAGGCAACCATGGATAAGATCTATCAGGATGCCGAGACTGTGATTTCAGAGTTGGAGAATGTAATAAAGAAATAAGAAAGGATGAAATATATGAAGAAACTGCTTTTTATAGCAGCACTGTTATTGTCGTTCGTCTCTGCCTCCGCGCAGACCAAGGCCGAAGCTGACAGTGCTTATGTGCAAGAGCGTTACGAGCAGGCTATCAGTCTCTATAATAAATTGCTGGAGCCTGGAGCCTCTGCTTCCGTATATTACAATCTGGGCAATGCCTATTACCGCACCGGTGATATGGCGCATGCCATTTTGGCTTATGAACGTGCCTATCTGATGGAGCCGGGTGATGCCGATATCCGTTTTAATTTGCAGTTGGCTCGTACCAAGACCATCGACAAGATTGTGCCGGAGAGTGAGATGTTTTTCATAACCTGGTTTCGTCAGATGATAGACTGGTACAGTGCCGACCAATGGGGTAGAGCTGTAGTTGTTTGTTTTGCCCTCTTTGTTGTTTCCCTGTTGTTGTATTTCTTTGCCGGTTGCATGTTGTGGCGTAAGGTAGGTTTTGGAGTGGGGGTGTGTACCTTGATTCTGGCCGTGTTGTTTCATATCTTCGCCTATCAGCAACAACAGAAACTGCTGGTGCGTACCCATGCCATTGTGATGTCCTCGTCTCTGACCGTGAAAAGTACGCCGAGCACTTCCGGAACAGATTTGTTTGTGCTCCATGAAGGCACTAAGGTGGAGATTACAGACGACACCATGAAAGATTGGAAAGAAATACGATTGGCCGATGGAAAGGTAGGATGGGTGCCGGTCAAAACCATTGAACGAATTTAATTATGGACTGGCAGCGACTCATACAATACGATCAGCAGCTTCTGTTGCAGCTTAATGGCAGCGACTCTCTGTTTTGGGACGGTTTTATGATGACCGTTACCAAGACTGGTACGTGGATTCCATTGGCGGTAGTGCTGTTTTATGTGTTGATTAAAAACAACAACATGCGGAATGTCCTTTTCATTCTGCTGATGATAGCCTTGTCCATCACCATTGCCGATCAGTTTGCTTCTACTTTCTGCAAACCCTATTTCAAGCGTTTCCTCCCAACGAATGACCCGATTCTGATGTATCAGGTAGACGTGGTGAACAACTATCGGGGCGGCTTGTACGGCTTTATTTCCAGCCATGCGGCCAATACGTTTGCGGTGTTTGTCTATGTAGCTTTACTGATTCGCAACCGGGCCCTGACATTTACCCTGTTCTTTTGGGCGGCGTTGTGTTCCTATTCCCGGATTTATCTGGGGGTGCATTATCCCGGTGATATTCTGGCCGGTGCTTTGGCCGGTAGTGCCATCGGTGCTTTGCTCGGTTATTGCACCCATTTGTTCCAGCGTAAAAACGGCGATGTCCGTCCTTATATCTCCTCACAATACACTTCGACCGGTTATTTGCAGGAAGATGTTCACCTGCTCCTGCTGGTGTTCTTTCTCACCCTTTGCTATGCCGCGATTCAAGGTGCGGTCCGTTTTGTATAGGGAAGGTATTTTGCCAAGAAATCTTTTGGTTCATATACAAACAATAAAAGCCAGCATGACGCTGGCTTTTATTGTTTATTGCAGATTATGTAGTTTTTTCTACTTGTTACCGGATTAAGATATCAATCATACTGTATCCGTCCATAAACTTGCTTCTGTCCACCGGTCCCTTGATGCCCGAGATGCGGCCTTCCGAAGTGAACTGCCACATGACAAACTGTATATTGTCGGCCAGAACTGGTTCTTCATCATGATAGCGGGCTATCATATATTTGTATTCTGTGAACTTACCCCTCAGATATTTGTTGTAGAAGTGGCTGGAGGTATAGATAATCGGTTTCACCTTATAATGATTCTCCACATCAATCAGGAACTTTCTCAAGCGGTTACAGAACTCGTCCAACGAGCCTCTTCCGCGGTTTTCTACGTCAATAATGGGAATCAGATCCTGTGTAGACAGATCAACAGTTGATGTGAGATTCTTGAACTGGTCTTCAACAGAAGCCGTCGGGCTGAAGAAATGATAGCATCCCACCTTGATGCCGACTCTTCGTGCCTCGCTCAGGTTATAGGCATAAGTCCGATCCACCAGTCCGGCTCCTTCAGTTGCCTTCAGGTAAGCATATTTCGCATTCGGATCTTTGGCTACGGCCTCCCAGTCAATCTGATTCTGGTAGCGTGATACATCAATACCATATTTGTGGTTGCTCCATTTCAGGTCCTGTCTTCTTACTTCCTCAATGGGAGCCACCAGTTCTTCTCCTGCTGTTTTGGGAGCCAACTGATCCGGTTCCGGAATGCGTACGGTAACTGTTTCACTGTGTCTTTTGTCCTTGTCTTTTTTATGAAAACCGTATGCCGGACTGATTTGCATCAGCGCGGTGGCACATAAAAGACAAAAGAAGTATTTTTTCATAAACGGGTTTTTATTTGTTGCAGAAATAGGAATACGCAAAAATAAGGAATTAACCCGTTGTTTCAAAATCCTTGGCACTACTTCTTCGGGAACTTAACTATCTTTCGCAAAGAAATCTTTCAGACAATCCCATCTGTTTAGAATTTTACAAACAGATAATCTCCCAGTGCTTCCACCTTCGGCTTTGTGGCAACCAGACTGTCCACCACATTTTCTTGCAGTTTGTTCTTGTTGAGAATCAGCAGTCTGTTCTGTTGTTTGGTTATCAGGCTGTCTGCTTCGTGAACCACAGTCAGGCGTTCCGGGAAGAATACATCCATGTTTTCTGCGCGCCATACTCCGTAGGTAACCACTCCGGTGGTTTGCCATACCTTCTCCTGCTGTTGAGCTTTCTCGGCGAGTTCCGTATAACCGATTAATGAATTGAATTTCGGCAGAGAGAACCCTCCGGCAAATGCCGTGAGCAGGAAGCCGCAACAGAACAGGATGGACGCCGTAAGCAGGCGTTTTCTTTTCCAGGCATAAACCAGCGACCAGGCACTGCCTGCTGTCAGGATTGCGGTGGCGATGTATAATGCCGGATGTCTGTATTGAGGCAGGATGAGAGCGATATAAATATAGGCCGGGAAGGCCAATACGGTTGCAATGGCCGGAAGGCTTACTCCGAACGCCATCATTTTGCTCCAGTGGCTTTGTTCCAATACGATGAGCGACAGGCACACCATAAAGGGAAATATCGGCACCAGATAAATGGCCAGTTTGCTGCCAAAGCAAGAGAGCATGACAAAGGTAGAGACGATTTCGATGAGAAACAGCTGCTCTGCCGAGGTGCGGAACATCTTTTCTTTTACTCCCTTGATCAGGGCAAACAGATAGAACAGAGTCCAGGGCGCCACACCGTAGCTCAGGAAAATCAGATAATAATAGAACGGACGCTTGTGCACAGACACTTTTACCGAGCGGCTCACCGTCTGCCCTACGGTCAGATTATACAGATATTCGCCACCGGCTTCCACGTAAACCATGCCGAACCAGAACAGAAAAGATGCCACGATGATGCTCCACACTTTCCAGTTCCAGTATTTGCCGAAGCTGCGCAGTTCCTTTTTGAACGCTAGGAACAGTGCGCTGCTGACCAGCGGTATCAGAATACCCATAAAGGCCTTGGCATAAAAGCCCAGAACGATGTAGACCGCCATGAGAATCTGGTGTTTCCGGAAGCTGCCTTTCCCTTCATACATCTGATGAAAGTGATACAGAGCCAAAATGATGAACCACACCATGAGCATATCCATTCTCAGCACCATGGCGGTACCGGCAAAATAACCCGTGGTAATCAGAAACAGAGGCAGGGTAGACCGGCTGCTGCTACTCATCAGGCCCTGTGTCCATTTGTTCATGGTGTAGGCAATGCCCAGAGCCGGAAGCAGAGAATACAGAATCAGAATCCCCATGTGATATTCTCCGGTAATCAGTTTGCAGAGCATGATCAGCCAGAAGTAAAACGGCGGTTTGTCGCTGTACGGCTCCCCGTGGTTGGTCAGGCTGAACCAGGTATTGTTCCGCAATGCTTCGTCGGCAATGCTGATGTAGCGCAGTTCATTGGCAGGGGTATAGTCGCGCCATACGGCCAGCGGAATCAGGCAGATCAGGATGAACATCACCCAAAAGGTCATGTTTCTGTTTTCCAGAAAAGAGGTTATTTTGTAAGAATTCATGGTGCGGTTTGTTTTCTTTGGTTGATACTCAATATGATGTTTCGGGTATAAGCCACAAATCCTACAGACTGTCCGAGAATCAGCACCGGATCCAGTCGGAACAATCCGTAGCTCACGATGATGAGGCTGCCGGTGAAGCTGATAATCCAGAATCCGATAGGCAGGGTCGATTCATGCTTCTTGTAGGAATAAATCCACTGGTAGATAAAGCGCAGGGTGAAGATCACCTGACCGGCAGAACCGAATATCAGCAGCCAGAGCGGGATATCCTCGTTGCGGAAGAACTGCTCCACAAACGAACCCGTATGCGTCATCAGCCAGGTGCAGGCCACAATAGGAGTGGCAAACAGAATGATGCGCATCCATGCCGGAATCCGTTTCCAAACCCCTTGTGCGTTCAGATTCCAGATATAGATATAGTAAGAGATGATTTGTCCCAGAATGATGGAAAAATCATCGCGGCACCAACCGTAGATAAACAGAAGATAGGAGCCCATGATGCTCAGGGCCCAGAAGATAGGAGGAGAGACCACCTTTTTGGCTTTCTCGGACAGCAACCATTGTACCAGGATTCTTGCCGAGAAGAAAATCTGTGCCAGGAAACCGATGATATAGATTGAGGCCATGCGCTTACAGGTTGTTTTCTTTAATCTGGTAATTGATGTAGCGATGTTTCATCCACCGGTAGGCGAAGCAGTCCTTGAACGGAGAAATCAGGCGGTTCCACAGATTATATTTTGACACGCCGGCCGTACGCGGGAAATGTCTTACGGGCACTTCCTTATAGCTGCCGCCGTCCTGCAACAGGATCAGGGCCGGCAGAAAGCGGTGCATTCCGGTAAAGAAAGGCATGCGCTTGGCATATTCCGTGTGGATGATCTTCAGCGGGCAACCGGTGTCGGTAGCGCCGTCGTGCGTCATCATGCGGCGGAATGAGTTGGCAATCTTCGACTGGATCAGCTTGAAGGCAGAGTCCTTTCTCTGGGCACGGATACCCATCACCATCTTATAGTCACCGATATACTGATACAGGATGTTGAAATCTTCCGGGCTGGTTTGCAGGTCGGCATCGATGTAGCCCACATATTTTGACTGAGCCACGTCGAATCCCGCTTTGATAGCGGCACTCAGACCGGCATTCTTGGCAAAACTGATGTAGTAGAAATGCTTGTTGCGGGCACATAAAGTCTGGATGCCGGACAAACTGCTGTCTTTCGAACCATCATTGACAAAAAGAATGCAAGAAGCATAAGGAGTAGAGTTCACAAATTCAGACAATGCTTTTTCCAGAGCAGTCATATTGTCTTCTTCATTGTATACCGGTACGATGACCGTCAGGTCATAGGATGAGGTGCTGTTCGAAGCCAGCATTTTTTCTGCAAATTCCTTCATAATAGATTTTTCTGTAAACACGGCTACAAAGATAGCATATTTTTTGCGGCTTTTCCTTTTGATTTAATATATCTTTAAAGAATTATTAATTTTTGGTGGCCTGGAAAAACATGGGTTTGCAAATTCCTGATTTTTTCGCTATATTGCATAGAATCTTAACTTTAACAGAAAAAATATGACGTTTACTTCAGAAAACATTCTTTTGATTGGTTCGGTATTGGTGTTTGTCAGCATCCTGTTCACGCGGAGCAGTTTCCGTTTCGGTATTCCGGTGCTGCTTTTGTTTTTGGGCGTCGGCATGCTTTTCGGCAGCGACGGTCTGGGTGTTCAGTTCAACAGTGCCTCCGATGCTCAGTTTATCGGCATGATTGCCTTGTGTCTGATTCTTTTTTCCGGAGGTATGGATACCCGCTTTCGGGAGATCAGGCCGGTTCTGTTGCCCGGCATTTCCCTTTCTACGGTGGGAGTGTTGCTGACCACCTTGTTTACAGGACTGTTCATCTATTTCATTTCAGACTATACCCGGGCAGATATCCATCTGTCTCTATGGGTTTCTTTTCTGCTGGCGGCAACGATGTCTTCCACCGATTCCGCTTCGGTGTTCAACCTGTTGCGTTCCAAGAATATGAACCTGAAGGAAAACCTGCGCCCGATGCTGGAACTGGAGAGCGGCAGTAATGACCCGATGGCCTATATGCTGACCATTGTCTTGATTCAGGTGGTCACCCTTTCCGGAGCGTCGGCAATGGATATTCTGAAAGATTTCTTCTTGCAGTTCTTTTTGGGAGCGCTGGCCGGCTATTCCATTGGTCGTTTTGGAGTCTGGCTGCTTAATAAGATCAGTCTGGTCAATTCAGCCCTCTATTCCATACTGATTCTGAGTCTGGTCTTTTTTCTTTTCACGGTAACCGACCTGATTCGCGGAAATGCCTATCTGGCAGTGTATGTGGCCGGAATTGTGCTGGGCAATGCCAAGATACCTTATCGTAAGGAAGTCAGCAACTTTCTGGACGGGCTCACCTGGTTCGGTCAGATTGTCCTGTTCCTCACCCTGGGTCTGCTGGTCAACCCTCACGAACTGTGGCAGGTGGCCGATGTGGCTCTGCTCATCGCCCTGTTTATGATGCTGTTGGGCCGTCCGCTCAGTGTGTTCATCAGTCTGCTGCCGTTCCGGAACTATTCGTTCAAATCGCGCGTATTCATTTCGTGGGTCGGTTTGCGTGGGGCGGTGCCCATCATCTTTGCTACCTATCCGGTCATAGCCGGTGTGGAAGGCGCTGGACAGATATTCAACATTGTGTTTTTCATCACGTTGCTTTCCCTGCTGTTGCAGGGCACCACGCTTTCGCCTCTGGCCAACCGTCTGGGACTGTCAGAACCAATGGAGCAGCCGCGCGACTATTATGGCATTGAGATTCCTGAGGAGACCAAGACTTATCTGACCGATGTGCAGCTCACGGCCGAGATGCTGGCCGGTGGCAACCGTCTGGCCGACCTGAATCTGCCGCAGGGCCATCTGGTGATGCTGGTCAAGCGCAACGAGGAATATATTGTGCCCAACGGGCATCTGCAACTGCAGGAAAAAGATCATCTGCTGGTGATTTCCGAGCGGAAGGAACAGGAGGCATAACAATAATATTTATGATATTATAAAAGTTGCTTCTTTCTAATACAGATAAAAAAATAAATTATTGTTTCTTTAATATATGGTTAATTCAATATCTTTGTATAGTATTTGACAAATAAACCTAATCAAGATTTTATGGCTAAGAAAAAAGCAGTAATAGATGAACCTTTGGAAAAACAGCTCTGGAAGGCTGCAGACAAACTTCGTAAGAATATTGATGCAGCAGAATATAAGCATGTGGTTTTGGGGCTTATCTTTTTACGATATATATCTGTTTCATTTGAAGATTTATATAATAAACTCAAGCAAGAAATAGATCTCGGAGCTGATCCGGAAGATCGCGAGGAATATAAGGCAGAGAATGTTTTTTATGTTCCAGCAGAAGCACGTTGGAGTACGCTGGTTGCTAATGCCAAAGATCCTAAAATCGGGAAATTGATAGATGGCGCAATGGATGAGATAGAGAGAGAGAATCCATCGTTGAAAGGAGTATTGCCGAAAGTATTTGCCCGTCCTAATCTGGATCCGACTTGTTTAGGAGAACTTATTGACCTGATAGGAAACAGTACGTTAAGCTCTTCAACCAACAGTGCAGATCTTTTAGGACATGTCTTTGAATATTTTTTAGGTGAATTTGCGCTGGCCGAAGGAAAAAAAGGCGGTCAGTTCTATACTCCTCGTTGTGTTGTTGAATTGTTGGTTAATATGTTAGAGCCTTACAAAGGACGTGTACTTGACCCTTGTTGTGGATCGGGTGGTATGTTCGTGCAGAGCGAGAAGTTTGTAGAACAGCATCAAGGACGTGTAAACGATATTTCTATTTTTGGACAAGAAAGTAATCAGACTACTTGGCGGCTTTGTAAAATGAATTTGGCCATTCGTGGAATAGATGCTTCTCAGGTAAAGTGGAACACCGAGGGATCTTTTTTGAATGATGCACATCGTGATGTAAAAGTAGATTATGTGATAGCTAATCCTCCTTTTAATGATAGTGACTGGAGTGGCGATCTTTTACGCAATGATGGCCGATGGAAATATGGGGTACCTCCTACAGGAAATGCAAATTTTGCCTGGATACAGCATTTCATTCACCATTTGACTCCGACCGGACAAGCTGGATTTGTTTTGGCAAAAGGTGCCTTAACTTCAAAGAATAGTGGAGAAGGAGAGATAAGAAAGAGTCTTGTTGATGCCGGACTGATTGACTGTATTGTGAATCTTCCTGCAAAGTTATTCTTAAATACACAGATTCCTGCTTCCCTTTGGTTTTTGAGAAGAAGTTGTTGTGCTGACAGAAGTTTTCGTGAGCGTAGTCAGGAAATATTATTTATAGATGCGCGTAATATGGGGCATCTTATAAACCGTCGTACCCGTGAATTTTCAGCAGAAGACATCAAACAGATTTCTGACACTTATCATCAATGGCGAAACGAAGGCGGTATATATCAGGATGTTCCCGGATTTTGTGCGTCGGTTCCTGTATCACGTGTTGCTGAATTGGACTATGTGCTGACTCCAGGCCGTTATGTTGGTTTACCGGAAGAAGAAGACAAATTCAATTTTGAGGAACGTTTTACAGCATTAAAGGCTGAGTTCGAGGCTCAACTGAAAGAAGAAGAACGGTTGAATAAACTTATATTGGAGAATCTGGCTAAAATAAAATAATTATTATGAGCATGGACGATATTAAAAAACAAGATCACCTAGAAGTAGAAGTAGAAGTAGAAGATCTCAATGGAGGAGGGTCAACAGAATCGATAACCAAGCCATTTAATCCAAATGAGATAGATGTGGATATTTCTACGGTGAATTTAGGTTCATTAATAGAACAACTGGAAAATGATGAGATAGACTTGCAACCTGATTTTCAGCGTGCGGCTGATGTGTGGGATAATGTTAAAAAAAGCCGCTTGATAGAGTCTATTTTGTTAGGTCTTCCATTACCTTCTTTTTATTTCAGCGAAGATCCAAGAAGCCAGAAACTTTCCATTATAGATGGTCTGCAACGAATTTGTGCAATAAGGGATTTTATATTGAAAAAAAATGGGCCTTTAAAATTGGAAGGACTACAGTTTCTGAAAAATTTTGAAGGTATGACATATTCGCAATTGGCACGTCCTGAAGTGAAGCGTATCAAATCGCTTAAAATCACGATGAATACATTGCGTAAAGGAACTCCATTAGATGTAAAATACATTATTTTCCAACGCGTCAATACTGCTGGAGAGCCTTTAACTCCACAAGAAATGCGCCATGCATTGAATCAGGGTCCAGCAGCTGAATTTATAAAAGAACTTGCAAACATGGAGTCTTTTAAAAAAGCTACCAATTATTCTGTGAAGAGTAAACGAATGCAAGATCGGGATTTTGTAAATAGATTTATAGCGTTCTTTATTGGCTATCAAGACTACATGGGAGACTTAGATATGTTCCTAAATGATAAAATGGGGGAATTGAATAAAATGACTCCCACACAGAGGAATGACATACGTGTCTCGTTTGATAAAGCAATGAAGTGCTGTTATCAGATATTCAAAAATGATACATTCCGGAAAAGATATAGTGTTACTGATAAGAGGAAGCCAATATCCAAATCGGTATATGATACATTGAGTGTAAACATAGCCTGGTTGAGCGACGAAGAACAGCTTATGCTGTTGAAAAATGCAGAAGCATTTAAAACTGGTATGATTCGTTTATTTAATGATGAAAGATTCAACTTCTCTATATCGACTGGAACGGGGCAAAAATATAATGTAGACTTACGTTTTACGATGGTAAAATCACTAATAAAAGAAATAATAAGACTATGATAACTCATTTGAGCATAAATAATTTAAAGCTTCATGACCATACAGATCTGGAACTGAATGGACTAACAATTCTTACAGGTATGAACGGTATGGGAAAATCCACGGTAATACAGTCGTTAATTTTGTTGCGCCAGTCTTTTATGATGAATGACCTGGATTCAGGCTTGAACCTGAAAGGTGATTTGTGCGATGCTGGAATATCTGGAGAACTTGCTTGTCAGGCTTCTACTGAACATACTTTACAGATAAACATGAAGTTTGCAGAGCAAGACGATTTGAACTTCTCATTTGAATATCCTGACAATATCATGGATACGATGTTACCAGGAGTAGAAGGGAATGAAACATCTAAAGCCGTATTGTCAAAATATTCACTGTTTAATGAGAAATTCCAATACTTAAGTGCTTTCCGTTCCGGTCCTCAAAAGATATACAATCGGGATACGTCATTGGTGGTAACCAAGAAGCAGATTTCTAAAATCATGGGGCAGTGCGAATACGCAGTGCATTTCCTTGAGCAATACAAGAATGTCAATATACCTGTAAAAGAACTTGCTATCATAGATGAAGAAGATGTCACTCCAGATTATCGGCTTGCAGTGCAGGTAGAACGTTGGTTGCGTTTGGTTTCACCCAATATCAAAATCAATATTGAGCCTGCGGGGGAAGATTTTAAATTGAAATATAAATTTAACCGTGACGAAAATACCATTACGGAAGATATAACAGCTCTGAATACTGGTTTTGGTATTACGTATGTATTACCTATCCTGATAGCCGTGTTAAGTGCGGATAAAGATGCCATTATCTTGATTGAAAATCCGGAAGCACATTTGCATCCCAAAGGACAGGCGGTGTTGATGGAACTTGTTTCAAAGGCTGTGGCTCATGGAGTACAAATTATTATTGAGTCACATAGCGACCACATAATAAACGGCAGTTTAGTAGCCGTAAATAAGAAATGGATTACTCCTAACCTGCTTTCAATATACTATTTCGAAAGGGAAGAGCATAGACATACAGCTTTGTCACATCATTTGCAGATTTCGGAAACCGGGCATATTACTCGTCCTCCTAAAGGATTTTTTGACCAAATAGATATTGACCTTAGAACATTAACCGGATTTTGATATGGAACACAGTGAATTGTTTTTATTATTACCAAAATACGAGGACGTTGAGGAACAACCGGAATATATCAAGTCTACTAATATTATGACAGAAAATGAATTTTTAAAAGTCATAAACAAAATAGACGAGATATGTATGTTAATATCAAATGAAAACTACAAAGGTTATTATGATGCTGAAAATGTGTCAGCTTTTCTTTATCCTGCAAAGACTTTAAAAAAATCATATCCTAATACAATAACACGTATGAGGATGGTAATGAATAAATGGGGAGAGAACTGGCGGACTCAGAAAGTTCAAAAGGATACTGTGAAATATATGTATTATTGTATTCCGATAAAGGATGATACATTGTGTGAGATGACAGAACGAAAATTTGTTTCTAAAGATGAGAGTACGTTTCTTTTGATTAATTATGATGCATTTTCGTGCGCTTCTGAAACAATAATTATAAAGCGTAATCAGGACGAAGTGAAATTGAATGTGAGAAATGCTGATATAAAAAATATTTCGAAATGGTATGAAACAAACCGCAAACCACAACGAATTTTTAATCTGAATCCAAAGCACGGGGAAAATGGTAAAGGAGCACATCCGGGAAATAAGGGGGAAAAAGTATCTGTTCTGATGTGTAATAAAGAAGAAGCGAAGAATATGCTTCTGAAGGCTATTGGTACTGATTTGAGAGTTCTTTACTTTTTCGATCAGGTACACAATCAATTTATAGAGTTCAAGCGCGAAAGTGAGAATACTTATCATGGGTTTCATCTTGATGCAATAGATGAAAAGAGGGTACCAGAGGACATTAAGGCAATGATAAATAAACTGATATAATGGTATTCAATCGTTCAGAAAAAGAATTTATAAATGCTATCATAGCGTATAATGGCAAAGCAAAATCCATAGCAGATGTGCTTAATAGAAGCGGACTGTTGGAAAAAAGGGGTATTGGTATTGTACAACATGGTGGTATGAATATTATTTTCTTGAAAAAGGATATGTATGATGATTGGTTTCATAGTGATGGCTTGGGATATGTGGTTGAGTTACTTTCTTTGATTGATACTTTAGTTAAGAAGAAACACATTATCATGATACCTTTTTGTACAGATAATATTTTAATGGTAGGTGCTGATGCTAGTTGGCTTAGATCAGAAGTTATGTCTGTAAATGGAAATCAGTTTATAACTCTTACATATAGAAATGAGAATTGGTTAGATTCTTCTGGAAATCAGTTATATTGGCCTTGTAAATATACGGAGCAGGAATTTCCAATGGGAAATTCATTGCATGTTGCTTTTTCTGTAAGTGAAGAACTGAAAGAATTGGTGAAGAATAATTTTAAGTCAGAAGATGAAATTCGTTTTAGAAAACAACAATATTTGACTTGGATCTCTATCATTGTGGCTACATTGATTGGAATCCTTGGAATAATACTTTAATAGTTTTAGTATGGGTGAGTGGAAAGAATATAAATTGGGAGAAGTCTTAACCTTTCAACGTGGATATGATTTGCCTAAATCTGAAATGAATGGTGGAGATATTCCTGTTGCAGGTTCTAATGGTGTAATTGGGTACCATGATCAATACACAACAAAAGGACCTGGTATTACAATAGGTCGTAGTGGTAATATTGGTGTTCCTAAATTTTATAAAGATAATTTTTGGGCTCATAATACAACTTTATATGTAAAAGACTTTCACGGAAATGATGAGAAGTTTATGTATTATTTTTTACAGTTGGTTGATTTTACCCAGTTTAATAGTGGTAGTGCCGTTCCATCTTTAAATAGAAATCATATTCATGAATTAAATATATTTATACCTTCATTAAAAGAACAAAAACGTATAGCTTCTATTTTGAATTCTTTAGATGATAAAATAGATTTGCTTCTTCAGGAAAATAAGACTCTTGAAGCAATGGCAGAAACATTGTTTCGCAAATGGTTTATTGAAGAAATTCAAGAATATTGGAAAGAAGGTACGTTGGACGATATTTTGTCTGTAAAAGGTGGCACCACTCCTAGTACCAAAGAACCTAAATATTGGGATGGTAGTATACCTTGGACTTCTCCTAAAGATGTCACCACATTAAATGGAATTTATCTGTTTGATACTGAACGAAAAATAACACAAGAAGGGTTGAAGCAGATCAGTTCAGGACTTCTACCAGCAGGTACATTGTTAATGTCATCAAGAGCACCGGTTGGAGTATTAGCTTATGCGGAGGTTCCTTTAGCTATCAATCAAGGCTATATTGCAATAATTGATGATAAAGGTTACGCAAAAGAATTTATATATCTGTGGCTCAAGGCTAATATGGATATAGTGCATAGTTATGCTAATGGTTCAACTTTTATGGAGATTAGTAAGTCTGCGTTTAAATCTTTAAGTTTACTGATTCCACCAAAACAAATTGTTGCTGAGTTTTGTAAAATCGTAAAACCAATTTTTAATAAAATAAAAATAAATGAATTACAAATAAGAACTATAAATAAAACAAAGGATAGAATATTGCCTAAATTGATGTCTAATGAAATAAAGATAGATGAATTATGATAATGGATAAATTAATAAATTCAGGGATACTTACACTCTCGGTGGTATTGTTGGCTATAATTGCTATCATTTTCCTTTTTTTGAAATATCGTCAAAACGATGGAAAGTGTAAGGTGCACATGTACTACATTTCAGGTTTATTGATTTTTATAATTATAGAACTGATAACTTATGTTTGTGTAAATAACAATAATACAGATCAGATTGTGGACTATATATCCTTTGCCTCTACTATATCTTCATTGTTCCTTTCTGTAGTCGCTATTATTTATGCGATTGTTTCTAATAATCAAGGAGAGGCCCAGTATCAGAAAATAGACAGAGCTTCAGATAAGATATCAGTATCAGTAGATAGATTTTCTTTGATTTCAGAGAGTTTATCAGGAAGTATAGACTCTATTTTGTTAAAATTGGATGAGATAAAAGTGATATCAAGTGAAACAAAAAATGCAGTAAGCCAGAATAATCAGAAACGTTCTATTGATTCTGTTTCAGCTTCAGTTGGAATGGATGAGACTGATAATAAATTGATGCAAAAGATTGTCGAAAGATATGTGAAAGCTGGTTCTTTTTATGGAAATATTGTCTTATTAGCTTGTATACTTTCAAATGAAAAAAAATTACGTTTTAAAACATCGGACATTGTTCCTGATTCTTCAACTTATTTATATGGTTATATTATAGCCTCCGCGGCCTTAGGAATCATAGCGATGCATATAGATGATGATTATATAACAGTTGACTCTATCTCTTCTTTTTTGTCGAAAGAAATTTTGCTTGAGGAGATAAATAATTTCATAGAAAAGTCAAAACCTGAAGTGAAAGAGTTTAATAGAAATGTTTTTGAGAAGGTTAATAAGTTTTTTGAATAGATTAAAAACAGCATGCTTGTTCTTTCAGAATCCCAAATAGAATCTTTCGCCATTCAGCTTTTTGAGCATCTTGGCTACAAATCGCTTTACGGTCCGGATATTGCTCCCGACGGACCGAATCCTTTGCGTGCGTCTTTTGAGGAGGTCGTGTTAAAAGAATCTTTGCGTAAAGCGGTGCGACGTATCAATCACGAACTGTCAGCTGCGGTTTGTGAAGAGGCGGTCAATGAGGTGCTACGTATCGCTTCGCCTGATCTGCTGGCTAATAATGAGTTATTTCATCGCATGCTGACGGAAGGGATTTCGGTCTCAGTACATCACGAGGGAGCTGAGCGGGGAGAATTGGTTTGGCTGGTTGATTTTGAAAACCCGCTGAATAATGAGTTTACAGTGGTTAATCAATATACCATCATAGAAAACGGACGAAACAAACGACCCGATTTGATTTTGTTTGTCAACGGTTTGCCTCTGGTGGTAATAGAATTGAAGAATGCGGCAGACGAAAATGCTACGGTTCAAAGTGCATACCGACAGATAGAAACTTACAAGACGGCAATTCCTGCTCTGTTCACTTATAATGCTTTAATTGTAGTTTCCGATGGATTGGAAGCGCGTGCCGGATCTTTATCGGCAGGGTTTAGCCGTATGATGGCATGGAAAAGTGCTGACGGTAAAGCAGAGGCATCCCATTTGGTCAGTCAGTTGGAAGTCTTGGTTCGGGGCATGCTGAATAAAGAAACTTTGTTGGATTTGATACGTTCTTTTACTGTTTTTGAGAAATCAAAGACGGAAGATATAAAGACACATATTACCACAATAAAGACTATAAAGAAGATTGCGGCCTATCATCAATATTATGCGGTAAATAAGGCTATAGAATCAACGGTGCGTGCCACGGGCATTAATAAGAAAAATGATGCTTCTTTGCATGAGTCTCCTATAAACTATGGACTTGTAGATGCAAGAACTCAGCCTGTAGGAGATCATAAAGCAGGAGTTATATGGCATACTCAAGGATCGGGAAAATCGCTTTCTATGGTTTTTTATGTCGGTAAAGTGGTGCGTATGCTGAATAATCCGACTATTGTAGTCATTACGGACCGTAATGATCTGGATGATCAGTTATTTGGAACATTTGCCGATTGTAAACAGCTTCTGCGCCAAACTCCTGTACAGGCCGATGATAGGGAGACATTAAAGAAACTTCTACGAGTTAATTCCGGAGGAGTGGTATTTACTACCATTCAAAAGTTCCAGCCGGAAACAGGCAACGTTTATGAAACCTTAACTAACCGAAAAAATGTTATTGTTATTGCTGATGAGGCCCATCGGTCTCAGTACGGATTCAAGGCCAAAACCGTAGAGGTCAGAAACGAAGCTGATGAAGTGATTGGTTCGGAAATCAAATATGGATTTGCCAAATACTTGCGTGATGCTTTGCCTAATGCTACTTTTCTGGGCTTTACTGGTACTCCCATTGAGACTGCTGATGTAAATACACCGGCAGTGTTCGGGCATTATGTAGATGTTTATGATATAGCTCAGGCTGTAGAAGACGGTGCTACAGTGCGTATCTTCTATGAGAGTCGTTTGGCCAAAATCGAATTGAGCGAAGAAGGGCGTAAACTGATAGAATCACTCGACCGGGAGTTGCAAACTGAGGAGATGAACGATGTTCAGCTGGCTAAGGCCAGATGGACACAGCTGGAAGCATTAATAGGAAGTCCGGCACGTATTAAAAATGTAGCCCGGGACATTGTAACACACTTTGAACAGCGTCAGGAAGTGTTTGAGGGAAAGGGGATGATTGTGGCTATGAGCCGTCGGATTGCTGTCGCTTTATATGATGCCATCATCGCTTTACGTCCGCAATGGCATTCTGATAATCTGGATCAGGGAGTAATAAAGGTTATTATGACTTCAGCATCGTCCGATGGTCCGGAGATTTCGCGGCATCATACCACAAAAGAGCAACGTCGCTTATTGGCAGAACGGATGAAAGATCCGGAAGACGGACTGAAACTGGTGATTGTGCGCGATATGTGGCTTACCGGGTTTGATGCGCCATGCCTGCATACATTGTATATTGACAAACCGATGCAAGGACACAATCTGATGCAGGCAATTGCCCGTGTGAACCGTGTGTACAAAGATAAACCGGGAGGCTTGGTGGTGGATTATCTGGGTATTGCTTCAGATTTGAAGAAAGCGTTATCGTTTTATTCGGATTCAGGGGGAAAAGGCAATCCTACAGAACAGCAGGAACAGGCTGTTGCTCTGATGGAAGAGAAACTGGAGGTGGTACAGCAACTTTTGTATGGTTTTGATTATCTTTCCTATTTCAAAGCAGATATATCCCAGAAATTATCCGTCATCTTACAGGCTGAAGATTTTATTCTTGGTCTTGATGAGGGAAAGAAACGCTTTGTGAACGAGGTCAATGCTTTGTCAAAAGCATTTGCCATTGCTATTCCTCATGAGCGGGCGATGGAAATAAAGGAGGAAGTAGCCTTCTTTCAGGCTGTAAAGGCCAGACTCTGTAAGTTTGATGCATCTTCTTCTCAGAAAACAGGTGAGGAAATAGAAACAACAATTCGTCAGGTTGTAGATAAGGCGCTGGTTTCGGAAAAAGTAGTGGATATTTTTGATGCGGCAGGTATCAGAAAGCCGGATATATCTATCCTTTCCGAGGAGTTTCTTATGGAGCTGAAGGGTATGGAGCATAAGAATATAGCTTTGGAAGTGCTACGAAAATTACTGAATGATGAGATAAAGGCGCGTATGCAGCGAAATCTGGTTCAAGGGAAAAGTTTGATGGAAATGCTGGAGGCTTCTATCAATAAATATCACAATAAGGTTATTACTGCTGTAGAAGTGATTGATGAACTGATAGGATTGAGCAAACATATCGTAAAGCAGGATAGTGCAGCAAAGAAACTAGGTCTTTCGGAATATGAATTTGCTTTTTATTCTGCTGTAGCTGCCAATAATAGCGCAATGGAACTGATGGGAAAGGATAAATTGAGAGAACTAGCCGTTGTCCTGACAGAAACGATACGTAATAATGCCTCTATTGATTGGGAAATGAAGGAAAATGTGCGGGCAAAAATGCGTGTTGCTATTAAACGATTGTTGCGTCGGTATGGATATCCGCCAGATATGCAGATGCTGGCAACAGAGACGGTCATCAAACAGGCTGAAATAATATCGGGCGAATTGATAAAAGGGCAGAACAAGGAAGAATAGAAAAAGGGGCTCTGAAAGCCCCTTTTTTTATTTGCTGTCTACTTCTTCTTTCATATCGATTTCCTGTCCGTTACCGTCATAGAATTCATATTGCAGGAAGGCAAGTTTCTGGCTCGGGATGATCTTTACCCCGAATCCGTATTTCATCTGCCATTTCCGCTTCAGCGACAGAAAACCCTGATTGATGTAGGCTGCCACGTAAGGATGTACGTGCAGTGCGAACTGCTTCATTCCGATTTTGTTTACCAAAGTGTTTATTTTGCCTTCAAGAATATCGGTAAACAAATAGCTGGATTTGATGGTGCCCTTTCCAAAACAAGTGGGGCATGTTTCCTCAACGTTTACGTCCATAACCGGGCGTACGCGCTGTCGTGTGATCTGCATGAGTCCGAATTTACTCAGCGGAAGGATGTTATGGCGCGCGCGGTCCTTTTTCATGTTTTCGCACATGCGCTCATAGAGTTTTTGTCGGTCTTCCGCCAGATTCATGTCAATGAAGTCCACTACGATAATTCCTCCCATATCTCTTAATCTCAGTTGGCGTGCCAGCTCATCTGCTGCACCCAGATTCACGTCCAGGGCGTTGGCCTCTTGTCCGTCTTTCGATTTGGCACGGTTTCCACTGTTTACGTCAACCACATGAAGCGCCTCCGTATGTTCGATAATCAAATAGGCTCCATGCTTGTAGGAAACGGTTTTTCCGAACGAAGATTTAATTTGTTTGGTGATGTCGAAGTTGTCAAAGATAGGTAACTTGCCGGTATACTTCTTTACAATTTTTGCACTTTCCGGGGCGATAAGCGTTACATAATCCTTAACTTCGTTGAATACACTTTCGTCATTGATGTAGATATTCTCGTAGGATGGGTTGAACAGGTCGCGCAACATGGCTACAGTGCGGCTGGTTTCTTCGTAAACCAGTTCCGGCAGTTTGGTTGCCTTCTGAACCTTGGTCATGGTTTCTTCCCATCGTTTCAGCAATATCTTTAATTCGGTGTCGAGTTCAGCCACTCTTTTTCCTTCGGCTACGGTTCTGACAATTACTCCGAAATTCTTCGGTTTAATGCTCTGGAGCAATTGCTTGAGTCGTGCTCTTTCCTCGGAAGACTTGATTTTTGAGGAAACGGAAACTTTATCGCTGAAAGGAATCAGAACCAGGTATCTTCCCGGAAAAGAGATTTCGCAGGTAAGACGGGGTCCTTTGGTGGAGATTGGTTCTTTTACGACCTGTACCAGCACTTCCTGTCCCGGCTGAAGGATATTCTGCACACTTCCTTCCTTGTCCAGTTCCGGCTGCATGGTCGCTTTGGCCATGGGATAAAGTTTTTTTCGGTCGCTGACTACTTGTTTGAGATATTTTTGGTAGGAGTTGAATTGAGGTCCTAAATCCAGATAATGCAGAAAAGCGTCGCGTTCGTAGCCCACATTGACAAAACATGCATTGAGTCCCGGCATCATCTTTTTGACTTTTGCCAGATAGACATTGCCCACGGCAAACGACACGGACAAGCCTTCTTTCTGAAATTCCACCAGTCTTTTATCTTCCAGAAGAGCGATGGATATTTCTTTGGGTTGGACGTCTACTACTACTTCGCTGGTCATTTCTTCTTCATTTCGATTGGTTTATGATCTCTTATTTATACAAAGAACAAACTTGCGTAGCTCTTCAGAGAAAAGCACGGCAAGTTTGTTCTTTGTGTTTGTCCACAGACAAGCTACAACAGACTATTTGCTCTTATGTCTGTTCTTTCTCAGTCTTTTTTTACGCTTGTGAGTAGCCATCTTGTGTCTTTTTTTCTTCTTTCCGCTTGGCATAGCTTTTAAATTTTATAAGTTAATACTCTTGTTAATATTTCTCGGATTTTTATTTTTTTACAGCATCCACAAAAACTTTTGCAGGCTTGAAGGCCGGAATGTTATGCTCTTCGATAATGATTGTAGTATTCTTGGAGATGTTTCGAGCTGTTTTCTGAGCGCGTTTCTTCAAGATAAAGCTACCGAAGCCGCGAAGATAAACATTCTCCTCATTAGTTGTCAAAGATTCCTTTACGGTGTCCATAAATGCTTCTACCGTGGTTAAAACCGTCGATTTGTCAATTCCGGTTTTTCTGGAAATCTCATTTACTATATCTGCTTTTGTCATTTTGTGTAAATAATTATTATTTGTAATTCTCTAATTCCTAATTTTTTGGAGTGCAAATATATAGCTTTTTGACGAGGAAATGAAATATATTCAAAGATTTTTCTTTAAAAAAGCTGATTATTACTGATTTGGATTGTATTTTTGTGCCTCCAAAGCTGAAAAAATTACATGAAACGAACAGATTTCTCAAAAATACTCCTGACCTGGTATCGGGAAAATGGTCGGATTTTACCCTGGCGCGAGGACTCCGATCCTTATAAGATATGGATTTCGGAGATCATTTTGCAACAGACGCGTGTGGCGCAGGGCCTGTCGTATTATCTGCGCTTTATGGAGCGTTTTCCGGATGTGCAGACACTGGCGGCTGCCGACGAGGCCGAGGTGCTGAAATATTGGGAGGGTCTGGGCTATTACTCCCGGGCACGGAACCTGCATCAGGCTGCGCGCCAGATTGCGGAGCTCGGTGCCTTTCCCGACAGCTATGAGGAAATCCGCAAGCTGAAGGGAGTGGGCGACTATACGGCGGCAGCCATAGCCTCGTTTGCCTTCGGACTGCCGCATGCGGTGGTCGACGGTAATGTCTACCGCGTGCTGTCCCGTTTTCTGGGACTGGACGTGCCGATTGACACCACGGCCGGAAAGAAACTGTTTGCGCAGAAGGCCCATGAACTCTTTGATGCCGCCCGGGCGTCCGACTACAATCAGGCCATTATGGATTTTGGGGCCTTGCAGTGCGTACCCAAGAATCCCGACTGTGCCGGATGCCCGTTAGCGGCAGCCTGCATGGCCTATAAAACGGGATGCGTGGAAGACCTGCCCGTGAAACAGGGACGGCAGACCGTGCGGCCGCGCTTCTTTACCTTTATTTATATAGAGCATCAGGGGCGGCTGGCTTTCTGGCGCCGTCCGTCGGGCGACATCTGGGAAGGACTCTGTCAGCCGCTTCTGTTGGAGTGGGAGGGCGCCTTGCCCGATACCGAGGCGTTGCAGGCCCGTCTGTCCGGTTTGCTGCATGTCCCGTCGGCCCTGTTGCAGCCTTTGTCCCGTCCGGTGCGCCAGCGTCTCAGTCACCAGCTGCTGCATGCCTCGTTCTATGGGTTGCCGTTGCCCGATGCGCCCGATCCGGCCTGTTTGCCTGCCGGTGTCTTCTGGGTAGAGCGTGACGAAATAGGGCAGCTGGCTTTTCCGAAGATGCTGGCGGCCCTGAAGCTGTAAGCCTGTATTCCAAACGTAATATTTGCGGGTTTCGTACGGTTTTCAGGCCGTCCGCCCTCTGTCGTTTCGGGCATTTGGAATAAAAAAATTCTGCATTTTTTGGGTGGTATCGTGAAATGATGCTATCTTTGAAGCGGATTATCTGATATTAAGGAGGAATTTTATGTCACTGAACAAGGTTATGCTGATCGGGAATGTGGGAAAAGACCCCGATGTACGCTATCTGGACAACGGAGTTGCCGTTGCCTCTTTTCCTTTGGCTACAACCGAACGTGGCTACCGTCTGCAGAACGGAACCGAAGTGCCCGACCGTACGGACTGGCACAACATCGTGCTGTGGCGCGGACTGGCCGAGGTGGCAGAAAAGTACGTCCACAAAGGAGATAAACTATATATTGAAGGTAAGATAAAGAGCCGTTCGTATGATGACCAGAACGGTGTGAAACGCTATATTACGGAGATCTTTGCAGACAACATGGAGATGCTTACTCCGCGTGCTGCAGCCGCTCCGGCACAGCCTGCTCCCGCTGCCGCCGAGGCAGCGCGCAACCTGTCCTCTGTGGCCGGGACTGATGCTACGAACGATGATTTGCCGTTTTGATTGTATAACTTAATTTTTTTATTTTGGACACGGAAACGTTTTTAGAACCTTTACAGAATCTTTTTCAGGGTGTAACCATCGTTGCACCGAGTTTCGGAGCCTGGGTAGCTTTGGCCTGTGCCATGTTGTTGCTTCTCTGTTCCGGTTTTGCTTCAGCTTCGGAGATTGCCTTCTTTTCTTTGTCGCCCACCGACATCAATGAAATAGAAGAAGAAAAACATGAATCTGACCGAAAAATCATGGCTTTGAAAGCCGACTCCGAGCGATTGCTGGCCACCATTCTTATTGCCAACAATTTTGTGAATGTGGGAGTCATTATGCTGCTGAACTTCTTTTTTGCCCAGGTGGTGGATTTTGGAGCAAATGATTTGCTGGAGTTCCTGTTTATGACTGTATTACTTACTTTTCTTTTGCTTCTTTTCGGCGAAATTATGCCTAAGATTTACTCTGCGCAGCACACGCTGAGCTTCTGCCGTCTGGTAGCCCCTTCGTTCCATCTGATCGAGCGCCTTTTCTGGCCTTTCTCGTCCGCACTGATGCGTTCCAAGAAAATTGCCGCCAAGGTGGTGCAGAAAGAAAGTCACGCACTTTCTGTCGACGAGCTGGAGCAGGCTCTGGAGCTGACCGACAAGAAGGAAATCGCCGAGGAACAGAACATGCTCAAGGGAATCATCCGTTTTGGCGATGAGATGGCCCGCGAGGTGATGACACCGCGTATCGACATGGTGGACCTCGATGTGAAGACCCCTTTCCCCGATGTCATGAAATGTATTTTGGAACACAATTACTCCCGAATCCCTGTATATGCCGACTCCAAGGATAATATCAAGGGAGTGCTTTATATCAAGGATTTGTTGCCCCATCTCAACAAGCCGGCCAATTTCCGCTGGCAGTCTCTGATCCGTCCGCCGTATTTTGTGCCCGAAACCAAGATGATCGACGATCTGTTGCGCGACTTCCAGACCAACAAGGTGCACATTGCCATTGTGGTGGATGAGTTTGGAGGAACTTCGGGACTTGTTACGATGGAAGATATCATCGAAGAAATCGTGGGTGACATCAACGACGAGTACGACGAGGATGAACAGATGTATACCAAACTGTCTTCACAGGCCTATATCTTTGAAGCCAAGATTCTGCTTACCGACTTCCTGCGCATCATGAATCTTGCCGATGATTTCTTTGAAGAGGTAGAAGGCGATGCCGATACTCTGGCCGGTCTGTTGCTCGAAATCAAGGGAGAATTCCCGCAGATTCACGAAACCATCGAATATAAGAACATCAAGTTCGAGGTGATGGAAATGGATGAGCGCCGCATTCTCAAGGTGAAAGTGGTGACCGACGAACCGATTACTTACCCCGAGGACCATTAATCCATGCCTGTTATCCGAGACATCAACGAAGGGAACTTCCGTTGCTGCGTGTGGCAGACCGTGGAGACAATGGAACAGCTGCTCAGCCTGTTGCCCGACGGGGGCTGCCGTTGCCACGAAGAGGCGCAACAGCGTTTTACATCCCCCAAGCGCCGGTATGAATTTGTGGCCGTGCGTGTCTTGCTCCAGCAGATGCTGCCCGGAGCAGTCATTGCCTATCACGAAAGCGGAAAACCCTATCTGCAATCTTCGCCGTGGCGGATTTCCATTTCGCATACCGACGGCTTTGTTGCCGTAATCCTCTCTTTGCATGGAGAGGTGGGAGTAGACATCGAGCAATACGGGGAACGTGTTTGCCGCGTGGCTTCCCGTTTCATAAGTTCCGAAGAGTCTGCCTCCGGAGTGTGGGAACAGCTTCTGCTGTGGTCGGCCAAGGAAACGGTCTATAAGATGATGAATTGCCGCGAGGTGGATTTCCGGGAGCATCTGGTTTCTTCCTGCCGGCAGCCCGACAGCATCCGCGAAGCGGGATGTCGGGGCAGTTTGCAGATGCAGACCCGGCATCCGGAGCACTGCCGGACCTATCATGTATTTTTTGAAACCGCGGAACGCTTTGTGCTGACCTACTCTTTTTCTTCGGATTCGGCACAAGGCTGATAACCATAAAAAACGATCCCAATGATTTCGCCAAGTCATTGAGATCGTTTTTCTTATTCATCCTGATGTTTTTTCCAAAAGGACTTTTAAAGGGAACGCACCAGAATTCTTATTGTGTTTTTATAGTAAACTGTTTTTCAGGATGCGCTCCCGATATTCTTTGGGAGACACACCGAGACATCGCTTGACATACTTCCCAAAAAAGGAGAGATTGGGAAAATTCTGCTCGTTGGCAATCTGTTTGATTGATTTTTCCGGACAGCGCAACAAGTATTCAATATCCTGTATGACATATTGCGTGATGATGGCGAGCGCTGTTTTCCCCGAAAGATTCTTGCATACGGCTGTGAGATATTTCGAGGTGACGAACAGTTTCTCGGCATAGAAAGCCACGCTGCGTTCCTTGGGATAAGTAGACACGATGAGTTGTAAGAATGAGTTGAACAGGTTTGTGGATGAGTTGAAATTGTTCGGTTCCTTCTTGATTCTATCCGACACATCGTGCATTTCGTAGATAAAGGCCTGAAGCAGGGCATTGATCAGTTCTTTCTGGTGAGGATGAGGCTCGGCCATGAGTTTGGATTTCAGCAATTCATAATATTGCTGGAATATATTCTTCCCTTCTTCGCCGGTCTTTATGATGGGGTTGTTTTCAAAGAAAAGGCGGCCTTTCCAGTTGTTGGAAGACACCAGAAAGAGCTGTTTGGCAAATTCGGGCGACAGGCAGAATCCGTAGCATTCAAAATCTGCCGAGGCGTGATCCTTCTGGAATATGGTCTGCGGCTGGCAAATAATCAGATCGTTGGTTGTGGCCGTGTAGAATTTGTTGTTCAGAAAGAAGGTCACGTCACCCTTCTCACATAGGATAATCAGAACGGCATCTGCTTTTATGGAGGAAACAGGCATGGTGTCCTTCTTTTTCAGATGGTCGATTATGGCTATGCGTTCATCGTGATATACCGTGAACTTTTTGGCTATGTTTATAAATGTTGTGTCTGTTTTGAATTTGTTGTTTATCATATTCTCCTTTACCCGTTGGCGGAATTAATTTAGCGCATACTTAACCCTGC
>NZ_QUEM01000100.1 GCF_003477995.1 Bacteroides sp. OF04-15BH
CCTGTCTCTCCGCTGAACGTGCTGGACAGAAATGGTCAGCAAACGGACAAAAAGCTACAAATCAATGATTTGTGGCTTTTTTTATTGCCCGAAAGTCCTGCTTCCAAGACTTCAAAAGTACGGTAAAAGACAAAGTTTCGTTACTAAATCGTTACCTGTTCCCTACCGGACAAAAACGGTAACGAATTGTCCATAAATGACCTGATAATGACTATATTAGTCCATAGTCTGCATAACTCGAAAACGAGAGGTAAAAACTAATTTTGCAACTAAAAATTTTGAGTTATGAAATCGACATTCAAGGTTCTTTTTTATTTGAAGAAAGGTTCTGAAAAGAAAAACGGCGAGGTTATGATTATGGCACGCATCACCATAGACGGCAAACTTTGCCAGTTCAGTACGAAACAGAGCATCCAGCCCGACAACTGGAGCATTGCTGCGGGCAAAGCCAAAGGCAGGGATGCCGGGAGGATAAACGCCCTTTTGGACGACATACGTTCTTCCCTGAATACCATTTACCACGAAATGCAGCGGCGTGACAACTACGTGACCGCCGAGAAAGTGAAAAACGAGTTTTTAGGTCATAGCGAGAGCCACGAAACAATCCTTTCATTGTTCCAAAAGCACAATGACGATGTGAAGCAGCTTGTGGGCATATCCAAGACGATAGCGACCTACCGCAAGTATGAAGTGACCCGCCGCCACCTCGCTGAATTTATCCAAAGCAAGTACAACGTATCGGACATATCCATAAAGGAGATAAGCCCGATGTTCATTACCGATTTTGAGTTGTATTTGCGTACCGCCTGCAAGTGCGGCTACAACACCACCGCCAAGTTCATGCAGTTCTTCAAGCGTATCATCATCATTGCCCGCAACAACGGCATACTGGTGGGCGACCCGTTCGCCAGCTATAAAATCCGGCTGGAGAAAGTGGACAGGGGTTATCTGACAGAGGACGAGATAAAAATCATCCTTAAAAAGAAAATGGTTTCCGAACGGCTGGAACACGTCAGGGACTTGTTCGTCTTTTCCTGTTTCTGCGGTCTGGCATACAGCGATGTCGCCAACTTGCGGCAGGAGAATATCCAAAAGTCCTTTGACGGCAACCTTTGGATAATCACCAAGCGG
>NZ_QUEM01000101.1:0-255 GCF_003477995.1 Bacteroides sp. OF04-15BH
CTCAACTACCGCAACCTCGTGAACTACTACACCCGAAAGAATATATCCGTGTCCTACCTGCGGGCGAAGAAGAAGAACGACACCGACCGGGTGCTGGCTCTCTACGGCTCGGCGGATGAACGCTACTGGTAACATATAAATCGGTATGCCTATGTTATTAGCAGCGGTGGATTTTGACAACCTGCACCAAGTGTTGCGGGTGCTGTACGATGAAATGATGCCCTTGTGCAGCAACATGACGGGGGTAGCCAAAGG
>NZ_QUEM01000101.1:265-1038 GCF_003477995.1 Bacteroides sp. OF04-15BH
CGGGGGTAGCCAAAGGGATAGCCGGGCTGGGAGCTTTGTTCTATGTAGCCGCCAAAGTGTGGCAGTCGCTCGCACGTGCCGAACCCATAGACGTGTACCCGCTCCTGCGTCCCTTTGTGTTGGGGCTGTGCATCATGTTTTTTCCAACTTTCGTGCTGGGGACTATCAACACGGTGCTGTCGCCAGTGGTGAAAGGGTGCAACCAGCTTATGGAAACGCAGACTTTCGACATGAACGAGTACCGGGCGCAGAAAGACCGACTGGAATATGAAGCCCTGATGCGAAGCCCCGAAACGGCTTACCTCGCATCGGACGAGGAATTTGACCGACAACTGGAAGAACTGGGCTGGTCGCCCTCCGACATGGTGACTATGACGGGCATGTACATGGACAGGACGGCTTATAATATAAAGAAGTCCGTCCGGGACTGGTTCAGGGAGTTATTGGAAATGCTCTTTCAGGCGGCGGGGCTGATTATAGACACGCTGCGCACGTTCTTCCTAATCGTGTTAAGCATACTGGGTCCGCTGGCGTTTGCGATTTCCGTCTATGACGGTTTCCAAAGCACGCTGACCCAGTGGATTTCACGCTATATATCCATTTACCTGTGGCTACCCGTGTCGGACTTGTTCAGCAGCGTGCTGGCACGCATACAAACCCTGATGCTCCAAAAAGACATCGAGCAGCTTTCAGACCCGGATTTCATCCCGGACGGGAGCAGTACCGTGTATATAATCTTTATGATTATCGGCATCGTGGGCTACTTCACCATT
>NZ_QUEM01000102.1 GCF_003477995.1 Bacteroides sp. OF04-15BH
ACCCGTTGGCGGAATTAATTTAGCGCATACTTAACCCTGCCAATCGGTCTGTTGTTTACATAATTAATATATTGCAAGACTGTAAATGCGCTAATTTTCCCGATGATTCGGGTAAACAGTCCTGGTGTTTGCTTAGCATAGTTTCGGAAGAGCATGAAGTGATCACAAAGTTGAGAGAAATTTGTCTCGATTCTCTTCCTCGCCTTAGCATAAGGCTTAAATGTTGGCCGCCAATTCTTCATGTTCAAGCGATATGGAACTTCCAACTTGATGCCTACAGAAGAAAACAAGTCTTGCTGTAGTTCCGCACTGAGGTAAGCACGATCGCCAAGGATGCAACAGTCATAGAATTGAAACTTTACATCTTTAAGAAAATGAATGTCATGAACATTAGCTGGACTCAGGTCATACGAGTGGATAACTCCACTTAACCCACAGACAGCGTGGAGCTTATACCCAAAGTAGTATATCTTCTGAGTAGCGCAATAGCCAAATGCAGGAGAGTTTGTTACGTCTGTTCCTTTCATCTTGCAACGCAAGCCTCTGGACAAGCGACACACCTCTATTGGTTTGGAATCTATGCAGAAATATTCTTCTGCACCATCCATCTTTGACGCTATGCGCTTACGAATCTTCTCACATAGTTCCGCAGTGAACTTTCGCCTGTCATTGAACTGGCGTCGGGAAATCAGATTTGGCATATCTGCCTTATACTCCTTCAGCCTATCGAACAAGTTGTTTTCACTGTCGATGCTAAGATGCTCGGCTGTCAAGCTCAAAGCAACAACTTCGAGGTCTGAAAAACGTGGTACGACTCCAGGGCGAGGAATATTTCCTAGCTCATTAACTAAATTTTTGGAGAAATCCTTGCATATCTCAAGAATTTTTACGAAATTTGCATACAAGTTGTGCATAGCGTGAAATATATAACTTTATAATTGGACACTACAAAGTTACTAAAAATCAACGAGATGCACAACTTTTTCTCCATAAAAATATACTAATTTTCAGGCGGTTTTTTAATTCCGCCAACAGGT
>NZ_QUEM01000103.1 GCF_003477995.1 Bacteroides sp. OF04-15BH
CTCTCTATGTAGTAGAAGGCTCCTGCTTCCGCAGTTTTGTTTTCTCCTTGTTTCCGTGTATATTCATCCCAATTTCCGGAATCAGTCTGGGGACTGCCGCTCATATTGATGTTATTTCCGGTCGCATAGAGGGCTATTCTTGACTTGTCGGTAAAGCGCAGTCCGAACAGTCGGGCCAGCATGGGTTTGGACTGATAGACCGAATGGGCCAGCTCGGCATTGGCAACATACCCTTTCGCATACTGCCGCTTCAGGGATACATCCAATACCCAAGGGTCATCTATGCGCGGACCTTTTTCCTCAGAGGAACGTGTGATGTAGGCATTGTCCGGCACCTTCTGGTAGGCTTTTACCTTGCTTACCATATAAGCGGGCAGGTTTTGCAGGGCCACTTGAGGATCTCCGTTGAAGAAATCTTTTCCGTCTACCAGCAGGCTGCTGATGAAGTGTCCGTTTACCGTGATGCGGCCTCCCTTTTCCAGACGCACACCGGGAAGCTGCTTGACGAGTTCGTCCAACATGGACCCCTCTGCCAGTTGGAACATAGTGGCATCATAGACCAGAGTATCTCCCTTCATGACCATCATGATTTTTGTGGCAGATACGACCAGTTCGTCTAATTTCCGGTTCATTATTCTCGGCAATCGTACACGTCCCATATCTCGTATCACTTCTCCATGTTTTTCTTCCGAAGGGAGTATATTCAGGTTGTAATATGAGGTTTCATATCCTTCGCTTTTTATACGGACGATATATTTGCAGGGCAGGGTAGCCTGATTGTTTTCGTAGATGAACTTATACCGTGGTATCATATCCCCGATGATCTTGAGTCGCCTGAATGTGTCTACTTCAGTACTGTCGGTCGGATTCAGTAAAGATACACGGGCCTCAGTCAGTGTGGATTCCGTAATGGCATCAACCGGATCTACCGTTACA
This sequence comes from Bacteroides sp. OF04-15BH, assembly GCF_003477995.1. Taxonomy (GTDB): domain Bacteria; phylum Bacteroidota; class Bacteroidia; order Bacteroidales; family Bacteroidaceae; genus Paraprevotella. The sequence continues at coordinate 937 of NZ_QUEM01000103.1, forward strand.
GACAGGTCGGTCTTTTGGGCAGAAGCAATGACGGAGAGGCAAAGCAGGATGGAAAAGAATAGT
>NZ_QUEM01000104.1 GCF_003477995.1 Bacteroides sp. OF04-15BH
GGCTGTAAGCCCGGATGAAGTCGGCATCGCTCATGGGCTGCCGCAATCCCGAAACGGTCGTTTCCCTGACAGCCTGCACCGCCACCGCATCCGGCTTGCGGTCAATGTCGCCCGTTACCGGGACTTGTGCGACTTGTCCCTGCCCGCCGTTCATGTACTTTGCCGCCAGCTCGTAGGACTTTTCCAAGAGTGCCATTTGGTCGTCAGCGGTGGGTGTGGCGTTCTGTTGTTGCAGCCTATCGGTCAGTTCCGCTACCTGCCGCTTCAAGTCCTCTTTTTCCTCGTCCACCGCCGGAGTTTCATAGAACGTGCTTAACTGGCGGTTGATGTCCCGGTAAGCGTATGCCGAAGAAGCACCGCCGCCCCTTTGGGGCTTCGCATCCTCTTCCGGCATCAGGTCGATTTCCGCTTGCGGTTCTTCCGCTTCATCGTTCCCGGTGAAACCGAAGTCCTGCAAGGACTGTATCTTCTCCTGCTGCCTGCGGCTTATCATCGCCTGTTCGTAAGCCTTTTGCTTGTCGGCTATAATCCCGTCCTCTGCGGGCAGGGGTATGTCGGCGTTGAAGCCGCCCACGCTTTCCACGTTCACGTCCTCTTTGCCGGAGGGTGCGAATATCAGGTACATGCACCCTGCAAAGGCAAGGAACATCAGCGGGAAGACTATCATTTTCCTGCGCTGCTGCACCTGCTGCGGGGTAAGTTCCCGTTTGGGCTTATTTTCCTTTTTCGGCTTCCCGTCCGCCTGCGGTGCGGTCGTGCCGTTCTCATTCTTCTGTACTTCTTCCATATTGCGGTCTGTTTAAGGGGTTGATACTTTTGGTTGTGTCGTTGCCGTGCAACGGCAGTTGCCTGATGTGTTCTATTTGCAGCCGCCTGCCGTCCCGCTTCCCGATGTTGTAGATTGATGAAACGGTAATGTAGATAGACAAGCCGCCAAGGAAGAAGAACATCACGAGGATAACCGCCAGCCTTTTGCCCGGCGTAATCCGTCCGC
>NZ_QUEM01000105.1:0-460 GCF_003477995.1 Bacteroides sp. OF04-15BH
AGGAACACGAAGCGTTCGACATGAACGATTTCCTATAATATAATAATGTATAAGCCTGACAGCATGAAACAGCGTGATTACGGTTGATTGGCAACCTGAAAACCAAACAGACAAACGGGACTATCCCCGACCACTAAAATTTCAAATTATTCACCAACCGGGAAAGGCGGACTATCCACCCGCCGCCCGGCATTAAAAACAAATCACAATGAGAAAGAAAATCTTCTTGTCGGCGGCTATACTTGCCGCCGTGGTAAGTGCCTACGCACAAGGAAACGGGCAGGCGGGCATCACCGAAGCCACGAACCTAATCACCGGGTATTTTGACCCCGGAACAAAACTGGTGTACGCAATCGGGGCGGTCTGCGGCTTGATTGGCGGGGTAAAAGTATATAACAAGTTCTCAAGCGGCGACCCCGACACCTCAAAGACCGCCGCCAGTTGGTTCGGGGCGTGCATC
>NZ_QUEM01000105.1:470-994 GCF_003477995.1 Bacteroides sp. OF04-15BH
ACCGCCGCCAGTTGGTTCGGGGCGTGCATCTTCCTGATTGTCGCCGCCACTATCCTGCGTTCGTTCTTCCTCTAAAAAGGCGGCAATGTCTGAATATCCGGTAAACAGGGGTATCGGGAAGCCGGTAGAGTTCAAGGGGCTGAAAAGCCAGTACCTCTTTATCTTTTGCGGCGGCTTGCTCGCCGTCTTCGTAGTGTTCATCGTCCTGTTCATGGCAGGCGTGAACCAGTGGCTATGTATCGGTTTCATCGTGTCGGCTTCGCTGCTGCTCGTGTGGCAGACGTTCCGGCTCAATGCCAAGTACGGCACGCACGGGCTGATGAAAGCTGCCGCACGCAAAAGACACCCACGCTTCATTATCAGCCGAAAGGCGATACCCCGGCTGTTCAACTACAAAAGAAGAAAGGAAGAAAGAATATGAGGAATATGTTAAAGGCTACCACGCTGGAAAGGAAATTTCCACTTTTGGCGGTGGAGAACGGTTGCATCATTTCAAAGGATGCGGACATAACGGTGGCTTTCAG
>NZ_QUEM01000106.1:0-447 GCF_003477995.1 Bacteroides sp. OF04-15BH
CGGCTCGACATACTGGTGTCCTCGATTGAGTACGCTGGCAACATCATCCCGGTGGAACTCGCCGTGTTCGACACGGACGGGCAAAAGGGGCTGTCCGTCCCGTCCTCTATGGAGCAGGAAGCGTTCAACGAAGCTATGGCGAATATCGGAAGCGGGCTGGGTACAAGCATTTCCTTTGCCCAAAGTGCCGGGCAGCAGGTGGCTATGGACGTGACAAGGGGATTGCTGCAAGGAACGTCCGGCTACCTCGCCAAGAAGTTCCGAACCGTGAAAGTGAAGCTGAAAGCCGGGTACAGGGTGATGCTTTACGCCAAACAACAATAACCATTTTATCAACCGTTAAAATTTCAATTAGCAATGAAACAGATTTTTGTAATGTTCGCCCTCTTGCTGGGCGTGTGTGCGGCAAACGCACAAACCACTGACACCGTGAAGTATGCGGCTGGC
>NZ_QUEM01000106.1:457-785 GCF_003477995.1 Bacteroides sp. OF04-15BH
CTGACACCGTGAAGTATGCGGCTGGCAACGACTTGTACCGGGGGATTACCCGGAAACTCCCGTACCGCCAAATGGTTACGCCCTACGGCGTGGAAGTGACCTTTGCCAAGACGGTGCATATCATCTTCCCCGCCGCCGTCCGCTATGTCGATTTGGGAAGCAACCACATCATAGCGGGCAAGGCGGACGGTGCGGAGAACGTAATCAGGGTGAAAGCCACGACAGAGGGCTTTCCGGGAGAAACGAACTTCTCCGTTATCTGCGAGGACGGCAGTTTCTTTTCGTTCAACGCCAAGTACGCCCGTGAACCGGAAATGCTCAACATCGA
>NZ_QUEM01000107.1 GCF_003477995.1 Bacteroides sp. OF04-15BH
AGGCGGTGTTCCGCTCCACGCTCTTTCCCGCCAGCCGCCCGTTGGTAAGGGGAAGCAACTTGGAAGAACTGATAACCGAAATAGTGTACTACATCAAATTAAAATGATATGGCAAAGCAAAGCGGCGGGATGCCGAAGATAGACGAGGATTTTATGCGGGAACTTATCTCGCAGGGTGTACCCGCCAAGCGGGAGAGCCAGCCGGATGATGAACCGCAGCCCGGCAGCGAAACGGAAACCGCCCACGAGGGACGGCAGGCTGAAACAGTGCAAGTAGAGAAACCGACACCCCGCAAGCGCAAGGGCGGTTCGGGCGACTACCGGGAAACCTACTTTCAGAAAGTGGAACTGGCAGACCGACAGCCCTTGTACGTGAGCCGAACCACGCATGAGAAGCTGATGCGTATCGTGACGGTGATAGGCGGGCGAAAGGTGACGGTAAGCAGCTACGTGGAAAACATTCTGCTGCGCCACTTCGAGCAGTACCAAGACGAGATAAACACCCTGTACGAAAGCCACTTCCAAAAGCCTGTCTGACTATGGTAATCTATTGCATACTTACCGGGCTTTTGGTGTACTATATCGCCCTATGGCTGTGGTATCGCTACACGGACAGCCGGACATCACCGGGCAAAACGGATGATGCGCCGCTTCCACGAAACGGGGTTTCAGGCTACACGCTGATAGGTGAAAGCCGATACAAGAGCGGACAATTTCAGACAGCGCAGGACAAATCGGGACACCTCCCGCAAGCGGCTG
>NZ_QUEM01000108.1 GCF_003477995.1 Bacteroides sp. OF04-15BH
AGGCGGTGTTCCGCTCCACGCTCTTTCCCGCCAGCCGCCCGCTGGTAAGGGGAAGTAACTTGGAAGAACTGATAACCGAAATAACGTACTACATCAAATTACAATGATATGGCAAAGCAAAGCGGCGGGATGCCGAAGATAGACGAGGATTTTATGCGGGAACTTATTTCGCAAGGTGTACCGAGTAAAGAAGATAATAAACCGAATGATGCACCACATACCAATCTTGCATCACAAGTTACCCAAGAGGAACAGCAGACGGAAACGGTGCGGGTGGAGAAAACGACAAACCGCAAGCGCAAGGGCGGTTCGGGCGACTACCGGGAAACTTACTTTCAGAAAGTGGAACTGGCAGACCGACAGCCCTTATACGTGAGCCGTACCACGCACGAGAAGCTGATGCGTATCGTGACAGTGATAGGCGGGCGCAAGGTGACGGTAAGCAGCTACGTGGAAAACATTCTGCTGCGCCACTTCGAGCAGTACCAAGACGAGATAAACACCCTGTACGAAAGCCACTTCCAAAAGCCTGTCTGACTATGGTAATCTATTGCATACTTACCGGGCTTTTGGTGTACTATATCGCCCTATGGCTGTGGTATCGCTACACGGACAGCCGGACATCACCGGGCAGAACGGATGATGCGCCACTCCCACGAAACGAGGTTTCAGGCTACACGCTGATAGGTGAAAGCCGATACAAGGGCGGACTAATCGGGACAGCGCAGGACAAATCGGGACACCTCCCGCAAGCGGCTG
>NZ_QUEM01000109.1 GCF_003477995.1 Bacteroides sp. OF04-15BH
CTTTCTTTGCTCAATTTGCGAATCTCACGGTTCTCTTTGTTCTGTTGTAACATACATTTATGCAACCTAATGTTCCCATGATTCAGTTTAATCTATTTTTTCTAATTCAATTGTAGCTACTTTCTCTTTATCTGGACTAATTTCATTCTGTATAATGGTTATATGTTTTTGGGTATAGCTTTTGATAACCCAAGGGGCTCCCCCCAAATATAAAGCATTACTATTAAATGTGATATATTTCCCTTCTATTGTATAAGTAATATCAATTTCATCGTAACCTTCCCAATTTACTTTCCCTTTCCGAGTATCTACAAATTGCATACCGACCCCCATATTTTGTACTGCCCAAGCTTCACAATGCCCTGTTCCACGCCATGAAGTCTGATAAAGTGCTTCGGGGGTTAATTCATTTGTCTGTTCATTATCATCGTCGCAGCTTATAAAGCTGAATGTACAGAGGAATAGCATAAGTATTCCAAGAATTTCTTTTGTTTTCATATTCTCTTTTAATCTCTTGTTTAACTCATTCAATCTTTATTTTGTCTCTTCGTTGAACCAACCAAAGATAAGACAAAGATAAAAAGAAGAATCCTTTGGCAGATTAAGATACTCTTGGAATATTGTTATGAATGTAAATTTCTAAACCTATGTTTATTTTTTGTTGTCAAAGCTTTGCTTGCGTCTGATTCGGCTCATGTGTACGGGTGTAATTTTGAGGTAGGATGCTA
>NZ_QUEM01000011.1 GCF_003477995.1 Bacteroides sp. OF04-15BH
CAGGGTTAAGTATGCGCTAAATTAATTCCGCCAACGGGTTTTATTCAGGTTTTATGCAGTCTTTATACGTTTTTTATGCCGTTTTGTGTCCACGGGGCCGAATGCGGGTGCGCTTTTAGGGAGAGGACAGTTGCAGCAGACCCGAAAATTCTCCCTGATGAAATGAAGAAACGCTCAAAATGGTTTTCCGATTTCTTCCCGAAAACTTTTCGTAAGCTGTCAGAGCACTTCTGTTTGCGGCGGTTTCTGCTGTTGGAAAAACGGCAAAATACAATCCAACTCCTTTCGTAACAAGCGTTTATACCGGATGCCGGGTGCTGAAACTCCCGTTTTTGCAAGATTTCTAGAAGAGGACTGCATATTCTCCAGTCTGGAAAGGTGTTTTTTGACAGAATGTCAGCATGCTCCGCGAAGGGTACGAATATAAAAAGCCCTGCCGTTGCCGGAGCAACAGCAGGGCTGTATGGTGCTTAAATCCTGTTTCGTTTAGAATTTGCTGGAACCGTCGAAGCAATGGGTACAAACCTTGCACTTAGGCAGACCGATAGCCTCGATAAGGGTTTCCAGAGTGTTGAACTTCAGAGAAGTCAGTCCGAAGCGGGCTCGGATGCGCTCCACCAGTTCCTTGTATTCCGGAGAGTCGGTAGTGGCATATTTGTCCAGTTTGGCATTTTCGTCACCCTCAATCTCCTTGATGATGCGGCGGGTAATCAGCTCCATGTCACTCTTTGAAGAAGTGAAGCCGATGAACGGACAACCGTAGATCAGCGGCGGACAGGCAATACGCATGTGCACCTCTTTTGCTCCGTAGTCGTACAACACATTCACATTGTCGCGCAACTGAGTACCGCGTACGATAGAGTCGTCGCAGAAAAGCACGCGCTTGCCCTGCAACATGGCACGGTTCGGAATCAGCTTCATTTTAGCCACCAGCGAGCGCATCTCCTGGTTGCTCGGAGTGAAGCTGCGGGGCCATGTCGGAGTATATTTGGAAATGGCGCGATGATAAGGGATGCCCTTTCCTTCGGCATAACCCAGGGCCATACCTACTCCAGAGTCCGGAATACCGCAGGCGCAGTCCACCTCTGAATCATCCGTCTGTCCCATCTTGTAACCGCTCTGGAAGCGTACTTCCTCCACGTTGCGTCCTTCGTAGCAGGATACCGGGAATCCGTAGTAAACCCAGAGGAATGAGCAGATCTGCATTTCCTGATTCGGCGCACGCATCTGTTCCAGTCCGGTGGCACGCATGCGGATAATCTCGCCCGGTCCCACATAGCGGTCAATCTCGTAGTCCAGATTCGGCAGACTGCTGGATTCGCTGGTAGCGGCATACGCACCGTTTTTCTTTCCGATGACAATCGGAGTGCGTCCCCATTTGTCGCGTGCGGCAATCACTCCGTCTTCGGTAAGAATCAGCATGGAGCAGGAGCCCTTGATTTTGTTGAACACATTCTCAATACCGCTAACGAAGTCCTTGCCTTGGATAATCAGTAGGGCAATCAGTTCCGTAGGATTGGTCTTTCCCATGCTCATTTCGGCAAAGTGCATGTTGGCGTCCAGCAGCTCCGTTGCCAGTTCCTCGGCATTGTTGATTTTGGCGACAGTGACAATGGCGAACTTGCCCAGATGCGAATTGATCATGATGGGCTGGGGATCGGTGTCGCTGATCACACCAATACCGGATTTGCCTTCGAAGGACGGAAGCTCATCTTCAAACTTTGTTCGGAAATAGGAACTTTCCAAACTGTGAATTTTTCTCATGAATCCTTTTCCCTCGGCATACGTAGCCATACCGGCGCGTTTTGTTCCCAGATGCGAATTGTAGTCTGTGCCGTAGAATAAATCGGTTACACATTCAGTCGTTGAGACTGTTCCAAAAAAACCACCCATTCCTTTAAATGTTTTTTGATGTTATTTTAATTAGTAGTGTTGATCCTGTTTGGTTATCCCTGACAATCGTCCGGAGGATATGTAGAATATAAGAAAAGACAATTGTCAGATTTTCTAAAGATAAATTATTGGCAGCATTCCTTTTTTTTCACTTCGGTTTCCAGAAAATCTTTGAATAATGATTTTGCCAATAACCAATTGTCTTGATTGATGCAGTATTTCACTTTGGGAGTTTCCAGCTCACCCTGTATGAGCCCGGCGTCTTTCAGTTCCTTGAGATGTTGCGACACAGTGGCTTTCGATATGGGAAGCTCTTCGTGTATCGCTCCAAAGTAGCATGTTTGTTGCTTGGCCAGAAACTCCATGATGGCAATGCGTGCCGGATGTCCCAAAGCCTTAGCAAAGCGAGCGATGCGCTCTTGTCGGTCTGTATATTTCTTTTTTTCTGTCATCTCTTCGAAATTATCTACAAATTTACTAGGAATCGTCGTAACGACAATTCTATGATTACATTTTTTAAGTAAAAAGTTGCTATGTTTTTTCTTTTTCTTGCCGGAGGACCCGACTGTACCGTTTCGCCCCTGCTTGTCGGAGAAAAAGGCAAACAGGGGCGGAACGTAGGGTCATTTCAAGGTTTTCCCTTTCATGTCCATATATTTCTGATGCTTGGGCGAGCCGATAATCTGGGCACTGTAGATGCCGGTGTGTCCGGAAAACAGATAAGCCGTGACACAGGCCAGACCGATGTAGATGCCGGCTTCGGCGCCAAACAACTCGATGCCCATCAGTGTGCAGGCCACCGGTGTGTTGGTTGCTCCGGAGAATACGGCCACAAAGCCCATACCGGCCAGCAATCCCATCGGCATGGGCACCCAGGCGGAAAGGGCGCTGCCGAGTGTGGCACCGATAAAGAAGAGCGGAGTCACCTCGCCTCCCTTGAAGCCCACTCCGATGGTAAAGGTGGTGAACAGCAGTTTCAGGGCAAAGTCATAGAGTTGCTGCTGTTCGTGGAAGGAAGCCACCAGCGTAGGGACACCCAGACCGATGTATTTGGTGGTGCCCAGCAGCCATACGGCGAGGGCAATCACCACACCGCCCACCAGCGGGCGGAAAGGAGGATAGGCGATGTATTTACTGCCCAACCGGCTCCAGAATCCCACACTCCGTGAAAAGAGCATGGAAACGACACCAAAAGCCATCGACACCAGCAGGGTCCATAAAATAAGTTCCGGACTGATGGACGGAACGGTGCCGATGTGATAATGGGTGTGGTTCACGCCCCAGGCCTCGCAGGCCAGATGCGCAAATACTGCCGAGAGAAAGGCCGGCAGGATGGCGTCATAGCGCATGCGTCCGATGATGACCACCTCCAGAGCAAACACCGCTCCGGCCAGTGGGGTACCGAACACCGAGGCAAAACCGGCACTGATACCGATGGTGACCATAATCTGATGGTCGCGTGCCGGCAGATGCAGGTATTTCGAGAAACGGTCGGCCAGGGCTCCACCCATCTGCACGCCCGTACCCTCGCGGCCGGCCGAACCTCCGAAGAGGTGCGTCAGCACCGTGCCGACATAAACCAGAGGAGCCATGCGGAAGGGGATAATGCCGTTGGGCGAGCGGATTTCCTCTATCAGATAATTGTTTCCCTTGGAGGCCGTTCCCGCCCAATAGTGATACATCAGGCCGATGACCAGTCCGGCCAGAGGCAGCAGGGCAATGAGCCACAGATGCTCCTCGCGCGTCCGGGTGGCCCATTCGAGTGAGACGAGCAGCAGCGCCGAGCCGCTGCCAATCACCGCTCCGGCCAATGCCGAGAGCACCAGCCAACGGAGCAGGTAAACGAAGATAGGAACCTGTTCCGTGTGGTTCCAAAGCATTTTGGTGTTATCCTTTATTTTTCCCATGAATGAATCTTTTTCCTTTTGCTTTCTTCTTATTCGGCAACTTCGTCCATCAAATGACGCAGATGAATGGAGCGGATGCCGTAGTTAAAACTCTGTGTCTTGTCCAGACCGGCATACTGGATGGCCACCAGTTGTCCCCGGGCGTTGATGACAGGCGATCCGCTGGAGCCGTGCAGGGCAGGGATGGAGTAGAGAATGCGGTCCTGGTCCTTCTGGCTGATACTTCCCGAGGTGTATTGTGCCTTGATGCCCTGGTTGGTCACGGCCAATACCGGTCCCAGATTATAACCGATCATGACCAGACGCTGGTTCTTGTCGGCATGGATGCTTTTCAGGGCCTGTTCCCAGAGTGAATAATCCTCCAGCGGATCACTGTCGCTCACGGGGAACACGTAGCGTCCCTGCGGCGTTTTTCCGTCGGCAAGCTGGATCAGGGCCAGATCGTGCTGTTCGTCGCTGCCGATCAGGTTGCAGGAATGAAAGTCGGCCTCGCTCCGGATATAGCTGTCGTTGTAGGCAATATCTATTTTGTTGTGCAGCTTCAGCTGTGCCTGGGCGATGTTCAGCGAAGAGTAGGCCTGATACAGGCGGCGGTATGCCTCCATCTGCGATTCGAGCCAGGCGGCCGTATAGCTTTCTTCGGTAAAGTCCTGCCCGAACATGTATTTGAGCATCTGGCGGTTTTGCAGTTCCTTCTGATAGGCGGCCAGCTGGTTATACTCGGCGCTCAGTTGCTCCTGCACGCGGCGCACCACCTCGCGGATGGCCTGTTTCACCTCGCCGGGAGCTATATACGGGGCGATGACATGATGGTTGGTGGCAATCAGTCCCTCGTCCGAAACAAAGAAGCCGGTGCCATACGATTCGAAAGGAACGATGGAGTCCGGGTTGATGGTAAAGCGTACCAGTCCCTCTTCTTTCGAATAGTCGGTAAAGTAGATGCTTCCGCCGTTCGGGATGCTCAGTTCATAATAGCCCTGATTCTTGATCAGGACCACACCGCTTCCGCACTTCTCATTGATGGCTTCCTCGCTCTGGTTGCAGGCTCCCAACAGAAGCCCGCCCAGCAGCAACAGGAATAGCCACGAAGCGTGTATGATATTGGTTCGTTTCATCATATATTCGTTTTTTAGATTTTCTCAAGATCGATGGTTACGGCTGCCGGGAACAGACGCTGCGGGTCGGTGAAGACCATACAACTGTTGATCAGATGCTCCATGCGCAGCTGCGGTTTTCCCTCATAGGCTTTTTCGCCGTTGACATAAACGGTGACTTCCTGGTCCAGATTCACCAGGTCGGGCGACAGATACAGCAGGAATTTGCCGCTGTGGGCCGGTTCGTAAGTCTTTTTGTATTTCAGACCGATGCCCCATTGCGGATCCTTCTCGGTCACCTCATAGCTCACATTGTTTACTTCCAGATTAATCCGGTTGCCCTGAATGTCCATCACGTACACGGTACGCTCTCCCTCCTTGGTGTTCGAACGCTCCAGTACCACCAGATTGTAGAATCCTTTCCGGTAGATGCCGTCCATCTCGAAATTCTCCCAGATGAAGCTCTTGGGTTGCGGGGTACGCACAAAGTCTTTCAGCCAGGGAGTGGTCGGGCGGTAGTCAATGCCGTGTCCGCGTCCCGGAATCAGAGCGATGCGGTGGCGGTAGTGTCCCGGATATTTCTGTTCCAGACTGTCGAACGCCTCTTTGGTGTTCTGGGTCAGGATGTGGCGGTAGAAACCATAGTCCTGGGCACCGGTCAGCATGGAATATCCGATGTTCATGCAATTTTCTACCGGGGCATTGATCAGAGGCTCGCCGCCCGCCATAGGACCGGCTGCTGCCAGATAGTCGGCATAATAGGAGGCCAGACGCTGACTGCCGTATCCGCCCTCCGAGATGCCGAAGCAGTAAAGACGGTTCGGATTGATGGAGTCGGTGAGCAGGGCTTGACGGAACAGGCGCTCCCAGGCATAGATCTTGGCTTTCTGCCACCAGCGGTAATAGCCTCCTTCGTTGGGAATCTGAGGAATGAAGTAGACCGAAGGACCGTCTTCAAACATTTCTGCCAGTTTCCAGCCGGTGTACCATTCATCGTCCTTCGGGCCCGAGCCGTGCAGATAGAGGAACAGCGGGTATCCGGCTTCCGGACGGATGCCCTTGCTTCCCCAGTAGTAAGGCATCTGGGCATTGGGCTCTTTCTCGGCGGGCAGCTTCCACAGTCCTTTGCCTCCCTCGGTTAAAGGCTTGAGCGGTATCAGTTTTTCTTCTTTCAGCTGTTGGTTGGCCTTTTTCCACCACTGCCATACCTTGTCCTGCATTTGCCGGATCTGTCCGGCTTTGATGCTCTGACTGCAGGCAAAAGTCTGGATGCTGTCTTGGGCTATGTTCTCGGTGAAGTAAGTCACCACGGCCGATTCCGTGGCCTTTTTCTTCTTGGGAGTGCCGGGATTTTCTCCCATCACGGCGAAGGGCATCAACAGAAATGCCCAGGTAAAAAGCTGAATGGTTCTTCTTGTTATCATAATCAAATGTTTTGTATAATCTGTTCGTTTTCGTTGGTCACACTGATGCTGCTGCGCCCCTGATCAATCCGTTTGACCTGTATCTGCGTCTTAATCCGTTCGCGCAGTCCCTCCACATGGCTGATGATACCCACTTTCTTGCCGCCCAGCTGGTGCAGGCGTTCCAGAGTGTCCATCACCACGTTCAGATAGTCGCTGCTCAGGGTGCCGAAGCCTTCGTCGATGAACAGCGTGTCGACCGACAGGCTCTGCCGGTTCAGGGAAGACAGTCCCAAGGCGAGGGACAGGGAAACCAGAAAGCCTTCGCCGCCAGACAGGGTGCTGGCCGGACGGGATACTCCGCCCTGATACCAGTCCGTAAGCAGGATGGTGAGCGAGCCGGCCTGGCAGCTCAGTTCATAGCGCTCGGTGAGGTGTCCCAGATAAAAATTGGCCCTTTCGAGCAGTTCCTTCAGGACAAAGCTCTGCGCGATGTTGCGGAACTTCTTTCCTTTCTCGTCGCCGAAGAGGGAACAGAGCCTGTACCACTGCATGTAGCTGTTCTTGCACTGTTCTGCTTGGGCCCTCAGTTCCTCGCTTTTCTTCAGATTCTGTGCGTTGCTTTCAATTTGTGCCCGGTTGCGCCCGATGTTCTGGTGAATCTCAGCCATGCGTCCGGTCAGTTCCGCCAGCTGTTCCTGCAGATGCTCCGGAGTGTCCTGCTCGTTGAGCTCCGGTTTCTGCTCCAGCAGTTCCTGATAGGACTGGCGGCTGCGCTGCAAGTTGGCACTGTATTCCAGAAAAAGATCTTTCAGTTGTTGGATTTCCTTGCGATAACCTTCTACTACCGCTCCGCTCAGGGCGCTCATCTGGGCAATCTTTTCTGCCGACAGGGCAGGATGGCTGTCCAGAAAAGCCTTCTCGGCTGTCCGGGTCTGCGATTCCTCCTGTTCGTTACGGCCGATGCGTTCGTTCAGCGCAATGGCTTTGGCCGAGAGTTCCGTCCAGTCTGCTTCCAGATTGCCGTTGGCGGTGCCGCCGGTTGCCGGAATTGTATCGGTTTGCCATTCGGGGAACGTGCGGACGGCGATCTGTCTTTGTTCGTCAATCCGTTTTTGCTGCTGTTCGCCCTGTTCAATGCGTTCCAGAGTCTTCTGATATTGCTCCGTCTGTTGCAGATAGTGGGCGGTCTCTTTTTCCAGTCTTTCTATCCAGTCATTTCGGGAAACGGAATCGTCGGTCCTGAAGTCCTCCCATAAGATTTTGGGATAGACCGATTCTTCGGTGGCCGTCTTTTCCTGCATGTCCTGTTGCAGTTCCCGCTGCACCTCTTCCTGGCCTTGTTGCAGGCGACCGATTTGCACGGCCTCGTTGTGCGCCTCCTGACGTATCTTTTCTGTTTCCTGCTGCAGGCGGTCTTTCTCCTGCTGCTTCAGGTTCAGACGGTTAATCTGTTCCTGCAAGGCTTTCATGCGCCCGCCGATTTCATTCTGGCGTTCCTTGTTCAGGCGGATACGCTCATCGACAAGAGCCTGGGTCTCCTTTTGTAATTGCAGGATTCCGCATGCGGCACAGGCTTCCACAGTTTGCTGATAGGCGGTGCGATAGGCCTGTTTGTCGTCTTCGAGTTTCTTTTTCTGTCTTTCATTCAGGTCGAGGAGTCCTTTCAAGTGTGCCTGAAGTTCAATCATCACTTTCTCTGCCTGCTCCTTTGCCTGCTTTTTGCGTTCCAGTTCCTGTTGCAGAGGAGCCAGAGCCGAGCGGAAGTCTTCTTCGCAGAGGTCTTTCTCCACCAGTGCCCCACAAACGGGACACGTGTCTCCCCGGTGCAACTGATTACGCAGTTCGCGGGCCCAGTCCGACAAGGCCAGCTTCTGTTTCTCAAACAGCTCCTCACTGAGGCGGAACGCCTCGGCGGCTTGGGTTGCCGCTTTCCGGGCCTCTTCTTCCTGCAGGCCGGTTTTGGTCAGTGCCTGTTGTGTCTGTTCCTGCTCGGTCACGGATTTCTGTTTCTGTTCCACCCGCTCTTTCAGGAGCAGAATAACCTGCTGGGCACGGGAAAGCAACAGCAACTCATCCGTGAGTTGCTTCTGTTCCGTTTGCAGCCGGGTGTATTCATCTGTACCCATCAGACTTCGGATGTGTTCAATTTCCTTTTGCTGCTCCTCCAGATGCTGCTCGCGCGACTTCTGTTCCTGCTGTAAGGCTTGCAACCGGTTTTGGTGGCGGGGCAGTTGCTCGCTGATGTCTTTCAGTTCCTTGTGGCGCTTTCCGATACGCTCTTCAAAGCGAATCAGGTTGCGCAGTTCCCCTAAAATGACCGGACTCTGTTCGTACATCGGAATCAGAGGAGCCAGAGTCTGTCGCTCTAGTTCCAACCGTTTCCGTTGTTGCTGCAGCTGTTGCAGTTCAGTCTGCCAGATGGAATAGTCGCCCAAAAGACGGTGATATTTCTCTGTGAGCTGCCGGTAACTGTCGCGGCATGCCTGCTTTTCCTGGGCAATCCGCTGCTTCTGTTTTACGATGCCGCGGATTTCTTCCGTTTCGGTCCACAGACTCAGTATTTCTTCTTTCTCCTTACATTCTGGAGCATTCAGCTGACCGGTGATCTGCTGACTTTTCTCTTCGTCCTTTCGGATCTGCTCGGTGAGCTCCTGCTCCTGTTTGAGCCAGTCACTTTTGCGACGGATTTCCTGCTGTTCCTGCTCGTTGCCTTTCAGTTCCTGCTCTTGTCCGCTGATTTCCGACAGAATCTGGTTTACTTCCTCTTCCGACAGAATCTTTATGTCGCCCAGTCTCTGCTGCTGTTCCTCATAATCTCTTTTTTTATCCCGGGTGAGCGCAAAGATTTTGGCACCGATGCAGGAATAGATTTCCGTGCCTGTCAGTTTCTCCAGAATCTCCGATTTTTCGGCCTCCTTACTTTGCAGGAACTGGGTGAAATCCCCCTGTGCCAACAGAGCCGTGCGGCAATATTGGGCAAAATTCAGTCCCACGGCCTGAAGAATCTCCTGATTGATTTCCGTTGACTTGGTCCATGTATGTTGCAAGGTGAGGTCTTCCAAGCTCCATTTCACTTTTTGCAGGTTTCCGTTGAGGCGCTTGCGACTCCGGGCCACATACCATTCGGCCCGGTATTCATGGTCGTTGCTTCCGGTAAACTCCAGAATGCTCCAGGCCTCTGCCGTATTCCGCCGCATCAGCTGGCGGCAGTCGTTGATGGTAAAGTCTTCGCTGCGGTCTTCCTCGGGCGAGGTATCGGTATAAGTTTCCTTGGCCGTTTTGTTCATGCGCGGCGTCTGGTTATAGAGCGCCAGACAGATACCATCCAGAATGGTGGTCTTTCCGCTTCCGGTATCTCCGCAGATGAGGAATACCGGTTCGCAGTCCAAAGGAGCCTGATCAAAGCAGATTTCTGCCTCCTCGATGGACGCGATATTTTTTAGAATCAGTTTCTTGAGTTTCATGAGTTGGTTTTTGAAAAGAAAAGACTACAGTCCGTTATTCTCTGAAAAATCTGCCGGTGCTTCCTGGTCACGGGTGGTTTCCTGCCAGGCTTCGAGCATCAGTTGGGCCAGTTCCTGTTCCATGGCCTCGCCTTCTTTCTCTTCGTAATACATTTGTGCGATTTCCACCGGTGATTTCTGCTTCAGTTCCTCGATGCTCAGTTCCTTGCGTTGCTGCATGTCGGCAGGGGATTCCTTTTCTATTTTTACGTAACAGAAGCGGCATTGCTTGTCTTGCAGCAGCGTGGTGATCCGGTCGAGGATATCCGGGGTGATGCTTCTGTCTGCCTTGAGATGCACCCGGATGTAGTCTTTCTGCTGCTCCGGCCACTGTTCCAGTGCCAGCAAGGCTTCGTCCAGCGTGCTTGCTTGCTGCGGCAGGGTAGTGAGCGGGCGCGGATTCTGTATCTCAATCGTTTTCAGTTGGGGGAGTTCGCCGTGCTGCTGTATTTCGAGTACGGTGACGGAGTGCGGGTAGTCCTCGTCAAAATCTATGGCCAGCGGACTGCCGCAGTAGGCCATGATCGGATACTCCTTCCGCACCAGATGGGGATAGTGGATGTGTCCCAGCGCCAGATAATCATATCCGTTGCCCAGTTCGTCGGGGGCGATGGTATCCATGCCTCCGATTATTTTCATTTCGTCGTCCGTTGCATCGCTTGCACTCACGGCCAGATGGGCGGTGAGAATGACCGGCAGCTGCTGTCGGTTCTTTTGTTGGATATGATCCAGAAGTCCTTGAAAAAAGGCCGGTTGCCTTTCTTCCCGGTTAAGAGTTCCGTTCTCGGATGGAAAGTTATGCGGATAGACGTGCGGCACGGCCCCGATATAACCGATGACATTTCCGGCCGGGTCGGTCACTTCCAGGATATGCTGTTCCCAGTCCGTACTGCGGTCTGCCTTACGTGCAATGTTTCCGATGACGGTGACATTGAAATGCTGCCACAGACTGCGGTCAATCTCCAGTTTGGCGCAACTGTCGTGATTGCCGGCAGTAACGACAATCTGTGTGGTGGGGCATGCCTGATGGATGGCCAGCAGCCCTTCGGTATACATTTTCTGGGTGGCCGACGAGGGAGTCGTGGTATGATAGATATCCCCGCAGATGAGCAGGACATCCGGTTCTTCCCGGCCCACAATATCCCGAAGCTGATCCAGAAATGCCTGTTGCTCTTCGCTCCGGTCGTAATTATACAAACTGTGTCCCAGATGCCAGTCGCTGGTGTGTATTAATTTCATAAGCAGACAATGAACGGTTGTTTTGAATAAGGTTTCCGGAAAGAGTTTCTTTCCACAAGAACAAAGTTAGTAAAAAGTTTCCTGAACGACAGACGGGAAACATGTTTTTTAAAAAGTTAATGGGAACACATACATGTTCCCATTAACCATCACAAAACTAAACTAGATCTTTTAACTAAGTTACTACATTTAGAGTTTCACAACTCCTAGTTGCAAAGATAATATGATTTTATTGATCTCCAAATGAAATGAGTTATTCTCAGTCAAAGTTATAATTTTGTAGTTTTATTTAATAAATAGTAGTCTAAAATGACCATGGCTGCCATAGATTCCACGATAGGAACGGCACGCGGCAATACGCAGGCATCGTGTCGGCCCCGGGCTTTCAGAACAGTGTCTTCACCGTCGATGGTCACCGTTTCCTGCTCCATCAACAGGGTCGCTACCGGCTTGAAGGCCACACGGAAGTAAATGTCCTGTCCGTTGCTGATGCCTCCCTGAATGCCGCCACTGTTGTTTGTGCGGGTGTTGATGCGTCCGTTGTCGTTGAAGAACAGGTCGTTCTGCATCTTTCCGGTCTGGCTGACACCGGAAAATCCCTGTCCGTATTCAAAACCTTTTACGGCGTTGATGCTCAGCATGGCCTGTCCCAGGGCGGCATGCAACTTGCCGAATACCGGTTCGCCCAGTCCCACGGGGCATCCTTTAATCACTCCGGTGATGATTCCGCCGATGGTGTTTCCTTCCGCTTTTACCTCTTCTATTCTGCGGGCCATGCGTGCTGCCGTTTCCGGATCGGGACAGCGCACATTATTTTGCTCGATCTGTGCCGGATCATAATGCGTATAGTCCTGCGACAGGGCGATGTCGCCCACCTGTGAGGTATAGGCATAAATCTGCACTCCCAACTGCTTGAGAGCCATTTTGGCCAAAGCACCGGCCACACAGCGTGCAATGGTTTCGCGGGCCGAAGAGCGTCCGCCACCGGCATGGTCGCGCAAACCGTATTTCTGCGTGTAGGTAAAGTCCGCGTGTGAAGGGCGGAACACATTGCGGATATTGTCGTAATCGTTGGAATGCTGGTTCTGGTTTCGGATGATGAAACCGATGGGGCATCCCGTGGATTTCCCTTCAAAAATTCCGGAGAGGAACTCCACCCGGTCATTTTCCTTTCTTGGAGTAGTCAGAAGGCTTTGTCCCGGCCTTCTTCTGTTCAGTTCACTCTGGACAAACTCCTCGTCGATTTCGATGCCGGCCGGAAATCCGTCGATGACTCCGCCTACAGCCGGTCCGTGGCTTTCTCCGAAACTGGTCAGTCTGAATATATTACCGAAACTGTTGCTCATAACTGAATCCGATCAAAAATGGTTGAATATCCGATTAGTGGCAACCGCAACCGCTGCCTTCTTCGCCGCATCCGCCGCACTCGTGGTCGCCACAGCCGCCACCGCAACCGCCGCCACAGCCTTCGCCGCTCAGCATGTTCAGCATTTCCTGAATTTCTTCTTTGGTAGCCTCACGATGCTCAACCACTTCACCGATGAAGTGCAGCTCCTTGCCGGCCAATGGGTGATTCAGGTCTACCGTTACTTTATCACCGACGATTTCTACGATAGTACCGTTGAAACGGGCACCGTCAGCGTTCATCAAAGGAACGACAGCTCCCGGGTAGATGTGCTCGGTGTCGAACTTGCCGTTGATGGTGAATACCGCCTTGTCCAGCTCCAGCACTCTTTCCTGCTCGTAAGGACCGTAAGCCTCGTCTACAGTCAGGGTGAAGTCAAACTGTCCGCCTTTTTCCAGCGGTTTGATATGTGCTTCGAAAGCATCCAAAGTAGTGCCCATGTCAGAGATAAACTGGAAAGGGTGCTCCTTGGTAGCTTTTTCTACCAGTTCATTTTTACCGTCGAAATCAGAATACAGTTCGTAAGCTACGGTGATGTACTTGTTTGATGTGGTGTTCATTGTTTCTTTTTGTTTGTTAAGTTGAAAAATCATACTCGGAATGCAGGAATTCTATACAATATAAAATATAATAATGAGCGATTATCCTGATTCCATTAGGGCAAAGATACAATTTTTTTAGGAATACCGCCATGCCTTCTTGGCGTTTTGTCGCTTTTTTTATCGTGTCAGGCGGTTCTCTTCCTTTTCCTGCCGTTGCCATACCCTGCTTATGCTGACATTAATCTTTCTTTTTGTAGGAATCTTCTTATAATTTATTTTTAAAATGATGATTTTTCTTTTAAATCGTATTTTTGGAGCTTTTTTTGCTAAATATTTTTGTTTAGAACAAAAAAACAATCTAAATTTGTGTTCTGAATTTATAAACAGAAGATAAACACATGAAAAATAGATTACGTAGTGCACAGAGCACAGAAGGACGCCGTATGGCAGGAGCCCGTGCCCTGTGGGTGGCCAACGGCATGAAGCGCGAGCAGTTCGGAAAGCCCATTATTGCGATCGTTAACTCTTTTACGCAATTTGTTCCGGGCCACACGCACCTGCACGAGGTGGGACAGATGGTCAAGGCCGAGATCGAGAAACTGGGTTGTTATGCTGCCGAGTTCAATACCATTGCCATTGACGACGGTATTGCCATGGGACATGACGGTATGTTGTATTCCTTGCCGTCACGCGACCTGATTGCCGACAGTGTGGAATATATGGTCAATGCACACAAGGCCGATGCGATGATCTGTATTTCGAATTGCGATAAGATTACTCCGGGAATGCTGATGGCCAGCATGCGTCTGAATATTCCTACCGTATTTGTTTCCGGTGGCCCGATGGAGGCACATAAATACAACGGTGCCAATGCCGACCTGATTACCGCTATGGTGAAGGCGGCTGATGTAACTGTTAGCGACGAGGAAATCCAACAGATTGAGTCCTGCGCCTGCCCCGGTTGTGGAAGCTGTTCGGGAATGTTTACCGCTAACTCCATGAACTGTCTGACCGAGGCTATCGGTCTGTCATTGCCCGGCAACGGAACAATTCTGGCTACTCATACCAACCGCATCCAGCTCTTCAAGGATGCTGCCCGCCTGATTGTGGCCAATGCCTTGAAATATTATGAGGAGGGCGATGACAGCGTGTTGCCGCGCAGCATTGCTACCCGCCAGGCTTTCCTGAATGCCATGACCTTGGATATCGCTATGGGCGGTTCTTCCAACACCGTGCTTCACTTGCTGGCCGTAGCCAACGAGGCCGGAGTGGATTTCCAGATGAGCGATATTGACGCTTTGAGCCGCAAGGTTCCTTGCTTGTGCAAGTTGTCACCGAATACCGCTAAATATTCCATTCAGGAGTGTAACCGTGCCGGTGGTATCCTGAACATTCTGGCCGAACTGAACCGTGCGGGCCTGTTGGACACCAGCTGTCACCGGGTGAACGGAACAACTTTGGCCGAGGACATTGCCAAATACGATGTGACCGGTTCTACAGTAGATGCCGAGGCCATGCGTATCTATACCAGCGCGCCGGGAGGGGTGTTCAGTAACAAGATGGGCTCACAGAGTAAGGTGTACGATTCACTCGATACCGACCGTGCTGAAGGTTGTATCCGCGATGTGGCACATGCCTACAGTAAAGACGGTGGTCTGGCCGTGCTCTTCGGAAATATTGCACAGGGTGGTTGCGTTGTAAAGACCGCCGGTGTGGACGAAAGCATCTGGCATTTCTGTGGCCCGGCCAAAGTATTCGACTCTCAGGAAGATGCCTGCGAAGGAATCCTGAACGGAGCGGTGCAGAGCGGAGACGTGGTGGTCATCACTCACGAAGGACCGAAGGGAGGTCCCGGTATGCAGGAAATGCTTTATCCGACCTCTTACCTCAAGAGCCGTCATTTAGGAAAGGAATGCGCCCTGATTACCGACGGACGTTTCTCTGGCGGTACTTCCGGACTGAGTATCGGACATATTTCTCCTGAAGCCGCTTCTGGCGGTAACATCGGAAAGATTGTCGATGGTGACCTGATAGAGATTGATATTCCGAGCCGAAGCATCAACGTGAAGTTGAGTGACGAAGAACTGGCTGCCCGTCCGCAGCGTCCGATGACCCGCAAACGCGTGGTGCCGAAGTCACTCAAGGCCTATGCTTCGATGGTAAGCTCTGCTGATAAGGGAGGAGTAAGAATTATTAACGACTAGCCGATTAAGAAACATGGAAAAACAAAAGATAACTGGAGCAGAAGCGTTGATGCGCTCCTTGGAGCACGAGGGGGTAACCACCTTATTCGGTTATCCCGGCGGTGCCATCATGCCGGCATTCGACGCTTTGTACGATCATAAAGAAACATTGAATCACATTCTTGTGCGTCACGAGCAGGCGGCAGCCCATGCGGCACAGGGGTATGCCCGTGTGTCCGGTAAGGTGGGTGTGTGTCTGGTGACCAGCGGTCCCGGTGCTACCAATACGATTACCGGTATTGCCGATGCCATGATGGACAGCACTCCGATTGTAGTCATCTGTGGTCAGGTGGGTGCTTCTATGTTGGGAACCGATGCTTTTCAGGAATGTGACTTGGTAGGTGTCACCCAGCCAATCACCAAATGGGCCTATCAGATCCGTCGTCCGGAAGATGTAGCCTGGGCGGTGAGCCGTGCGTTTTATATTGCCCGTAGCGGTCGTCCCGGTCCGGTTGTGCTCGACTTTGCCAAGAACGCGCAGACCGAGTTGGTAGACTACGAACCGGAAACCATCGACTTTATCCGCAGTTATGTGCCGGTGCCGAAAATAGAAGATGAGGCCATTCAGGAAGCTGCCCGCATGATTAACGAAGCCAAGAAACCTTTGGTACTCGTGGGTCAGGGTGTTGAATTGGGCGGTGCACAGGAAGAAATCCGTGCTTTCCTCGAAAAAGCCGATATGCCTGCCGGTTGCACTTTGTTGGGACTCTCAGCTCTGCCTTCCGATCATCCGTTGAATAAGGGTATGCTCGGTATGCACGGTAGTCTGGCCACCAACCGCAAGACTCAGGAATGCGACCTGCTGATTGCGGTGGGTATGCGTTTCGATGACCGTATTACCGGAAAGCTCAGCACTTACGCCACTCAGGCCAAGAAAATTCATTTCGATATCGACCCGAGCGAAATCAACAAGAATGTAGTCGTTGATCTGGCAGTATTGGGTAATTGTAAGGAAACCTTGAGTGCCGTAACCGCCCTGTTGAAGGAGCAGAAGCACACCGAGTGGATCGAGAGCTTCAACGAACACTATGAAGAAGAGCGCGTCCGCGTGATTGAACCTGAGATTCATCCACAGGAAGGACCGATCAAGATGGGAGAAGTTGTGCGCAAGGTTACGGAAATGACCGATAACAAAGCCATTCTGGTGACCGACGTAGGCCAGAACCAGATGCTGGCAGCCCGTTACTTCAAGTTTACCGAAAAGCGGAGTATGGTAACTTCCGGCGGTATGGGAACTATGGGATTCGGACTTCCGGCAGCTGTAGGCGCTACCTTCGGAGCACCCGACCGTCTGGTATGCGCCTTTATGGGCGACGGCGGTATCCAGATGTCCATTCAGGAGTTCGGAACCATCATGGAACAGCAAGCTCCGGTGAAGATCATTCTGCTCAACAACAACTATCTGGGCAATGTGCGGCAGTGGCAGGAAATGTTCTTCCATCACCGCTATTCATTCACTCCGATGCTCAACCCCGATTATGAGAAGATTGCTTCGGCCTACAACATACCGTCTGAAACGGTTGTCGAGCGTGCCGATTTGGAGAAGGCCATCGACAAGATGATCCATACCGACGGACCATACCTGTTGCAGGTGGCTGTAATCGAAGAGGGAGAAGTACTGCCCATGTGTTGCCCCGGCAATGATGTGGACGATATGTTGTTAGAGATTAAATAAGGAGATTGAAACATGGAACAAGATAAGAAGTTTTACACCCTGATCGTTTTCTCTGAGAACTTTGCCGGTGTATTGAATCAGGTTACTGCCGTATTTACCCGTCGGCAGGTAAACATTGAGAGTCTGAATGTGTCGGCTTCCAGCATCAAGGGTGTGCATAAATATACCATTACCTGCTGGACAACCGAAGAGCAGATTGTGATCATCACCAAGCAGATCGAAAAGAAAATTGATGTGCTTCAGGCCAACTACTTTACCGACGATGAAATCTTCATTCAGGAAGTGGCTCTGTATAAGCTCGCCACTCCGGTAGTGCTTGACACACCTCAGGTTTCTGAAGAGGTGCGCCGTCACGGAGCACAGATTGTGGAGGTGAATCCAACCTATACCGTAGTGACCAAAAAAGGACGTACCGAAGATATTATGTCGCTCTATCATGCGTTGAACCAGTGGAACTGTGTGCTGCAATACGTACGTTCCGGTCGCATTGCCATCACCAAGAGCTGCATTGAATATCTGGACCGTTTCCTGGCCGAGCGTCGCGAGTCTTATGAGGCTCAGAAGAAACAACAAGCCAACGGATAAGTCATGGAGCACAGTAAGATAGGAACCTATCGGCTGGTAGCCGAGCCGTTTCATGTAGATTTCAGCGGTTCGCTCTTTTTGGGTGTACTGGGCAATCATCTGCTCAACTGCGCCGGTTTTCATGCCAAGGAGCGCGGTTTCGGTATGGCTTCTCTGAATGAAAGCAACTACACCTGGGTGCTTTCGCGCCTTGTGGTCGAGATGGAGCGTATGCCGAAGGAGTTCGAAGAGTTTACGGTAGACACCTGGATCGAGAATGTGTATCGCCTGTTTACCGACCGTAACTTTGCCGTGTGCGACGCTTCCGGTACCCCCATCGGTTATGCCCGTTCCATTTGGGCCATGATCAATATGGATACCCGTAAGCCTGCGGACCTGTTGCTGATGCACGACGGGCATATTGTGGACTATATCGAGAGCGAGAAGCCTTGTCCCATCGAGAAGTTCTCCCGCATCAAACTGAGCAATCCCGAGTGCGTGCGCACCTATCCGGTGGTGTATAGCGATATAGACGTGAACGGACATGTAAACAGTGTGAAATATGTGGAGCATGTGCTCGATCTGTTTCCGCTTGAGACCTATCGCACTCAGTATATCCGCCGCTTCGAAGTGGCCTATATCGCTGAGGGGCATGTGGGAGATACCTTGCTGTTTTACAAGGAATCCTGTGGTGACGGAGTGTACGATATCGAGATACGCCGAGCCCCTGTAGCCGATGGCAAGGAAGAGACATTATGTCGCTTTAGAATATATTTTAGTAATAAATAGTAGCTTTTTATTCGTTATATAAAATAAATTTGTATATTTGCTGGCGATTAGATTTTAAATAGAAAAAGAAATACCAGTAATAAACAACACAATAAAAAATTAGAAAAATGGCAGAATTGAATTTTGGCGGTGTTATCGAAACCGTGATGACCCGCGAAGAATTTCCATTGGAAAAAGCACGTGAGATTTTGAAAGACGAGACTATTGCTGTCTTGGGTTATGGTGTTCAGGGACCGGGTCAGGCTTGTAACCTGCGCGACAACGGTTTCAACGTCATCGTCGGACAGCGTCCGGGCAAGACTTACGACAAGGCAGTGGCTGACGGATGGGTTCCGGGCGAAACACTGTTCTCTATCGAAGAGGCTGCTCAGAAGGGTACTATCGTCTGCATGTTGCTGTCAGATGCCGCTCAGATTGCCGTATGGCCACAGATCAAGCAGTACCTGACTCCGGGCAAGGCTCTGTACTTCTCACACGGTTTTGGAATCACTTACAAGGAAAGAACAAATATTATCCCACCGGCAGATATCGACGTGATTATGGTTGCTCCTAAGGGTTCAGGTACTTCTTTGCGTACCATGTTCCTGGAAGGTCGTGGCTTGAACAGCTCTTATGCCGTATATCAGGATGCTACCGGCAGAGCTATGGACCGTACTTTGGCCTTCGGTATCGGTATCGGTTCCGGTTATCTGTTTGAAACAACCTTCAAGCGTGAGGTTTACTCTGACCTGACCGGTGAGCGTGGTTCCTTGATGGGTGCTATCCAGGGCTTGTTGCTGGCTCAGTACGAGGTGTTGCGTGAGAATGGTCACACACCATCTGAGGCTTTCAACGAAACCGTAGAAGAGCTGACTCAGTCTTTGATGCCTCTGTTCGCACAGAAGGGTATGGACTGGATGTATGCTAACTGTTCTACTACTGCACAGCGCGGTGCTTTGGACTGGATGGGTCCGTTCCACGATGCCATCAAGCCAGTGATGCAGAAGTTGTATGAGTCTGTAAAGAGCGGTAACGAGGCACAGATCTCTATTGACTCTAACTCACAGCCGGACTACCGTGTGAAGTTGGAGAAGGAGTTGCAGGCTTTGCACGACAGCGAAATGTGGCGCACTGCCGAGACTGTCCGCAAATTGCGTCCAGAGAATAACTAAAAAGTCAATTTTAAGTGAGTGGAGAAGCCTTTTTCCGCTATCACGAAAAACAAATATAAACGGGAGGTGTGCTTGGCATGCTTCCCGTTTTTTTTATTTCTCTTCTATCAGCCATTTCTCGATGCCACGGATGGCTCTGCTGAAGTTTAGGTCGATTTTAAAAAGCTTTCGGGGATCAGAAGCGAAGGGTAGGGCAAGGTCTGCACGACAAGGGCAATACGATTCATTTACTCCGTTCCTTTCATCTATAGCGAGAAAGGTGAATAAAATAATTAATATTTAATAATGTTAAATTGGGGGGGTAAAAATATTTTTTGTAATTTTAAAACGAGGCAATCGCTTGAGATGACCATGCTATTATGAAAACGCTTTCTGTTGCAAATGACTTAGTCATTTCCGAAGGATTGTGTCTTAAATGCCTTTTTAAGGCGATGTATCATTTTTGTAAAGCAACGAGTATGAAACGAATTATTTTCTATGTTCTGCTGACCTTCCTGTTTGTGAATGTGTCTGCTGCACAAAGTGTTGATGAACGTATTGGAAATGCGATGAACAGCGAGTCCTGGCATCAGTTGAGAAAGATTTACATGGAGGAGGGGACGCATATACAAAGTCCGTTTCTGAAAACATTGTCCCGTTTCTTTGTGGCCCATTTCTATAACGAGCCGGATTCAGCCCTGCACTATGGCGGCATCCTGTTGGAGAAGTATCAGGGAGATTTGGGCGGAGGTGTGGCCAATGTATTGTATCTGATGTCGGATGATGCTGCCCGTTTGGGATTGTGGAACGATGCCTATCAGATGATGCACGCCTACAATGCGGCTCTGGCGCAGGCACAGGTACCCGCAGAACCGCTGTTTGTGGCTACGGAGAACCAATATGCGGCTTTGCGTGATGCAGGCGGCTTTCAGGTCATCAAACCGGCAAAGGAGATTCGTATACCATTTAGTTATCTTTCCGGAAAACGCGAGAATCCGGGACTGATTTGTCTTTCCGCCCAGATTCATGGAGAAACGGTTCGGGTAAACTACGATACAGGTGCGGGAACTAACGTAATGTCGGAAGAGATGGCCCGCAAACTGAATCTGAAGCTGTATAATTTTGCCGGTACTCAGATTGGCGGTGTTTCCCAAGTAAACAGCAAGTTTGCCATCGTAGACTCCGTTTGCTTGGGTGAAATCGTTTATCGGAACGTGCCTTTCCAGATCATTGACTTTTCAACGGGAAATACCGAAGCCGATGTCCAGCTTAAGGAAATCGGTTTGCATTGTGTGCTGGGCACTCAGACCATGATGCCGCTCGGCGAAATCCAGTTTGATTTTGCGAACTGTAATCTTATCGTTCCCGAGAAGCTTTCCGCAAAGCCGTCTTATGCTCCCAATATTTACCGGTCTGCCGGAAATGCCTTCGTTTTGTCTTTGTATGACTGTAAGTCACAGACAAACATTGATGCCCATCTGGACAGTGGTGCTGCTTATCACGGCCTTACCTTTAAATATTTTGACCGTAACCGGGGTTTGTTTGAAGGTCTGGTTCCGACAGATTCCTTGCGTTATGCCGGAGCCGGCGGAGTGAGATCTGCCAAGATCGGTTATACAAACATGCATTATAAAATCGGCGACCGTACCGTTAAATCCGATTCTGTCAGAGTGGCTATGGAAGGCGACCTTCAGGGAGAAGAGTTTGATATGTTGTATGGATTGCCCGAGATGACAGCTTTTGATAAGATGATTCTCAATTTTAAGGATATGTGGCTCCGGATGGAGTAGGCGGGCAGCCTATTGGTGGACAAAGCCTAAGAACAACAGCGAATGGGAAAGTTGTGATGACGTATTTTCCGTTCGCTGTTGTTCGTTTTGTTTTGTCTTGTATGAGGATATATTTCTCGATAATGAGTAGTAACTTTCCGGAATATTCGCTAGGACTATTCGCAAAAAGCGACGATGGCCGAATAGTTATCGTGCGATTCGGTCTGGCAGATCCGGTCCATCTTTTCGATAATCTGCTCCGGAGTGTCATACTCCTGCATTAAGGCCTGAAGTGCTTCCGGAGTCATGCTTTTATAGACACCGTCGGAACAAAGCAGAATGCGGTCGCCCGATTTTACGGGAAACTGCATGATATCCGGATAGGCCTTTATCGGATCGTAAGAGAAGAAACAACGGTTTATCACCTCCCAACCGAAGCTGTCTTCCGTGTGGTCACGCGTTTGAAACAAGAGTCCGCTGTTTTCTCTGAAAAGGTAACATCTGCTGTCGCCTACGTGTACCACTGTGAACTGTTCCTGTTTGATGCTGGCCATGACTAAGGTGGTGCCCATTTCCAGATGATGCAATTCATTTGCCTTTGCATTCAGCTCTTTGAAAGCCGAGGCACAGGCATAGAGAATCTTTTCTTTGGAGTCTTCTTGCTTTTCCTGATCCATCCAGTAATTCATAAAGGCCGTGATCACAGTATTGCTGGCTATTTCTCCGCCCTTATGTCCGCCCAAACCATCGCAGACAATGCCGGTCCACCTTTCTTTTTCCGGTGCCTCAGACACCAGAACGGCATCTTCATTTTGCGGACGCTTTCCGGTCTTGCTGATTGTTGCGTATATGATCTTCATGTTCCTTAAAGTTTAGTTTTGGTTATTGTTTTATATTCAGAAAGAGGTCATCGCTTCTTGAAGTCTATCGCCTTTGGCGTTTCAGATAAATCAGATTTTCTCCTTTTTATTTCTCCTCGATTAACCACTTCTCGATACCGCGGATGGCGTTGCTGAAGTTCACGCCGATTTTAAAAAGTTTCCGGGAATCGGACGCAAAGGGTAGGGCATAATGCTTTTCGTTGATCTGGCGCAAGGCTTCTTCGGCAGTGCCTTCCAGCTTGAACTCCATCACATAAATATAGTCCGTGGTCTGCAAGACAAGGTCGATGCGACCTTCCGAAGTGTGGTATTCCGCCTGCGTGTAGAATCCTAAAAGTTTGAAGACAATGAAAAGCACATTCTGATAGTGACGTTCCAGATCACGTGCCAGCTCATACGGACAGTCGGCGAAGAAACTTTGCAGACGTTTCATAAAAGCATCAGTCAGACCGCCACGTACTTCCTGTACAAAACGACTCAGTTCGAATGCCGTGTTCCCGGAAGACAGATGCGCATAGTGCGGAAGCAGGAATTTGGTAAATCCTTCTTCCACCTCTTTATTCGGAAAGCCTAAAGTATAGTACCGGAATTCCCGATCAAAGTCTTTGATGGTGAGATACCCGCTCTGGTAAAGAATCGGCACGGGGTTCTCTTCCATGGAGTCCATTCCGTTGAGAGAATCCGCCATGGCCATTTCCTGCGTCAGGCGGTTCAGGTCATAACGACAGTGTTTCAACAGTTCCACCAGGAATGTCGGTGTACCCGTTTCAAACCAAAAGCTGCCGAACTGCCTTTGTGCAAAAGTATTGAGCAGACTGAACGGATTGTAAATATCTTCGCTTTTATCCGAAAAGTGATAGCCGTCATACCATTGTTTCAGTTCCCGTGAAGTTTCTTCCGGAGACGTTCCTTGGCTTTCACCCAATAATCTGATGTCTTCTTTAAAGTAATGGTGCAGCTCCTGTTCCGTGATTCCGCAGATGGAAGCGAAGCGTGAAGATAAGGAAATATTCATCAGATTGTTCAGATCGCTGAATACGCTGACCTTGCTGAATTTGGTGACACCGGTCAGCATGGCAAAGCGCAGATACTTGTCGCAACTCTTCAGAACCCCATAAAAGGCCTTCAGTGTGTTGCGGTATTCTGTTTGCAAGGGTTCGTTACCGATAGCCTGAAGCATGGGTTTGTCGTATTCGTCGATCAGGACAACGACTTGCTGGCCGCTTGTCCGGCTGACTTTCTCGATCAGATAGGCAAAACGTTCTTCAGGGGCACGGTCTTTCTTTTCATCGCCATAAATGGTTTCCCAACTTTCAAGATATTGATTCAGGATAGCCCTAAGTGCTTCTGCCGAATCATACTTTTGCGCGTTCAAATCCAGATGCAATACCGGATAAGTATTCCATTCCTGCTCCAACTGCTCGACTGCAAGTCCGTGAAACAGTTCTTTTTTGCCTTCAAAATAAGCCTGTATGGTAGATAGTAGCAGACTCTTTCCGAAGCGTCTCGGACGGCTCAGAAAGTAATATTTTCCACTCTGCACCAACTGATACATCAGCTCAGTCTTGTCCACATAACAGTAGCCCTCTTTGCGGAGGTCTTCAAAATTCTGTATGCCTACCGGATATTTTCGGATCATCATGCGTTCTGTTTTTTGTATCCTTGTTTATTTACAAAAATAGCGTTTTCTCTATGGATTCGCAAATTATCCATTGATTTGCTTCGTTTCTTTCATCTGAATCGTGAGAAGCATAGAAAATAATTTATATTTAATAATGTTAAATTGGGGGGGTAAAATGTTTTTTTGTAATTTAGAATCGAAAAATATAGCTCGTAATCAAGCTTTACTGTGATGAAAGTACTTAAAACCAAAATTTAAGACCATGAGAAAATATCTGCTTCTTTTCGCCTTGCTTCTTCTTTCGCCCTGTTTGGTGAATGCTCAGGGACTGTTTACCGTGAAAGCAAAGATTATTTCTTCTTTGGATTCACTGCCGGTATATTCCGGTGTCTGCAAAGTTTTTAATGCCCGTCAGGAAAAGATTCTGGAGATTCCGTGGAAGGAAGACGGACTGGTGTCGATGTATATTGGAAATCCCGGTAAGTATGTCTTTCAGTTTCAGGCAGACGGATATGTGGCAAAAGATTATGCGAAAACCATACTCCAGTCCACAGATTTGGGAACGATTGCCTTGAAAGACAATATGGTACGCCTGAAGGTAGTCACAGTGGAGGGGAAGGCACGCTTCCAGATTGTCAAAGGAGATACGACTATTTATAATCCAAAAGCCTTTGCCATGAAACCGGACGCAACCCTGAAAGACATGGTCCGGCAGATACCCGGAATGGAAATACGGGCGGGGGAACTGGTATGGCATGGAAAGACCATCGACCGTATTCTGGTAAACGGACAGGACTTTTTTGGAAAAGACAAGTCCATTGCTTTGGAAAACCTTACGTATGACGCTATTGACAAGGTAAAGGTTTATGACAAGCAAAGTGAGTTTACGGAAAAGACTGGTATTGAAGACGGAGATAAGAAGACCGTGATGGACGTGGCACTGAAGGATAGTCATAAGGCCCGTTTCATCGGAAATCTGCGGGCCGGGGGCGGTACGGAGGAACAATATCGCTTGGGCGGTTTCGTGACTCGCTTCACAGACCGTCTGCGTACTTCCGCATTGGCGGAAACGTCCTCACAAATGCCTACCATGATTGATATGGGTAGTGGCAGACTGTTGGGAAGTGGCACGCAGACCGGCAGGAATCATAACCAGCAGTATGCCGGCGAAGTGGTGTGGAACAACGGAAAGCCCAACAATAAGGCAGGAGCTCTGAATCTGAACACACACGTGAAATATGCCGTGTATGACAAGTACAACGAGTCGCTTCGTTCCGAAGAACTGTTTGTTCCCCAAACGGATGCCGTGTTTCATTTGTCGCAGCTCAAGGAGTCGGAAGTATGGAAGGAACTGAATGCCAAAGTCAATCTGAAATGGCAGATGACCGATAAGGTTTATGGCAGTATGAATCTGGTCTTCAATAATGTCTGGCGTGACTTGGAAAGCCGCAAGCGTATGGCTGCTTTTAGAAGTACCCCCTATGGTGGAGGCGCCGATGTTTTGGACGAATTATGGCAGGAAAACCCCGAAATGATGGAACTGGCCATTCACCGGAACCGGCAGAGCAGTGATGCTTCAACGGATCAGAACCAGATGCAGTTCGACGCGACGATCATCCATAATCTGAAGCCGGGCCGCAGAAGCCTTACCTGGTATGGCGGTTTCCAGCGGGGTGTGAAGGATTACAGTCAGTACACCCTGTCGGACATTGTCTATTACGATGCCCGAAGTACAGAGGTGAACCGCCAGTATATTCCTCAGGATGAGTTTCGCACCTGGCTCAATGGTACCGTGCGCTACACGGAAACATTGAGCAAGAACCTGTCGCTGATTGCCGGATACAGTTATCTGCATACGTATGACAAGAGCGACCGTCCTCTGTTCCAGTTGGATTCTTTGGGCGGAGATTGGGTCGGAGCCGACCGTCCTTTGTGGAGCCTGCCCGAAGGAGATCTGTTGCAGACGGCGTTGAACCTGCGGAACAGTGTCTATTCCAAAAGGTACCAGCAGAATCATGCCGTGGAGTTTAAACTCAGTTATCGGGGAGCGAAGTGGACCGCTGTGGCCGGCCTTGTGCTCCGTCCGGAACAGACCCGGCTGGAATATCAGCGCGACCGGATTGATACTTCTATCGTGCGGAATCTGTTTTATCCGGCACCGACCCTTTATTTGAAAAGAGTGATCGGAAACAAGTTCGTGCTTGATGCCAATTACAGTGCGGTGGAGAAATATCCTGATCTGGTCAACATGCTGGATTATGTGGATGATACGGACCCGTTGAATGTCAGTCGCGGTAATCCGAACCTGAAGCCTTCGTGGACGCATAACGGCTCGGTGAACTTCCGCTACTATAATTCGGCCAATGAGCTCTCCATTTCAAACAATCTCCGTCTGACGGCGTCTGATCAGGGCATGAGCAGTCTGCTGACTTATAATCCCGAAACGGGAGTCCGTACGATTACGCCTCAGAACGTAGACGGAAACTATTCTTTGAATTACAGTGGTAATGCCAATATTCGTCTGGACGAGAAGGGATGGTTCCACCTTTCACCGTATTGGTCGGTAGGCCATCAGAAATATCATAATTTCATTCAGTTGGATGCGGACCGGTCGGTAGAGAGCGCCACTTCTGTGCTACGTGGTGGAGTGTCTGCGCAGGTGGCTTATCAGAAAGGAAACACGCGCTTTACCTTGTATGGAGGCTGGAACGGTGAGGATCTGCAAAACAATATGGACGCAGACTTCAAGGAGTTTCATTACACCGGAAATTTGGGCTCTGTGCAGATGTTTGAATTGCCATGGGCCATCCGTGTCTATTCTGATCTGGACTTGTCTTGGAATCATGGTTATGCCCATGCTCCCATGAATAAGATGGAGTATGTGTGGAATGTGCAGCTCAGCCGTTCCTTCCTGAAGAAGAACAGTCTGACGCTGACTCTGGCCGGTTATGACCTGTTGCGCGGAAAGCAGAACAATTGGTATCAGGTATCCGATTACTCAACGGTCTACAGCCGTTATATGTATGTCAATTCTTATTTTATGCTTGAGGCAAAATATATTTTCTAGATTTTACTTGGATTGTTTTTATCATTAAAATAGTAAACAGATGAGAAGATTCACTTTTAGCTTGATTTTATGTGGTATGCTAAGTACTGCTACATATGCCCAGCAACCTTTGGGGGGATTCATGTATGGTGAGGTACAGCATCCTGAGGGTACTGAATGGGAGGCCCCCGAGAAACTTTCTTTGAATAAAGAACAGCCCCGTGCTTATTTTTTCTCTTTTGCCGATGTAGAGAGTGCAAAACGAGTACAGCCTGAAGCCAGTTCTTATTGGCAAAGCCTGAATGGAACATGGAAGTTTCATTGGGCACCTAATCCTGATGAACGGCCGAAAACTTTCTTTGACGTACAGTTTGAGGATGCCGCATGGGATGACATTACCGTTCCTTCCTGCTGGAATGTTGTGGGAATACAAAAGGATGGATCCTTAAAATACGGTGTGCCTATTTATTGTAACCAGCCCGTAATCTTTAAGCACACAAAAGTTGTCGGTGACTGGAAGGGTGGTGTTATGCGTGAACCGAACAAGGACTGGACTACCTATAAATACCGTAATGAGGTTGGCTCATATCGCAGAACATTCCGCATACCGGAAACATGGAAAGACCGTGAAGTCTATATAAATTTCGATGGCGTAAATTCATTCTTCTATTTATGGATTAACGGAAAATATGTAGGATTTTCAAAGAACTCGCGAAATACGGCCTCATTTAATATCAGTGATTATCTGGTCAAAGGGGACAATGTTGTGGCTGTAGAGGTTTACCGTAATTCGGACGGCTCCTTCCTTGAAGCTCAGGATATGTACCGTTTGCCAGGTATATTCCGTGATACTTACCTGACTTCAACCGCAAAACTCGAGATACGTGACATGAAGATTGATACAGACCTGACAGCTGAGGGGGCAACCGTTTCGGTAAATGCCATGATGCGCAACCTTGGAAAGAAGGCTGCAAAAGATTTTACCTTGACATATAGTGTCTTCGAGAACAAGCTGTATTCAGACGAAATCGTGGGTAAGGCAGGTAATCCTGTTGTTTCCGAGAAGTTCACATTGGATAAGGATGGAAGTCAGAAGATAACCACAAGACTTACGATTAATAATGCCAAACTTTGGTCTGCGGAGAAACCTAACCGTTATACATTAGTGGCAGAACTGAAAGACAGGAAAGGAAAGACAGTTGATGTCGTTTCTTCTTATTTCGGCATCTGCAAGGTTGAGATACGTGATACAGAAGCAAAAGATGACGAATTTGGCCTGAAAGGACGTTACTTTTATGTGAACAACAAGCCTGTGAAACTGAAAGGTGTAAACCGTCAGGAAATAAATCCGAACAGTGGTAACAGCATCACTCATGAGCAGATGGAGGAGGAGATCATGATTATGAAGCGCGGTAACATTAACCATGTCCGTAACTCACATTATTCATGCGATCCTTACTGGTACTACCTGTGTGACAAATACGGCATCTATCTGGAGGACGAGGCGAATTTGGAAAGTCACGAATATTATTATGGAAAAGAATCTCTTTCGCATGTCCCTGAATTCAAAGATGCTCATGTGGCCCGTGTCATGGAACTGGTACATGCTCATGTGAACCATCCTTCCATTGTCATCTGGTCACTGGGTAATGAAGCCGGTCCGGGCAAGAACTTCGTGGCCGCTTATGATGCCATCAAAGCTTATGATACCAGTCGACCGGTACAGTATGAACGCAATAATGATATTGTAGATATGGGATCAAACCAATATCCTCCTATACCTTGGACACGTGAGGCCGTGAAGGGTACGTTCAATATCAAATATCCGTTCCACATATCCGAGTATGCCCACTCTATGGGTAATGCCGGAGGAAACCTTGAAGATTACTGGGAGGCTATTGAATCTACCAACTTCTTCTGTGGAGGAGCCATCTGGGACTGGGTGGATCAGTCTCTTTATAATTATGACAAGTCAACAGGAGAGAAATATCTGGCTTATGGTGGTGATTTCGGAGAAAAGCCTAATGACGGCATGTTCTGTATGAACGGTATCCTTTTCCCCGGCCATAAACCTAAACCGGAATATTTTGAGGTCAAAAAAGTCTATCAGAATGTAGGCGTAAAGGCAGTCGACATCAGGAAAGGACAGATTGAGGTGTTCAACAAAAATTATTTTGAACCGATGACTGACTATGAGATGGTATGGTCTTTATGGAAAGACGGGGAAAAGGTTCAGGAGAGCAAGAATTTCAAAGGACATCGCAACATCGTTGGTCCTCGTGAAAAAGTCCACTATACGATACCGTTTGATCTCAACAGTCTTGCTTCGGACAGCGAATACTTCATTAAAATACAGTTCTTGTTGGCTAAAGACATGCCATGGGCAAAGAAAGGATATGTACAGATGGAAGAACAGCTGCCGCTGAAACAGGCTGATACATTTGCCGGCATTGCAAGTGTCGCAGAAGGAGAAGATATCATCTTAAATGAATCCAATGAGACATATACAGTAAAAGGCAACGGCTTTACAGTAGTCTTTGACAATAAGACAGGAACGATCAACCATCTGAAATATGGTACGAAAACAATATTTACAGAAAACAACGGTCCTAAACTTGATGCATTCCGAGCACAGACCGACAATGACAACTGGGCATACAGACAATGGTTTGCCAAAGGTCTGAACAATTTGCATCATAAAGTTCTGAACAAGTCGGTATATACCCGTAAGGATGGAGCAGTAGTAATAGCTTATACTGTAGAGTCTCAGTCTCCTTGTGGATATAATATTAAGGATTTGGGTATAAGCTCAGGTAAATATGAGATTACCAAGTCTAAAGACTTCGGTCCGGATGATTTCAAATTTACAACCAACCAGATATGGACCGTTTATAAAGACGGCTCCATAGAGTTACAGGCTAATATCATATCAAATGAGCCTAATCTGGATCTTCCACGTCTGGGATATGTCATGAAGACGCCTAAGGATCTTTCCAATTATACTTATTATGGACGCGGCCCTCAGAACAATTATAATGACCGTATGAACGGAGCGTTCGTCGAACTATATCATAGTACAGTCCAGGAGCAGTTCGTAGATTTCCCTAAACCGCAGTCTATGGGTAATCGCGAAGGCGTCCGCTGGTGTGCTTTGACAGATCAGACTGGTCAGGGTGTACAGTTCGTATCTACATCTTCTCCGTTCTCTGCTTCTGCTCTGCCATGGTCGGCCATGCAGATGGTAGAAGCTCCGCATCCGTACCAGCTTCCCGAATCTGATGGTAATTATCTGCATATAGACCTTAAGATGATGGGGCTTGGTGGCAGCAGTTGTGGTCAGGACGCTCCTTTGCCTGAAGACCGTGTCAAGGCTGGAAATCATATGATGGGCTTTATCATTCGTCCGGCAAACGGTAATCTTACTCAAAGGGCGAAGATCTCTGCTGTCGGAGATATGCCGTTGGGCATATCACGTGACCGTACCGGTATGTTGAACATTACTTCTGCCAGAAAGGATGCCACTATATGTTATAGCATAAACGGATCTAAAAAAACTTTGGTCTATGCTAAACCTTTCAGCTTGCGTGACGGCGGGCTGGTGAAGGCCTGGTACAAAGATAATGAGCAACTGATGGCTACATCTGAATTTGATCGGATTGAAAACATTCCGGTAGAAGTCATTTATGCCAGCAGTGCAGAACAGGGTGAAGGTGATGCCAATCATCTTGTTGATGGAGATGCGAATACATATTGGCATACAGTATATTCTGTTACTGTGGCAAAATATCCGCATTGGATAGACTTTGACTGTACAGAAGAAAAGACTATAAAAGGTTTTGTCTACTTGCCACGACAGGATAGCAGTAATGGAAACATTAAGGATTTCCAGATTCAGGTAAGTAATGACGGAAAGAACTGGGGTGAAATTATCGTCAAAGGTTCATTTGAGAACAACCGTAAAGAGAAGCGTATCCTTTTCAATGAGCCGGTTAAAGCCCGTTATGTTCGTTTTACAGCTTTAAGTTCACAGAATGGAGATGATTTTGCAACTGGAGCGGAAATCAAGATTCTGAACTAAGCAAACATGATATTTCAGGAGTGAATAAAAACTTTGATACAAAAAACTCTCTATATTAGGAACTGAATTCTTACATATAAGATCCTAATATGGAGAGTTTTTTCATGAGTTGGATGAAATACTTTTTGTTGATCTGGCTCTTTTTATTTTTCCTCGATTAACCACTTCTCGATGCCACGGGTGGCATTGCTGAAATTCACGCCGATTTTAAAAAGTTTTCGGGAATCAGACGCAAAGGGTACGGAAGACAGATGCGCATAGTGCGGAAGCAGGAATTTGGTAAATCCTTCTTCCACCTCTTTATTCGGAAAGCCTAAAGTATAGTACCGGAATTCCCGATCAAAGTCTTTGATGGTGAGATACCCGCTCTGGTAAAGAATCGGCACGGGGTTCTCTTCCATGGAGTCCATTCCGTTGAGAGAATCTGCCATGGCCATTTCCTGCGTCAGGCGGTTCAGGTCATAGCGACAGTGTTTCAGCAGTTCCACCAGGAATGTCGGTGTTCCTGTCTCGAACCAATAGCTGCCGAATTGCCTTTGTGCAAAAGTATTGAGCAGACTGAACGGATTGTAAATGTCTTCGCTTTTATCCGAAAAATGATAGCCGTCATACCATTGTTTCAGTTCCCGTGAAGTGTCTTCCGGAGACATTCCTTGGCTTTCACCCAGTAATCTGATGTCCTCTTTAAAGTAATGGTGCAGCTCCTGTTCCGTAATTCCGCACATGGAAGCGAAGCGTGAGGATAAGGAAATATCCATCAGATTGTTCAGATCGCTGAATACACTGATCTTGCTGAATTTGGTGACACCGGTCAGCATGGCAAAGCGCAGATACTTGTCGCAACTCTTCAGAACCCCATAAAAGGCCTTCAGTGTGTTGCGGTATTCTGTTTGCAAGGGTTCGTTACCGATAGCCTGAAGCATGGGTTTGTCGTATTCGTCGATCAGGACAACGACTTGCTGGCCGCATTTTTCGGCGGCACGCTGAATCACTCCCTGAAAGCGCAGGGAATGGGTCGTTTCGCTGGGGCGTGTTTCATATTGACTTTCCCAGTTGCACAAAGTATCGTTGAGCATGCTGTACAGGCTTTCCGGCGTGTCATACTTTTGCGGGTTCAAGTCCAGTATCCTTGTTTATTTACAAAAATAGCGTTTTCTCTATGGATTCGCAAATTATCCATTGATTTGCTTCGTTTCTTTCATCTGAATCATGAAAAGCTAAGAAAATTCTTTCGCCCAGTTTGGTGAATGCTCAGGGACTGTTTACCGTGAAAACGAAGATCATTTCTTCTTTGGATTCACTGCCGGTATTGCCCATGCTCCCATGAATAAGATGGAGTATGTGTGGAATGTGCAGTTCAGCCGTTCCTTCCTGAAGAAGAACAGTCTGACACTGACTCTAACCGGTTATGACCTGTTGCGCGGAAAGCAGAACAATTGGTACCAGGTATCCGATTACTCAACGGTCTACAGCCGTTATATGTATGTCAATTCTTATTTCATGCTTGAGGCAAAATATATTTTCTAAATCCTTTTTTCAGATCATCGAAATGAACGGCAAATTTCATTTCGATGATTTTTTAATTTCATCAGGACGAAAAAATCAGGCCTTTTCATCACGAATCAGATTAAAGTGAGGGTATAAAAAAAGTGCACCGCCGAGCGATGCACTTTTTTTATGGAATATTGTGTGAGACAAATTCGTGAATTAATAGAACAGATATCTGTGATCCATCACTTCTGCCTTGTTATACAGGTCCATGATGAACTGACCCATGCCACGCATGTTCTTGCTGTTCAGCATATTCTCTTCGTTCTTCACGTCCATCTTCTCCTGACCTTTGGTCTTGTTCAGCACCTGGAAGGCATATACACCAGCCATACCCTTGATGCCACTCTTGAACTGACCCTTGGTAGCCTTGTCGGCTGCACCGTTGATGGCAGGCTCGTTGTTACCGGTTGCGCTTACGAACACCGGAGAGTTGAAGGTTACATGTTTTACAGTGTCTACCACTGCACCAGCCATCTGCTTGGCGTCGTTCACGCTCTTCCAAGAAGCCATCTTGTCCGCAATCTGCTTAGCCTTCTTGTCGTTGATCACTTCGCGGGTCAGAATGTCCTTCACGCTTTCCATTGAACGG
Organism: Bacteroides sp. OF04-15BH; assembly: GCF_003477995.1. Taxonomy (GTDB): domain Bacteria; phylum Bacteroidota; class Bacteroidia; order Bacteroidales; family Bacteroidaceae; genus Paraprevotella. Next base: position 32,926 of record NZ_QUEM01000011.1, read on the forward strand.
TATCCGGCAGGATTTACAGCTGTAAGAGCAACAACCAACATGTTGTCATTGTTGCCGCACTCATACATCTTGGAAACGCTGTTTACGTCGGTATCCTCGTTGAACAACCATCTCAGAGCCTCGCTGGTGTTGCTGATACCGGCAACATTGTGCTGGTTGCTGAGCATGTCCTTCTGAGTCATCAGCTGATAACCGGCCTTGGCTGCGTTGGCTTCCATCTCTTCGAGAGTTGGGTTGGCTGCCAGGAACTGGCTGAAGTCGTTGTAAGCCTTAGAGTAAGTCTCGTTGCTGAAGGTTACCGGGCATTTTACGATAGCTACATCGAATTTGTTCTGCATGCTGCGACGGTCTGTTACCTGCAGGATTACGTTGGCCTGAGAAATCTTCAGGTTCTGCAGTTCGTTGACTGCACCGTTGGTTACGGCCTTGATATATTTCAAGTCTTCCGGACCCATAGTTGCGCCTTCGTAGTTTCTTGAAGTGATCCAAACCTTTTCGCCGGTCTGGCCATACTTCTTGGCGATAGAATCAAACGGAGTTCCGTTGTTCAGGGCTGTCATGATGCTGTCGGCAGTCTTGGCATTGGTAGCCTCGTCGGCTCCGACAATCTGAATCTGGCGATACTGGATTGAATCCGGTGCAGAAACGCGGTTCATCAGTTTCACAACATTGAAAGTCTGGTCACCCGGGTTGTAGTATGGGCCGAGCACCTTGTTCAGAGTCATGGTGTCGAGCTGTACGGCTACGTCACCTGGAAGAGCAGCCTTGCTTACAGGAATTTCAGAGTAGTTTACCAGAGATCCGCTCTCGCGTACGATCTTGCTGATGTTACCGCCCTCGGCCAGCTGCTTGCTTACCTCGGTCATTTCCTTCTTCAGCTCGGCCTTGTCCTTTTCGCTGGCTCTAACCTTAACGCTGATATATTTGAAGTCGCGGCTTTCGCTGAACTGCTTGAAGTTCTCCTTCATTTCCTCATACTTGGCTTTCAGGTCGGCATCCTCTACCTTGACGGTGCTGTCGGAGATGGTGGTGAAAGGAACTGAAGCCAGCAGCAACTCGCTTTCATTAACGTGGCCTTCGAAATTCATCTTGGCGGCTACCGGGTTGCTGATTACTGAGTGAGCCAGCAGAGACTGGTACTTGTTGACAAGTGCTTCCTGCTTGATGCTCTTTTCGATGAACTGCCACATTTTGAACATGCTTTCGTAGTACTGGATGTACTCAGCCGGCATCTGTGACGGGTTCTTCTTCATATTGTCATAGTCTGTGAGGAATTTCTTCAGCATGTTTACGTCGAATGCACCGGTCTTCTCGTTGCGGAACGGAGTCTGCATCAGATACTGGCTGCGTCCGTTGTTGATGATTTCCTGCAATTCGGCGTCGGTCACGGTCAGACCCAGCTTCTCGGCCTCATGCTCGATGAGCTTGTTCTGAACGAATGTGTTCCACACCTGGTCTCTGATCTGAGTCATTTCTGCTCCGTCCAGAGAGTTGACTCCACGGGTTAACTTAACTACTTCAGAGTACTCGTCTACCAGGCTTTGGAAATCCTGATAGGACAGCGACTCTCCGTAAATTTCACCTACTCTCTGTTTGCTTTCTGCTGAGGCAGACTGCATAGAGCGGAAGAATTCTTCGGCGATGAATGCAAACAACGCCAATCCCACAACGATCATAAGAAGTGGGCCTTTGCTTCTGATTTTTTGTAAAGTTGCCATTGGTTTAATTATGAATTTTTGTTATTTATTTTTCCATAAAAGCGTACGAAGATACAAAAAAACCTTCAAAAGAAGGATTTTTTCCCCGAAAAAATGTTATTCAACGACTTTCAGGCGCACCAATTCAATCTTCGTCATGGTGTTTTTGACGATTTTGAACTCGTATTTTCCAAAGGAAACCACTTCGTTGAGTTTGGGGAAGCTCTGGTACTGGTGCAGGATGAGTCCGCTTACTGTTTGGTAATCATCCGATTCCGGAAGGTCGAGGTCGAGCAGCTCGTTTACTTTTTCGATTTCCAGACGGGCGGAAATCAGGTATTCGTTGTGGTCCAGTTTTTTGGCAATGTAGTTTGAGGTGTCGTGTTCGTCTTCGATGTCACCGAAGATTTCCTCTACAAGGTCTTCCATGGTTACAATGCCCGAGGTTCCGCCGAATTCGTCCACGATTACGGCCAGTGACTTTTTCTGCTGCATGAATGTCTTGAGCAGTTTCTGGGCCTGCATGGTTTCGGGCACAATGGGCACCTCGCGGATGTTCTGCTGCCACTGGTCGTGTATCTTGAACATTTCCGATGAGTGGATGAAGCCTACGATGTGGTCGATGTCTCCGTCGTAGACGATGATTTTCGATTTTCCGCTTTCCACGAACAGGTTCTTCAGCTCTTCGAGTGAGGCCGTGCGGTCGATGGCCTGAATCTCCGTGCGCGGCACAATGCAGTCGCGCACCTTTACGTTGGAGAATTCCAGGGCATTCTGGAAAATCTTCACTTCTTCGTTGATTTCCTCCTTGTCCGTAGTGCTGTCTATGCTCGACTGGATGAAATAGTCCAGGTCCACTTTGGTAAAAGCTTGCTCGGTCTGGTCTTTGCTGGTGTTCAGACCCACAATGCGGAGAAACAGGCGTGACAGTCCGCTCGTAAGTTCTGATATCGGATAAAGCACCACATAGAAGATGAATGCCGGGAAGGCAAAGATCTTCATCATCTTGTTCGGATTGATCTTAAACAGGGTCTTGGGCAGAAATTCGCCCGTAACCAGTACGATCAGGGTGGAAATCAGCGTCTGGATAATCAGTTTGGCGCCTTCGTACTGTCCCAATCCGAGCGGTTCGAGCAGGTAAAAGTCGAGCACGCCGGCCATGAGAATACCGTAGACGACCAGGGCGATGTTGTTGCCCACAAGCAGGGTGGAGATAAAGTTGTTGGGATGCTCGTAGAAGATGTCGAGCACCTTGCTGGTGAAGCTCTGTGAGGACTTTTCCAGCTCATAGCGGAGTTTGTTGGAGGACACAAAGGCAATCTCCATGCCGGAAAAGAAGGCGGAGAGCAACAGGATAAAAGCTATTTCCAAAAATATTATTCCCATAGTTTTAAATTGGTTTGGCCGGTCCCTGGCGCACCACGGAGTCTTGCGGGCTGGCCGAGCCGGCATCGTTAAACGGCAATGAGCCTTTTGAATTGTAGAATGTGTAGCGGGTCATCTGTTCGTTGGAGCGGAAACGGGTTCCTTCCACCTCGCGTTCGGGGGTGATGATCCGTACATACATGTTGGAGTACACTTCGTGGCTGGACATGTCCCAGAACAGTTCTTCGGTCTTGAAGACAGTACCCTCCACGTTCCGAACTACAACGCGTCCGCGCAGCTCCCAAAGTTTCTGGTTATAACAGTAGGCGGTGTCGGCCTGGACGAACCATTCTACATGAAAGGTGGTGTCGAACTTCTCCAGAAGCAGTCCTTTCAGGAAGGTCCATTTCGGCGGGTTGGTGGTGTTGTAGATATTCCAGTTTTCGGCAATGATCTTGTAGCGGATGATTCCCGAGTCGGAAATCAGGTTGCTGATGCCCTTGGCCTGCATGAAGGGGAGGGAGTCTTTGTCGCTGACTGCGGGTGCCGTATGCACCTTTTCGCCCGAACATGAGGATATCAAAACATGCATAGCAGTTATCAGAAGTATAACTGCTATGCATGAAGTTGAATTCATATAATTATGTTTCTTTGCCGTCATAAAGCTTAGTTGATCTTCCACTTCATAAACCACTTCTCATTGAAGGTGATGCCCACGTTCAGACGGAGGTAGTTTTCGGTAATCATGGATGTAGCACTCGGGCTGCAATGCAACCATTGGAAGGATACGTTGACCACCGAGCGGTTGTTGATATTGTTGGTGATGGGCAGTCCGAATCCGGCAGTGATGCCATATTCGCGCGGACCGTCCTGACCGTTTACCTTGACGTATGGGGTGCTGTATGAAGCTCCTATCTTGTATTCCACGCGTTGCAGGTAGCGGCGGCTCTCGCGGTTAGGTACAAATTCGGCACCAATCACAGCCTTCGTGCGGTTCAGGAACTGTCCCTTTTGTGCGGCATAGACCGAAGTCTGGTCGTCGATGGCAGGCATGACACAGTCTGCCCACTTTTCGTGATGCACATCGGCACCGACGCTCCACTGGTTGTTGTACTTCCAGTTGATACCCACACCGAAGCTGTATGGCAGCTGGAAGGCATTCGGAGCCACTTGTGTGGTGGAGTCGCTGTTGGTAGTGTGAGTCAGCACGGTGGCTGAATTGTTGATTTTGTGTCCGATTCCGGCAATCGCACCGATGGTCAGCAGGTTCTTCTTGTTGATAGGAATGTCATACTGAACACCGAGGTCTACCTTGTAAGTGGTGATGTCGGCATTGAACTGTCGGTACAGATTGTTGGCATTGGCATCGGCCGAAGAGCCGTTGTATAAAGTCTGGCTCACCGTGTGGTAGTAGTTACCCCACAGATAGCTCACGTTGGCACCGATGGAAAAGTTGCGGAACGGTTCCCAACCGATACCCGCATACAGCTGATGGATACCGCCGTCGCCATAATATGTTGACTGGTTGGTGATGGTGTTGCCCGAAACATAGTCCGTGCCCACATGCTGCGATGTGGTGAAGTTGTATCCGATGCTGGAATAGGGAACAAAACCGAAAGAAAAGCCCAGGTGCTTTCTGATGCGGAACAGGGCGTTCACATAGTCCAGTGAGGTGTTATGTGCGTTGACACTGGTGCTTCCGTCGCTGAAATTTCCGTTTTGCAGAGACATACCCACATCAAAGATAAAGGTAAGGGAGTCTGCCTTGGAGTAGGATGCCGGGTTGAGCATGTTTACGCGATTGCCTGCGTGCAAGCCGATGCCCAGTCCGCTCATGGCTTTGTTGAAACCCTGTGACTGGTCATCCAGCATTCCCAGTCCGAAACGGGAGTAGGGGGAATTGGTTCCGTTGGTCTGTGCTGTGGCCGGGAGAATTTGTGCTCCGGCGAGTAATAAACTATAAAGAATCTTCCTAGAACTTTTCATTGTTGAAATTTAATATTCTGTTTAGTCCCCTTGGAACGAGGTATTTGTCTGCAAAGATGATATTTTTTATGCTGGAATCAAAATTAAAGTCGTCTCCTCCAGTTAAAAAAACCAAAAGATCCGGATACTTTTTCCGGAAGTGGCGGATATAACCCTCTATCTCAAAAGTCATTCCGGTGATTACTCCCGAGCGCATGGCCGTTTCGGTGTCATAACCCAGTTCCGGGGTGTCTCCCTTTCTGTCGATGAGAGGCAGTTTGGCGGTGAAGGTGTGCATGGCCTTCAGGCGCATCTGCAATCCCGATGTGATGTTTCCGCCCCAGTAATTTGCCTGACTGTCAATAAACTCATAGGTGAGGCAGGTGCCGGCATCAATCACGAGGATGTTGCGTTCCGGATACTGCATGTTGGCCCCGATGGCGGCGGCCAGACGGTCGGAACCCAGCGTGTGCGGCGTGCGGTAACGGTTCTGTATGGGAATTGGGGTAGAGGCGTTGAAATATAAAATTGGGAAATCGACAGATGCCAGCTGCTCCTGTACCGTAGCCGACAAGTCGATGACCGAGGCGACAATTCCCTTTTTAAATTTATATTTCTTTATGAATGAACCCAGTGCCTCCAACGAATCATTGGAGGTTCTGATTTCTTCGACAGGGGTCTCTCCATCGAAGGCTACCAGTTTGGCGAGCGTATTTCCTATGTCAATAATTAGATTCACTTTCTTTGATATATGCCTTTTGGCCTGCAAAGTTATATAAAAATGATTAGTTGTGCTACCTTTTTTCTATATTTTGCGTGCTGGAGTTACAGATTCTTTCCGATTTGAATGTTTCGTCAAATAATGTACGCTATTTTGCCATTTTTACAGAAATTCGTAGGTGTCGTGTTGATATATTGATTACTTTTGCACGGCTTTAATGAAAAGTGTTGCTTTTTCTTTTGCCCCAAAGTATGTGATTTATGAAAAAGATTTTTTTGTTTTTGTGGTGCATCTGGAATATCCTGAGTGTGCAGGCGCAGGATTTTGAACGCGATTCCATTGAGTTCAGTCTGCTCACCTGTTCGCCTTCTTCCGAGATTTATGCGCTATACGGACATACGGCCATCCGTTATCGGAATGTAACAACCGGTGACGACTGGGCCTTCAATTACGGACTGTTCGACTTTGATTCGCCGAATTTTGTGTGGCGCTTCACAAAGGGTGAGTGTGACTATGAGTTGGGGATCATCCCTTACGCTCCGATGGAAGATTATTATCGTCGCCGTGGCTCGGCGGTCTATGCTCAGGTCCTGAACCTGACACCCGCAGAGAAGGAAAATCTGTTTCGCCTGCTGATGATCAATTATGAGCCCGAAAACAGAAAGTATCGCTATAACTTCCTTTATGACAACTGTACGACCCGGGCGCGCGACCGCATTGAAGAGGCGGTCAACGGCGAGGTGGTTTACAAGGAACATGCCGGACGGGTACTCACTTACCGGCAGATTATCCACCAATACACGGCAGCAGCTCCGTGGGCCGAGGTGGGCAATGACCTCTGTCTGGGTGTCGATGCCGACAAACCTATTACGATACGTCAGGAAATGTTTGCACCTTTTTATATGAAGGACTATGCCGCTCAGGCTGTGATACGCACGACTGATGGCAAGGAACGCCCGTTTGTCTTGCGCGAGGAAACACTTGTTCCTCTGCCGGCACAGGCTGTGGAGCCTACGGGAATGGCCCGCATCTTCTCTGAATATCTGACTCCAGTGGTGGTGGGAACCCTGCTGTGCGTCGCTCTGCTGATATTGGGCGTGTTTCAGTATCGCAAGAATAAGATCTATTGGGGCGTGGATGTGTTCTTTCAGTTGCTGGTGGCTCTGATGGGCTGTGTGGTTACCGTGCTGTTCTTCTTCTCGGAACATCCTACAGTGGGGTCAAACTGGCAGATTCTGTTGCTGAATCCTCTGCCTTTCCTGTTCTTGCCGCGGATCGTAACGTGCGCCATACATCGGAAGAAAACACGAATCCATGAGGTATATACTGTATGGTTAATGTTTTTTATGATCTTTTCAGTATTTACTCGGCAGGACTTTTGTGCGCCGGTTGTATCTTTGGCATGTATTTTGTTGATACGATCATTAGGTTATATCCTTTATTATAAGAAAAATCAAATAAAATAAGATAATGCATTTAAAAAACTATCGTTTACTTACTGCCCTGATAGGAGCGTGGATTTTGTCCAACGCTTCGGCACATGCGGCTTCGGATGCGCCGCGTCTGGTGGTGAGCATTACGATCGATCAGTTGCGTTCTGATTACATGCAGGCCTTTAAATCGCTGTATGGCGAGCGGGGGTTCAAGCGTCTGATGAAAGACGGATACGTCTGCCTGAATGCGGAATATCCTTTTGTCAGTCCGGACAGAGCTTCGGCTGTGGCTTGCCTGTTTACCGGTGCTTCGCCTTATGAAAACGGTATTGTGGCGAATATGTGGATGGATCGCAAGATTCTCCGTCCGGTGTTCTGTGTGGACGACGAGAAATATCCTTCTCTTCCTAAGGGTACGGCTTCCTCGCCGCAATATCTGCGTACTTCCACTCTGGTGGACGAACTGAAGATGGCTTCGGCCGGAACCGCGCAGATTTATGCCATTTCGCCTTTTCGCGATGCTGCAATTCTGGCGGCAGGACATGCAGGCGATGGCGCTTTCTGGATCAATGACGAGACGGGACAGTGGGTTACTTCCTCATATTACGGTGGCTATCCGGCGTGGGCCAGTGCTTACGATCGCACCAATCCGTTGTGGGAAAAGGTTGGCGAGTTTAAATGGACGCCGACCAACGATCTGGTAGGTAATTTCAATTATCTGCTGGGCAGTGCCGTGACCAATTCCTTTGAACATCGTTTTAAGGGAGACCAGCGTATCTCGCAGTTCAAGACTACCGGTTGTGTCAATGAGGAGGTGAATAAGTTTGCCAAAGTGTGCATGGAAAGCACGGCTTTGGGAAAAGATGATGTGACTGACTTTTTGTCAGTGACCTATTATGCTGGAAATTTCGAGCATAGAACCTCGTCTGAATATCCTATAGAATTGCAGGATACGTATGTGCGTCTTGACCGTCAGTTGGGCGATCTGATTGATTATGTAGAGAAACGGGTGGGAACTGGACAGGTGCTCTTTGTGGTGACCTCTACCGGTTATTCAGACCCTGAGCGCCCTGAATTGGCCCGTTACCGAATTCCTACCGGAGTGTTCAGCATGAAAAAGGCATCTGCCTTGCTGAACATGTATCTGATGGCCATGTATGGCGAAGGTCAGTATGTGGAAGCCACTTACAATGCGCAGATTTTCCTGAACAAGAAACTTCTTGAAGAAAAACAGCTTAATTCGGCGGAAGTGTTGCAGCGATGCCAGGATTTCATCATTCAGCTGGAAGGTGTGCAGGATGTGTATACCAGCCATCGTCTGAATGTCGGTTCCTGGAGTCCTGTAATCAGCAAGATCCGCAACAGTTACCACCCGAAACGTTCCGGAGATATTCTGATTGATGTTTCTTCGGGCTGGAAACTGGAGACGGAAAACTCTAACGAACCGCTCTGGATCAGAGAGGGCTTCGTCAGCTTCCCGCTGGTATTCCTGGGCTATGACATCAAGTCACAAATCATAAAAACTCCTGTTTCTGTAGACTGTGTGGCACCTACACTGTCACAGTTTATGAGAATACGGGCTCCAAACGCTTGCTCTGCTTATCCGCTGACGGATTTAAAATAGAATTTGCTATTTACCGTCAATAGAATGTGCTTTTTTGAAAAAATTATAATAACTTTGCAGTCGTTTGACAAATAAAAAAACAATATATATGGATATAAATAAATTTTTAAGCAAGCTGTTTGGTAACAAGTCAACCCGAGATATGAAGCAGATTCAGCCTCTGGTTGAGAAGGTAAAGGCCGCTTATCCTGAAATACAGGCATTGGACAATGATGCACTCCGTGCGAAGACTCAGGAGTTGAAGAGTTACATTCAGGGATCGGCCAATGACCTGAAGGACAAAATAGCTGAACTGAAGGCTAAGATCGAGCAGACCGAGATTCAGGACCGTGCTCCTTTGTTTGCACAGGTCGATAAATTGGAGAAGGAGGTTCTGGACCGCTATGAAGTGGCTCTGAACGAGGTGATGCCTCAGGTGTTCGCTATCGTGAAGTCTACTGCCGAGCGTTTCGCCCAGAATGAGGACGTAATCGTTACAGCAAACGATTTCGACCGCATGCTCGCTGTGAAATATGATTTCGTGGATATTGACGGAGACAAGGCCGTATATCACGCTCACTGGACAGCCGGTGGTAACGACATCCGCTGGAACATGGTACACTATGACGTACAGCTCTTCGGTGGTATCGTATTGCATCAGGGTAAGATCGCCGAGATGGCAACCGGTGAAGGTAAGACATTGGTAGCAACCCTGCCGGTATTCTTGAATGCGTTGACTGGAAACGGTGTGCACGTGGTAACCGTGAACGACTATCTGGCCAAGCGTGACTCTGACTGGATGGGTCCGATCTACATGTTCCACGGCTTGAGCGTAGACTGTATCGACCGTCATCAGCCAAACTCTGACGCACGCCGCAAGGCTTACATGGCCGATATTACTTTCGGTACCAACAATGAGTTCGGTTTTGACTACCTGCGCGACAACATGGCTACTAACCCGAAAGATCTGGTACAGCGCCGTCATAACTATGCGATTGTCGATGAGGTGGACTCCGTGTTGATTGACGATGCCCGTACTCCATTGATTATTTCTGGACCGGTGCCACAGGGGGACAATCAGTTGTTCGGCGTCTATCAGCCGCTGGTTGAGCAGCTCGTGGCAGTTCAGCGCCAGTTGGCCACTCAGTATCTGGCCGAGGCCAAGCAGCTTATTGCCAGTGACGATAAGGAAAAGGTGGCTCAGGGTTTCCTGCAGTTGTATCGTAGCCACAAGGCCCTCCCAAAGAACAAGCCATTGATTAAATATCTGTCTGAACCGGGAATCAAGGCCGGTATGCTCAAGACAGAGGAAATCTACATGGAGAACAACAACAAGCGTATGCCGGAGGCGGTAGAACCGTTGTACTTCGTGGTAGATGAGAAGATGAACAGTGTGGATCTGACCGACAAGGGTAACGAGTGGTTGGCTCACGCAACTTCAAATCCGGATCTGTTCGTATTGCCGGATATCACATCGGCAATGTCAGCATTGGAGTCTGACACCTCATTGTCTGCTGAGGAGCGTTTGCAGAAGAAGGATCAGCTTTACAGTGACTATGCCGTAAAGAGCGAGCGAGTACACACCATCCAGCAGTTGCTTAAGGCTTACACCATGTTCAACCGCGATGACGAGTACGTAGTGATCGACGGAGAGGTGAAGATCGTGGACGAGCAGACCGGTCGTATTATGGACGGTCGTCGCTGGAGCGACGGTTTGCACCAGGCTGTCGAGGCCAAGGAGCACGTAAAGGTTCAGGCTGCCACACAGACATTTGCAACCATTACTTTGCAGAACTACTTCAGAATGTATCACAAGCTTTCTGGTATGACCGGTACGGCCAGCACCGAGGCAGGTGAGTTCTGGGATATCTATAAATTGGATGTCGTTGAGATTCCGACCAACCGTCCTATCGCCCGTCAGGACATGGATGACCGTGTTTACAAGACTCAGCGTGAAAAGTATAAGGCGGTGATCGAGGAAGTGGAGAAGATGATCAAGGCCGGTCGTCCGGTGTTGGTAGGTACCACATCCGTTGAAATCTCTGAAATGTTGAGCAAGATGCTTCAGATGAGAAAGATTCCGCACAACGTATTGAATGCGAAGTTGCACCAGCAAGAGGCTGACATCGTGGCCAAGGCCGGACAGAGCAGTACTGTGACCATCGCTACTAACATGGCCGGACGTGGTACGGATATCAAGTTGAGCGACGAAGTTAAGGCTGCCGGCGGTTTGGCAATCATCGGTACCGAGCGTCACGAGAGCCGTCGTGTAGACAGACAGTTGCGTGGTCGTGCCGGTCGTCAGGGTGACCCGGGCTCATCTGTATTCTTTGTGTCTTTGGAAGATAAGCTGATGCGTCTGTTCGCCAGCGAGCGTATTGCTCACATTATGGACAAACTCGGCTTTGAGGACGGCGAGATGATTGAACACCCGATGATCAGCAAGTCTATCGAGCGCGCCCAGAAGAAGGTAGAGGAGAATCACTTCGGTGTACGTAAGCGCCTGTTGGAATACGATGATGTGATGAACAAGCAGCGTACAGTAGTGTACGAGAAGCGTCGTCACGCCCTGATGGGAGAGCGTATCGGAATGGATATCGCCGACATGATTTGGGACCGTTGCGTATATTTCATCGACGGCGGTGATTATGAAAGCTGCAAGGATAGCTTCCTCGAAGTGTTGGCTATGGAATGTCCGTTCACCGAACAGGAATACAACGAGGTGAAGCGTGAGAAACTTTATGAAAAGGCATACGAAGAAGCCATGAAGCGCTTCAAGATGAAGACCGATCTGATGGCTGCTGTTGCCAATCCGGTGATCAAGCAGGTTTATGAGACTCAGGGTGCCATGTATGAGAATATTCTGGTTCCGATTACTGACGGACGCCGCATGTATCAGATTTCAACCCCACTGAAGGAGGCTTATGAAACAGAGAGCAAGTCAGTGATCAAGGAATTTGAGAAGACCATCATGCTGCACACCATCGACGAGGCTTGGAAAGAAAACCTGAGATCTCTGGATGAGTTGAAACACTCCGTACAGAATGCCAGCTACGAGCAGAAGGATCCGTTGTTGATCTTCAAGCTGGAGAGTGTGACCTTGTTTGACAAGATGGTTGACAAGATCAACAACCAGACGCTGAGCATCCTGATGCGCGGTCAGATTCCGGTACAGGCTCCGCAGGAAGTGCGCGAGGTAGATCCGGAACCGGCACACCAGAAGCAGAACTATGTGGAGAGCCACGAGGATTTGAATGATCCGGATATGGCTGCCGCAGCTGCACAGGATACTCGCGCCGCACAGCCGCAGCAACCTCATGTAGCCGACAAGGGACCGGGTCGCAATGATCCATGTCCTTGCGGAAGCGGCAAGAAGTTCAAGAATTGTCACGGAGCCGGTCTCTAATCCGGTTTCGTCTGCCGATAACCCATCGATGCCCGGATTCGCAAGAGTCCGGGCATCTTTTTTTAGAAAAAACTCTTTTTTGGAGCTTTTGGGCGTGTGGCTCCCGACTTTATTCCCGCTTTGTCCTATTTTCTACATATAATTTGTTTTTTTAGCTCTAAAAAGCGACATTACAAATATTTTTTTGTAATTTTGGTTTCTATAAATATAAAAGACTTTTGATTATGAGCGTAACATCACCTACGATTCAACAGATAGAACGTGCTTTGAATAAAGTCGCAGCAAAGTTTTCGATGATAAAGACCGATCCGGTGCTTACGGATATTCATTTACAAATCAAGCCCGAATCCGGTGAACTTCTTGTGTATAATGATGATTTCGATGAGCTCACCCGTTGTGTGGTTGAGGAGTGGATTGATTCAAAAGACGAGAATTTCTATGAAACGAACGTGCCTGTTTTGAGAAAGTGCATTCAGGGAATGCAGGAGGTGTGGGAGAAACTTCCTATTCTCAAGCCTTTTTCCTTTGTGCTGATTGATGAAGATCAGGATGTGGTGAGCGACCTTTATCTGGTAGATGATGACACCATCATTTTGGATAAGGACCTTTTGAAGGGGCTGGATGAGGAACTGAATGATTTCCTGAAGAAATTGCTCGAAGAATAAGTTCTTATGAGAAAAATAGCTGTAGAAAGGCAGTGTGGAGCAATCCATGCTGTCTTTGTTTTTTGCGGTGGCGCCCGTTGTAAAAAAAACATCCCAATGAAAATGAAAAATCATCAGGATGCCTTTTCATTTTCATTGGGATGATTTTTCGGATGCGTTTTCCGGAGATTTTTTGAGATGTGAAACAGAAAAAGGAGCTGCACCCGAATGAGGGATGCAGCTCCTTTTGATATACCGGTAAACCAGACAGAAGGAATTAGATGGACAGGATGCCCAATACGTTGATCAGCTCCTTCTTGATCGGTTTGTTGTTCTTGATGGCATTGGCGAACGGAACGTAAACGATTTCGTCGTCACGGATTCCGATCATCACGTTGCGCTGGCCTTCCAGAATGGCATTGATGGCACCCACACCCAGGCGTGAAGCCAAGATACGGTCGCTGGCGCTTGGTGAACCTCCGCGCTGCAGGTGGCCCAGGATAGATACACGCACATCATATTCCGGATATTCCTGTTTTACACGGTCGGCATAGTACATGGCACCGCATTTCGGGCTTTCGGAAACGATGACGATACTTGAGCTCTTGCTCTTACGGATACCACGTCCGATGAACTGCTCCAGCTGGTCGGCATTGGTGGAGTCTTCCGGAATGATGGCTGCTTCGGCACCGCTGGCGATGGCACTGTTCTGTGCCAGGAAGCCGGCATCGCGTCCCATTACTTCGATGAAGAAGATACGCTCGTGTGAAGTCGCCGTGTCGCGGATTTTGTCCACGCACTCCACGATGGTATTCAGGGTAGTGTCATAACCGATGGTTGAGTCGGTTCCGTACAAGTCATTGTCGATAGTACCCGGAAGTCCGATACACGGAACGTCGTACTCCTCGGCAAAGATTCTTGCACCGGTGAGTGAGCCGTTACCACCGATAACCACCAGTGCGTCGATGCCCTGTGCCACCATGTTGTCGTAGGCAACCTTACGGCCTTCTACGGTTTGGAACTCCTTGCAGCGGGCTGTCTTCAGGATGGTTCCGCCACGCTGAATGATATTACTTACGTTTTCGGTTGTGAACTCCTGAATCTCGTTGCGCAACAATCCCTCGAAGCCTCTGTAAATACCTTTTACCTTGAAGCCCTCGGCAATGGCGGTACGAGTCACCGCGCGGATGGCGGCATTCATTCCCGGAGCATCACCTCCGGAGGTCAGTACACCGATACATTCAATCTTTTTTTTCATGCTCTGAATTCTATTAATGTTTGTGAGTACCACAAAGGTACGATAAAACTGAGAATTTTCAGATATGTGAATAGCGAAAAATATATAAATATGTGTCATTCCGCTCCCCATGTGACATTCCTTTGTAGTTTGCCCCTCTTCCGGCGGCGGGGCAATGGGGGAGCAGGCAGGGAATGCTGAAAATTCGAATGTTATAAATAATTAAAATATAAAAAATATGAGAATGCTCTGTTTTTATTGAGGAGAAAAAGATTTATCTTTGCGGCGAATTTTAAACAATATAATGTCTAACATTATTAGTATTTTTATTATCAATTAATTAACTAAATGGCAGATTTGAAAAATGTAGCTCCTCTGGCAGATTTTGACTGGGAAGCTTATGAAAGCGGTGACGCAGCAAACGTAAGTCGTGAAGAACAGCAGAAGGCTTACGAAGGTTCTTTGAACAAAGTAAACGATCACGAAGTTGTTGACGGTACTGTTATCGCAATGAACAAGCGTGAGGTTGTTGTGAACATCGGCTTTAAATCAGACGGTATCATTCCTATGAGTGAGTTCCGTTACAATCCTGATTTGAAAGTAGGTGATGTTGTTGAGGTGTATATCGAAAATCAGGAAGACAAGAAGGGTCAGTTGATCCTGTCACACAAGAAGGCTCGTGCTACTCGTTCTTGGGATCGTGTTAACGAGGCTCTGGAGAAAGAAGAAATTATCAAGGGATACATCAAGTGCCGCACTAAGGGTGGTATGATCGTTGATGTATTCGGAATCGAGGCATTCTTGCCAGGTTCACAGATCGATGTTAAGCCAATCCGCGATTACGATGTATTCGTTGGCAAGACTATGGAATTCAAGGTGGTTAAGATCAACCAGGAATTCAAGAATGTTGTTGTTTCTCACAAGGCTCTTATCGAGGCTGAGTTGGAGCAGCAGAAGAAGGAAATCATCAGCAAGCTGGAAAAAGGACAGGTATTGGAAGGTACCGTTAAGAATATCACATCATACGGTGTATTCATCGACTTGGGTGGCGTAGACGGTTTGATCCACATCACTGACTTGTCATGGGGCCGCGTTAGCGATCCTCGCGAGGTTGTTCAGTTGGATCAGAAGATCAACGTGGTTATCCTCGACTTCGATGATGAGAAGAAGCGTATCGCTCTGGGCTTGAAGCAGCTCACTCCGCACCCATGGGATGCTTTGGATCCTAACTTGAAGGTAGGTGACAAGGTTAAGGGTAAAGTTGTCGTTATGGCTGACTACGGTGCATTTATCGAAATCGCTCCGGGTGTAGAAGGTCTGATCCACGTTTCTGAAATGTCTTGGAGCCAGCACTTGCGTTCAGCTCAGGACTTCATGAAGGTGGGCGATGAAGTTGAGGCTGTTATCCTGACTCTGGATCGCGAGGAGCGCAAGATGTCTCTGGGTATCAAGCAGCTGAAGGCTGATCCATGGGAGAACATCGAGGCTAAGTATCCTGTAGGTTCTAAGCACACTGCAAAGGTTCGCAACTTCACTAACTTCGGTGTATTTGTTGAGATCGAGGAAGGTGTTGACGGATTGATCCACATCTCTGACCTGTCTTGGACTAAGAAGATCAAGCATCCTTCAGAGTTCACTCAGATCGGTGCTGAGATCGAGGTTCAGGTTCTGGAGATCGACAAGGAGAACCGTCGTCTGAGCTTGGGTCACAAGCAGTTGGAGGAGAACCCATGGGATGTATTCGAGACTGTATTCACTCAGGATTCAGTTCACGAAGGAACTATCGTTGAGATGCTCGACAAGGGTGCCGTTATCCAGCTGGAGTACGGTGTAGAAGGTTTCGCAACTCCGAAGCACCTCGTTAAGGAAGATGGTTCACAGGCTCAGTTGAACGAGAAGTTGCCATTCAAGGTTATCGAGTTCAACAAGGAAAGCAAGCGCATCATCCTGTCTCACAGCCGTATCTTCGAAGATGCACAGCGTGCTGAGGCTAAGGAAGCTAAGAAGGCTGCTGCTCCTAAGAAGTCATCAAAGAAGGAAGATACTCCGATGATTCAGAACCAGGCTGCATCAACTACTCTGGGTGACATCGATGCTTTGGCAGCTTTGAAGGCTCAGATGGAAAAAGGTGAATAATTCTATTCAAGAATAAATAGCGAAGAGCGGTGTCCTCGGGTCACCGCTCTTTTTTTATAACAATTGGTGTTCTATGGAAAAATTCGAAGTCAATATTCTGGGTTGCGGTTCTGCATTGCCTACGATGCGCCACTATCCCTCGGCACAGGTGGTGAATGTGCGCGACAAGCTCTTCATGATAGATTGCGGCGAAGGAGCCCAGTTGCAACTGCGCCGCTCGCGTCTGAAGTTCTCGCGCCTGAACCATATCTTTATTTCGCATCTGCACGGCGACCACTGTTTCGGTCTGATCGGTCTGATTTCCACTTTCGGGCTGCTGGGGCGTACCGAAACGCTGCACATTTATGCGCCGGCACCGCTGGAATCCCTGCTGCGCCCGCAACTGGATTTCTTCTGTCAGGGAATGCCTTATGAGGTAGAGGTTCACGAACTTTCTGTCGAGACTTACTCTTTGGTCTACGAAGACCGTTCGGTCGAGGTCTATGCCTTTCCGTTGCGCCACCGGGTGCCCTGTATGGGCTTCTGCTTCCGCGAGAAACCCGTGTTGCCGCATATCATTCGCGAGAAAATAGATTTCTATAAGGTGCCCGACTATGCCATTGCGCGCATCAAGCAGGGAGCCGATTGGGTGCTCGAGGACGGAACTGTGGTGCCCAATGCCCATTTTGTGCGTCCCGCGCAGCCGCCGCGCAGCTATGCCTACTGCTCGGACACCACTTATCTGCCCGAAATCGTTCCTTTCCTCAGAGGGGTGGACCTGCTTTATCACGAGGCCACTTTTGCAGAATGCGACAAGCGCCGCGCCCGCGAAACCTGCCACAGTACGGCCCGTCAGGCAGCCGAAATGGCGCGGATGATCCGAGCCCGCCGGCTGTGCATCGGTCACTTCTCGGCCCGTTACGACGATGAGGAGCTGCTGCTCCAGGAGGCGCAGACCATCTTCCCCGATACGGTGCTGGCCCGTGAGAATCTCAATCTGCAGATTTGATTTTTGTGCATATTGTTTGCTCCTTCAAAGAAAATACTTTATATTTGTGACATTGAGAAAGGAAGTCAGGATTTATGAAGAAGAAATACATTACACTTATATTGTTACTCACTTTGTTTTTGCCGGCTGTGACACCCGCCTATGCTTTTGCTGATATGCCTTCTGTGGGAATGATGGACGAACTGGCTCCATCCATTACCGTGCGTGGTAACCAACTTACGGTGCAGCATGCCGAGGGCATGGTGTTGGAAATCTATAACCTGGCCGGTCTGAAAGTGGGTTCGTTCAAGGTAGAGAGTTCGGAGCAGAGCATCAGCACTTCTCTGCCTAAGGGATGTTATATCCTGAAACTGGGAAAACTGGTACGTAAAATCTCTATCGGATAATCTCATGTGATGAAACTCGGAAAATGCCGTTCTTTATTTCTTGCTCTTAGTTGCGCCTTTATGTATTCCTGCGGACAGGAAGAGGTAGAGGTGCACCGACAGGTGTCTGTTGATGACTTCGGGCAGTGGAATACGGATTCCTGCTCGCTGTATAGCGGAAAAATCAGAACGGAGATTGAAGAGCTGATTCATGACAAACCGGCAACCTTGTATGCCGATGCCTTTCTCAACCGTTACTATCTGGAGAAAGGTTCCTTTCTCTGGATTACCCGTAATGGGGTAGACTCTCGGGCAGACAGTCTTTTGGCCTTGTGTTCCGATGCCAAAAGATGGGGTATGCCCTCAGCACTTTTCCAGACCCAACCGATACAAAAGGATCTGGAGCGTGTGCGTGCGCTGGATTTTGCTTCCTCTCAGGAAATCAGTGCCACATACGGTCGTCTGGAATACCGGCTCACACAACTTTATCTGCGCTTGCTCTGCGGACTGCGGTTTGGTCTGCTGGAGCCTTCGCGTGTGTTCAATCGTCTGGATGTGGCCGACACCACGCCTCAGGTGGTCTATACCCGTCTTTATGACATACCGACCGAGCGCGCCAATCAGGCCTATATCCGGCGGGCGCTGAACAACCTGAGTCATATTTCTTTTGTGGACAGCATACGGGCCAGTGAGCCCGCCACTCCGGCTTATCTGCGGATGCTGGCGCTGTATCTCTCCCCCGAATCCGAGTCTTACGGCCGCTATAAGGTGCTGGCCAACCTGGAGCGTCTGCGCTGGCGGCGCACGCAACCCGACAAGCGTTATGTGTGGGTCAATATGGCTTCGCAGGAACTTATTGCCTGTGACGAGGCTGCCGGACGGAGCCTTGAAATGAAAATCTGCGGCGGCTCGCTGAAGCATAAAACCCCCTTGCTGCACTCCCGGATAGACTATATGCAGATAGATCCCTATTGGGTGATTCCTTTCAGCATCATCAAAAATGAGATTGCCGTGCGGCATGTGGGCGATTTGGGATATTATGAGCGCAACCGGATCAAGATTATCGAGAAGGGCAGCGGGGAAGAAGTTGACCCTGCCGACGTGAGTGCGTCCATGCTGCTTTCGGGCAATTACATGCTCCGTCAGGAAAGAGGCGAAGGGAACTCGCTGGGGCGCATGATATTCCGCTTTACGAACAATTTCGCCGTCTTTCTTCACGACACGAACAACAAGGGGGCTTTTGCCCGCAGCAATCGGGCCATCAGTCACGGATGTATCCGTCTGGAGAAACCTTTGGAGCTGGCTTCGTTCCTGATAGACGATGACGAAACGATGGATAAGGTGCGCCTCTCGCTCGACCTGCCGCCGACAACCGACAAGGGAAGGCGCTGGCAGCAGTCCGACAATTTTAAACCGATGAGCTATTACCGCTTTTCTGCGCCATATCCTCTGTTCATCACCTACCAGACGCTGTATTTTGATGCGTCGGGAAAGCTGCGCTCCTGCGGCGACCCTTATGGTTACGACCGTATTATCATAGAGAAACTAAAAAACATATAAAGACAAGCATACACTGTGCCTAGGCAATGAATATGACAATCAATGAGGAAGAACTGGTGAGGCAGTTGCAGGACAAATCCATGCAGCGTGCCGCTTTTGCCCGTATGGTGTCGGTATACAGCGAACCTATCTATTGGCAGATTCGCCGGATTGTACTGTCGCACGATGATGCAAATGATCTTTTGCAGAACACGTTTATCAAGGCGTGGACCAATCTGGAATCCTTTCGCGGCGATTCCAAAATTTCCACCTGGCTTTATCGCATCGCCATCAATGAGGCGCTGAATTTTGTGCAGAAGCAGAAAAATCATTTTAGTCTGGATGAAGACTCCAGTGTGGTTGACTTCCTGATGAGCGATGAGTTTTTTGACGGAGACGAGTTGCAGGCCCAGTTGCAGGAAGTCATAGCCCGTCTGCCGGAGAAACAGCGCCTGGTGTTTCAGATGAAATACTTTCAGGACATGAAGTATGAAGAAATCAGCGAGATTCTCGGCACGACTGTCGGGGCGCTGAAGGCCACATATCATCACGCAGTCAAAAAGATAGCAGAATTTTTTCAAGAAGAAGATTAAACCTTTTCGTCTTTGTATTGTCTTATAGGTGTACAAAGTAGGAGTCATTATGAGAGAAGAAGATATTATTCGTAGAAAGTTTGGCAACAAAGAACCATTCACCGTGCCGGAGAACTATTTCGCAGACTTTGCGGAGCGGCTGATGAATGAATTGCCGGAAAAGAATGCTCCGGTAGTGCACACGCCGACTGCCAAGGTGCGCCATTTGCGCTACTGGCTGGCTACAGCGGCGGTGCTCTGTTCTGTGGCCGTGACCGGTGCCTGGATTTATCTGAAGCAGGCTTCCGCTTCAAAAACTCCGGTTGCCTCTGTGGCTGTGGAGCGCGAAATCAATGTTTCTTCGGAAACTGAGTCGCTCTATATGGAGGACATGCTGGACTATGCTTTGGTTGATAATAGTGAGATTGCCATGTATCTCACAGGTTCAAATTAATTTATGAGTTTTATTGTTATGAAAAAACAATTGTTACTGATTGTTCTGCTGGCCTTTGGATGGCTGACCGAACTTTCGGCTCAGCAGAACGGGCCACACAACTTTTCTCCGCAAAAATTCCGTGAGGAAATGGAGGATTATATTATTCTCAGTACCGGTATGACGGCACTCGACGCCAAGAACTTCTTTCCGTTATATCATGAGTTGCATGACAAACAGCGGAAAATCAATAAGGAAATCATGAAGCTCAAGCGCATACACAAAAATGAAAATCCTACGGAAAAGGAGTGCAAGGAGTGCGTGGAGCGGATTATGGAACTGAAAGTGGAGTCTGCCGAGTTGGAACAGGCTTACTTTAAGAAGATGTGCAAGGTGGTGTCTCCGAAGAAGGTACACGCCGTGATGATTGCCGAAGACAAGTTCCATCGCCGGATGTTGCAGAACATTCCCAGTAACAAGAGATTTATTAAGCTGATACCTTCGCAAGGTCCGAAGAAATAAAAAAAGGGGCGCTTCTCAGCGTCCCTTTATTTCGTTTTTAGGTATTAGTTTTGTCTTAAGGTAAAAAGATTGTTTTCAGGATAACGATGCAAAGGTAATTGTATTTTTCTAACATTACAAATATATTTTTATGTTATAAAACATGTTTGTGTTTTATTCTGTAAAAACACCTGAAATGCCTTTAACAATCTACTTACCGATATAGTATTTCAATAGGCCGTCCATTGGGTCCTGGATCACGGTTCCCAGTTGGAAGCCTCTTTGCTGGAGACATTCTTTCAGTTCTTCCTGAAAATAGAAGGCAATGCTTCCGATAAAGGAAACCTGTGTGCTTTGCGGCCGGTATGCTTCCAGATTATAGAATATGAAATCGTCGAAGGCGTTGCAGAGCAGCGCATGTATTTCTTTTTCATCTTTGTGCCGATGCAGGAAAGGAGTGAGCGAGGCCAGAAAACGGTTGGCCATAGGAGCACGGTAGGTACGCTCGATGACGGTGCCCATATCCAGTCCGTATTCTTCCTGAAAGGCTTGCCGAATGGGTGCCGGCAACTTTCCCTTGAACAAAGCCCGCAGCAGTATTTTTCCCAAATAGGCTCCGCTGCCTTCGTCTCCTAAGATATAGCCCAGTGCCGGAGTCTGTGCGGCTATCTTTTTGCCGTCGTACAGACAGGAGTTGGCTCCGGTTCCCAGAATGCAGGCAATTCCTGTGCTTTGCTGAAACAGGCTGCGGGCAGCTCCCAGCATGTCGCTGTATACCTCTATGGTCTTTGTTCCGAAACACGCTTGCAGGATTTCGGCCATAAAGCTTTTTCGGGCTTCTGTGCAGCCGGCACCGTAAAAGAAAATCTTTTCCGGTTTTGAGGTCGAGAAGATATTTTCTTGCTTCTGAAGGGCCGGAAACAGTTCCTGATGGATGATGTTCAGAATGACTTCGCGGTCTTGTGTCGAAGGGTTGATTCCCGTGGTGGTGATGCGTATCTGTCTGTCGGTTTCCAGGGCAAAGCACCAGGTACATTTGCTGGAACCGCTGTCTGTAATCAGTATCATAATCTTTTTGTTTTTTGGCATTTCGTGCAAAAATAGTAAAAAAGCCTTTTTCGCGGCAGCTTTTCCGGAGATATTGTTGGGGCTGTCTCTGATCCTTCAGAATTTGCTTTGAAGCAAGAAAAGAGGTCTTCCGCAGATTTATCCCGTCATATTCTGTGGTAGTTTACCCGATTTTGTGTAAATTTGCAACATAATATGAATAGATAAACAACAAATTTATATGGAATTAGCAAGTAAGTACAATCCTGCAGATGTAGAGGAAAAATGGTATCAGTATTGGCTTGACAACAAGTTGTTCAGCTCTAAGCCCGATGGCCGCGAGCCATATACCGTGGTAATCCCACCGCCAAACGTAACCGGTGTGTTGCACATGGGACACGTTCTGAACAATACCATTCAAGATATTCTGGTGCGCCGCGCCCGTATGGAAGGCAAGAATGCCTGCTGGGTGCCGGGTACCGACCACGCTTCTATTGCCACTGAGGCCAAGGTAGTGAACCGTCTGGCCGCACAGGGCATCAAGAAGACTGACCTGACCCGTGAGGAGTTTCTGAAGCATGCCTGGGCATGGACTGAGGAGCACGGAGGTATCATTCTGAAGCAGTTGCGCAAGTTGGGTGCCAGCTGTGACTGGGACCGCACCGGCTTTACGATGGATGAAATCCGCAGCAAGAGCGTCATCAAGGTGTTCTGCGACCTGTATAACAAGGGACTCATCTACCGCGGTGTGCGCATGGTGAACTGGGACCCGAAGGCACTGACTGCCCTTTCTGATGAGGAGGTAATCTATAAGGAAGAGAACAGCAAGCTGTATTATCTGAGATATATGGTGGCCGACGAGAACGGTCAGCCGGATGGAAGCGGACGTTATGCTGTGGTAGCTACCACACGTCCTGAAACCATCATGGGTGATACTGCGATGTGCATCAATCCGGAAGACCCGAAGAACACTTGGTTGAAGGGCAAACGTGTGATTGTTCCTCTGGTGGGTCGTTGCATTCCGGTCATCGAGGATACTTATGTGGATATCGAGTTCGGTACCGGATGTCTGAAGGTAACTCCGGCACACGATATCAACGACCACATGCTCGGTGAGAAATACAATCTGGAAACTATTGATATCTTCAACGACAACGGTACTATCAGCGAGGCTGCCGGTATGTACGTGGGCATGGACCGCTTCGATGTGCGCAAGCAGATTGCCATCGATCTGGAGAAGGCCGGTCTGTTGGAGAAGATCGAGGACTATAATAATAAGGTAGGTTTCTCTGAGCGTACCAATGTGCCTATCGAGCCGAAGCTGTCTATGCAGTGGTTCCTCAAGATGGAGCACCTGGCCAAGATCGCTCTGGGACCGGTGATGAATGATGAGATCAAATTCTATCCGGCCAAATACAAGAACACTTACAAGCACTGGATGGAGAACATCAAGGACTGGTGTATCAGCCGTCAGTTATGGTGGGGACACCGCATTCCGGCTTACTTCCTGCCGCAGGGCGGTTTCGTGGTAGCTGAGACTCCGGAGCAGGCTTTGGAACTGGCTAAGGAGAAGACCGGCAACGCCGAGCTGACTCTGGCCGATCTGCGTCAGGATGAGGACGCGCTCGACACCTGGTTCTCTTCTTGGTTGTGGCCTATTTCTCTGTTCGACGGTATCAACAACCCGGGCAACGAGGAAATCAGCTACTATTATCCAACTGCCGACCTCGTAACCGGTCCGGATATTATCTTCTTCTGGGTAGCCCGAATGATTATGGCGGGTTATGAGTACGAAGGCAAGATGCCGTTTAAGAATGTTTACTTCACCGGTATCGTGCGCGATAAGTTGGGACGCAAGATGAGTAAGTCACTGGGTAACAGTCCTGATCCGCTGGATTTGATTGAGCGCTTCGGTGCCGACGGTGTGCGTATGGGTATGATGCTTTCTGCACCGGCCGGTAACGATATCCTCTTCGACGAGGCACTGTGCGAGCAGGGACGTAACTTCAACAACAAGATTTGGAATGCCTTCCGCCTGGTACAGGGTTGGAATACTGCTGCTGTGGAACAGCCGGAGAGCGCGAAGATTGCTGTGGAGTGGTTCGACGCCATGTTGAAAAAGACTGCTGCCGAGGTGGCCGATCTGTTCAAGAAATATCGTCTGAGCGAGGCTCTGATGGTGGTTTACAAACTTTTCTGGGACGAGTTCTCAAGCTGGTATCTGGAAATGATCAAGCCGGCATACGGCGAGCCGATCGACGAGCAGACTTATGCCAAGACCCTGTCCTTCTTCAACTCACTGCTCAAGTTGCTGCATCCGTTCATGCCATTCATCACTGAGGAGTTGTGGCAGCACCTGTACGACCGCAAGGCCGGTGAGAGCATCATGGTAGATGTTCTTGACTTTGCTGCACCGACAGAGCAGGATGAGGCTCTGGTGGCCGCTATTGAGCAGGCTAAGGAAATCGTAGCCGGTGTGCGTACTGTGCGCAACCAGAAGAACATCTCTCCGAAGGAATTGCTCGCCCTTGAGGTGGTAGGCAGCAATCCGGTTGCCGCTCTGAACAGCGTCATCATGAAGATGGCCAACTTGAAGAGCATCGACACCGTAGAGCAGAAGGGTAGCGGAGCCGCTTCGTTTATGGTAGGTACTACCGAGTATGCCGTAATCTTGGGCGACCTGATCGATGTGGAGGCTGAAAAGGCGAAGCTCGAAGCTGAGCTGAAGTATCTGCAGGGCTTCCTGACAGGAGTACAGAAGAAGCTGTCGAACGAGAAGTTCGTGGCCAATGCTCCTCAGACTGTTGTGGAGATGGAGCGCAAGAAACAGGCCGATGCCGAGAGTAAGATTGCTTCGATCAAGGAGAGTCTGGCTCAGTTGGGATAATACTTTATAGCAAGAAAATACGGACAATCACGGCAGGGGCTTGTTTCCCTGTCGTGATTTTTTAATAAACGGTAAAACAGATAATCATGCATACAAGAGAAGAACAAATGGCGGCATTCGGGCGCTTTCTGGATGTGCTCGACACGCTGCGCGAACAGTGCCCGTGGGACAAGAAGCAGACCAACGAAAGCCTGCGTCCCAACACGATAGAAGAAACCTTTGAACTGTGTGATGCCCTGATGAAGGACGACACGAAGGACATCTGTAAGGAGTTGGGCGATGTGCTCCTCCATGTGGCCTTCTATGCCCGCATAGCCAGTGAGAAGGAACAGTTCGACATAGCCGATGTGTGCGACCGTCTGGTAGAGAAACTCAAGTTCCGCCATCCGCATATTTACGGCGACGTGCAGGCACAGACGGCCGATGAGGTGAGCCGCAACTGGGAACAGATCAAGCAGAAGGAGAAGGACGGAAACAAGACCGTGCTTTCCGGAGTGCCCAACGCGCTGCCTTCGCTCATCAAGGCTTACCGCATTCAGGACAAGGCACGCAATGTAGGCTTCGACTGGCAGGAGCGTACTGATGTTTGGGACAAGGTTCGCGAAGAACTGGGAGAACTTCAGGTGGAGCTGGAGAAGGAAGACAAGGAAAAGTCAACCGAAGAGTTCGGCGATTTCCTGTTCAGCTTGATCAATGCGGCCCGCCTGTATCACATAAATCCCGACAATGCGCTGGAGCATACCAATCAGAAGTTTATCCGTCGCTTCAATTATCTGGAGCAGAAAGTCAAGGAGAGTGGTAAGGATTTCAAAGACCTTACTCTGGAGCAGATGGATGCTTATTGGAACGAGGCTAAGGCTTTGGAGCGCCAGGGTTGATTTTCAGGTTCTGATGACCGGAGCAGGTTGTCAGAACCTTTTTTTATGTTTCGCATGGTTTGTTTGTGGGTGTCATCCTAAAATGACAGATTGCTCCTGATTTCTGGATTTCTTCTTTCTTGGGTAAGAAAATTTCGGGCTATGCCTTTTCTTGTCATTTTTCAGAAAGAGTATTCTGGAAAGAATTCTGCATAAATATTTATTCAGCCCTCCGATTTATGCAGCTTTAAGTCAATATTTATACAGAAAACAGCCCCTTAAAATGAAAATTCGGTGTGTTTCTCGTTTGAAACTCTCAGGGTCACTCAGAAGAATCACCCTGATGATTGCAGAAAATCATTGGGAAGGCTGAGAAAAATTATCGAAGTGTTCTTTTTAACTTGCCTCATTGCTACTTTTTTCAGCTCTTTTCCGGAGAAAGATAAGTATAGAAACAAGGGCTAATTTCTTCTCCTTCAAGTGTTTCTTAGAAAAACAGCTTGCTGAGAATCTTTATTTTGAAATCTTTCCTGGAGCAGGGCGTATATTTTAGAGTCTCAGAACTCTGTTTTGACAAACTGTCATTTTGCTTTTCGGTCTTTCCTGATGCCCGGTTTCTGAAGAGGATATGTCGGTGCTGAGCTAGACCTTTTATCTGTTTGCTTCATATTTGCAGGCATGTTTTTTCTCTTTCATTGCTTTGCCTCTGATATGTTTCTGCTTTTGCTGTGTTTTCGGTTTCTGTATGAAATTAGTTTGAGGTGTCTTGATGGAAGCATTCAGCTCCCAGGTCCGGGCATTTTAGGAAATCCTATTTAAGAAGACATAAAAAAAACTGCATCGTAACGCACGATGCAGTTTTTTCTATTTATATGGTCAGATGATTAATACCAAGTGTTCTCAGTCTTATACATCTTGAAACCGTCGATCTTGTTCCAGTATCCACGAGTGAAGTCAGGAATTTCAACTGGAGCACATCCGTTAGACATTGACAGGTAACCCAACTCTGCCAAGCAGCACCACTCAGCCAAGTCATATACGTCCATATCCATTGGCAGACCGTTCTGCAAGCAGTAAACCATACGGTAGTCCATGATGAAGTCCATACCGCCGTGACCACCTACGTTCTTAGCCTTTTCGCCGACCTCAGTGATCAATGGGTGCTGGTACTGCTTAACCAATGCCTGCTGAGCCTCTGCTGGCAAGAAGCCGTGAGCTGACAGGTTCTCGTGGTTAGGCACACCGTCCAATTTAACTTCCTTACCCTGCAATGCATAACCCTCTACCGGATACTTGTTGGCAAAACCCTTAGTACCAGTCAGCTGATACTTACGGTTGTATGGCTGAGGAGTCATTACGTTGTGCTGGATTTCAATAACCTTACCCTTCTCTGTACGCAGCAAAGTAGTAGTGTGGTCACCGTTCTGGAAGTCGTTGCACTCCTTACCGGTAGCTTTCTCTACCAATCCCTTACCGATAACAGACTTGGTATCCATAGCAACCAAAGTAGTCAGACGGTCACCACGGTGAATATCCATAGCCTGTGCTACAGGGCCAAGGCCGTGAGTAGCGTATACGTCACCTTTGTGCAGTTTGTTGTATTCCAAACGCCATCCCAGCTTGTCGTTTGCATCCTTCTTCCAGTAGTAAGCCCAGAAGTCGCTCAAATCGTGAATGTAAGCACCTTCACCGCGGATTACCTCACCGAACAAGCCTTTCTTAGCCATGTTCAAAGTGTTCAATTCGAAGAAGTCATAGCAGCAGTTCTCCAACTGGATACAGTGCTTGCGAGTCTTCTCTGACATGTTGATCAAGTCCCAGCAATCTTTCAAGCTCATTGCAGAAGGAACCTCGATAGCTGCATGCTTGCCGTGCTCCATAGCATAGAGAGCTACAGGTACGTGGTGGTTCCAGTCTGTTGCAATGTAAACCAAGTCAATATCGTTGCGCTCGCACAACTGCTTGTAACCTTCCGGACCGCTGTAGATATCAGCTGCTGGCAGACCAGCCTTCTTAACGATATTTTCGTTTACACCTTTAGCACGTGCTTCTTCGTGGTCGCAAAGTGCTACGATCTGTACATTCAGACCAACATCTTTCATGTGAGTGAAACGCTCTACGGCACCTGGTCCGCGCATACCCAAACCAACGAATCCAACACGTACGGTCTTCAAAGCTGGAGTCTTCAGTTCCAGAACATTTTCCTGACCCTTTTCGCGTTTTGGAACGACTGTACGGATAACACCGTCTTTTCCGCGTTTCCATTTAGTAGTAAAGTGGTAATTCAAGGCAGGTTCATTGCCTTCATTGGCAGCAGAAGTGCTCTGTACTGGACACCAGGTAAGCATCATAGCAAAAGCACTAGCCAATAAATAATGTACTTTTTTCATGTGAATTTTGTTTAATTAGGGTGTTATTAAATTCTTCGAGCGACAAAGATAGTTTAATGTTTTATTTTTTCCAAAGATTGTGATTTTTAATACGTAAAAAGTTTGTTTTTTTTAATGCATTTAAAAAAATGCACCTTATTATTTTTTACCGAACAACGGATCAATTTTCAAAAGTGAGGATACCCAAATGGTTAACGGGCAGCAGGCCATGACAAAAAGGAAGAAATAGAAATATCCGATCTGTTCCTGTATCCAACCGGCAAACATCCCCGGAATCATCATGGACAGAGCCATGAAAGCGGTGCAGATGGCATAGTGGGCTGCCTGGTATCTGCCGCGACTGTAATAAATCAGATAGAGCATGTAGGCCGAGAAGCCGAATCCGTAGCCGAACTGTTCCAAAAAGATGCAGCTGCTGATGAGCAACAGCGAGTCGGGATGATAATAGCTCATATATACATAAACGAGATTGGGCACGGTGATGCTCCAGGTCATGGGCCAGAGCCACCGGCGCAGTCCGCCGCGTGCGATGGCAATGCCGCCGATGATGCCGCCGAGTGTCAGTCCGAGCACGCCGATGGTGCCTTGTGCCAGACCGACTTCCTGAGTTGTCAATCCCAGTCCGCCCTGACTGACGGGGTCTATCAGAAACATGTTGGCCACCTTGATCAGCAGGGCCTCCGGAAAGCGGAAAAGCAACATGAAAAGCACTCCGGCCAGAAACTGCGGCTTGCGGAAGAAACTGACAAAGGCGTTCATGAAGTTTTTCAGGAAGTCGCGCGACCGTGCCGAAGCTTGCGGAGGAACGCTTTCGTTTCGTGGCAGCATTACTTTGTGATAGGCTGCCATAAGAATCAGGAGAGCGGCCAGAATGTAGAACATCAGACTCCAGGACCGGGCTATGTTTTCGGTATAGACTTCCAGAGTGCCGGCCAGCATGATGAGCAAGCCTTGTCCGGCAATAGTACCGACGCGGTAGAATGTGCTGCGGATGCCGACATAGAGCGCCTGCTCATGCTCCTTGAGAACGCTCATATAAAAGCTGTCGGCGGCAATGTCGTGGGTGGCACTGCTGAAGGCCACCAGCCAGAAGAAGGCGAGGGTGCTCTGCACGAAATGTGTTGTGGGGATGCAGAAGGCCACTCCGGCCAGTCCTGCTCCCAACAGAATCTGGGTGATGATGATCCACCACCGCTTGTTGCGGAGCAGATCGATCACCGGACTCCAGAAAGGCTTGATGACCCACGGCAGATAGAGCCAGCTGGTGTAGAGGGCGATTTCTGCATTCGACAGGTTCAGCCTTTTATACATGACGACCGAGATACTCATCACCGTGACATAAGGAAGTGCCTCGGTGATGTAGAGGGTCGGAATCCATTTCCAGGGATTATTGTTTTGGTTTTTCATGAATATTCTTGTTTAGTAGAGTTTTTTGATTTGGGTATGCGGGTAGTAGTGTTTCAGGATTTGCCGGTAGTCGTATCCTTTCTTGCCCATCACAGCGGCCCCGATCTGGCACATGCCCACACCGTGTCCCCAGCCGGCGCCGTGCAGGATGAATTCCTTCGGTGCACCGTCGGCTTCCGGACCTTTCTCGATCATGAAGGCGGCACTGTATAAATGGGTCTTGGCAAACAGACGGCGTATCTCGAGTTCCTTGCCGATGATTTTCGAGTATTTTGTTCCGACAATCCGGATGCGTGAAAGACGGCCGCCCGGTCCCCGTTCTATGGGAACGATATCGGTTACCTGTCCGAAATCGATGCCTGTGGCTTCCTGCAGCCGTTCCA
Organism: Bacteroides sp. OF04-15BH; assembly: GCF_003477995.1. Classification (GTDB taxonomy): domain Bacteria; phylum Bacteroidota; class Bacteroidia; order Bacteroidales; family Bacteroidaceae; genus Paraprevotella. The sequence goes on from NZ_QUEM01000011.1 coordinate 62,502, forward strand.
GAAGCAGCTCCTGAGGGCAGACTGCCGTCCAGCGGAAGAAGTCCGTAGTGCTTTGGTCGTAATGGTTCAGAATCTGTCCGAGCAGTTCCCGGTCGTTGGTGTTGCAGAAACATTCCGGGCTTTGGGATATCCATGCGGCGGCATCCGCTTCCCGACTCAGGTCGGCAGCCTGTGACGGGACGGTGTCTCCGTGTGCCACGAGATAAGGCACCTGATGGTCGTCCCAGCAGTAGCGGTATTCTTCCGTGGCTCCTCCGCAGCATTTCGAGAATCGTGCGTCGCAGATTTCGTGATTGAAGAGCAGCACCTCGCCCCGTGTTTCCAGTACGGCATTCCGGCTGCGCTCGGAAGTGATGCGGCTGATGCCCTGATAGCGCTGGCAGTGATCGTCGGCACACACGTCGAACAGTTTGTGCTCGCTCTGCTCATACCAGCGGATGATTTCTTCTTCATTGCTGAAACCACACACACCGGTGGCCGATGTCTTTTGCTTTTTCTGGAGAATCTGTGACAGAACCCAGCTGCGGCTGATGATGGCCGACGCTTTGAGGAATTCATACGGACTCTCGGAATTCATTTCACTGCAGATGACACTGCTCAGATAGGTCTCGGCTTTCACCCGGTTGATCAGCACCACCAGTCCTTCGTGTGCTTTCAGCATGATGCCGCCCTGAAAGGTCTGTGCTTCTTTCTGCTGCCAGTGGAAGTTGATTCCTATGGTCACTGCCGGCAGGGTGAAGTTTCCTTCTCCTTCGGGCGTCAGGTAGAGCCGGGGGTACGACTGTCCGTTCCACAGCAGTTCTCCGTTCCGGCAGCTCACGGTCTGTTCGCCCGTTACACGCTGTCCGTTGCATTGATAAGGTTCGTTCAATACGAAGGTCACCTCTTCCTGACTGAGGATACCCACCTGAATCTCAGGTTCCGATTGGGGCAGGGCCGGAGCTTTGCCGGTGATATATTCTGTGATCAGGTCGCTTTGTTCGCGGCTGATTCCCACCTCACTCAGGATTTCCGAGGCCTTTTCCGGAGTGAGCCGGTCATAGTCCTGCTCGCTGATGGCTATCAGCAGGCCGCCCATGTCGATGGCTCCCGGGCTGACCGACATTTGCTGGTCGTCCTCCCGGTAGTACACCTCCGGACGGTGCTTGCTGCGCGGGAATATCAGGATAATCTGTTCACCGCCTTCCTTTTGCCAGCCCAGCAGATTCATCATCGGCTCCTGGTCCAGCAGTTCTTCGGTCTGGGGCAGGGTGTCGGAAAACTTTTCGAGTGCCTGATATACGACGCGAAAGAGCGGACTGGCATCAATGTCCTTATGGATGCGCAGCACGAACACCGGAGTAGGGTAGTTCAGCAGCAGGAAAATACCGTAATGAGGCGTCGGGGCATGAGGCCCTCTTGCTGTAGTCTTGGGATAAAGATACTCCAGATAAGGTTCATAGTCCGTTTCCCAGCGCGCTTCTATCGGCACACATCCCTTGCTGCCGGCCTGAAAGTGCATGTGGTCGGGTGCGGAGGCACCGCAACTCGGGCCGTTATAGAACACGATATACGGAGACAGCCGGTTCAATAACATCTGGTACGAAGAGAAGGCCGGCAGGATTTCCTGCGGACGGTGTGTCTCGGCCACGATGGTGAAATGTATCGGCAGAATGGGAAAGGGATTGACCAGCAGTTGGTATCCCTTGCAGATGTTCTGATACATTTGTTCTTTGGGCCGGTTGTCGTCGCAGAGGAAGCACGAGCGGCGCTTGATGGACTGTTTGTCGGTTTTTGCCTTTGCCGACTGGACGCGTGCCGGGTTGAACTGCGCTTTCAGGCAGAAGTATTCATAGGGCAACTCCTTGCTGCGGCACGTTTCTTCCAGATTCCGGAAGCGTTCTGCCGCTTCGGGCCATCCGGCCAGCTGCTGCTGGAAAAAATCCGTGCAGGATATGTTTGGATAGTTGGAATTCATCGTTGGTTTTCTCTTTGGCGCGCCTTGATTTCCAGGGTGCGCAGCTTGTCTTTATAATGATTGTTCTTGTTTGTCTGTGTGATGTTCAGGGCGGCATCCGAGTTTCCTTCCCAGCGGCGGCACAGATAGAGTTCCGTGTAGATGCGGGCTATGTGATAATGCCGTGAGAACATCAGTCCCAGAGCATAGTCTTCGCCATAGCTGGTGTTCGGGATCTGGAGCTCGCGTAATAACGGAGTGAAGAACGCTCTCGGTGCGCCCAGACCGTTGATGCGCAAGGCATTGTTGTGACCGTTCTCTGCTGTCCATTCCTTGTGGTCGATGAGGCCGGGAGGCAGTGTGTTGAGCTGGAAGTCGGTCATGCGGTAAGAGCCGATGACCATGGCGGCCTGCTCTTTCCGGAAGGTATTGACGATGGTTTGCAGAGTATCGGGTCTGCTATACAGGTCGTCGGAGTCCAGCTGCACGGCAAAGCGTCCGCACTGCGGATGGTTCACGGCCAGACACCAACAGCCTCCGATGCCCAGATGTCCTTCCTCGGGAATGAGGTGAATCACACGTTTTTGTGCTGCCAGCGACCGGATAATCTCCGTAGTCCCGTCGGTGGAGTGATTGTCCACGACGATCACGTTGTAGTCAAAATCCGTCTGTTGTGCCAGAGCGCTTTCGATGGCATCGCGGATGGTGCGTGCCCGGTTGCGTACGGGAATGATGACTGAGGCCTCCACCGGAAAGTCACCCTCGTGACAGATGCCGCGGATGCTTTCGGGCGCGATGTAGGCCTGTATCTTTTTCAGATGTTCCGTGCAGGCCTGTTCCATTTCGATTTGTGCCTGGCGGTTCTTCGGGTCCACATAGTCAAAGTTCTTCTCTCCGCTGAGGCGCAGGTCGTCTTCCTGCTCCGTGTAGAGGAACTCATCCAGATGCACGATGCTTCCGTGCCGGCTCAGGAACAGGCGCAAGTCATACAGTCCGGCAAAGGCATAGTCCGTTTCCGGTGCCTCGTCCAGATATTTCCGGAGCAGTTCGGTGCGGATGAGCAGCAGGGAGCCCATCTGGAAATCATCGCGCACGCTGCCCTCCTGATAGTCGTTGACCGGGTGCGCCTGAAGCTCTCCATTCTTGATTTCATAAAAATCGGAATAGAGCAGGGCGGCCTGGGAATCGTCTGCCACGCGCACCATGCGCTCCAGAGCGTAAGGCTCGGGCGTTACGGGGGTTGTCTTGGTATAGAGCAGACAATATTCGGCGTGGCTTTCGCGGGCTATCTGGAGCATGCAGTCGGACGAGAACAGTCCTTTGGATGCATTCAGGAGTCGGGTATCGGGAATTTCAGCGACATCGCTTCCGGGCAGGCAGAGCAGGCTGGTCTGGCGAACAAGAGGCAGGCAGTTCCAGGCGTGGAGAAGCGGTTTTGCCTGTTCCGGGGACAGATAAGGAACAAAGCAGTCAACTAGGTGTTTCATGTGTAAATGATTTTTTATTTGATATGATAATAAATGCAAATATAATAATAAGCCACGGATTGCTATGAAAGTTTTCTGTTTTTTCCGTAACTTTGCCTACGAACGAGAATTATTTTGATATGAACGAATCGAAACAACCCTTGTTGGGAATGAATATGGAGCAACTCAAGAATGTAGTTGCCGAACTGGGCATGCCGGCTTTTACGGCCAAGCAGATTGCCGAGTGGATTTATGCCAAGAAAGTGCGGTCCATTGATGAGATGACTTCCATATCTTTGAAAAACAGAGAAAAACTGAAGGAAAAGTATCAGATAGGATGTTCCGAACCGGTGTCGTGCCAACGGTCGGTCGACGGTACGGTGAAGTACTTGTATACCACCCTGGCCGGCGGATTCATCGAAACCGTTTACATACCCGATGGGGAGCGGGCCACGCTGTGTGTGTCTTCGCAGGTGGGCTGCAAGATGAACTGCCGCTTCTGCATGACCGGCAAGCAGGGCTTTTCGGGCAATCTGTCGGTGACCGACATCCTGAACCAGCTTTACTCCCTGCCCGAAAAGGATAATCTGACCAACGTGGTCTTCATGGGACAGGGCGAGCCGTTTGACAATCTGGACGAGGTGCTCAAGGCCACCCATCTGCTGACCGCTCCATACGGATACGGCTGGAGCCCGAAGCGCATCACCGTGTCTTCGGTCGGTCTGAAGAAAGGACTGAAGCGTTTTCTGGACGAAAGCGACTGTCATCTGGCCATCAGTCTGCACAATCCTTTCCCCCAGCAGAGAGCACAGATCATGCCTGCCGAGAAGGCTTTCTCCATCCGCGAGATTGCCGATTTGCTGCGACAGTATGACTTTACCCACCAGCGTCGTCTTTCGTTTGAGTACATCGTGTTCCGCGGTGTCAATGACTCGATGGAGCACGCCCGCGAGCTGATCAGTCTGTTGCGGGGGCTGGAGTGCCGCATCAACCTGATCCGTTTCCACAAGATACCCGGAGTGGACGAACTGGACGGAGCTCCCGAGGAGGTGATGGTGCGCTTCCGCGACTATCTCACCAAGCACGGCGTGTTTACTACCATCCGTGCTTCCCGCGGAGAGGACATCTTTGCGGCCTGTGGTCTGCTGAGTACCGCCAAACAACAGGAACTGGAAAACAAACACTAAATGATAAAACCCATGAAAAAAATAAAGTATCTCATTCTGGGAGCATGCTTCCTGCCTTTCTTCACCTCGTGTGAGAGCAGTCTGACCAAGCCTACGGCCAGCGGACGACCTTATGAAATGCTGGTTGTGGTGGGCGACTCCCTGTGGCAGCGCCCTGCCGGAAGAGCCCTTTTCGATGTGTTGGATACGGACATCCCCGGATTGCCCCAGCCCGAGCGCTCTTTCCGCATTTCGCAGACAGACCCGGCACGCTTCAATCAGATTCTGAACATCTTCCGGAATATCATTCTGGTAGACATCAACAAAAAGGAATATACGCAGACCAAGATGCGTTATGTGCGCGACGAATATGCGCGCTCGCAGATCATTCTGCACATACAGAGTCCCACCGAGGAGGAATTCCGCCAGTTCGTGTCGGAGCACTCCCAGCAGATTATCGACTTCTTTGTACGCGTGGAGATGAACCGTCTGATCAAACAGCTCAAGGACAAGCATTCGGTTATGGTTTCCGAGATGGCCAAAAATATGTTTGACTGCGAACTGCTCGCTCCCGACGAGATTCAGAGCTATAAGAAAGGAAAGGATTTCTTCTGGACTTCTTCCAACTCGGCCACAGCGATGGTGAATATCTGCATGTATTCCTATCCGTATGAAGGACCGCAGACCTTCAACAAGGAGTATGTGTTGCACAAGCGCGACTCGGTGATGCAAAAGAACATTCCGGGCTCGCAGCCCAATATGTATATGGCCACCGATACCATGGCCACCTTCTGCCGCCCGATTTCCGTAAAGGGAAGCTATGCCTATGAGACCCGTGGTCTGTGGTATATGGAGAACGACGGTATGGGCGGTCCGTTTGTGAGTCATTCACGCGTGGATACCGTGAACAACAAGGTGATTGTTGTGGAAGGCTTTGTATTTGCTCCCGAAAAGATGAAGCGCGGACTGATCCGTCGTGTGGAAGGAGCCTTATATACGCTGAATTTGCCTAAGGAAAAGGTGCAGGAACTGGAACTGGGTATCCCCGAGATTGAGATTTCTGCCAAAAAGCAAGACTAACATTTAGAACATTTATTGATTATGGAGAATAGAAAAATTCGTGTGGGAATCACACAAGGAGATATAAACGGAGTGGGCTACGAAGTGATCCTGAAGGTTTTTCAGGAAGGAGGTATGCTGGATCTGTGCACCCCCATCATTTACGGCTCCCCCAAGATTGCGTCTTTCCACCGCAAGGCGCTCGACCTGAATACCAATTTCCTGACCATAGACCAGGCCGAGGATGCCGTTGACGGAAAGGTGAATCTGGTGGCCTGCATCGAGGAAGAAGTGAAAATCGACCTGGGCAAGCCGACCAAGGAGAGCGGACAGGCGGCCCTGATGGCGCTGGAGCGTTCCATCATCGACTACCGTTCCGGACTGATTGATGTGCTGGTAACCGCACCGATCAACAAATACACCATCCAGAGTCAGGAGTTCCAGTTCCCCGGACACACCGAATACATTCAGGCCTGTGTGGGCGAAGGACAGGAGGCCCTGATGGTGCTGATGAACCGCACGCTGCGTGTGGCTCTGGTAACGACACACCTTCCGATCCGAAAGATAGCCGATGCCATTACTCAGGACGCCATCGTGCAGAAGTTGCGCATCTTTAATAAGGCGCTGAAGCGCGACCTGGGCATCGAATCTCCGCGCATCGCCGTGCTCGGACTGAACCCTCATGCCGGCGACCAGGGATTGCTGGGCGAGGAGGAACAGACCATCATCAAGCCGGCACTCGAACAGGCTATGGGCGAAGGCATCTTCTGCTTCGGACCGTTTGCGGCCGACGGCTTCTTCGGCTCGCGTGCCTATGAGGCCTATGATGGTGTGCTGGCCATGTATCACGACCAGGGTCTGGCTCCGTTCAAGGCATTGGCCATGAACGACGGAATCAACTATACGGCTGGACTGCCTATCGTGCGCACTTCGCCCGATCATGGCACGGCATACGATATTGCCGGCAAGGGATTGGCCGATCCTACTTCGTTGCGCGAGGCCATCTATACCGCCATCGACGTGTATCGCAACCGGATGCGTTATGATGAGGCTTATGCCCATCCGCTCCGAAAGATGTATTATGAGAAGCGTGACGACAGCGACACGCTGAAGCTGAATGCTCCCGAAGAGGAAGAGGCATGAAAAACAAACTGAGAAACTTTTTCTTCCTGATCGGTGTGGTGGCGGTGGTCATCATGCTCTGGAAGTTTGAAATGCCTTACGATCAGGTGTTACAGAATGTGCAGCGTGCCGGAATCTGGTTTCCGGCCGTGCTGCTTCTGTGGGGCGTGATTTACTTGATGAATACCTGCGCCTGGCAGGTGATTCTGGAGTCGGGCGACGGTGAGGGGCATGTGCCTTTCTGGAAAGTCTACAAATACACGGTGACGGGCTTCTCGCTCAATTACGTCACTCCCGTGGGCCTGTTGGGCGGTGAGCCTTACCGCATCATGGAGGTCAGTGCCTATGTAGGCAAGGAAAAGGCCACCTCGAGTGTGATTCTGCATGCCATGATGCACATCTTCTCGCATTTCTGCTTCTGGGCTTTTTCCATTCTGCTTTATCTGGCGCTTTACGGAGCGCAGATGGGATGGGGGATGGCTGTGCTGCTGTTGCTCATTGCTGCCTTCTGTGCGTTGGGAATTTACTTCTTTATGAAGGGATACCGCAACGGACTGGCCCTGAATGTGCTGAATTTCTTTGCCCGTCTTCCTTTCTGCAAGAAGAAGTTCGGCGGATTTATCGAGCGCAACCGGGCCGCCATTGAGCGGGTTGATGAGCAGATTGCTGCCCTGCATGCCCAGAGCCGCCGTGTGTTCTATCTGTCGCTGTCGCTCGAATTCTTTGCCCGCATTGTGGGATGTCTGGAGATCATGTTCGTCCTGTTCATCATGACCGATCATGTTTCCTTCTGGGACTGCATCCTCATTCAGGCCTTTACCTCTCTGTTTGCCAATCTGTTTTTCTTCATGCCCATGCAGATGGGAGCGCGTGAGGGCGGTTTTGCCCTGGCAACCGGCGGACTGGCCATGACGAAGGCTTTCGGAGTCTATACCAGTCTGATTGTGCGCCTGCGGGAGATTTTCTGGATCATTGTGGGCATTGCGCTGATGAAGGTGGGCAACCGTGTGCGGAAGTCCTGACGGATTGCCGGAGACCCTCCGGAAAAAACATCTTGATGAATTGTAAAAATCATTTTGATGTTTTCAGAAATTCATCGAAATGATTTTTGAGAACGATAACGGTCGGCCACTGCATGCGGTCCGGCACCCATAAATAAAGGAGGCATTCCCATTCCGGAATGCCTCCTTTATTCGTATCTGTCCTTTCGTATTATTCCTTTTGTGCCTTGCGCCAGCTGATGACGGCCTGCACCATCTCCACATCTGCCGGTACGGTCACCTTGAAATTATAGTTGTCGCCTTGCGCAATGTGCAGAGGCATGTTTCCCCATTCCGCCATCAGGGTATAGAGCGACTGGGTGCGTTGCAATTCTTCCTGTTTCCGTTCTTTCAGTATCGGGAGCAAATCCTCCATGCGGAAGGTTTGCGGAGTCTGTGCCCGGAACAGCTTGTCTCTTTCGATCAGTCCCTCGGAGTGCAGCCGGTCGCTGCTCACCATATAAGCCTCGTTGCTTTGGATGCCGGTAATGGCATTCCCGTAGCGTTGGCAGGTTTCCAGGTTCTGGGAAATCACGTTAGCGGAAATCAGCGGTCGCACCGAATCGTGTGTCAGCACCAGATCCTGGTTGCTGTAGCCCTTGGTTTCCAGTCCCATGATGCCGTTGTAGAGCGATTGCATGCTGGTTTCTCCCGAGGGAAAGCATCCGCAGAATTTCCGGATTCCTTCCTGCTGTGCAATCTGTTTCACCTTCTCTTCCCACATCTGGTCGCAAACCACATAGATGGCATCAATGCCCTCATGCTTCTCAAAGGCGGCCATCGTGTAGGAAATGAGCGGTTTTCCCTCTATTTCCATAAACTGTTTGGGGTCGTGCTGGTGCATTCGGCACCCTTTACCTCCGGCCAACAGCAGAGCGATGTGTTTGTTTGTTCTCATTTGTCGTTCATTAATTCTTCGGTGAATTGCTCACAGAATTTCTCGTGTCTGTTTTGTGTATAGAATCGGAGTGCCTCCAGCACAATGATTTCAAAGCAGAAGAAAATCCACGGCGCTCCGACCAGCAGAGACAGGAACAGCACACCGACACGGGTGTCGAACGTCAGAATGTTGGTGTATTTCATCAGCGGCAGGCTGGCCTGACGGAATCGGTTGCACAGATCCTGCGGGATGACAGTGGGGTACTTGCTGCGCAGCACCTTGTAGAACTTCTGGAACTTGGGCGTCATCTTCTCCTGGCTGCGGGTGTAGTTGCTGTAGAAGTACAGATAAATTTTGTGGAACCATTCCTTGCGGTTCCAGGGCAGCGAGTACATCAGGTCGCGTTGCTGGCGGTAGTGGTCCAGTTCGCTTCCGCTCTCTCCCTTCAGGAAAAAAAGGTGTATGTTGCGGTAATAGTCGGCCAGAGCACATTGGCGTGCATGGCAGTGGAAACCGGAATAGGCGGCAATGATCCAAATCCAGTAACCCCATTCCGCGTGCAGGCGCAGGCAGATGAAAAAGTAGATGGAGAAGAACCACACGTCTCCGGCAAAACCGTCGAGGATGCGTCCGATGAGTGTCTTCTTTCCGGTCATGCGCGCCAGCTGACCGTCGGCACAGTCGTACCAGTTGGCCCAGATGAGCAGCAGCATACCGATCAGATTCATTTTCACATCGTCATACCAGAAGAAATAGCCTGCGGCGGCGCCGATGACGATAGACAGCAAGGTGACCGCAATGGGGTGTACGTTAAGTTTCCGGAAAAACAAAGCCCATAAATATCCGGGCGTGCGGGTTACATATTGTTCAAACTTACCTTCGGTATCTTCTGATTTCATAGTAGCGCGCACTCGCTCTTCTAATTCACTGAATTTCATATTTCAAAATTAACTATGGGGTCAAACGATCTGCGTGGAGCATCGTATTCGTACAAAACACTCCCTAAAAACGTTGCAATATTCGCAAAAAAAAGCGAGATATGCAAGTAATAGTCACAAATTTCAAAAATAGTGCTGTCATAATTGCAGTCCCTGATTTTTTTGTGTAATTTTGTCAGATTATGAACAAAAACAGTGTTTTCTATGAATACGCCCGAAGTACAGTTGCAAAAGAAAAAATATGGCATTGTCGGTAATTCAGAAGGACTGAACCATGCTTTGGATATCGCCTTGCAGGTAGCCAAAACCGATCTTTCCGTGCTTATCACGGGAGAAAGCGGAGTGGGAAAGGAAGCGATTCCCCGCCTGATACACGACAACAGCCTGCGCAAGAACAAGAAATATTTTGCGGTGAACTGTGGCTCCATTCCCGAGGGAACCATTGATTCCGAGTTGTTCGGACACGAAAAAGGGGCCTTCACGGGAGCGGTAGGCGAGCGTGAGGGCTATTTCGGTGCGGCCAACGGCGGAACTCTCTTTCTGGATGAGGTGGGCGAATTGCCGCTTTCTACCCAGGCCCGTCTGCTGCGTGTGCTCGAAACGGGTGAGTATATCCGCGTGGGCTCCAGCGAGGTGCGCAAGACGGATGTGCGCATTGTAGCGGCCACAAACGTGAACATGGCGCAGGCCATCAAGGATGGAAAGTTCCGTGAGGACCTGTATTACCGTCTGAACACCATCCCCATTAAGATGCCGGCCCTGCGCGAGCGTCCGGACGATATCGTGCTGCTCTTCAAGAAATTTGCGATGGACACCGCCGAGAAATACAATATGCCCGAACCCATAGAACTGAGTGAGGAAGCCAAAGTCCGAATGAAGAGCTATCCCTGGCCGGGCAATGTGCGTCAGCTGAAGAACGTGACGGAACAGATTTCCATCCTTTCGAAAGAAAGGTTCATCACTCCCGAGATTTTGGAGGAATATGTGCCCGAGCAACCCATCTCGCACGACCTGATCCAGCTGAATGCTTCGGGAAAGGAGCAGCATTCGTTTGAGAACGAGCGTGAGATTCTTTATAAAATCCTCTTCGATTTGCGTAATGATGTAACCGAACTGAAAAAGCTGGTGCACAGTCAGCAGACTGCCGGTTCTTCAGTCGTGCCTGCCACTTCATCGGTTCCGGCAGTGCAGATGCACAATCCGACTCCTTATTACGGCAGCAGTATGGCTTATCCTCAGGAACATCCGGCAGCCTCGGTCATGCCGCCCCAGGTGCAGGTCGTGCCGGCGGCAAAGCCTGCGCATGAGGAGGACGAGATACAGACCCCCGAAGAATATGTGGAGGAGTCTCTGTCGCTCGACGATTGGGAGCGCCAGATGATCATCAAGGCTCTGGAGAAAAACGGAGGCCGGAGAAAAGGCGCTGCACACGATCTTAACATTTCAGAAAGAACCCTTTATCGAAAAATCAAGGAATATGGACTTGAAAAATAAAAGAAAACAAATCCGGTGGGGCTGGCTGGCCGCTATGGTCGTGCTGCTGGCTTCATGTACGATATCCTATAAATTCAACGGAGCGTCTATCGATTACACGAAGACCAAAACCATTCAGATCACTCCGTTCCCGCTGCGTTCGGCCTATGTGTGGGCGCCGATGCAGTCCATCTTCAACAATCGCCTGACGGATGTATTTGCAACCCAGACCCGCCTGATCCAGGTGCAGCGTAACGGCGATTTGCAGATTGCCGGTGAGATTACGGGATACGAGCAGTATAACAAGGCAATCTCGGCCGACGGTATGTCTTCACAGGTGCAGCTCAAGATGACGGTCAATGTGCGCTTTGTCAACAACAAGAACCATACTCAGGACTTTGAACGCCAGTTCTCCGCAACAGCGGAATATGATGCTACCCAGCAGCTTAATGCCGTGCAGGAGGAGCTGGTCACTCAGATGGTGAAGGACATTGTGGACCAGATATTCAATGCCACGGTGGCCAACTGGTAAGGAGTATTTTTTATGATTTAGACATGTCTTTATGGACAACATGACTATCTGGGATTATATCCGGCACCCCGAAAAATTGGATGCTGCATCCCTCGAATATCTTGAGGGACTGGTTGCGCGCTATCCGTTCTTTGCCGTGGCAGAGTTTTTGTATGTACGTAATCTGAAGAATCTGCATCACCGCTCTTTCGAGGCTTCCCTGAGCCGGGCGGCTTTGAATGTGCCTTGTCGTGACAGGCTGTTTGCTTTTCTGGAACCCGATGCCTGTGTGCTGAAACACGAACAGAGAAGTCCCGTAGCGGCCGTGACCGAACCGGCCAGCCGGGCGGACAATCTGATCGATTCCTTCCTGAATGTGAGTACACCGGCAGAGCGGCCGTCGCGTTCCCGTGGGCGTATGGTCGATGCCCGTACGGACTATATCGGTTATCTGCTGCAAACCGAGGGAGAGCAGCTTGAGGAAAATGCGTCGGCGGATGCCTCCGAACCGGTGCCGCGCCTGAATCATCAGGATCTGATTGACGACTTTATCGGTCAGGGGGACAAGCGCATCGTGCTGTCGCAGGAAGAGACACAGCCGCATCCCGAAATCGAGGAACAGAGCAACGGAGAAAGCGACTGTTTTACGGAAACATTGGCTAAAATTTATATCAAACAGGGCAGATATGAAAAAGCTATTGAAATTATACGTAAATTAAGTTTGAAAAATCCAAAAAAAAATCGTTACTTTGCAGACCAGATACGTTTCTTAGAGAAACTGATTATTAATAACAAAAACAAATAACTAAATCAATGTACACAATTCTTTTAATTTTAACGGTCGTTATTTCCATTTTGATGTGCTTGATCGTTCTGATTCAGGAGTCTAAAGGAGGAGGTTTGGCTTCAAGCTTCTCATCTTCAAACCAGATCATGGGTGTGAGAAAAACTACCGACGTCGTTGAGAAAACCACTTGGGCTTTGGCCATCGCTTTGGTTGTATTCAGCGTACTGACTGTTTTCTTCATCCCGAAGACTACTGCAACTGATTCTGTAATCATGAATCAGGCTAAGGAGCAGAGCGCAACAAATGCAAACAACATTCAGGGATTTGGCGCCAGCCAGCAGCCGGCTCAGCAGGGTGCTGCAGCTACACAGCCTGCAAGCCAGCCAGCTCAGCCAGCCAGTCAGCCGGCTCAGTAATCCTTTTGAGGGTATTTGTTGCCCGTTTCCTTCAAGTCTGACTATAAATATAAGGCTTGTTTAAAAAAGGTTATAAAAGAAGACATCTGCTCTGCGGATGTCTTTTTTTATTTATCTTTGCTTTATAACCTATTATAATATAATTAGAGTATGAAGAAAATGATTTTGGGCGTAGCCCTCGTTTTAGGTTTAGGTCTGTCGTATTCTTCTGTAGCTTACGCTTCAGCTCCAGCAGCCGAAGTAACACAGGGAGATTTGAAGAAAGGAGATGCTTCTCCTTCATTCTCTTATAAGGATATCAATGGTAAGACCGTAACCTTGGAAAGTTTAAAGGGAAAGATTGTTTATATTGATGTTTGGGCCACTTGGTGCCCTCCTTGCCGCGCAGAACTTCCTGCCCTGAAGGAACTGGAAAAGAAGTATGGCGAGAAGATGCATTTCGTAAGTATTTCTTGCGATCAGGATAAGTCAAAATGGGAAGCTATGGTGAAGGACAAGGATCTGAAAGGTATTCAGCTTCACATCGGAGCCGATCGTTCTTTTATGCAGGCTTATGCAATCAGTGGCATTCCTCGTTTCATTTTGCTGGATGAGGCCGGTAAGATCATTGAAAGTGATATGACCCGTCCGTCAAATCCTGAGACTGCCAAAACATTGGAAGGCTTGTTGAATAAATAAGATCATCTTAAGAAATTCCCTTTGGATAGGGTGGAGGCATGGAGTTTTCTTCATGCCTTTCTTTTTGGCATACCGGTATAACAAAAAAAGAGACAAGATAACTTGTCTCTTTTTGTACTGTGGTGGGGTGGCAGATGGGACTCGAACCCACGACATTCAGAACCACAATCTGACGCTCTAACCAACTGAACTACAGCCACCATTTAATGGATGAGAATTTACCCCTGCAATAAGAGGGGTGGCAGATGGGACTCGAACCCACGACATTCAGAACCACAATCTGACGCTCTAACCAACTGAACTACAGCCACCATTTAAACTCTCTCGGGTTGCTTCCCGATTGCGATTGCAAAGGTACAACTTTTTTGTGAATTTCCAAAGAAAACGGATTCTTTTTTACGAATATCCTTCATTTTTTTCCTCAGAACCTCTTATTTCCTGGATATACATGCCAAAAACAAAGCCTGTTCCCGGCATTTTGAAGTGCCAAAGAGCAGGCTTTGTTCTTATGGAGTATTCTTATTCAGAATAAAATTCCTTTTTTCCGGCAGAAAGAGTGTTCTTCATCAGCATGCAGATGGTCATCGGACCAACGCCTCCTGGTACGGGAGTGATGAAAGCACACTTGGGCGCTACTTCGTCGAACTTCACGTCGCCGTTCAGGCGGAATCCTGATTTGCGGCTGGCGTCAGGCACACGGGTGGTGCCCACATCAATCACCGTAGCTCCTTCCTTCACCATGTCGGCGGTAACGAAATCCGGTTGTCCGATTGCTGCGATGATAATGTCTGCTTCGCGGCATTCCTTCTTCAGATCGCGGCTGTGACTGTGGCACACGGTTACCGTAGCATCGCCATACTGTTTCTGCATCATGAGCTGTGCCATCGGCTTGCCTACAATGTTACTGCGTCCCAGAACAACACATTTCTTACCGCTGGTTTCAATGTTGTAGCGTTTCAGAAGTTCAAGGATTCCTTTTGGAGTGGCCGAGATATAGCAGGGGAGCCCGATAGCCATACGTCCCACGTTGATGGGATGAAAGCCGTCTACATCCTTTCTATAATCAATAGCCTCGATGACCTTCTGTTCGGAGATATGTTTGGGCAGAGGCAACTGTACGATGAAGCCGTCTACATCGGCATCACGGTTCAGCTTGTCCACCTCGGCCAACAGTTCTTCCTCGCTGATGTTGTCCTCAAAGCGCAACAGGGTAGATTTGAAACCACAAGCTTCACAGGCCAGTACCTTGTTCTTTACATAGGTTTCGCTGCCTCCGTCGTGACCAACCAGAATAGCGGCCAGATGCGGGCGTTTTCCGCCGGCAGCCACAATCTGCTGCACTTCTTCGGCAATCTCCGCTTTGATTTGTGCGGCTGTTGCTTTTCCGTCAATCAGTTGCATAGTGAAAAATTATTTGAGTTTTGGCATTTTCGGCATACCCGGCATCTTTGGCATGTTCGCCATCATTCTGCCCATCTTGCTGCCGGTTACCATCTTCATCATCTTGCGGGTCTGGTCAAACTGCTTGATCAGTCGGTTCACATCCTGAATGTTTGTACCCGAACCCTTGGCGATACGCTGACGGCGGCTGCCGTTCAGGATTTCCGGATTGGTACGTTCCTGCGGAGTCATACTCTGGATAATGGCCTCTATACCTTTGAAGGCATTGTCATCAATTTCAATGTCCTTGATAGCCTTGCCCACACCTGGAATCATGCTGGCCAGATCCTTCAGGTTACCCATCTTCTTGATTTGCTGGATCTGTGACATGAAGTCGTTGAAGTCAAACTGATTCTTGGCAATCTTCTTCTGCAAGCGCTTGGCTTCTTCTTCGTCATACTGCTCCTGAGCCTTCTCTACCAAAGATACGATATCTCCCATACCCAGGATACGGTCGGCCATACGTGACGGATGGAACGGATCGATAGCCTCCATCTTTTCGCCGGTACCCACAAACTTGATCGGCTTGTTCACGACTGTGCGGATTGACAGGGCGGCACCACCACGGGTATCACCGTCGAGCTTGGTCAATACCACGCCGTCGAAGTCCAGACGGTCGTTGAATTCCTTGGCGGTGTTTACAGCGTCCTGACCGGTCATGGCGTCTACCACGAAGAGAGTCTCATCCGGATTGATGGCATTCTTGATGGCGGCAATTTCGTTCATCATTTCCTCGTCAACAGCCAGACGACCGGCAGTATCGACAATCACCACGTCATTACCTTTGGCCTTGGCCTGCTGTATGGCGTTGAGGGCAATCTGTACCGGATCCTTGCTGTCCGGTTCGTCGTATACCGGGATATCCATCTGCTGTCCCAACACCTTCAGCTGCTCGATTGCGGCCGGACGGTACACGTCGCAGGCAGCCATCAACGGCTTCTTGTTCTTTTTGTTCTTGAGCATCAGAGCCAACTTACCGGAGAAAGTGGTCTTACCGGCACCGTTCAGACCCGCCATCAGGATTACTGCCGGATGGCCTTTCAGCTGCAGTTCGGCAGTTTCGCTACCCATCAGCACGGTCAGCTCGTCGTGAACGATCTTGACCAGCAGCTGGCTTGGCTTCACTGCGGTGAGCACGTTCTGGCCCAGAGCCTTTTCCTTCACGGTGTCCGTAAAGGTCTTGGCTACCTTATAGTTTACGTCGGCGTCCAGCAAAGCGCGGCGCACATCCTTCAGCGTTTCCGCTACGTTTATTTCTGTAATTTTTCCTTCTCCCTTGAGAATTTTGAAAGAACGTTCCAGTCTTTCACTAAGATTGTCGAACATATCTGTATTTGATTATTTGATTATTATCTTTTTTGTTTCATGCAATTTCGCGGCAAAGATACGAAAAAAAAGCCATCCGCAGGGTATGCGGGCGTAAAAAGCTTTATTCGTATTTTCGGACGATTCTGTTTTGTGCTCATTGTTTTTTGCCGAAATACCTTCCCATGTTATTGCCGATGGCATGGATCTCAAAGTCCGGCTGGCTCTTTCGGGGGTATATGCGCACGGATTCTCCCTTCCGGATGGGAATGTTGTAGGTGCGGTCTCCGATGCGGGTAATGCGGATGCGCCGTGAAGTGTCGAAGGTAGGATTGTCAAAATCCAGTTCGATGGTGCACAGTTCACCCGCCGTGTTGGTCACTTCCACGAAAGTTGTCTTTCCGTTTACCTTCTGTGCGCTGATCAGGAATGCCCCCTCTGTACGCAGATGATAGAAAGCAATGTTTTGCCACTCGGGCGGTACGGCCGGGAATATTCGGATAATACCGTTCCAGCTTTGCATCAGCATATTCAGGATGGCCTGTGCTCCGGCCAGTCCGGGAGTATAGTTGTCGGTCTTGGTCATCGAGTTGCAGAGCACCTGTTTCCGGATCATCTGCTGCAATTGTTTCAGAGCTTCTGTGCCGTTTCTTTCCGTGGCATAGAGCGATGACGCGGTTACGAAAGGAAATCCGGCACTCTTTTCGTTCTTCTTCACCCAGTCCGTAATGGATTTATGGATGAGTGGTTTGTTTCTTTCCACCTCGATGTTGAGCGTATAGAGCGGATAGATGCTCAGCAGATGCAGCGGCACTTCCGGACGATTTTGGTTGGCCAGCAGCACACCGTTGTGTGTCTTGAGCGGAGTGAGGCGTTTCAGAATCCGTTGCCATAGAGTGATTTGCGGGTCTTCGATCTGCAGGCGTCGGCTCATGGACAGCATGGTCTGACACCCCCAGCGCAGCATGGCCAGATCAAAATTGTTGTCTGTAACCGTATCCTTGCCGTGATGATAGAATGTGGTCAGGTGATAGTGTCCGTCGCTTTCCTCATGCAGCTGGTCTATGTAACGGTTGGTAGCCTCGCGCAGCAACGGATAGAGCTTGTAGCGCAGCAGGTTGTCGTCCATCTTGTGCCGGTAGATGGCCCAAAGGTTCTGGCAGGCCCACACCAGTTGTCCGTTTTCGATGTCTTTCTCATCCACGGCGGGCGGTTGCGTTTTGTTGCCCTTGCGGGAGAGGCGTCCCAGTATCTTTTTCCAGGTTCTTGTGGTGTCGGCGTCTTCTTCTGCCGCATTGTAGAACGCGTTTTCCAGCGGCAGTGCCAGTTCGTTGTGGTTGGTGCCGTTTATGGGCATGTAAATGGAGTGCACGTTGAAGTTCCAGAGCCGGTTGGGCCATTGTTTGTACACGGCATACGGCTCACCGTGGATGATGCCCAATCCGTCCTCGCGCATGGACGAACCCATCTTATACATCTGGGCCCAGTAGAAATTCTCTATCATGGCGTCCGGCAGGGTGACGAAGCTGGCCGAGTAGAAATCGTGCCACCAGTTCCGGTGTGCGTGGCGCACCCGGTTGAATCCCTTGCGCAGCACCATGCGGAATTCGCTTTTGCCCAGTTCGGTAGCTACCGTGTCGGGATAGGCGTGATTGATTGTGATATACAGCGTGTTGGCCTCTTTCTGCCGGGACAGATACCACAGCGCGGCCGTTTCGCCGCCCGACGGGCTCTTGAAGGTGCTAATGCCCCCTTCGGGATACACCTTGGAGCGTACGAAGCGTCTTTTGTACTCCTTCTGTTTGCTGGTGCTTTCCTCCTGAGCGGCTGGTTTCCAGCTCCATTCCGGTTGCGGTTCGTCGCCTTCGGTGGTGATGCGATTGATGATGATCTGCTCGTCGGCGTGTACGAACGAGATGATTTTTATTTTTCCCCGGTCGGTCCAGATTTCGGTTGTCGTCTCCGCATTCCATAAATCCAGCTCCATTTGTCCTTTCAGAATTTTTCCGGCGGGTGTCAGGATGAAATTACCCGTAGGGAGCAGTTCTCCTCCCAGAATGGTGGCATCCTTCAGATGATTGGTGGCCTCGGCATGACCGGTTGCAAAAAGCAAGGCATTGGCCTCAGGATCCTTGTAGACCATCAGTCCCAGTTTTCCGTTGCCCATGAAGGGAGCTTCGCTGCGCTTGGTGGGAAGCACGTTCCACAGCATATTCTGTCCTTTCATGAAGCCCTCCCAGTTCAGGGCCAGCGTTGTTTTTTCTTTTTCCGGAAACACTTGGGCCTGTCCGGTCATTGGCAGGACAAGTCCCAGAAGACACAGTCCGAGGATATGTTTTATTCTTTTCATGCAATCGCAGTTCTTTTCCTTAAGTTTTCACCGCAAAAATACGGATAAAGCGCCTTAATTCAAAGCAAAAGAGGGGATTCTTCTTACAAAAGATGGAATCATGCCGGTGATGTCGGATAGAATTTCTATCTTTGCAACCATGTCAGATTTCAGATTAAAGGTATTTCGTTCGGCCGCGCGCCACCTCAGTTTTACGAAGGCTTCCGAGGAACTTTATGTTTCGCAGCCCTCGGTGACCCGTCATATCCGTGAGTTGGAGACCGAGTACGGGCAGCGGCTTTTTGAGCGCACCGGAGGCCGGTTGCTGCTCACGCAGGCCGGAGTGCGCATGTTGGAACATGTGGAACGTATTCTTGAAGCATATTCGGCTCTGGAATATGAAATGAAAAAGATTTCCGGCGAGTCGGGAGGAACGCTCCGTCTCGGAGCCAGCACCACCATCGCCCAGTATGTGCTGCCGCGGGCGCTGGCCCTTTTCTCGCAGGACCGCCGCCAGACTTCCATCTATCTGCGCAACGGGAATACCGAAGAAATCGAGCAGGCCCTGCTGGCCCATGAGATAGACCTCGGTCTGGTGGAGGGCGGAAGCCGCCAGCGCGTGCTCAATTATATACCTTTTATGAAGGACGAGCTCGTGGCGGTGGTGCGCACGCACAACCGTCTGAATCTGCCCGAAGAGCTGACGGTGGCCGATCTGGCTTCCTATCCTCTGGTGCTTCGGGAGCAAGGTTCCGGCACCCTGGATGTGCTTTCTGCGGCCCTTATGGCCCACGGCATTCCCCTGTCGAGCCTGCATTCCTACGTACATCTGGGCAGCACGGAGAGCATCAAGCGCTTTCTGCTCTATACCGACTCCATCGGGTTTGTGTCCATCCGGGCCGTGCGCGACGAGCTGGCTTCGGGGCTGCTGCGCCTCATTGAAGTGCGCGACCTGACCCTCTGCCGCGAATTTTCCGTGGTGAGCCGTCAGGGAAACCAGGCTGGTCCGTCGGCCGATTTTGTGGACTTTCTCATGAAGAATGTCCGTTTGTTTATGTAGAAAATAAATACCCTCTATACGTTTTTGTTATAGCGCATAGTTAATTTTTAAGTATCATTTTGCTTTCCACGCATTATCTTTGCAGCAGAATAAAAAACCATTTAAAACAAAAGAATTATGTTTAAGGAAAACAAAAGTGATGTGTTGCACGGTATTCTGCTGATTGTGCTATTTTCTTTTTCAGCATTCTACATTGCTGAGTTCCAGTTGATGAAGAGCCTTTCTTTCAGTCCGCTCATCATCGGTATCATTCTCGGTATGATCTATGCCAACAGTTTGCGCAACAAGCTGCCGCAGACCTGGGTGCCCGGCATCAAGTTCTGCACCAAGGAAGTGTTGCGTGCCGGCGTGGTGCTCTACGGATTCAAGCTGACTTTTCAGCAGGTGATGGAAATCGGACTGCCGGCAATTCTGGCCGACGTCATCATCATTGCAGGCACATTGCTTATCGGAGTGCTGGTGGGCAAGCTGCTGAAAATGGACAGCGAGACAGCCCTGATGACTTCAACCGGTAGCGCCATTTGCGGTGCGGCTGCCGTGCTCGGTGCCGAACCAGTGGTGAAGTGTGCTCCTCATAAAACAGCGGTGGCCGTGTCTACCGTGGTGATTTTCGGAACCCTCTCCATGTTCCTCTATCCGGTGCTCTACCGTTCCGGAGTGTTGGGACTGGACGATCAGGCCATGGCCATCTTCACCGGCTCAACGCTGCACGAAGTGGCCCATGTGGTTGGTGCTGGTAATGCGATGGATGCTGCCGGAGGACACGTGGCCGATGCGGCAACCATCACGAAGATGATCCGTGTGATGATGCTGGCTCCGGTGCTGGTCATCATGAGTCTGTGCCTGGCCCGCAAGAAGAAAAATACTTCCGGTGCCGCTCAGGAAAAAGGTAAGATTACCATTCCTTGGTTTGCTTTCGGATTCCTGCTTGTCATCGGAATCAACTCACTGCTTCAGGGCGCTACCTTCATTCCGGCCTCTGTGCTCGATCCGACTATCGGCTTTATCAACAATTTCGATACCTTCCTGCTGACGATGGCCATGACGGCTCTCGGTGCGGAAACCAGTTTCGACAAATTCAAGCAGGCCGGTGCCAAGCCTTTCCTGCTGGCCGGTATCATCTACGTGTGGCTCTTCTTCGGAGGACTCTTCATTGCCAAGTGGGTGGCCTAAGATAAACTTGCCAAACCTTATATAAAAAGATCAGGATGGATTTGAGAAATCATTTCGATGATTTTCCAAATCCATCCTGATCTTTTTTTGATACCCTCCCGGTCGGGATTTTATGCCTGAAGAAAAGCCCATAAGTTGCGTCCCGCCCACCACAGCACGATGATGCCGAAACAGCTCCAGATTACCGCCGGATGATGCACACGGACATAGAGTTCCGGATTGTTTTTCCGCTTCCATTCCGCATAGAGCAGGATGAAAATCAGCGGCAGCGACAGCACCAGCAAGGCATTATAGCGGAGTGCGGCCACAATATCCAGATGGAGCAGGGCATGAATGGCACGTTGCGAGCCGCATCCGGGACATTGCCATCCCGTGAGCATCAGGAAAGGGCATTTGGGAAACAGGGCCGAAGCCGAGGGGTCGAATGTAAAGAAGATGATTCCGGCTACGGCAATCAGGGCAATTCCTATCTTTCTTTTCATTGTAACGGAACTTCCTTGATTGTAAAAAGGGCCAGATAAACAAAAAGATAAATCAGGGTTACCGCCAGACCGGCAAAGAAACCGATCTTGGTCCATTTGGCGGCATCGGCACTGGCTTTTCGAGCCATCTCATAATTCCCCGTTGCAAAGAAAGTACTTACCTTCGAAGCATGGATGACGCCTACGATGCCGAATGGCAGACAGCAGAACAAGGTGACCAGAATGGACTCGGTGAGCCATGTTTTGGGACAAACTTGATTTTCCATATCTTAAGAATTGATCATGATTTGAATAAGAAAAAGGGGATTAAAGAAGCGCCTACGGCGAGGAACAGGTATAACATGAGCAGAATGGCCGAAGAGACCAGTCCCCAAATCGTCCACTTCTTTGCCTCGCGGGAATAATATTCCGCCATATCGTATTGTCCGCTTAGATACAGACTTTCCACTTTGGTGGCATTGATGATGCCCACAATGCCAAACGGCAGACAGCAGAACAAAGTGACGAGAATGGATTCCAGCAACCACGTTCTGGGCATAATCCGCATACTCTGGGGAGGCTCGGGCGGCATCTGTTGCAATAAATCTGCCAAATCCGCCACTTCCGATGCTTTTTTCCACTCGCTCATGCCTGCGCACCACACCAGAGAGTTCTCTGTGAGGCCTTTCTGCACCAGTTCTTCTTTTGGGAAAGGGCCTTGTTTGGCATTCCCGATTATGATATAATATTCCATAAATCAGATAGATTATTAATGATTAGTATGTCGCAAATATAAAGGATTGTCTCGAAAAAAAATAATTTCCGGGGCTATATTCTTTGATATTCCGTTCCTTTCCCGATTCCTTGGGCGAATGGCGGTAAAATGCCGGTCTGCGGCAGGGCAAAACGAAAAAACTTGGTGCATCGTGCTTGCAGAATTCATAAATATGCGTATCTTTGCAGCCGCCTTACCCTGCGGGGCAAGGCAGAATGAGTGCTTGTAACCTCTTTAAAAACAAGAAATATGAACGAAAAGAAAACCGTGAGTGTATCCTTCATGTTGCTGGGGATACTCTTCTGTGTTTGCCTCATTTCGGCAAACCTTCTGGCAACAAAACAAATCATGTATGGTCCGCTGAACATCACAGCCGGCATCATTGTATTCCCTATTTCTTACATCATCAACGACTGCATCGCCGAGGTGTGGGGATTCAAGCGTGCGCGTCTGATTATCTGGACCGGTTTCCTCATGAACTTTATTTTTGTGCTCTTCGGTGCACTGGCCGACTGGATTCCGGGTGCTCCGTACTGGAACAATGCAGAGGGCTTCCACAATCTGTTCGGACTGGCTCCGCGTGTGGCTTTTGCTTCCTTCCTGGCTTTCCTGTGCGGCTCTTTCCTGAACGCCTACATCATGAGCGCCATGAAGATTGCTGCAAACGGTAAGAACTTTTCGCTTCGTGCCATTCTTTCCACTCTGGTGGGCGAAACAGCCGATTCGCTGATCTTCTTCCCGCTGGCTCTGGGCGGCATCGTTCCGTTTGAGAATCTGCTTTGGATGATGTTCTGGCAGATTACGCTGAAAACCGCCTACGAGATTGTGATTCTTCCGGTAACTATCCGTGTGGTGAAGTATGTGAAGAAGACCGAACAGGTGGATGTGTACGACCGAAAAATTTCTTATAACGTATTGAAGATTTCTGACTTATGATGAACCATGAGGCGGCCCTCGTTGTATTCAGCGGCGGGCAGGATTCTACCACCTGTCTGTTCTGGGCCAAAAAACATTTTAAGAAAGTTTATGCGCTGAGTTTCGTTTACGGACAGAAGCATCAGCAGGAAGTGGAGATTGCACGTGCGATAGCCCGTGAGGCGGACGTGGAGTTTGAGGCGATGGATGTGTCTTTTATCGGTCATCTGGGCCGAAATTCGCTCACCGACCCTACGATGGTGATGGACGAGGAGAAGCCTGCCGACAGCTGTCCAAACACGTTTGTGCCCGGACGCAACCTGTTCTTCCTGAGCATCGCCGCAGTCTATGCTCGCGAGCGTGGCATCAATCATCTGGTGACGGGCGTGTCGCAGACCGACTTCAGTGGTTATCCCGATTGTCGCGACAACTTTATCAAGAGTCTGACCGTGACGCTGAACTTGGCGATGGAGGAGCAGTTTGTGATTCACACTCCGCTTATGTGGATTGACAAATGCCAGACCTGGGCGCTGGCCGATGAGTTGGGAGTGCTCGATCTGATACGCGAACGGACATTAACCTGCTACAACGGAGTTCCCGGCGACGGATGCGGTCACTGCCCGGCCTGCAAGCTGCGTCGTGAGGGACTGGAAAAATATCTGGAACAAAAAAAGAACAAGGAAAATGAGTAATAGCGAAAGAGAAAAAGAAGGATTGCAGTCGCTCGGAAAAACCACACAGTACCGTCAGGACTATGCACCCGAGGTGCTGGAGGCTTTTCAGAACAAACATCCTGAGAACGATTATTGGGTGCGTTTCAACTGCCCCGAGTTTACCAGCCTTTGCCCCATCACCGGGCAGCCGGATTTTGCGGAAATCCGCATCAGCTACCTGCCCGACCAGAAGATGGTGGAGAGCAAGAGCCTGAAACTGTATCTGTTCAGTTTCCGCAATCACGGCGACTTTCACGAAGACTGTGTCAACAAAATCATGAAGGATCTGATCCGTCTGATGGATCCCAAGTATATCGAGGTAACCGGTATCTTTACCCCGCGTGGCGGCATTTCCATTTATCCGTTTGCCAATTACGGCCGACCGGGAACACGCTACGAGCAGATGGCCGAATACCGCCTGATGAACCACGACCTGAAGCTGTAATGCTTCAGGCCAGTTCCAGTCCGAACGCTTCTTTCAGTTTGAGAAGGTTCGGATTTTTTTTTGCCATATTCTGAAATTGCTCTCCCTTGGTGTAGACTTTTGCTGCGGCTTCCGCCTCGGCCACCTGCACACTCATGGTCAGGTTGCGGTGGTGCAGCCGGCTTTGCATGTGTGCTTCGATTTTGGGTGCCATCTGCATCATGAACACTTTTACCTGTTCATTGTTTACGGTGACTTCAAAATGATCGCCGTCCACCAGTTTGGGCTGCATGATTTTCATGCGCTTGGCGATGGCTGTTTCCTCACGCGGCAGCAGGTTGGCAAACTCATGCCAGTAGAATACGAGCTGCTCTTCGGTGACAGGTGCATCCTCCTGTGGCACACTTCTTTGCTGTGCAGAGCCATATTGCGCCTGCATCTC
Organism: Bacteroides sp. OF04-15BH; assembly: GCF_003477995.1. Classification (GTDB taxonomy): domain Bacteria; phylum Bacteroidota; class Bacteroidia; order Bacteroidales; family Bacteroidaceae; genus Paraprevotella. The sequence continues at coordinate 87,011 of NZ_QUEM01000011.1, forward strand.
GTTGCTTTCTGCCACCTGGTCGGGGCGCTTGTGGATGGACAGTCCCAGCTGTCCCATCTTGAGCTTGGGGATTTTGGGCTTGCTGTCGTCGGTTTCGGGCAGCGGACTGCTCTTGGCCTGTGCCGGGCGCGGGGCTGCCGGAGCCGCCGGAGCCTGCTGCGGACGGGCCGCAACGGGTTTCTCGGCCTTTCCTTGAAACGCCGAGAATATGGGTTTTAAGATCTTTCCGGGCTTGCGCCCGGAGCCTATTTCATCATCGGTGGTGAGTTGCGCCAACTGAATCAGGGTGATTTCCACCAGCAGACGCTTGTTTTTGCTCGCCTTGTAGTTCAGGTCGCAGTCATTGCACAGTTTGATGGCGCGATACAGCTGGGTGGGTTTCCACTTCTTGGCCTGCTCCTCATAACGCTTGCGTATGGAGTCGCTCACTTCCAGCAACGGCAGAGTGATGGCATCCTGCGACACCATGAGGTCGCGCAAGTGAGCAGCCAGACCGCTGATGAAGTGACCGCCTTCGAAACCCTTCTTCAGAATTTCGTTGAACAGCACCATGCACTCGGCCACCTTATTCTCCAGAAAATATTCCGTCAGTCTGAAATAATAGTCATAGTCCAGCACATTCAGGTTCTCGATAACCTTCTGGTAAGTCAGATTACCATTGGTAAAGCTGGCTGTCTGGTCGAAGATGGACAAGGCATCGCGCATTCCGCCGTCGGCTTTCTGGGCAATCAGGTCGAGCGCCTCCACCTCATAGGTGATGTGCTCCTGTTCGGCCACATGCTTCAGGTGCTCCACCGTGTCCTGAATGCTCATGCGGTTGAAGTCGTAAGTCTGGCAGCGGCTCAGAATGGTAGGCAGAATCTTGTGCTTCTCCGTAGTGGCCAGAATGAAGATGACATGGGCGGGCGGTTCCTCCAGAGTCTTGAGGAACGCATTGAACGCCGCGGTAGAAAGCATGTGCACCTCGTCGATGATGAACACCTTGTACTTGCCGATCTGAGGCGGTATGTATACCTGCTCGATCAGGGTACGGATGTCCTCCACCGAGTTGTTGGACGCCGCGTCGAGCTCATGGATATTCAGCGAGCGCTGTTCATTGAAAGCCTTGCACGATTCGCATTCGTTGCAGGCCTCATGATTCGGCAGGGGCGACAGACAGTTGATGGTCTTGGCAAAGATACGCGCACAGGTGGTTTTTCCCACTCCGCGCGGTCCGCAGAACAGATAGGCGTGCGCCAGTTTGCCGCTGGCAATGGCGTTCTTCAGCGTGGTGGTCAGCGCTTTCTGTCCGATCACATCATCGAAGGTGGCCGGTCTGTATTTTCTTGCAGAAACGATATATTCTCCCATGAATGATTGTATAGTCTTTTTATTGTTGAATCGATATTTTTGTATTCTGCAAAAATACGAAAAAAAGATGGCATGAGCATACTTTTTATATCTTAAATATCACTATCTTTGCCCCTACATTAATATAATAAGAACACGAATATGGGAAACAAACTCCACAGCGTATGGGCATTCATCCGGAACCATAAATATGCCTGCGTTACTTTTCTGTTTCTGCTGATTATCGGTGTGCTGGACGAGAACTCCCTGCTGAGCCGCTATCACAACCTGAAGCAGATACGCGAAATGAAAGCAGAAATCAGAAAATATACCGAGAAATATGAATACGACACCGAGCGTCTTCATGAAATGAACACACAGCCCGAGGCGGTGAAACGCATTGCCCGCGAGCAGTATTTCATGAAAACCGAGGACGAAGACATTTTTGTGATAATGCCCGAAACGAATGAAGAAGCTGAGTAAACTGCAAAACATAATCTATATGGCCGGCGCCTTGTTGCTGCTGGTGGGAGCGGCTCTGTATATCACCCGCTGGATCGGTGCTTTTTATCTTTACACCATCGGTGCCTGTTGTTTTTCGGTCATCCAGTTTCAGGCCCGCTATGAGGGAAAGAATTGGGTGGTGAAGCGCTTGCGCCGGCAACAGCTCCTCGGTGCCTTGTGCCTGTTGGCAACGGCAGTGGCCATGTCCATGAACACCTTCCATTATGGCTTTGCGCAACGGAATGAGTGGATGTTCACTTTGTGTGTGGGCTGTGTATTCCAACTGTACACTGCTTTCCGTATTCCGGCCGAATTGGAGAAAGAAGGCCTTTAAATCACTAAATGGGTTTGTATAATAATTAAAATTAGATAATAAATTTCATGACATCGGCAAATGCTTGTATCTTTGAATGATGAAGATAATATGAGATGTTTGTTATGAGGAAATTTTTTGCTTTATTGGCTGTGCCGCTTGCTTTGCTGTCCTGCTCAAAACAGTATATCATACAGGGAAGTTCCACCGTGCAGAGTCTGGATGGAAAGATGCTTTATCTGAAAGCATTGAAGGACAATCAGCTGGTGGATATCGACTCCTGCGAAGTAATCCACGGCCAGTTTGAGTTTTCCGGTGTTTGGGACTCCACCATGATGGTCAATCTCTTTATGGACGACGAGAGCATTATGCCTCTGGTGCTTGAGGAGGGCAATGTGCAGATACACATTGATCACGCCGAGCAGTCGGTCACCGGAACCCCGTTGAACGACACCCTCTATGCTTTCATTCACGAAAAGAGCCGGATAGACAATCAGATTGCTGAACTCTCGCATAAGGAAAGCCAGATGATTATGGACGGCATGGATCATGACGAGATTCTGAGAATCCTGAGCGAGCAGGCTGCCCGCCTGAACCAGAAAAACGATTCATTGGTAATCGGGTTCATATCCCGGAATTTCGACAATGTGCTGGGTCCGGGAGTGTTCATGATTCTGACCAGCTCATTCCCTTACCCGATTATCACGCCTCAGATAGATTCTCTGATGTCTATCTCTACGCCATATTTCCAGAATAACAGTTATGTAAAGGAATATATGAAACTGGCCAAGGAGAATATGGAACTGATGAAAGAGCGTCAGGAAGCCGGATTGGGAATCTGATACAATAACAAATATAAAAATACCCGCAGACGGAATGTGAACCGGTCTGCGGGTATTTTTGTTGGATCAGGCAACAGGCCCGTTAGCTTTCTCAGGCCTGTGCGTTGTTTTTCTTCTTATATTTTTCGGGCAAGGCGGACTCGATGGCTGCGTATGATTTCTCCATCGTTACCTTGATGTCCTCAACACCTTTTCCACATGGTGGGATGGGTTCGTGAATGGTCATAATCAGTTTGTGGCGGCGCACAAAAGAGAAACCGGCTGTGCGGGGAAGTATCTCGAACGAACCGTCGATGGTTACCGGTACGATTGGCAACTGCAGCTCGTCGGCCAGCTGATAGGCACCTTTCTTAAAGGAGATCATACAGCCGTCGTAGGTGCGGGCTCCTTCCGGAAAGACAACCAGTGAAGTTCCTTCTTTCAGAATCTCACGCGCCTTGCTGTAGGTTTCCTGAATCTTTTTCGGACCGGACTTGTCTACAAATATATGGCGGGCGCTTTCGCAGGCCTTACCAACGAGGAAAATCTTTCTCAGTGATTTCTTCATCATCCATTTGAAGTTTCGTCCCAGATATCCGTAAATCAGAAAGATATCGAACGCGCCCTGATGGTTGGCCGTAAACACATAGGATGTCTTCTTGTCCAGATGCTCTTTGCCGCGCACCTCTACCGGAATGAGCAGAACTTTACAGATAATCATTGACCAGATCTTGCCCGGATAATATCCCCAAAAGTGAGCACTGCCAATCCACGAGCCGATAATCGTAATGATGGCGGTCAGCGCTGTGCAAACCAAAAGTATGGGCAGCGCGATGCATAGCTGATAGATTTTATAAATGAAATTCATGCGTTTTGACTTTTTATGGCTGCAAAATTAGTGTTTTTTTTATTTACAGTGTAATGTTATGACATTTATTTCGGGCCATGCACCAAAACGGAAGGGGATGAGGGCACCGCCAACTCCCAGACTCACATGCAGGCCACGGGATTTTTCCTGATACATGCCTTTCCATTCCGGATAAAGGTATTGTGCCGGCGACCAGTTGCCGATCATGAACTGCATGCCGTGTGTGTGACCCGAGAGAGTGAGCTGTATGTCTGTGGTGGGCAGTACTTTCCGTTTCCAATGGCTCGGGTCATGACTGAGCAGTAGCTTGAACAGGGGAACATTCAGGTTGAGGCCTTCTTGTGCCTTGTTCAAGTCGCCCCGCTCCGGGAAAGGCGGTTTGCCGTCATTCTCCACTCCCAGAATGGCAATGCTGTCTTGGCCCCGATGAATCACGCTGTGTTCATTCAAAAGCAGCTTCCATCCCATTTTCTTCTGCAGGGCCAGCAACTCATGGAATTTTTGTGATTTCTCCAGAGGAGTCATATACTTGGCATAAGTCATGTAATCGTGGTTGCCCAAAATAGAGAACACTCCGTCTTTGGCCTTCAACCGGCTCAGGTCGTCAACAAAGGGGTAGAGCTCTGCCACATCGGTGCTCACCAGGTCTCCTGTAAAGCAGATGATATCGGGCTGCTGGGCATTGATGGTCTTTACCAGCTCTTTCACAAACTGCGGATGAGTCTTCATGCTGGTGAGATGCAGATCGCTGATCTGAACAATCTTGTACCCCTCAAACTCCTTGGGCAGCATCTCCGACTGGAATGAGCTTTGCTGCACCTTCAGAAGCGTGGGACCGAAGGACAGGCCGCAGACCATCATGCAGAATACGGCAAATCCTGCTGCGAAACTGACCGGAGTATTGGCCTTACGGTAAGGATGAAACAGCAGACCGATCAGTTTGCCGAGCAGCGAAACAAGCATATAAGTTGTTTTCGGAAGGGCCAGAAGCATGTAGGCTGCCAGATAAAGGATGATGGCGTCCATGTTCTCGGGTGTAAGACTCTCGGTATAGGTGAGCCACACGGCAAAGAACAGGAGCAGGGCGGTAGGTCCCCAATAAGTCACTTTGGCCCATCTTGGGATAGAGGGCTTGCGCAGATGCCAGTAATAGATGTATATGTCCGGCAAAAGACAAGTGACAAGCAGTAACGGTAAGATGCGTAGTATCATAATGAGTCTTCCTTTATATTATAGGTTGGCGGTTAGGAACTTTCGGATAGCGTCCACCGGTTTCCCTTTGCGGGATGCGTAGTCCTGAAGCTGGTCTTCACCGATTTTACCCACAGCGAAATACTTGGCCTGAGGGTGTGCCAGTATCAGGCCGCTGACAGAAGCGTGCGGAATCATGGCTCCCGTTTCGGTGATGCGGATTCCAATCCGGCTGAAATCAAGCCAGGCATCCAGATCAAAGTTTGTACTCTGGTCGGGCAGTGAGGGATAACCCACTGCCGGCCGGATTCCCTGAAAACGCTCCAGAAGCAAATCCTTGATGGAGAGTTGTTCGTCTGGCGCATATCCCCAATAGATTTTTCGTACTTCTTCGTGCATTTTCTCCACCGATGCCTCGGCCATTCGGTCGGCCAGTGTCTGGCAGAGCATGTGGACAAAGGGATCATAGTCTTCATCTTTCTCGTAAAGATGCTCGATTTCTTCATCCACCGTGGCGCAGAAAACTCCCACTTTGTCGCGGATGCCGTGGGAGACCGGTCGCACGTAATCGGAAAGACAAAGGAATGGGCCCTCAGTCTTTTTCTGCTGCTGACGGAGCAGGGGAAGGCGGAATTCCTTTTTCGCGTCTCCTTCTTCGTCCGACCAGAACACCAGATTGTCTCCGTCGGAATTCGCGTCATACAGTCCGAAGCGCACATAACTGTGGTAGGTCGCGTCGAGTTTTGTCAGCATTTGGCGGGCATCGTCATACAGACGCATGGCTTCGGTGGCCCGTGCCTTTTCTTCTTCGGAAAACTGGTTCAGCCATCCGGCTCTACATCCGGCGCAGTCATGCACATCGGCTATGCCGGCAAAACGCGGCGGAAATCCCCAGGCATGAAAGAAATATATCCAGTTGATGTAGGGGATGACATCACGCAGATGGTAAGTTATTGTTTTTATCATCGTTCAAATGTCAGGGCTTTTCCTCTATATTGTTCGTCAATTTTTCCATTCTGATAAAGCAGGTGTCCGTTGCAGAAAGTATATTTCACTTTCCAGTTGAAGGTGTGTCCTTCGAGCGGACTCCATCCGCATTTGCTGAGAATGCAGTCGGTGGTCACGGTCCAGGGCTGTTCCGGCTGTACCAGTACCAGGTCGGCAAAGTAGCCTTTGCGCACAAATCCTCGGCGGGAAATGTCAAACAGAGTGGCCGGTCCGTGTGCCATCAGGTCTGCCACGCGCTCCAAAGGAAGGATGCCCTGGTCTGCCAGTTCGAGCATGCAGTTCAGCGAGAACTGTACCATCGGCATACCCGAAACCGCTTTTACGCAGCCTCCGTTCTTTTCGCTCAGCAGATGAGGCGCATGGTCGGTGCCAACCACATCAATACGTCCGTCGGTCAGAGCCTGGCGCAAGGCATCGCGGTCGGCAGCAGTCTTGATGGCCGGATTACATTTTATGCGGGTTCCCAGTGTCTTGTAGTCATCCTGAGTATACATCAGGTGGGCCACACAGGCTTCTCCGGTAATCTGTTTGCGGGTATGTCCGCTGTAATCGTTGCTCAGGGCCTCGTTGGAGAGTAAATCCAGTTCGCGAGCCGTAGAGATATGGGCGATATGCAGACGCGCACCGGTCTCACGGGCCAGAGAGACTGCCAGTTCTGATGAGCGGTAACAGGCCTCTTCGCTGCGGATTTCCGGATGATGCTCTACAGATGGGTCTTCGCCATAAAGTTCCTTGCAACGGTTCAGATTCTGACTGATGATGCCGGAGTCCTCGCAGTGCGTCATGATCAGCATGGGGGATTTCCGGAACACTTCATACAAAGCTTCTTTCTGATCGACCAGCATGTTACCGGTGCTGCTGCCCATAAACAGTTTCACGCCGCAAATCTTTTTCGGGTCCAGTTGTGGGAGCAGGTCAGCATTATTGTTGGTCGCTCCGAAGAAGAAAGAAAAATTTACCCGGCTTTTTTCGGAAGCAAGGCGGAATTTGTCTTCCAGATTCTCCAGATTTGTAGTCAGTGGCTTCACGTTCGGCATGTCCATAAAGGAAGTCACTCCACCGGCAGCGGCTGCCCGGCTTTCCGATTCCACGTCGGCTTTGTGGGTCAGTCCCGGTTCGCGGAAATGCACATGGTCGTCAATCACTCCCGGGAACAGGTACATGCCCGATGCGTCAATGGTCTGATCCACATCATCCGGCAGGAGATTTTCGTCTGTTCCCTCAAATATTTCGGCAATCTGTTCGTCTGCAATCAGCACGGAACCGCGAACTTGTTTTCCTTCGTTTACAATTATCGCGTTTTTTATTAATATTTTCATTGTTGTTATTGGTATTTAATGTTTACCGCAAATTTAAAAAAAACTTTGGAGAAATGGGGATAATCTGTTTATTTTGCCACCTAAAATAATATTAATCTTTTAAGATATAACAGAACACAAACAATGAAGAAGTTATTTGTTACCGCCATGTTCGGTATGGCATTAGCGAGTATTCCGGTTTTTGCATGCACGGGAAATCAGAAACAGGAAGTGCAACAGACACAGGCCGATAAGGACGGATATATTGTGCGCGTGGGGCAGGAAGCGCCCGATTTTACCATTTTGTATACAGACGGCAGCAAGAAGAAACTCTCCGAGTTGCGGGGCAAGGTGGTGATGTTGCAGTTCACTGCCAGCTGGTGCGGAGTCTGCCGTCAGGAAATGCCTTTTATCGAGAAAGATATCTGGCAGAAGCATAAGGAGAATCCTGATTTCGTTTTGCTGGGAATAGACCGCGACGAACCGGTGGAAACCGTAGAGAAGTTCCGCAAATCCACCAAAGTTACCTATCCGCTGACGTTGGATCCCGGTGCCGACATCTTTGGCTTGTTTGCCTTGAAACAGAGTGGCATCACCCGAAATGTGCTGATAGACAAGGACGGCAAGATTGTGATGCTGACCCGCCTGTTCAACGAAGAGGAGTTCGGACAGTTGGTGCAGAAGATCGACAGCCTGTTGCAGTAGGTGCTTTTTCTGTTTCCTGAAATTGTTTTTTAAAAAAAACGATATTCCGTTTAAACCTTTTCTTCTTTGTTCTGTCTTAATGATGTGAGTGCCTGATAGCAGGAATGTGGTACCGGCTTGCCGTCAGGTTAAAAGAGAAAATGATTATTAACTCAAAAAATACGACAGAAATGATGAAGAAAATGTTTTTAGGTGTAGCTTTTGCCTTGGCAGCATTGATGCCGGTAAACGCCCAGAGAAATGCTAAAGCTCAAAATATTTCACCCGAGCAGGCCATTGAAATGAGAACCAACCGCATGGCCAAGCGCTTAATGCTCGATGATGCAACCACTGCAAAGTTCACTCCTATCTATAAGGAATATCTGACCGAACTTCAGGAATGCACGAAAAATTGTCCGAATGCGGCCAATTGTCCGGCCAACGGACAGAAGTGTGCTGCCATGACCGATGCGGATATTGAAAAGTGCATCGAGCAGCGTTTTGATATGCAGCAGAAGAAGTTGGACATCAGAAAGAACTATTACAAGAAACTGAAATCTGTGCTGAACATGAAGCAGATGCAGGCACTTTTCTGTGCCCCTACGGGTCCGGGCAGAGACGGTAAGTGCCCGCTCGGCAACAAGAAACCGGCACAGCGCAAGCAGATGAAGCGCAACATGCCGTAATCCTTGTGCAGAAAAAGCAGGCTTCATGGCTCCGGCAGATTCAGAAGGGCTGTAGCGTGAAGTAAAAGGATATAGAAAAGCCATATCATTACTCCGAAAAGTATTTGATATGGCTTTTTGTTTTTTTTTTGATGACACAGACCGTTGATTTTGCCGCAGATGTGTTACATTTGTGGAGACAGAAAGAAATAACCATAGTATAGACAAGTTTTAATTCTTCAGTTATGAGCGTAACTTTGTTTCTGGTCCGTCACGGTGAGACCGAAGAGAATAAACTGCGCATTTTGCAGGGGCACATGCCCGGAACCCTGAGCGAGCTGGGCAAGGAGCAGGCCGCGGCAGTCGGTGCCCGGCTGGCCGGCGAGTCGTTCGACGGCATGTATTGCAGCGACTTGCAGCGCTGCAAGGACACGGCAGCCATTATGAATGAAACGCTGGGACTGCCTGTTGTTTATTCCTCGTTATTGCGTGAGCGCGACTGGGGGCGTTCCACCGGAGTGAGTCTTTTGAAGCAGCGTGTGCCGATAGACCCTTCGGCAGAATCGGTTGAGGCCATGTTTGCCCGGGCGCAGTCTTTCCTCCGGATGATGTGGGCAGAGCATTCCGGGCAGCGGATTCTGGTGGTGAGCCACGGACTTTTTCTCCGCATTCTGATATCGGTCATCGAAGGAGAGTATTACAAGCACGTGCGTCCTTTAGAGAATACCGAGGTGCGCACTTTTGTGGTGGAGCGTCTGCCTTCGGACGACGAACTGCAAAAAGACGAGCAAGACGCAACTGCCAATTAGCGGCGTTGCGTCTTGCCCGTCTTTTTTATTTGGTGCTTGCTAGCACACGATCTCAGAAATCTGTTGCAGAATGCTCACGGCTTCCTTTACGTTCTTTACCTCTTCAATCACCAGTGACCGCTTGTCTTTGATTTCTCGCAGGCGGCAGCGGTGGGCATAGATGGAGGCATACTGGATGCACTGGCCGAATGCTTTGCTTTTGTAATAAGCACTGTCCGGATTGGAAACGAAGAACAGCGTCATGTTTCCACCTTTCAGATAAACCTTTTCGGCGCCCAGTTTCTTTCCGATGCGCCGCAGGCGTACCACTTCGATAAGCTCTTCGCCCTCTGGTGGAATCGGACCGAAGCGGTCCAGCATACGTGCCCGGAACTTTTCGATGTCCTGATCTTCTTCCAGATTGTCCAGCTCGCGATAAAGCAGCATACGTTCGCTGCTGCTCGGCACATACGTTTCCGGGAAACTCATGCGCAGGTCGCTTTCCAGAGAACATTCCTCGACGAAGGTCTCTCCTCCCAATTCTTTTCCCTGAGCCAGCTCCTCTTCGTACAGGTCGTTGAACTCCTCGTTCTTCAGTTCCTTGATAGCCTCGGCCAGAATCTTCTGATAGGTTTCATAACCCAGGTCGGCGATGAATCCGCTCTGTTCGGCACCCAGCAGATTTCCTGCTCCACGGATGTCGAGATCCTGCATGGCGATGTGGATGCCGCTGCCCAGATCCGAGAAGTTTTCGATGGCTTGCAGTCGCCGGCGCGCCTCTTGTGTGAGCGAAGAGAGTGGGGGGGCGAGCAGATAGCAAAAGGCCTTTTTGTTGCCGCGTCCCACACGGCCGCGCATCTGATGCAGGTCGCTCAGTCCGAAGTTGTGCGCCCCGTTGATGATGATGGTGTTGGCATTCGGTATGTCGATGCCGCTCTCGATGATTGTGGTAGAGATTAGCACATCATAATCGTAGTTGGCAAAGTCCAGAATCACTTTCTCCAGTTCTTCGGATGCCATGCGTCCGTGACCGATGCAGATACGCACATCCGGGATGCGCTTGCGGATCATCGCTTCCAGGTCGTAGAGCGAAGCGATGCGGTTGTTCACGATAAACACCTGTCCGTTGCGGCTCATCTCAAAGTTGATGGCCTCGCAAATCACGTCGGCACTGAATGTATGCACCTCGGTCTGTATCGGGTAACGGTTGGGCGGCGGTGTCTGGATGACACTCAGGTCGCGGGCCCCCATCAGCGAGAACTGAAGAGTTCGTGGAATCGGGGTGGCCGTCAGCGTCAGGGTATCCACATTGACTTTCAGTTGGCGGAGCTTTTCTTTGGTAGCCACTCCGAATTTCTGTTCCTCGTCAATGATGAGCAGTCCCAGATCCTTGAACTTCACGGTCTTTCCGATGAGTTTGTGCGTACCGATGATGATGTCGATATTTCCGTCGGCCAGATTCTTCAGCACAGCCCGTGTCTGGGTGGCCGTACGGGCGCGGGTCAGATAATCGATGCGCACCGGCATGTCTTTCAGTCGTTTCTTGAAGGTCTGGAAATGCTGGTAGGCCAGTACGGTGGTCGGCACCATCACGGCCACTTGCTTGTTGTCGGCGCAGGCCTTGAAGGCGGCACGTATGGCCACTTCCGTTTTTCCGAATCCCACATCGCCACACACCAGACGGTCCATCGGTTTGTCCTTCTCCATGTCGGCTTTCACATCCTGAGTGGCTTTCAGCTGGTCGGGCGTATCTTCATAAAGGAAGCTGGCCTCCAGCTCATGTTGCAGGAAACTGTCCGGACTGAAGGCAAATCCTTTTTCCTCCTTTCGCAGGGAGTACAGACGAATCAGGTCGCGGGCAATGTCCTTGATCTTGGATTTGGTCTTTTCCTTCAGGCGCTCCCACGCACCGGTTCCCAGTTTGCTCAGATGAGGCGGTTCGCCGTCCTTACCTTTATATTTGCTCACCTTGTGCAGGGCGTGTATCGACACGAACACCACATCATCGTTCTGATAGATGATTTTGATGACCTCCTGCATATTCTTTCCGTTGGGAATTTGGATGAGGCCGCCGAAACGTCCCACTCCGTGGTCCACGTGAATCACATAATCCCCAATCTGGAACTGTTGGATCTCCTTGAGCGAGAGAGCCACCTTTCCGCTGCGTGCCTTGTCGCTCTTCAGGTTATATTTATGATAGCGGTCGAAGATCTGATGATCGGTAAAGAAGCACGCCTTGAGAGTATGATCGGTAAATCCCTCGTGCAGGGTTCGGTTGATCGGAGTGAATGTGAGGCACGATTTCTGTTCGTCGAATATGGTTTGCAGTCGCTCCGTCTGTTTCTCCGAGTCGGCCAGAATATAAATCTGGTATCCCTTGGCCTTGAAGTCGGAGAGAGTTTGCTGCACCAGTTCGAAATTCTTGTGAAACACTGGTTGCGGCACCATCTCGAAGCGCACCGTAGCCTGTGGGGTGCCGGTCACCGTGGCGGCGCACTCTATCCGCCGGAAGCGGGAGATACCCTTTACGAACACATCGCGCTCTATAAGCTGGCATTCGCGTTTCATCTGCTGGTAGATTTCCTGTTCGTCCATCTCGCTCTGCGCCTGGCGCTCCAGTATGGCCTGCTGGGAGAATCCCTCGCGGTAGGCTTTCTCCACGCTGTCGCACAGGAAACTCAGGTCTTTCAGCACCAGCATGGTCTGCTCGGGCAGAAAGTCGGTAAACGGCATGTTGTCGCTTCCGGCTCCCGATTGCAGTTCCGGCACGATGGCAATCTCATTCAGCTTGTCCTGCGACAGCTGGGTCTGCACATCGAACGAGCGGATGCTGTCCACTTCATTACCGAAGAAATCCACGCGGAACGGATATTCCGAGGAGAAGGAGAAGATGTCCACAATACTGCCTCGGATGGCGAACTGCCCCGGTTCATACACGTAGTCCACATTCTTGAAGCCGAAATCAATCAGCGTCTTGCGGATTTCGGTGATTTCGATGCATTCCCCATTGCGGATGCGCAGCGTCTTTTCCTGAAGGCTTTTGCGCGACACCACCTTCTCGGCCAGAGCTTCGGGGTAGGTGACAATAAACAGAGGATAGGTTCCCGTCTGCAACCGGCTCAACACCTCGGTGCGCAGAATCTCGTTGGCAGAGTCCTTTTGGGCAAACTTGATGGCCCGCCGGTAAGACGAGGGATAATAGAAAACAAAATTCTCGCCCAGAATCTGGGTGAGATCGTGATAAAAATACCCGGCCTCTTCGGCATCGTCCAGAACGAAAAGATAAGGCATGGCGGCCGTTTCCGAGGCATGCTCTATCATGCTGCTGAACAGTACGGGCAGTGACGAGGCGCAGGCACCGCACACCTGAATGGAGCGGATTTGCGGATCGGCCACCTGTGCGGCCAGCCCCTTGAGCAGAGAGTGGCCCGCATATTGTTTTAGAATTTCTTTTATGTCCATAATTATAGGCAAAATTACAAATAAAGCAGTAAAAAAAAGGAAAGAGGGGGATTTATTTCTGTAAAATGATTGGGTTTCATATATTCTTTTTATATTTGCTTATTATTTCAATTATACAACAGAAACATCATACCATAGACTATGCGTTCAGATAGTATTGTCATTATTCCTACCTATAACGAAAAGGAAAATATAGAGAATATCATCCGGGCTGTGTTGGGCCTGGAGAAGCCGTTCAACATTCTGATTATCGACGACGGATCGCCCGACGGCACTGCAGCTATTGTCAAGAAACTGATGGCCGACGAGTTCAAGGACCGTCTGTTCCTGATTGAGCGTAGCGGAAAGTTGGGACTGGGAACCGCTTACATCACCGGTTTCAAATGGGCCATCGAGCAGAAATACGACTATATTTTTGAGATGGATGCCGATTTCAGCCATAATCCGGATGATCTGCCCCGCCTGTACCGTGCCTGTGCCGAGGAAGGTTACGACATGTCGGTCGGTTCGCGCTACATCACCGGCGTGAATGTGGTGAACTGGCCTATCGGACGTGTGCTCATGTCCTACTATGCATCCAAGTATGTGCAGTGCATCACCGGAATCGGAGTGCACGACACCACAGCCGGATTTGTCTGCTACACACGTCGCGTGCTGGAGACCATCGAACTGGACAAGGTGCGTTTCAAGGGCTATGCGTTCCAGATTGAGATGAAGTTCACGGCCATCCAGTGCGGTTTCCGCATCAAGGAAGTGCCGGTCATCTTCGTAAACCGCGAGTTGGGTACCAGCAAGATGAGCGGCGGTATCTTCGGTGAGGCCGTGCTCGGAGTGATGCGTCTGCGCCTCGACGGCTGGTTCCGCAAATATCCGCGCAAGAAATAAATTTCCGGCCGATGTCCGGCTTCTGATGTAAAAAAACATGGCTTATGATCAAGAATGATACTTTGGATATAATCCGCACCCGTCGCAGTGTGCGGCAATATAAGGCGACTCCCGTTGAGGCCGACAAACTGGAGGCGGTGCTTCAGGCAGGTACTTATGCGCCTACTTCACGCGGTAAACAGGCTCCCTACATCGTGGCAGTGGAGAATGCGGCGCTCAAGGAGCGTCTGGCACGCATGAATGCCGAGGTGATGGGAGTGACCTCGAATCCTTATTACGATGCACCGGTGTATATTCTGGTGTTTGCTCCTGCCGATGCCAACAATCCGATACAGGACGGCAGTTGTATTCTGGAGAACATGATGCTGGCGGCACATGCCTTGGGACTGGCTTCCTGCTGGATCCATCGTGAGAAGGAGATGTTCGCCACAGACGAAGGAAAGGCGCTGATGGCCGAGATGGGGCTGCCCGAAGGACTGATGGGTATCGGAGCATTGAGTCTGGGTTATGCCGACGGGCCGCTGCCCGAAGCAAAGCCGCGCAAGGAAGATTATTATCGGATTATCCGCTAAAAGGAGATTCCGGAAGAGTTATATATATTAAGGTGAAGGGCTGTCCGGCAGATGAAGTCTGACGGACAGCCCTTTGTCGTTTCTGTTTAAACCGTTTTTTATGAGCCAGAAAATCAAGAACAACCAGTTGCAGGATGAACTGGAATACCGCGGTGACGCTTCGGTGGCCACCCATCTGCACGTGTGTGCTTATGATGAGCAGGGAGTGGATATAGCAAAGGGATATCGGTTTGCGGACATCGAACCGATGGTGAACCGGCGCCGGCAGCATTGGCTTCAGGTGCACGGCCTCTCGGATGTGGCCACGATAGAGCAGATTTGCCGGCACTATGAAATTAACTTTCTGGTGGCTCAGGATATTCTGAACCCGCAGCATCTGGCCAAAATCGAGCAGCATGATCATTATAATGTAGTGATCCTAAAACTGATGCTGTTGCAAACAGACGGCAGCTATACGCTGCATCAGATTTCCATGATACAGGGAGAGGACTTTGTGCTGACTTTCTCCGACCGCGATATCGACTTTTTCTCTTCGGTGCCCGATGCGGTGCAGAACAATGTGTCCAAGGTGCGCAATCGGGGATGTGACTTTCTGCTGAGTGTGTTGCTGAACAGCATCATGAGTCACTATATGGCCATCCTTTCGGATATGGAGGATCAGCTGGAAGATCTGGAAGAGCTGTTGCTGGATACTTTGGGCGACACGACGACCTCTATCGGGGACATCCAGAAATACCGGAAACTGTGCCGCATGATCAAGAAGTACATGAACCCGCTGAAAGACGGCATGCATGTGCTGCTGCATTGCGAAAACTGTCTGGTGCAGGAGTCCACGCTTCCTTTCTTTCAGGATGTCAATGACCATCTGAAGTCGGTCTTCCAGTCGCTCGACACCTGCCGCGAAATGATCTCCGCGTTGGTCGATTTGTATCTTTCAAACAACGACCAGCGCATGAACAGCATCATGAAACAGCTTACCGTGGTTTCTACCTTATTTATTCCGTTGACTTTTTTTGCCGGAATCTGGGGCATGAATTTCCGGGTAATGCCCGAGCTGGACTGGAAATATGGCTATGCCGGAGCCTGGGGACTGATGGTTGTCATCGCTTTGGTGGTCTTTTGGTATTTCAAGCGTAAAAAATGGTATTGAGTCTGGAGTGGGCGGGAGTGTTTTCGGAAAATCTTCGGTTGTGGGGATGATGGGGAATTTTCAATGGGAATTTTGCAAAACAGAGAATATGCCTTGACGAACTACGTTCCATTGCGATGTGTCGTTTGTAAAGGGCTATTTTCCCAGCTCTAGACTTCGCCCGAAATCTTTTTTCAAATCATCCTGATGATTTGAAAAAAGCATTGGGATGAACTGAAAAAATGATCTCAATCATTTTTTTGGGGGGGACGGAGCCGTTTTTTCCGGTGTTTCGAAATATATTATTAGAAAAGATGAGTTTTTTATTTGTTGTCCATACTTATATATAAGAGTAGAGAGTACGACAAGATGAAGGGGGCGTTCTGAAAAGATGCAGATGGTTGAAGCGAAGGTGGTGAAACACTGTCTTTGAAAAGGTGAACCTAGCATTTGAAACTAGAGAACCTTGAATGATAGAGTCTTTCAGAGCGCAATGTGCTGAAGATTTTCTGGATTATTTTCTTAGAAAGGGGTTATATTGGCTTTTAATCGTTTTGATATTCCTCTTTTTAAAGGGTTATAATTGCAGACAGTAACTTTGGGGAGCGGTCATCTTTATCTTGACACACGCTCTTGTCGATATTCGGGGTATTTATGGTTTAAAATTTAAGTCCGTATCTTAAGAAAGGAGTTTGGTGTAGCCTCTATCTTTTTGATTTTGTCGCTTCTGATTGGTGCCTTTGGAAATGAACGGTGCTGTTGGCTGCCCCTTTTCTTCGGATAAATGAAACTTGCATTTTGGAGAATACTGGATTTTGATGATGGAAATACGCCTGTCTTGTAAGGCGGGATGCGTTAGCTGGAATATCTGTGATAGACCCTGATTTTCGAAAAAAAGGAGCTCCCCTTGAAAAAGAATTGAATTTTTATTCATTTTTTTGTTGGCTTGATTTTTAGTTTTAACAACCTGATTTTCATAAGTGTTATCAGTGGTGTAAAGCCGTTTTTCAGCCCTTTTTTCGATTTTTCTTTGAAAATTTTTCTCGAAAA
>NZ_QUEM01000110.1 GCF_003477995.1 Bacteroides sp. OF04-15BH
GTCGGCAAAACCACCTTTACCGTGCTGGCGGCGAGTTACCTATACTACCTCAAAGGCTACAATGTGGCGGTGGTCGATTGCGACTACCCCCAGCACTCCATTGCCGGGATGCGCAAGCGGGATGCCGAGCAGGTCGGGGCGGATGAAGATTACAAGCGCATGGCGTATGAACAGTTCACCCGGCTGGGGAAGAAAGCCTACCCGGTACTGTGCAGTTCGCCCGAAAAGGCGATTGCAACGGCTGACGGATATATAGCCGCCGGACACGTGCCGGATATAGTGTTTTTCGACCTGCCCGGCACGGTGAACAGCGAGGGCGTGATAAACTCCCTTGCGGGCATGGACTACATTTTCACCCCCATTTCAGCCGACAAGGTGGTGCTGGAAAGCAGCCTGTCGTTCGCAATGGCTATCCAAAAGCTATTAGTGAAGAATGAAGCCTGCCGACTTGCAGGGCTGTACCTCTTTTGGAACATGGTGGACGGTAGGGAGAAAACAGACCTTTACACCGCCTACGACAAGACCATTAAGGAACTGGAACTGCCGCTGATGAAAACCTTTATCCCCGATACCAAACGCTACAAAAAGGAACTGGTGGCGGATAAAAAGGCGGTGTTCCGCTCCACGCTCTTTCCCGCCAGCCGCCCG
>NZ_QUEM01000111.1:0-361 GCF_003477995.1 Bacteroides sp. OF04-15BH
AACGCCTCGCTCCACCATGAGGGCGGAGGAATTTTGCTCCCGACGGTCGCAGAAAGTGAGTGTACCAACTGTAAACAGTGTATCGAATGACAAGCATACATGAACAATACAAGAAAAAGGGCGGAAGACCGCCCACAGGCAGGGTTCGCAAGCTGTCGAAGTCTGTCACGGTGAAGTTCTCGAAGCCAAGCTACGAGGCACTGAGGCTGAGGGCGAGAAAAGCCAACCGCAAGTTGGCGGAGTACATCCGTGAGTCCGCCTTGAACGGCGAGGTGATGAGCGGACACAATGCAGAGACGGTAGCCATCGCCAAGAACCTCATTGGCATGGCGAACAACCTCAACCAACTTACCAAGCTGTC
>NZ_QUEM01000111.1:371-605 GCF_003477995.1 Bacteroides sp. OF04-15BH
CTCAACCAACTTACCAAGCTGTCGCATCAGAGAGGTTTCCATGAAACCCATGTATATGTGGTGGACTTGTTGAGAAGATTGAAAGAAATCCTTGGCGAGTATCGCCAAGCAAGTTATAAACCGAAGCCAAGCAGTATGGGCAGAAAGGAGGATACCACATGATAGGCAAGCTAAAGAAGGGCAGCTCATTTGGTGGTTGCATCCGCTATGTTACAGGCAAGGACGAGGCGAAAA
>NZ_QUEM01000112.1:0-380 GCF_003477995.1 Bacteroides sp. OF04-15BH
CACAACCGTCTGTTGGAGATGATTTATCCTGATGAGGAGAAGATTACTTACTCTTACAATCTCGGTGGTCAGCTTGAAAAGGTTCATGGCTATAAGTCATACGGCTACGACTATGTGAGCAAGATAGGCTATGACAAGTTTGAGCAGCGCACATACTTGAAGTATTGCAACGGTGCGGAAACGTTCTACACCTACGACCCACAGCGTCGCAGATTGCAGAACCTCACGGTGAATAGTGGTGGCAACACCATTATGGACAATGCCTATACATACGATGCGGTGAGCAATGTGCTCAGCGTGGTAAACGGTGCGTCAGTTCCACAGAGTGGAAAGGCTGGCGGACAGATGGCGCATAACTATACTTACGATGCCCTCTACCG
>NZ_QUEM01000112.1:390-600 GCF_003477995.1 Bacteroides sp. OF04-15BH
TAACTATACTTACGATGCCCTCTACCGTCTTGTAAGCGCAATAGGCACATATACTGGTGCAGATAACAAGACCGCAAGCTACACTCTTGCGATGGGTTACGACAACATGCACCGTATCACATCGAAGCGTCAGATTCTCACGCAGAACAATGTGCAGTTCAACGGTACGTTGAATGCAGGTTATGATTTGTCATACACCTATGGAACAGA
>NZ_QUEM01000113.1 GCF_003477995.1 Bacteroides sp. OF04-15BH
AACACACCTTGCTATTTTCTGACGAAAATCGAAATCCGTCACGGACGGATTGGGGTTAGCGTGGAACGGTAAGCCCAGCCATTCACCAGCCCTGTTTTACACCTGCGCCCCCTGCGGTTCGTTACTCCGCTGCAAAGTAACGGTGATTTATAATGCTGTAAAATAGGTGGTTGGTGGACAAAACGGGACAGCGCAGGACAAATCGGGACAAGGTTTTCAAGGGACGTTTTTTCTCCCTTTTTTTGCATCGGATTTCAATATTGAAAGCAAGATTGAAAGAAATATTCCAATCAGGAAAGAATGATTGAAAGCAGGATTTCAATAAAACATGATTGCAGGATTTCAATATTTCAAGAAAGAATGAAAGCAGGAAAACAAGATTGAAATAAAACAGTCTTTCAATATTTCAAGATTGCAATATGGAAAGAATGATTGAAAGCAATAAACAAATCTATCAACCAATAATGAACGGAAGCAATATGGAAAACGAGAAAACACCCCTTTATGTCGCCTTTTCCACACAAAAGGGCGGGGTCGGCAAAACCACCTTTACCGTGCTGGCGGCGAGTTACCT
>NZ_QUEM01000114.1 GCF_003477995.1 Bacteroides sp. OF04-15BH
GGTGTTGAACCACTGGACTATGGTTCAGCATCGGGTGAAGACCTGCTTTATCAATCAAGTGATTCTTTGTCCGAGAACGGTTTTAAGGAAAGCGCTCTGCGAGTTGTGTCCTACTTCAAGGTAAGCAATCCTTCAACAACATTGTGGGGAGACAACTCCAACACCACATTATTCATAGGAACACCTTCCACCTCTGGCAGCTTCGGTACGGATTTCCCGACCTCGCTCTTCGGTAATGCTTCCATCCGGGGATATGCCCCTGAGCTTATTGTTTTCAGCAGGATGCTTACACCCGATGAGCGCAGAAAAGTGGAGAGCTATCTGGCGGTAAAGTACGGCATCACCCTCAAAGGCTCGTATCTTGACAGCGACGGAAACCTGACTTGGGATATGGCGGAGAACCAAGCCTACCACCATAGGGTCACAGCTGTTGGAACCGACATGGCAGGAAGTCTCTCACAACCGCTTTCCGCAACATCATATGAGGAAAGTCCGGTATATGCGGCCTTGAAGGAGAACGGAACTTACCATGACGCAAATCCATACAACCCTTCATCCGCTTCCCGTCT
>NZ_QUEM01000115.1:0-308 GCF_003477995.1 Bacteroides sp. OF04-15BH
GCATCGGAAATCACCGGGCAGGACGGAAAGGCGGGCATCATTGAGAAATACTTCTCGCTATCGCAGACAGATACCACCTGCCTGAAAGACATCGGGCTGTACCCGGAAGAAATGCGTGTCGGGGACGACATACTGTGCCTGCACACGCTTTCGGACGTGGAAGATTTGCCCGGAAAGGTCGGGACGGACACACGGTTTGAGAAGCTGTCCACTGACCGGAGCGACTGCCGACTGTCATTCGCCGCCCCGGTGGGCGTGCTGTTGTCGTGCAACCACGTCTATAACCAGTTCATCTTCATAGACGACCA
>NZ_QUEM01000115.1:318-568 GCF_003477995.1 Bacteroides sp. OF04-15BH
ATAACCAGTTCATCTTCATAGACGACCACGCCGAAAACCTGAAGAACTTCGAGCAGACCGCCCGGAACATGCAATCGCTCTCCCGTTATTCCCGTGCCAACCAAGTGAACAAGGAATGGATAGACGAGTACCTGAACGAAGCGCACAGCAAGGGGCTTGTATCGGTGCGCTGCCACTGCAACGTCATGGCATGGAGTGACGACCGGGAAGAACTCAAACGCATACGCAACGATGTGGGAAGCCAGCTTGC
>NZ_QUEM01000116.1:0-253 GCF_003477995.1 Bacteroides sp. OF04-15BH
TGGGTTGTCCCATTCGGAAATCTCCGGATCAAGGGTTATTTGCACCTCCCCGAAGCTTATCGCAGCTTATCACGTCCTTCATCGCCTGTAAGAGCCTAGGCATCCACCGTATGCCCTTTCCTACTTTCTTTACCGCTCGTACTTAATCATTTTTAAATGACCACGTACGTTGATATATACTTTCAGCTGTTTCTCTTTACTGAGATTTTGCTTACGTTTTTGTTTCCAATATGTCAAAGATCGTTTCTCAATT
>NZ_QUEM01000116.1:263-559 GCF_003477995.1 Bacteroides sp. OF04-15BH
AATATGTCAAAGATCGTTTCTCAATTACTTGAGAGTGTGGAGAATAACGGATTCGAACCGTTGACCCCCTGCGTGCAAAGCAGGTGCTCTAGCCAGCTGAGCTAATCCCCCAGTTATCAAGTAGTCCCAAAAGTTGAGCCTAGATGCACATTGACTTCGTCCATGTGTAGTCCCAGGCAGAGTTGAACTGCCGACCTCCACATTATCAGTGTGGCGCTCTAACCAACTGAGCTATAGGACTGGATTACTTGAATCTATATTTTCATAGAACAGCGCGTACAAGAGTACTCACCATC
>NZ_QUEM01000117.1:0-293 GCF_003477995.1 Bacteroides sp. OF04-15BH
AATTTCAGCAATGACTCGTCAATAGGCTTTGCATATCTGCCCTCTGCCGAGTTATAAACAAAACCTCCCCAGCCACGGTAAAGCATACCGAAGCCAAGATTGTCATTCTCTGCATAGAATCCAGCAAGCACATTCTCTGTTACGAGACCTGCCGCATCTTTCAGAATGGAAACAGAGGCTGAAGTAACAGTTTCATTAGAGATTGCTGCCGGATAGCTGTATTCAAACCAGATGTTCTTTCCTGCAGTAGTTGCAAATCGCAGAGTATCGGCTTTCAAGATGCCATTCTCGAT
>NZ_QUEM01000117.1:303-559 GCF_003477995.1 Bacteroides sp. OF04-15BH
TTCTCGATGTTGAAAGACTTCTTGCCGATGAGTGCATCCTCTGTCTTGGCGGTCAAAGTAACCTGTCCATTGATGGAATTGTCAGAAAGGGTAAGCACTGGCGACACAACCAAAACGGTATCAGTCGCAGTGGTCAAGTATGGCTTGCCCTCTGCCAAGGCATTTGCAAATGTATTGTAGTGTGCAGGAACGGCTACCGTCTGTTCGATATTGGCAGAGTCCTTATAAGTCACAGACGCTTGCCAACCGATATTCT
>NZ_QUEM01000118.1 GCF_003477995.1 Bacteroides sp. OF04-15BH
AAAAAAAATATTTTATAATAGTGTTGCGGAATTAAGGATATTCTTTTTTCCAATGATATAACTACTGTTGAAACTAACGTCCGGCAGGCTGTCCACGTAAACTTTCAGGAGAGCACACAGCTGTTGGTTACCGTCATATTGAGGTTTCTCTTCAGCCTCTTTATCAGTTTCAAGCAGGGTTACTTTTTCTACTTTTAATTCCTGGGCATAGCCAGGAATTAAAAGCAATGAAAATATAAATAGCAAGTATATTTTTTTTAGCATATATCCGATTTTAGAATTTATAACCAATAGTGAACATAGGAACAAGCAAGCCATCTTTGGCAATAGCTTTTTTAAAGTAATAATGATAGTCGAGTGCTGCACCGAGAACAAGGTGATTCAGAGTAAAGCGAGCTTCCAGACGTCCACCGGCTAAAATATCATAATTGTCCTCTTCTTCAACTTTGGTGATGTTGCCTTCGTTTACAATTGTTGCTGTTGAGTCTTGATTAATGTAACCGTAACCGATTATAGGACCCTCAAATCCGCAACTAAGCTCTTCAGCGTCCTTCTTGCG
>NZ_QUEM01000119.1 GCF_003477995.1 Bacteroides sp. OF04-15BH
ACCGCCGCCAGTTGGTTCGGGGCGTGCATCTTCCTGATTGTAGCCGCCACTATCCTGCGCTCGTTCTTCCTCTAAACCTGCGGCTATGTCTGACGAGTTGTTGAGGGCTAAGCCCGAAAAATATCAGGTAAACAGGGGTATCGGGAAGCCCGTGGAGTTCAAGGGGCTGAAAAGCCAGTACCTCTTTATCTTTTGCGGCGGCTTGCTCGCCGTCTTCGTAGTGTTCATCGTCCTGTTCATGGCAGGCGTGAACCAGTGGCTATGTATCGGTTTCATCGTGTCGGCTTCGCTGCTGCTCGTGTGGCAGACGTTCCGGCTCAACGCCAAGTACGGCACGCACGGGCTGATGAAAGCCGCCGCACGCAAACGGCATCCACGCTTCATTATCAGCCGAAAGGCGATACCCCGATTATTCACCTACAAAAAAAGAAAGGAAGAAAGACCATGAGAAATATGTTAAAGGCTACCACGCTGGAAAGGAAATTCCCCCTTTTGGCGGTGGAGAACGGCTGCATCATTTCAAAGGATGCGGACATAACGGTGGCTTTCAG
>NZ_QUEM01000012.1 GCF_003477995.1 Bacteroides sp. OF04-15BH
CAGGGTTAAGTATGCGCTAAATTAATTCCGCCAACGGGTATAATCCCTAAAATAATAGGATAGTTTTCCATTTTAGACTTCGCATGTCATTTCCCATCAGAGTTTTTCTGCTCCACTACTGCCCGCAAGATTACCACATCCTCCAAAGGGCGGTCAGCAGAATCTGTCTTGCATTTTTGGATCTTTTTTACAACAGACAAGCCGTCGATTACCTCTCCGAAGACCGTGAACTGACCGTCCAGATTCGGCGTGCCTCCATACTGTTCATATTTGGAGATGTGTTCGTAATTAAACTTTACAATTTCATTCGTCTGTTCCAAAACATAAGGCTGTATCTTTTGCAGCGCAGAAGGAGTATAGTATTCCCCCCAAACAATATAAAACTGTGAACCGTTGCTCCGGCGTTCGGGGTTCACCTCATCCGGATCACGAGCCATAGCCAAAGCACCACGCAAATGATAAGAATAAGGCCAGTCGATTTCTGCCGGTAAGGTATATCCCGGACCACCTTTTCCCAAAACCTTGCCTTTAGGTGCTCCTTTGGAATCCGGATCACCTCCCTGAATAATATAATCTTTGATCACTCTATGAAAAAGGGTGCCGTCATAATATCCTTCAGAAACCAACTTCAGAAAATTATCCCGATGCAAAGGAGTATCATTGTATAAAGCCACACGTATCACCCCAAGAGAAGTTTCCAAACGAATAATAGAACGTTTCTCCTTATCACCTGCAAAACATCCGGCAACAAAAAGACCCAAAAAGCAAAAAAAGACAATGATTTTTCTCATCAGAATTAAAAAATATTAAACTAGACGCTGCAAAGATAGTAAAACGAAAGATATACCCCTCTATATTATCGAAACATTTCAGTAAATATTATCGCAGGTAAAAAGCCTCTCATAAAGTTATCAACAGCTGTTGAAAAAAAAATATTATAATAAGATGTGTAACTGTAGGGTTTTTTGTAACTTTGAACGCAATTTGCAAAAGCTCCCGAAAAGATATAATTTTGCCAAGATTCATTTAAAAAATCAAGACTCCGGGAGAATTTAACATGTTAAAAAACAAGAAATGAATATGGAAAATGTTTATCATATTCCTGTTTTGCTTCAGGAAACGGTAGACGGATTAAATATAAATCCTGACGGCATCTATGTTGATGTCACATTTGGAGGTGGAGGGCACAGCAGAGAAATTCTAAGCCGGCTCTCTCCCAAAGGACATTTATACAGCTTTGACCAGGATGAGGATGCGGAGCAGAACATCATTCAAGATAACCGCTTCACCTTCGTCAGAAGCAATTTTAGATACATCAAAAACTGGATGCGCTATTATGGCATAGAGCAAGTGGACGGTATTTTAGCTGATTTAGGAGTGTCAAGCCATCATTTCGATGCACAGGAAAGAGGATTTTCCTTCCGTTTTGATGCTCCGCTGGACATGAGAATGAACCAGAAAGCACAGCGTACAGCTGCCGATATACTGAATGAATACTCCGAAGCTCAACTGGCAGACTTGTTCTATCTGTATGGAGAACTGAAAAATGCGCGTAAAATAGCGGCTGCAGTCGTTAAAAACAGAAATAACCAAAGGATAGAGACAACGGGAGACCTGATGAACATCATCAAGGTGTTCTTCGAAAGAGACCGCGAGAAGAAAGAGCTGGCAAAGGTTTTTCAAGCGCTCCGCATTGAAGTCAATCAGGAAATGCAGGCGCTCAAGGAAATGCTGACGGCCTCGGCCGTGCTTCTGAAAGCCGGAGGCAGACTATCTGTGCTGACTTATCACTCGTTGGAAGACCGCATGGTGAAAAACCTGATCAAGACAGGCAACGTAGAAGGGCATGTAGAAAAGGATTTCTTCGGAAACACGAATGCTCCCCTTAAGATGGTCAACAACAAAGTGATCATTGCATCTGAAGAGGAACAGACAAGAAATCCAAGAAGCAGAAGTGCCAAACTGAGAATTGCAGAAAAGAAATAATCTATGAAGAAATCATGAGAAAAAGAAAAAATACACCTGACGTAACGGAAGAACTCACGGAACTGGAGCAACCTGACAACGAGCAGGAATTGGCAGAGGAAGATTTCGAGAAGGACGAAGAAAACGAAGTCGCTGAGCCTATCGTTATCAAGGATGATTCACTCCCAGCCAAGCTGGAACGCTTCACACAAAGAGAAGACCTTGGAAGCAAGAAGAAAATCAGCCTGAAAGATATTCTGGGAGGCGAGATACTCACTGGAAGCACATTCCGGAAACAGTTGGGACTGATCGCTATTTGCGTTTTCTATATCATTGTGTACATCACCAACAGATATCAGGCCCAGCAGGAACTTATCGAAATAGAAGAACTGAAAACTAAGTTACAAGAACAGAAATATTATTCTCTGACCCGTTCCGGGGAGTTTACCATCAAAAGCAGACAAAGTCAGGTTGAGAAAATGCTGAAACAAACTCCTGACAGCATGCTGGCCACTCCAAGCGAACCGCCATTCATCATCAAAACAACTACAGAAGAAGAGTAAAATGGACTTTGACAGTAAAAAGATAATCCCCAGATATAGCCTGATCTTTATCTTTATCGTAGCTTGGGGACTGTACATCCTGGGAAATGCCGCATACCTGATGTTCGTGGAAAAGGAATATTGGGAGGAGGTCAGCAAACAATTGGTTCAGGATGATGTACCGATTCCGGCAAACAGAGGTAATATTCTTTCTGCTGACGGACATATCATGGCTAGTTCCTTACCCGAATACAAAATATACATGGACTTTGTGGCTCGGGACAAGGATCCGAAAGTGCAGCAAAAACTGCAGGCATGGAGAGACTCTATGCTGACTACCAAAATGGATTCTATTTGTGACGGTCTGCATAAGATTTTCCCGGATAAGTCTGCAGCTGAATTCAAAGCAAGACTTAAAAAAGGACGTAAAAAGAAGAGCAGCTATTGGTTGCTCTATCCGAAACGTGTTTCTTACATTCAGTATAAAGAGTGTAAGAAACTGCCTCTTTTCCGGGAAACTCCGGGTAAAGGCGGTTTTTACACGGAAACATTCAACCAAAGAAAGAAGCCTTACGGTTCACTGGCTACCAGAACTTTGGGTAATCTGTATGCCAGCAAGGACTCAGCGATCTATGGTCTGGAGTTGTCTTACGACTCTATCCTTAGAGGAAAAAGTGGTGTGTCTCACCGCGCAAAAGTCAGAAACAAATGGCTCAGCCTGGTAGATGAACCGCCCGTTGATGGTAACGATATCATGACAACCATTGATGTGAGCATGCAAGACGCTGCAGAAAAAGCCATTCTGAAGAAATTAAAGGAAATCAATGGCGATGTAGGTGTCGTGGTACTTATGGAAGTGGCAACCGGTGATGTGAAAGCCATCGTTAATATGACCAAACTGGACGACGGCTCTTATTATGAAATCAAGAACAATGCCGTTGCCGATATGATGGAACCGGGCTCTACATTCAAAACCGCATCCATTATGGTTGCCCTGGAAGACAAGAAAATTACAAAGGATGACTTTGTAGAAACCGGAAACGGACAGTGGGAGATGTATGGCCAAAACATGAAAGACCATAACTGGCGTAGAGGAGGATATGGGCGTATCAGCGTGCCGGAAGTGTTGATGTACTCTTCGAATATCGGTGTGAGCCGAATCATCGACGAGCACTATAAAGATAACCCGCAAGCGTTCGTAAAAGGACTGTATCGCGAGGGAGTAGGAATTCCTATTGATATCCCTCTTGTCGGAGCAGGAAAACCGAACGTAAGAATGCCGAACAAGGACAACTGGTCTAAAACAGCATTGCCTTGGATGAGTATCGGATATGAGACACAGATTCCACCAATCTACACACTGACATTCTACAATGCCATTGCAAATGGCGGTAAAATGGTCAAACCGAGATTTGTCAAGGCTGAGTTGAAAGACGGAGTCGTGGTGAGAGAATTCCCGGTTGAAGTTGTCAAAGAGCAGATTTGCTCCAAGAGTACGCTTCAGGACATCCAGGATATTCTGGAAATGGTTGTCAGCAAGGGACTCGGCAAACAGGCCGGATGCCCGCAGTTCAAGGTTTCCGGAAAAACAGGAACAGCACAGATTTCAAAAGGCAAAGGCGGATATAAATCCGGAGGTATGCACTATCTGGTCAGCTTCTGCGGATACTTCCCTTCTGAAGCTCCAAAATACAGTTGCATCGTTGCCATCCAGAAATCGGGACTTCCGGCCTCCGGTGGCGGACAATGCGGTCCTGTATTCCGGGAGATTGCCCAGTCAGTAATGGCCAAAGGTGTATTCCGGGAACCAAGAGAAGGAGCTGATTCAACCTCTATATTCATTCCGGATGTATCCAACGGTAATATGCAGGCTGCGGCTCAAGTTTTGGAATCCTTAAATGTTCCGTTCCACACGGACTTCAATACGGATGACAAGAAACAGTTTGTTTGGGGTACTTCACAAAACAATGGAAACAATGTGATGCTGTCTTCAAACAAGTCACCCAACAATCTGGTACCGGATGTAAGCGGTATGGGAGCCCGTGATGCCGTATATCTTCTGGAAAGCAGAGGTCTTAAAGTACGAATCAATGGAGTGGGACTTGTTAAGAAACAAAGTATAGCACCTAACACACAAATAAAGAAAGGACAAACAATTATTATTGAACTCAGAAAATCATAAAAGGTATGAAACTCGAAGAACTATTGTCTTGCATCAAGACAAACAAATATATCGGCAACAAGGATCTGGAGATCCAAGGTCTGGATATTGATTCAAGAAAAATCAAACCGGGTTATCTGTTTATCGCAATCAAGGGAACAGCAACCGACGGACACAGCTTCATCAACAAAGCCATTGAATATGGAGCCAGCGCCGTTCTGTGTATGGACTTACCGGAAGAAATCAATCCGGAAGTTACTTACATTCAGGTAGCAGATACAGAAGATGTCGTAGGACAGGTAGCAACCAAGTTCTATGGTGATCCGACCTCAAAGATGAAACTCATCGGTGTTACCGGAACCAACGGAAAGACAACGATTGCCACCCTTCTGTTCAACATGTTCAAGAAAATGGGTTATAAGTGCGGTCTGTGTTCCACTGTCTGCAACTATATACAGGATGAAGCCATCCCAACCAGCCACACGACTCCCGACCCGATTACACTGAATCAGTTGTTGGGACGAATGGCCGACGAAGGATGTGCTTATGCCTTTATGGAAGTCAGCTCGCATGCTGTAGCCCAGAAGCGAATTGGAGGCTTGAAGTTTGCTGGAGGTATCTTTACCAACCTGACACGCGACCATCTGGACTATCACAAGACATTTGAGAACTACCGTGATGCCAAGAAAGCATTCTTCGACGCTCTGCCTAAAGATGCTTTTGCCATCACCAACGCTGATGACAAAAACGGCATGATCATGGTACAGAACACCGCTGCCACCGTAAAGACCTACTCCATGATGCGCATGGCCGATTTCAACGGCAAGATTCTGGAAGAGTCTTTTGACGGCATGTATCTCAGCATCAATGATCAGGAAGTAAGTGTTCCGTTCATCGGACGTTTCAACGTTTATAATCTGCTGGCCGTTTATGCGGCTACCATCATGCTGGGTAAGGATCCTTTGAATACACTGGTTACTCTCAGCACCATGACTCCGGTAAACGGACGTTTTGAAACCATACGTTCCAAGAATGGAGTAACGGCCATTGTTGACTACGCTCACACACCGGATGCTCTGGTCAACGTGCTGAACACCATCAATGATATTGTAAAAGGTAAGAGCAGCGTCATCACCGTATGTGGTGCCGGAGGTAATCGTGACAAAGGAAAGCGTCCGATTATGGCTCGCGAAGCTGCCGACCACAGCGACCGCGTAATCATCACCAGCGATAATCCCCGCTTTGAAAAGCCGGAAGACATTATCAAAGACATGACCGACGGATTAAGTCCGGAACAGGCTCAGAAGGTAATTACCATCACCAACCGTAAAGAAGCCATCAAGGCAGCCTGCTTAATGGCACAGCCAAACGATGTGATTCTTGTTGCGGGAAAAGGACATGAGAATTATCAGGAAATAGAAGGAGTGAAACATCACTTCGACGACCACGAGGTTATTAAAGAATGTTTCGGAATTAATTAATCTTAGTCATGCTGTACTATTTATTCAGATATCTGGAGGAGTTCGGAATACCGGGCTCACACATGTGGACCTACATTTCTTTCCGTTCTCTGCTCACTCTGATTCTATCGCTGATTATCTCAGCCTGGTTCGGAGAATATTTCATCAAATGGATGAAACGTCATAACGTAAGCGAAGCGCAACGCGACAAGAGTATCGATCCCTATGGAGTAGAAAAGAAGGGAGTCCCCACCATGGGAGGCATCATCATTCTGGTCTCCATCATCGTCCCTTGTCTGCTGTTCGGACGACTGCGTAATATCTATATGATCCTGATGCTGGTCACCACAATCTGGCTCGGCGCACTGGGCTTTGCCGATGATTACATCAAGATGAAAATCACGAAAGACGGATTAAAGCCGGCCTACAAACTCATCGGACAGACTTTATTGGGACTGTTTGTGGGCTTGACGCTGTGGCTCAGCCCCGATGCCGTCATCCGGGAGAACGTAACCATGCAACGGTCCGGAAATCAGGAAATAGTGGTGCATAAAAGTGAAAAGGTAAAATCAACTAGTACCACCATTCCGTTTGTGAAGAACAACAACCTGAACTACACGGAAATCATGAGTTTCTGCGGTAAGTACAAGACTGCAGCCGGATGGTTTCTGTTTGTTGTCATGACCACAATCGTAGTCGTGGCCGTATCCAACGGTTCCAATCTGAACGATGGTATGGACGGAATGACGGCCGGAAACTCGGCCATTATCGGAGTGGCACTCGGAATATTTGCCTATGTGTCCAGCCACATTGAATTTGCCAGCTACCTCAACATCATGTATATACCGGAATCGCAGGAGCTGGTTATCTTCATTTGCGCCTTTGTGGGTGCTTTGGTCGGTTTCCTTTGGTACAATGCCTATCCGGCCCAGATTTTCATGGGCGACACAGGCAGTCTGGCCATCGGAGGTATTATTGCCGTGACCGCCATTATCATTCACAAAGAGCTACTCATTCCGATTCTGTGCTTCATTTTCCTGATGGAAAGTCTGAGTGTCATCCTGCAGGTAAATGTAGCCAAGTGGGGAAACAAGCGGGGCAAGAAACTGAGAATGTTCAAGCGCGCCCCTATTCACGATGCATTCCGCGTGAAACCCGGACAGCTGCCAGCCGATATGAAAATATTCCTGAACTGGCCGAAGGGCTGCTGGCTGGAGTCTAAGATTACGGTACGTTTTTGGATCATCACCATCATCATGGCTGCATTGTCCATCATCACATTAAAAATAAGATAAGAAGAAAGGAAACAGATAAATCATGAAAAAAAGAATTGTAATATTAGGAGCTGCCGAAAGTGGAGTCGGTGCAGCAGTACTGGCACAAAAGAAAGGATTTGATGTCTTTGTCTCAGACATGGGCACCATCAAGGAGCGCTACAAGAACATGCTCGACAGCTACGGTATTATCTGGGAGGAAAAACAACATACTGAGGAGCTGATCCTCAATGCAGACGAAGTGATCAAGAGCCCGGGCATTCCCGAGAACGCCCCAATGATTCTGAAAATAAAGGAAAAGAACATTCCTATTATTTCTGAAATTGAGTTTGCCGGAAGATATACCCGCGCCAAAATGATCTGCATCACAGGCAGCAACGGTAAAACCACGACTACATCGCTGATTTATCATATCTTCAAGAACGCAGGCTATAATGTAGGTCTGGCCGGCAATATCGGACAAAGTCTGGCTCTGCAGGTGGCAGAAAAGGACTATGAATACTATGTCATCGAGCTGAGCAGTTTCCAGTTGGACAACATGTATCAGTTCCGTGCCAACATTGCCGTATTGCTGAACATCACTCCCGACCATCTGGACCGCTACGACAACTGCATGCAGAACTACGTAGATGCCAAGATGCGCATCCTGCAAAACCAAACCGAGGAGGATGCCTTTGTCTACTGGGCAGACGATCCGATCATCAAGAAAGAACTGCAAAAATACGGAATCAAGGCGCAGACCTGTCCTTTCTCCATCATCCGCAAAGAGGGAATGATCGGTTACATCGAGGACGGACAGTACAAAATAGAGACTCCTACTCCATTCAATATGGAACTGGAGGAACTGTCGCTCACCGGCAAGCACAACCTGTATAACTCACTGGCTGCAGGTATCTCGGCCAAGATTGCCAACGTCAAGAACGAGGTGCTGCGCGAGAGTCTGGGTAACTTTGAGGGAGTAGAACACCGTCTGGAAAAGGTGACCCGCGTACGTGGTGTAGAATATATCAACGACTCTAAGGCAACCAACGTAGACGCCTGCTGGTATGCTCTGGAAAGCATGACCACGCCTACCATCCTGATTCTGGGAGGAAAAGACAAGGGCAACGATTACCATGCCATCGAGGAACTCGTACGCAAGAAATGTGTCGGCCTGGTATTTCTGGGAGCCGACAACACCAAACTGCACCAGTTCTTCGACGGATTTGGTATTCCAATTGCAGACACCCACAGCATGAAAGACTGTGTGGAAGCCTGTTACAAAATGGCCAAACCGGGCGACACCGTATTGTTGAGCCCATGTTGTGCCAGCTTTGACTTATTCAAGAATATGGAAGACCGGGGTGAACAGTTCAAGACTCTGGTACGTTCCTTATAATATTATTACATTAAAGGATTATGAAACTTCCGGCTGCATTTTTTAAAGGAAAATCCATCCTGCAGGGCGACCTGGGTATCTGGACGGTATTTTTCCTGCTTTGCACAATATCTATTATTGAAGTTTACAGTGCTTCCAGTAATATGAGTTACCAGTCAGGCGCCTTTTGGCGACCTGTACTGGAGCATAGCGGCTTTTTCTTCGCAGGCTTCTTGGCTATTCTGGTCATACACAAGATTCCATGCCGCTACTTTAAAGTGATTCCATTGTTTATGATTCCTATTTCCGTGGGAGTATTGTTCGCGACCCTGTTTACGGAAAAGGTAAACAATGCGTCACGCTGGTATGAAATCGGTGGTTTTTCATTCCAGCCATCCGAAGTGGCCAAATGGACACTCGTGGTTTATATTGCCCTGATTCTGTCGAACATGCAGACAGAAAAGGGAGCCAACAAGCAGGCATTCAAATTTATCTTTTGGCCGGCTGCGGTTTTCTGTGCCCTGATTCTCCCGGAGAATTTCTCTACTGCCGCCATGACCTTCCTGATTACCATCATCATGATGTTCATCGGACGCGTGCCCTGGGGACAGTTGGGCAAACTTCTGGGAATTCTGGCATTAATCGGAGGAACCGCTTTCAGTGTTCTGAAATACACTCCGAACGAAAAGATTGAAGCCTGGAGCCAGTTGCCCGGTCTGCACCGTCTGGAAACCTGGTCCAACCGTTTAAAGAACCACTCAGAGGAAACGGTCGATGCCAAATCCTACAACATCCGGGAGAATACCCAGGTGGCACATGCCCGCATCGCCATCGCCTCATCCAATATTTGGGGAAAAGGCCCGGGAAACTCCGTGGAGCGTGACTTCCTGCCCCAACCGTTTTCCGACTTCATCTATGCGATCATCCTTGAAGAAACCGGACTGCTGGGAGGAGCGGCAGTTATGTTCCTCTACTTTATCCTGCTGTTCCGGACCTCATTGATTGCTTCCAGATGCGAACGGTCCTTCCCCGCCTTTCTGATTATGGGACTGGCCATTATGATGGTGATACAGGCCATGATCAACATGGCGGTAGCCGTAGGCGTATTTCCGGTCACCGGTCAGCCATTGCCGCTGATGAGCAAGGGAGGTACGGCCACCATCATGAACTGCATTTACATAGGTATGATCCTCAGTGTTAGCAGATCATCAAAGAAAAAGCCTAATTATGCGATCAGCGAGGTATCGTAGATGCCGCCAGACTCTCTTACTTAAAAAATTATAAGAGTTCATTGTCTTTTATAGAATATTTATTGCTATTTTTGCTGTCATTAATATTATAAGGTATGAAAGAGGAGCTAAGAATCATCATAAGTGGTGGAGGAACCGGCGGACATATATTCCCGGCGATTTCTATAGCCAACGCGCTGAAAGAGCAACATCCTGAATGTGAAATTCTTTTTGTCGGCGCCGAAGGCAGAATGGAGATGAAGAAAGTGCCGGCTGCCGGCTACGAAATCAAAGCGCTCCCGATCTGTGGTTTTGACCGGAAGAACTTGTTGAAGAATTTTGCCGTATTATATAAAATCTACAAGAGCAGACGACTGGCACGCCAAATCATCAAGCAGTTCAAGCCTATGGCTGCGGTTGGAGTAGGCGGATATGCCAGCGGCCCGACTCTGAACGTGGCCGAAGGAATGGGTATCCCTACCCTTCTTCAGGAGCAGAACTCCTATGCGGGAGTCACCAATAAGCTTCTGGCCCAGAAAGCAGACAAAATCTGCGTGGCCTACGAAGGAATGGAGCGTTTCTTCCCCAAAGAGAAGATTATCCTCACAGGTAATCCCGTAAGACAGGATCTACTGACATGCAGCAAAAGCCGGGAAGAGATTCTGAAAGGCTTCGGTCTGGATCCCAACCGAAAGACGATTCTGATTATCGGAGGAAGCCTCGGAGCACGCACCGTTAACGAGAGTGTCCTGAGCCAACTGCCGCTGATTAAAGACAGCGACGTGCAGATTATATGGCAAACCGGCGGATACTACTTCGACAGTATCCAGAAAACACTTGCCCAGCAAGGAAAGCCACAGAATCTGTTTGTAACGGACTTCATCACCCACATGGATGAAGCGTATGCAGCGGCCGATCTGGTCATTTCCAGAGCCGGAGCCAGCAGCATTTCCGAGTTATGCCTTTTGGGCAAGGCTTCCATTCTGGTACCCTCGCCCAACGTTGCGGAAGACCATCAGACCAAGAACGCAATGGCTTTGGTGCGCAAAGACGCTGCGTTGTTTGTCAAGGACAGCGAGGCGGTGAACAGCCTGATTCCTCTGGCTCTCAAGACCTGCCAGGATGCTGCACTGCTGCAGAAGCTTTCCGAGAACAGTAAGAAAATGTCTTTCAAGGATTCTGCAAACGTCATTGCAGAACAGGTTTATCAACTTGCCATCAAATACAGAGATAAAAAACAGAAACATGGAAATTAACAGTATCAAAGCAGTATATTTTATAGGTATCGGGGGTATCGGAATGAGTGCCATTGCACGCTATTTCCTGAACAAAGGCATCCTTGTTGGAGGATACGACCGCACTCCGAGCGATTTGACCCAGAAACTGGAAGAAGAAGGAGCGCTCATTCACTACGAAGAAAATGTGGCGCTCATTCCCGAAGCCTGCAAAGACAAAGATTCTGCACTGATTATCTATACACCGGCCATTCCGGCCAGCCATCAGGAACTGGTTTACTTCAAGGAAAACCAGTTTGACTTACAGAAAAGAGCCCAGGTGCTCGGCACACTGACCCGTGCTCACAAGGGTCTTTGTGTGGCCGGAACCCACGGCAAGACAACCACCACTTCCATGACAGCCCATATCCTGCACAACAGCCATGTGGACTGTAATGCTTTTTTAGGTGGTATCACGAAGAACTACGGCACCAACTACATCCTGTCTGCCAAAAGCGACTATGTCGTTATCGAGGCCGATGAGTTCGACCGTTCTTTCCACTGGCTCAGTCCGTATGCTTCTGTCATCACGGCCACTGACCCCGACCATCTGGACATCTATGGCACCAAGGAGGCTTATCTGGAGAGTTTCGCCAAATACAGTTCGCTGATACAGCCGGGCGGTTATCTGGTGCTGCACAAGGACCTGGAAATGGAGGCCCGTGTGCAGGACAATGTGACCGTTTACTCCTACAGCCGCAACGAAGGAGACTTCCACGCCGAGAATATCCGTATCGGCAATGGAGAGATTTTCTTCGATCTGGTTTCTCCGTTTGAGAACATCAAGGACGTGCAGCTGGGTGTTCCGGTAAGCATCAACATTGAAAACAGTATCGGTGCCATGGCACTCGCACAGATTGCCGGAGCCACAGCCGAAGAAATCAAGCAGGCCATGGCTTCCTTCCGTGGTGTGGACCGCCGTTTTGATTTCAAGATCAAGAACGACCATCAGGTATTCCTGACCGACTATGCCCACCACCCGGAAGAAATCAAGCAGAGCATCCGCTCCATCAAGGAACTCTATGCGGACAAGAAAATCACCGCGATATTCCAGCCGCATCTGTATTCCCGCACACGCGATTTCTATAAGGAATTTGCCGAAGGACTGTCTCTGGCCGATGATGTGATCCTGCTGGATATCTATCCGGCACGCGAAGCTCCTATCCCGGGAGTGACCAGCAAACTGATTTACGACAATCTGGCACCGGAAGTCACCAAGCGTATGTGTACAAAGGACGAGCTGCTCGACCTGATACAGAACTCCGACTTCGACGTTCTGATTGCACTGGGAGCCGGTGACATTGAGAATTATGCCCCTCAAATTGCAGAAATACTGAAAGATAAATGATAAAGAAACTCATACTTTTCATTATTGTCGTAGCCTTGGCCGGCTATTTCATTGCGGCCGTTACCGTACTGAACAAGCCTAAGGACGGTCAGGTCTGCGAACAGGTGGAAATCATGATTGAGGACAGCCTGGAACACAGCCTCATCAACGAAGAAGACATACAGCGATATCTTGTGCAGAACAAGCTGTTTCCACAAGGCAAACCGATCCAGGAGGTTGATCTGCTGGCCATAGAGAAGGCTTTGAAGAAAAGCCCTTACATAGACCAGGCCACTTGCTACAAGACAGCAACCGGCTCCATCTGTGTGAAGGTAAAATCCAGACAGGTGATTCTCCACATCATCAGCAATAACGGAGAAAACTACTATCTGGACAATCAGGGCAACTCTATTCCCAAGTCGTCTTATTTTGCCAATATGCCGATTGTGACGGGAGAGGTTACCAAGAAATACGCCAAGCAGAAGCTGACCACTTTGGGCAAGATCATCCAGAACGACCCGTTCTGGAACCAGCAGATTGAGCAAATCAATGTGCTCGACGACGGCAAACTGGAAATGATACCACGAGTTGGAAAACATACGATACTGTTGGGAGAACCCAAGGATTTCAAGAAGAAGCTCGACAAACTGAGAGTCTTCTATGAGAAAGGGTTGTCTCAAGTGGGATGGAACAAGTACTCAGACATCAGTCTTGAGTATCAGGATCAAATAATATGTACAAAAAATAAAGACTAACATGGCAACAGATAAAGACATAATTGTAGCAATAGAGCTCGGCTCGTCATCAATTCGTGGCATCGCGGGCAGAAAGGATGTGGATGGTTCGCTCCAGATTCTGGATGTGGTGGAGCGCAAATCCAAGAACTGCATCCGCAAGGGAGTAATCTACAACCTCGACAAAACCATCCAGGCGCTGAACGGTATCTTTATCCAGCTGCGCGAGGACCTGAATGTCTACATCAACAAGGCTTATGTAGGTATCGCAGGCCAGTCACTTTGCACCATCCGCAATTCTGCGTCCAAGCAGATGGCCACCAAGGTAGTCATCTCCAACGATATTATCGACTCTCTGAGAGACTCAAACTATAATATCAATTATCCCGACAAGGTGATTCTGGATGTAAAATCCCAGGAATACCGCATCGGCACAAACTACGTTACCGAACCGGTCGGCATCCTGAGCAATCAGATTGAAGGCCGCTTCCTGAACATCGTCATCCGTTCTTCCGTCAAGGAGAATATCCAGAAATGTTTCGATGCCGTAGGTGTCCAGATTATTGATATGTATATCGCTCCTCTGGCACTGTCCGACAATATTCTGACCGACAATGAAAAGCGCTCCGGCTGTGCATTGGTTGACTTCGGTGCAGAAACCACCACCGTGTCAATCTATAAGAACAACATCCTCCGCTATCTGTCTGTCATTCCACTGGGAGGCAATAACCTGACTCTGGACATCTGCAGCAAGCAGGTGGAAGAGGAAGAGGCCGAAGAGCTGAAAATCAAATACGGCACCGCCTTCTCGGACATGTCCCGCGAAGTGGTGCGCCACATTCCGTTATCGTTCGACCCGGGCACAACCATCGCCGAAGATGTCCTGCAGGAAATCACCGAAGCACGTATGGAGGAAATCATTGCCAACGTGTGGGAACAGATCCAGCAAAGCGGATATGCCGACAAACTGCTTTCGGGCATTGTCATCACCGGTGGAGCCGCCAACATCCCGAATATCGAAAAGGCAATCAGTCATAAGACCAAGTCGGACAAGATCAAGTTTGCCAAATCTCTGCAGACCATGATCAAGCCGGGCAATTACGCGAATGTCATTCAGGAGATGAATTCCAACACCCTGATATCTCTGCTGGCCTGCGGCGAATGCGACTGCACGGACGTTGACCCTAACGAGATTGAAAGAATGCGTCTGGAGGAAGAGGAAAACAGACGCAGAAAGCAGGAGGAAGAGGAAGAAAGAAAACGTCAGATTCTGGAAGAGCAGAAGAGACAGGAAGAACTTGCCGCTCAGACCGAAAAAGCCTCAAAGCAACAGAATGAAACCTCCAAGAAAGAGGATGATGAGGAAGAGGAAGAAGAGGACAAGAATAAAGGGGGCTTTATGAAATCGCTGAAAAGCAAAATCTCTAAACTTACCAAGATGTTTACTGAAACTGAAGAGTAACATCGACTAAAACTGATACAGCCATGACAGAAGAGAACAAGAATATGAATGACGAAAGCGGAATCCAGTTCAACGTAAAAACGGACAGTTCCAGCATCATCAAAGTGGTCGGCGTTGGCGGTGGAGGCGGTAACGCTGTAAACCACATGTATAAACAAGGCATCCACGATGTTACATTCGTGGTTTGTAACACCGATAAAAAGGCTCTGAGCGACTCTCCTGTACCTACCCGACTGCAGTTGGGCGCAGGTCTCGGAGCAGGAAACCGACCGGAAAGAGGCCGTCAGGCAGCCTTGGACAACATCGAGGAGATCAGAAAAATGCTCGACGACGGAACCCGCATGGTATTCGTTACCGCCGGTATGGGTGGCGGAACCGGTACGGGTGCCGCTCCGGTGATTGCCCAGTGCGCCAAGGACATGGGCATCCTGACAGTAGGTATCGTTACCATCCCGTTCCTGTTTGAAGGAAACAAGAAGATTGACCAGGCACTCGACGGTGTGGAGGAAATCTCCAAGCACGTGGATGCACTTCTGGTCATCAACAACGAGCGTCTGCGCGAAATCTATCCGGAGCTGTCTCTGCTGAACGCTTTTGCCAAAGCGGACGATACTCTCTCTATCGCAGCCAAGAGTATTGCCGAAATCATTACCGTGCATGGTATCATCAACCTGGACTTCCAGGATGTTACTACCGTACTGAAGGACGGTGGTGTGGCCATCATGAGTACCGGTTACGGCGAGGGAGAAAACCGTGTGAAGCATGCCATCGACGAGGCATTGCACTCTCCGCTGCTCAACAACGATGATATCTTCAACTCCAAGAAGGTATTGCTCAGCATCACTTTCTGCGCCAAGGATCAGGATCAGCTCACCATGGAGGAAATGAACGAAATCAACGACTTCATGACCAAGTTCGGCGAAGACGTGGAAACCAAATGGGGTGTGGCTACCGATGATACACTGGAGAAGAAAGTCAAGATCACCGTATTGGCAACCGGATTCGGTCTGGAAAATATTCCGGAACTGGAGCAGAAGAAGAAAAAGCCGCGCGAGAATGATGAAGAAAAGGAGAACGAGGAAATCCAGAAGGGTATCCGCCGTGACCAATACTATCCGGGAAGAAACCAGACTGCCACCAGAAAGCGTCACAACGTGTTTATCTTCAAGAAGGATGATCTGGACAACGACAACATCATCACCATGGTGGACGAAATGCCTACCTACATCCGCAACAAGGAGCAGCTTGAAGAAATCAAGTCGAAGACAGCACACAACCTGGCACAGACCGTCGTGGAAAACGAACCGGAAACAACCAGTCAACCAAGCAATACAATCATATTTCAATAAACTATGGCACTATTTGAACAAATCAGCAAAGATATCGTTGCCGCAATGAAGGCCAAGGACAAAGTACGCCTGGAGGCTCTGCGCAACGTGAAGAAACTGTTCCTGGAAGCCAAGACCGCTCCGGGAGCCAATGACGAACTCACAGACGAAGCCGCTCTGAAGATTCTGTCTAAACTGACCAAACAGGGTAAAGACACTGCAGCCCTCTACGTAAGCCAGAACCGCGAAGACCTGGCTAATGAGGAACTGGCTCAGGTGGCAGTTATCGAAGAATATCTGCCCAAGCCTCTTTCCGAAGAGGAACTGAAGGCCGAAATCAAGAAGATTATCGAGGAAACCGGAGCCAGCAGCCCGAAGGATATAGGTAAGGTAATGGGTGTGGCCACAAAAAGTCTGGCTGGAAAAGCCGACGGCAAGGCCATCAGCAGCATCGTTAAGGAACTGCTTGCCTAAGCAAGACCAAAAGATGCCTCTGCGCCGGAAATCCGGCCCGATAAAGCATATAAAAAAGGAAGAGTTTGGTGTTACGCCAGACTCTTCCTTTTTTCTTTTAAAAAAAGTTCCTGATGTTTTTCCAAAAACATCGAAATGAATTTTCCATTTCATCGAAATGTTTTTTTCTTGCCGCCACAAGGAAGCGCTTGCCCTCATTCTGCCGCGCATCACAGCGGCAAGCCCTCTGCAAGGCGTTTCCGCAGACCGGGAAAAAGCGGCCGGGCTTATTCAAACAAATCAGAAAGCACCGTCAGAGACTTCATG
Source organism: Bacteroides sp. OF04-15BH (assembly GCF_003477995.1). Lineage (GTDB taxonomy): Bacteria > Bacteroidota > Bacteroidia > Bacteroidales > Bacteroidaceae > Paraprevotella. The sequence continues at coordinate 16,894 of NZ_QUEM01000012.1, forward strand.
TCCGTAAAGCCCGGAAAATGCAACTGATAATAATGAATAAGGATTTTGAGATATTCACGCCTGTCCTGCCGCGACAATTCCAGCAGATGCATGTCCTCATAAGGCACCCGATACATGGCCGCCAGCAAAGTGGCATACTCTGGTGCAAGAAACACACCGTGCACCGGAGGCATCTCTACAAACGAAGATTCCTGCATGTCGAAATAATATCCCGGCACATAGGAATCCATAAAAGGCGGAATTCCCAAAAAACGGGTGATCTGGGTGACCAGCGCCAGATGAAAGCTCGGAAAATCCGTATCACTCCGTTCCAGCCATTCAAAAGAATCTACCAGAAACGTGAAGAGTTCCTCATTCTTGGGTTCCTTTCTTAATATATGGACCAGAAATTCGGAAAGGAATAAAATAATGGCCGATTTATACGGATTGAAGCTGCTCATCTGCATGGACGACAGCAAAGACAGTTCATTGATGGTCTGCAACGGAAAACGCTCTCTATAGTCATACTCCAGCTCCAGAAGGTTCAGCGGAAGAAAATACGTGCTCTTCATCTTCGACCTTTTTCCGCCTCCCTGAGAAATCCGGAACGACAAGAAGCCCCTGCACTCGGTGTAAACCTCGGCAATTCGCTTTTCATCGTCCAATTTATGGATCCGGAGAACGATAGCCCTACTTTTTTCGTACATAAAAGTTCTGTTTTAAATATGGTGGCAAAAATAGAGAAAACAAGGCATTTTTGAGCAAAAAAAGCAATAAAAAAGGGCAAAACGAATTTTTTTCGAAAAAAAACGCATTTTTTTTGCGGAAAAGTTTGGAGATTCAAAAATAAGTCGTACCTTTGCATCGCAATCGAGAAACAAACCTCGGTAACAAGAACTCAAAAAGTTCAAAACACCACGGTCCCTTCGTCTATCGGTTAGGACGAGAGATTTTCATTCTCTAAAGAGGAGTTCGACTCTCCTAGGGACTACAAAGTTAAATGAATATATTTTAAGAATTGAGATGGCAAATCATAAATCATCAGTAAAAAGAATCCGTCAGGAGGAAAAAAGAAGACTCCACAACAGATACTACGCTAAGACAATGCGTAACGCTGTTCGCAAGTTGCGCGCAACCAAGGATAAGGAAGCTGCTATCGCGATGTATCCAAGCGTACAGAAGTCTTTGGACAAGTTGGCAAAGATCAACGTTATTCACAAGAATAAGGCTGCTAACTTGAAATCTAAGCTCGCTGCTTATATCAGCAAATTGGCTTAATCCTGATTAAAGAAATAAAGAAAGAGACCCAATGAGGTCTCTTTTTTTTGCCCTTTTCCCAACGGGCACTCCCCCAGCCCCGGAGCCGAACCTGAAACAGCGACGGCATATTACAACGATAATTAAGAAAAAAAAATAGTTCGATATTCTTTTTTTTTGTATATTTGTGCGTTAAATAGAATAAGTAATAGTATGTCAGAAGAAGAACAGATCAGTGCCGGAAGTTATTCGGCGAGCAGCATACAGGTCCTCGAAGGACTGGAAGCCGTGCGTAAGCGTCCGGCCATGTACATCGGTGATATCGGTGAAAAGGGATTGCATCATCTGGTTTACGAGACCGTTGACAACTCCATTGATGAAGCTCTTGCTGGCTACTGTACTCATATTGAAGTGACCATCAATGAAGATAATTCTATCACCGTGCAGGATAACGGACGAGGTATTCCGGTGGATATGCACGAGAAAGAACACAAGTCTGCCCTCGAAGTGGTGATGACAGTGCTTCATGCCGGTGGTAAGTTCGACAAAGGTTCCTATAAGGTTTCCGGTGGTCTGCACGGAGTGGGTGTATCCTGCGTAAACGCATTGTCCACCAAGATGTTGTCACAAGTATTCCGCGACGGCAAAATCTATCAGCAGGAATATGCCTGCGGTAAGCCTCTCTATCCGGTAAAGGTAGTAGGCACTACAGACAAGCGCGGTACACGCCAGCAGTTCTGGCCCGACGGAAGCATCTTCATCACCACAACCTATAAGTACGAGGTTCTGGCCAACAGAATGCGCGAACTGGCATTCCTGAACGCCGGAATCACCATCACCCTCACCGACATGCGTGAGAAGGATGAGGAAGGCAACCCACGTCAGGAAATATTCTATTCTAAAAACGGACTGAAAGAATTTGTTCGATATATTGACTCAAGCCGTATCCATCTGTTCAACGATGTGATTTATCTGAACACTGAAAAGCAGGGAGTTCCCATCGAAGTGGCAGTGATGTATAACACGGGATATACCGAAAATATCCACTCTTACGTCAATAATATCAACACAATAGAGGGAGGTACCCATCTGGCCGGTTTCCGCACCGCCCTGACCCGTACGCTGAAAAAATATGCCGAGGAGCAGTGCGCCAAGGATCTGGAGAAACTGGAAAAGAACAAGGTGGAGATCTCTGGAGAAGACTTCCGCGAAGGACTCACCGCAGTGATTTCAATCAAAGTGGCCGAGCCTCAGTTCGAGGGACAGACCAAAACGAAATTGGGTAACAGCGAAGTGGCCGGAGCCGTTCAACAGGCTGTAGGCGAAGCACTGGCCAATTATCTGGAAGAACATCCTAAGGAAGCCAAACAGATCGTAGATAAAGTGATTCTGGCCGCTACGGCACGTGTAGCCGCACGCAAGGCACGCGAAAGCGTACAGCGCAAGAGCCCGATGTCGGGTGGCGGACTGCCGGGAAAACTGGCCGACTGCTCGGATAAGGATGCTGCAAACTGCGAGCTCTTCATCGTGGAGGGTGATTCTGCCGGTGGATCGGCAAAACAGGGACGCAGCCGTCAGTATCAGGCAATCCTGCCTATCCGCGGTAAGATTTTCAACGTGGAACGCGTGATGTGGCACAAGGCCTTTGAACACGAAGAGGTGAACAATATCATTCAGGCATTGGGCGTACGCTTCGGCCTGGGAGAAGACAGCAAAGAGGCCAATTATGATAAACTGAGATATCACAAGATTATCATCATGACCGATGCCGATGTCGATGGTTCACACATCGACACCCTGCTGATGACTCTCTTCTATCGCTATATGCCGGAACTGATTCAGAACGGACACTTGTTTATCGCAACACCTCCGCTCTACAGATGCCGCAAAGGCAAGATCGAGGAATACTGCTATACCGAAGCCGACCGTCTGCGCTTCATGAAGACTTACAACAACGGTTCGGAACAGGGCATCACCACCCAGCGCTACAAAGGTTTGGGTGAGATGAACGCAGAACAGTTGTGGGAAACCACCATGAATCCGGAAACCCGCCTCCTGAAGCAGGTTACCATAGATGATGCCGCAAGTGCCGATTACGTATTCTCCATGCTCATGGGCGAAGATGTAGGACCACGACGCGAATTCATCGAACAGAATGCAACTTATGCCAATATAGACGCATAATCAAATAGAAATACTATCATTCAATTCTTATAAATATTTTCTTGGCTGCTCTTTAGAAGTGATTCTACGGGAGCAGCTTTTTTATTGTCCGGAAGAGAACCTTTTTTAACTCCAAGAAACTATTCTTTTTTCTTTTTTTGTCGTATCTTAGTCCACTCTTAAGCAATTAATAAAAATACCCGAAAAACGAACCCTTAGCTTTTCCGAGAAGCTAACTAAATAGTTTTTTATACAATAACCTAAAAAAAATCTCATGAGAAAGATCTATTCATCATTATTAATGTTGGCTCTTTCCAGTTTTTCTTTAGAGACCATGGCTCAAGGAAACCTGATCAGCCAAACATTAGAAAACCCAGACAACGAACCGGCTCCCGTATTCCCCGTACCGTCTGCCCGACAATTAGCCTGGCAGGAGACCGAATTCTATGCCTTCTTCCACTACGGTATGAATACCTACACCGGAAAGGAATGGGGCTACGGAAACGAATCACTGAGCACATTCCGCCCACCCAAACACCCGAACTGCGAACAATGGGTTCAGGCAGCAAAAGATGCCGGCATGAAAGGCGGTATCGCCGTAGTGAAACACCATGACGGATTCTGCCTGTGGCCAACCAAAACAACCGAACATAATGCCAACAACTGTGGCCTCAGTTTCGAAGTCAATGTGCCAAAAGCTTATGCAGAAGCCAGTGAAAAGCTGGGTATGAAATATGGATTCTATATTTCTCCATGGGATAGAAACAGCGCTCATTACGGTAAAGACACATACGTAAAAGAAGTATTCCTGAAGCAGGCCTCCGAGTTGGCAGAATATGGTCACGACCAGTTCGAAATGTGGTTCGACGGTGCCAATGGCGGCGACGGTTACTATGGCGGTGCCAATGAAGTGCGAAATATTGATGCCAGCACTTATTACGATGTGCCAAATCTGGCTGACTCCATTCACAAAATGCAGCCTAACTGCGTGATGTGGGGCGTGGGCGATGAAGCACGCTGGATCGGAAACGAAGCCGGATGGGCCGGCGTAACCAACTGGTCACCGGAATACAAACCTGCAAGAGGACCTAACGAGAACGGTAACGAGAACGGTTGGAGATGGTTCCCGGGCGAATCAGATGCCAAAGGTACCAATATGGGTTGGTTCTGGCACGCCGGCGAATCACCACGCTCTCTGAATGAATTGTTCAAGTTCTACCTGGAAACAGTAGGACGCAACGCAACCCTGATTCTGAACTTCCCGCCCGACCAGAGCGGTGAGCTGCCCAAGGCAACAGTGACCCGTATGAAAGAACTGGGACAGCTCCTGAAGGAAAGACTTGGCACGGACCTGGCCCTCGACGCTAAAATCGAAGCATCAGAAACAAGAAAGGCTGGAGCAAAAAGAACTTACGTAGCCACAAACCTTAACGACAACGATAAAGACACTTATTGGGCTACAGATGATGATGTCATCGAATCTACGATTACCCTTTCTTGGGACGCTCCGAAAACAGTTCACTATGTGGCATTGATGGAATACATCAAAAAGGGACAGAGAATCAAATCGTTCACGATAGAAACCAGCCAAGATGGAACAAACTGGACCCCTCGTGCCACAGACCAATGCACCACTGTAGGCTACAAGAGAATTATTCCTCTTAACGGCAGCACAACAGAATATGGCAACGGATATAGCGTAAAGGCTATCCGAATCACCATCAACGACAGTAAGGCCTGTCCGCTGTTGCATACAGTATCTGTTTTCTAATCAACCATGACAAATCATTCAAATCATTCAAAAATGAAGAAAAACAAACTCTATATAACCAGTCTGCTTGCACTGACTCTTCCGGCTTACGGTTGGGCACAAGACAGAATCAGCTTCGAAGGAAATGACGGACAAGCAACCTACAAAAGCATTGGCGTTTATGATTCCTGGGACGAATCGCCCTTCCGCTCACAAAACGGTGCCAATCCACTGCTCAAGGGAAATGTAGCTGTCATTGACAACCCGGATGTAACAGAAGAAGGTAATGCTTCGGCTAAAGTACTCATGGTACAGCGCTCACGCTACGGAAGTAATCAGTTTGGAGCACGCATAGACCTGAACACTCCTTTTGAACTGACAACGACGACCAAGTATGTACATGTCATGATCAAAAAGGATAAGCCGGGACGCGTATTGCTCATCGGTTTGGGTAAACGTCAGGACAGAGCCGGACAAAGTCCGGAAACAGAACAGTGCTGGGCGCTCTCATCACGAACTATCGAACCGGGCATCTGGAATGATGCTGTGTTTGCCATCAAAGGAAACGGCGGTATCGATATTCATAGCCTCGTAGTGGTGCCCGACTGTGAGTCTACACACGACCTTAAAGAGGATTTTCTGGTTTATATCGACGAGATCGAGGTAAACGATGAGTCCACTCCACGCATCAAGATCGGTGACTACCCACTGAATATTGAAGAGGATGCAGTTTCCAGCAAGAACAACTATTATGTAAACAGTGTGGCTCTGACCTCACCGACAGCTGGAGAACAGACCATCAACGTGGGAAGCGCTACTCCGCAAACCATCTACCGTCCATTACTCGAGAAGTCATTCGTCGCAAAAGCCGGCGAAACAGTAACACCGAAAATAAACTTCAGCGGTAGCTGGATGAATGGTTATGTCTATCTGGATAAAGGACAGGACGGAGACTTCTATTGGCAGTTGAACGAAGACTATACCGCACCGGAGAATAGTGATTTGGTATCTTACTATTACATTGAAACCGTTGAAAACGAATCTGGATTCAATTATAAGGGCGAACCGGTATCAGGCAACAACCGTAACACCATGCAGACACCGGCATTCAAGATTCCTGAAGATCTGAAACCGGGATTCTATCGTCTGCGCTTCAAAGTCGACTGGGGTAATGCAGATCCGGGAGGCCGCACAACCACAACAAACGGTATCATTGCCAACGGCGGTAACATTACCGATGTGCGCTTAAATATCCACAAGGACAAGGTCAATGTAACGACACAATATCAGAACGGTGACGTCTATGCAGCCGACGGCTCACAACTGGCCGGCTCTGAAGTGAAGTTCGGAGAACCGCTGACCATCAAGATGGTTCCGTCTAACGGTTTCATTCCTGACGGTATCACATTGACTCATGGATATAATCTCACCGGTGACAGTCTGGTTCACGGAACTCCTCAATATACCACTATCCGCATTCCGGGATATGCTGTTAAAGAGGACGGCACCTTGACCATTCCGGCAAGTCTGGTTGATGGTGACCTGCATATTCTGGGTCATTTCAAGAGTACAACCAGCGGCACCGAAACCGGAGAATATGAAGTAAATTTCGAGAAAGATCTGATTATCACGAGAACAGACAGAACGTTGAACTCTGTGTCTCTGACCGGTAATGAAGGCTGTTCTTTTACAAGCAACATGTCAAAGACTCCCAAGACCGTGTATCAGAACCGGCTTTCGGATGTGGCCATAACCAAACAGGGAGAAACAATCACTCCCTCTGTCAACTATACTACCGGCGGACCGATGCATGGTTATTTCTACATCGACTTCAACAATGACGGAATCTTTACCACAGAAATAGGAAGCGATCACAGACCTACTTTCGGCAGTGAGCTGTTAAGTTTTTCCTACTACGACGGTTATAACAGCGACGGAGTAAAGAAAGGAACTGGAGAAACCAACAATACAATCACATTTCCTGCAGTCACCATCCCGGAATTCATTCCGGATGGTGTCTACCGTGCCCGTCTGAAAATAGACTGGAATAACATTGACCCCAAGGGACAATACGGAGAGACCAACAAACTTGATGCAAACGGCGGTTACGTTGTTGACTTCCTCATCAACATCAGCAACGGAGAAAAAACCGTAAAGCTCAACACCCTCAACGGTAATATCTACGGAACAAGCAACAGCGCATTGCCCTACAAGCTTACTTCTGAAAAGGTGCTGAATGTGGTTCCAACTCCGGTCACTGAAGATTATGTACTGAGCGAACCCATCTACATTCGTAGCGGATTGAATTTCGATGGGCCACAGTACATTCGTGGCAACCAGCAGTGGTTTGCAGATACCCTTCAGGTTGATGAAGTAAATTTGGGACAAACAATCTCTGTTCCTGTCTATGGTAATGTGGAGATTACTGCAAATTTCAAAGCTAAGGACGGCGCCGCTTACAAAATGATCTTCAACGATGAGTTTGACGGAAAGAATGGAGAGCGTGCCGATGCCAGCAAGTGGGGAGTAAGTAAACGTCAGAATGCCACCTGGAACCGCTTTATCAGCGACAGCATCGCCGTAGCATACATTGAAGACGGACAGCTGGTTTTGAAAGCAATTCCTAATGAAGACAAATCTACCGACAACGTGGATATGCTTACCGGAGCTCTGGAAAGCCAGAATAAGTTCAGTTTCAAGTATGGTAAGGTGGAGTGTAGAGCCAAGACCAACGGTTATAAAGGTAACTTTCCTGCTATATGGATGATGCCACAGGATCAGAGTGCCGGTTGGCCGAACTGCGGTGAGATTGATATCTTCGAGCAGATTGATACCGAAAACAAGTCTTATCACACCGTTCACTCTAACTGGACCTATAATCTGGGAAACAAGAACAATCCCACTTCTTCTTTCAGCAAGAATCTGAGTATGGACCGTTATCATACTTATGGCTTTGAGTGGAACGATAAGTTATTGACCTGGTATGTGGATGGTGTCAAGGTAGGCAGCTATGCAAAAAGTACCAACAATGACGCGCTTTCCAAAGGACAATGGCCTTTTGACAAGGAATTCTATCTGATTCTGAACCAGTCCGTAGGAAACGGCTCATGGGCTCAACCTGCTGACATTAATCACACATATCGAATGGACGTTGACTGGATTCGTGTATACCAGAAAGACAACACTACTAACATTGAAAGCACAATAGACCATTCTTTGGAAATCAATACAAGTGAAAACAAGATTATGATCAGTACCGGAAAGGCTACAGACGTACAGATTGTAAATATCAACGGTACAACCTTATATAAGGGCACTGTAGACGGAAACAAGACTTTCCATGTGCAGAAAGGCGTTTACATTGTAAACAACCAGAAGGTTCTGGTACCTTAAACGAAATAACTCGAAAAGAGATTTAAAGAAAAGAGCAACCGGGGCAAATCCCAGTTGCTCTTTTTATATACTTTACCTTTAGACTTTTCTTTATCCTAGTCTTGCAGATACCCCTGCTCTTTCAGTTCTTCCACAGCTTTTTCCAGTTCTTCGTACCAGGCTTCGCCAAAACGAAGAATCAAAGGCTCTTTCAGAAAACGGTAGACCGGAAGATTCAGCTGCTTGCCCTTCTCCACAGCCATACGGCAGACATCCCAGCGATGATAGTTCAGAGCGGTCATATCGCCGATTTTCTTCAGACGGATAGGATACAAATGGCAGGATGCCGGTTTGTAGAAATTGGAACGTCCCTCCCGATAAGCCTTTTCCAAAGCACAGAAACAGTTTCCTTTGTCGTCGTAACAAGTAAACACACAGTCCTTACCGTTGACAATACTGGTCACCAAGTCACCGTCACGATCCGTATATACCACTCCCTGACGGTCGATAACCGCCTGTGCCGAGGCCGAGAGTTCATGCCACACCTTCGGCAATGCCTCTTCCAGTTCGGCCACTTCGTCCAGTTCTACCGGTGCGCCGGCATCACCTTCGATACAGCAGGCTCCCTTGCAGGCTTCCAGATCACAACAGAATTTCTCGCTCAGGCAATCCATGGAAATGATCGTATCATCGATCTGTATCATGGGAATCTCATTTCTTTTCATACCTTTTACCAATTTATCGGGGTTTTACCATATTGTTCCAGATAAGCGTTTGTCAGACTGAAGTGCTTATTACCGAAGAAGCCGTGATAAGCCGACAGCGGAGAGGGGTGAGCCGAAGTCAGCACCAGATGGCGCTCGCGGTCAATCACCGCTCCCTTCTTCTGCGCATAAGCTCCCCAAAGGATAAACACCAGATGATCGCGCTCCTGCGACAACTTGCGGATTACGGCATCTGTAAATTCCTCCCAGCCATGTCGCTGATGTGAGGCAGCCTGATGAGCACGCACCGTCAGCGTAGCGTTCAGCAAAAGCACACCCTGCTGAGCCCAGCGCGTCAGGTTTCCCGTTGCAGGCACTTCCTTGCCCAAGTCTGCCTGTATCTCCTTAAAGATATTCTGGAGAGAGGGCGGAAAAGGAATTCCGTCATTCACCGAAAAACAAAGGCCGTGCGCCTGTCCCGGACCGTGATAAGGATCCTGACCGATAATGACCACCTTCACCTGATCGAAAGGACAAAGATTAAAGGCATTGAAGATCAATCCTCCCGGAGGGTAACACACCTGAGTTTTATACTCCTGACGGACAAAATCTGTCAGTTCCTTGAAATAAGGCTTTTCAAACTCATCAGCCAGTTTCTCTTTCCAACTAGTTTCTATCTGAACATTCATAGTCTATACATTTTATATTTGCAAAGATAGGCATTTATAGACATCTGTCGGCAAGCCCATTCATTTTTTCGGTGCTTTCTGCAAGCGTTGCCGTAAATAAGCCGACACAGGGCGCTCAAAAAACTCATAAAGCAACACCGCCAGCAGCGCACTGAAAAGAAAAGTCACTCCGATGCGCATGCCGCCATGTATTCCCGGCATCCAGGCATCCACCATCCGGATACAAAGCAGATGAACCATATAGAAGCTAAAACTCCATGCTGCCGGTTTCTGCCACGCCTTGTGACGAAGGAAAGCAGAAATCCGTCCTCCATGCTGCTCTCCCAGAGCAAAAGCCAGCACGACCCAGGCCGAAGGTATCCAAAAAAGAAGGGCATAAGTGGCATTCAGCGGTACCCAAGAATACAGCAGACAGGCAACTACCATCGACAGCAAGGCCGCTCCCTCCAAACAGGTAGTCTGCAAGGAAGACAGACTACGGTGACGCAAACGACTGTAAATACGATAACAAAGTATTCCCAGCCCGAAATCCAGCAATCGGAACAGCGGATGGATATACAACAGCTGGTTGCCATAAAGTTCCGGCAGGCGGGTCTGAAACAAGCCGTAAAGCACCATCAGGAGCAAACCGCCACCACCCCATAGCCAGTATTTGCGATGCACTCTGCCCCACCCTTTCATCAGCAAAGGAAAGACGGCATAGAAGAACATCAGATCGGAGAGATACCACGACACGGCATTCCCCGAAAAGAAATAACCGTACCACGGAAACCAGCTTTGCAACAACAGGGCGTTGGCAACCAACGGACCGGCAGAAAGCTGTTCACCGCGCAGCACACCATGCACCCACAAAGCCAACAGCAGTGTGAGCCAGTGCACAGGTAACAATCGAACCATGCGTTTCTGCATATAAGCCTTCCAGGAGAAATCCGGCTGCACCGCCCGTTCTCCATATCCGGCAGCCAGCACAAATCCGCTCAGCACCAGAAAGAACGAAACACCGCACGAGCCTCCGGCCTCAAACAGATCGAGATGATGAAAAAAGATACACAGGGCAAAAACCACCCTCAGGCTTTGCAAGGAATAAATCATACGACAAGGGGTATAAGAACAGAAACAGCCTCAGTGATTCACTGAAGCTGTTTCCGATTTATGTTTTATTCTGTTTCAGAATGATTAGTCCTGAATCAAGTTCTTACCGGTCATTTCCTTCGGCTGCTCCAGACCCATGATGTGGAGAATAGAAGGAGCTACGTCGGCCAGAATACCATTTTCAACCTTGGCATTCTTGTTGGCAGTTACGTAGATGAATGGAACCGGATTCAAAGAGTGAGCGGTGTTTGGAGTACCGTCAGCATTGATTGCGTTGTCTGCATTACCGTGGTCAGCGATGATGATTGTCTCATAATCGGTAGCCTTGGCAGCCTCAACCACTTCCTTCACGCAGTCGTCAACAGCCTTCACTGCCTTCTCGATTGCCTCGTAGATACCGGTGTGTCCCACCATATCACCGTTAGCGAAGTTCACCACGATGAAGTCGTACTTGTTCTCCTTAATCGCAGCAACCAGCTTATCCTTTACTTCGTAAGCGCTCATTTCCGGCTTCAGGTCATAAGTAGCCACCTTTGGAGAAGCTACCAGGATACGCTCCTCACCGTCGTACGGAGTCTCACGACCACCGTTGAAGAAGAAGGTAACGTGTGCATACTTCTCAGTCTCTGCAGTGTGCAGCTGCTTCAGACCCTTGCTGCTGATATATTCGCCCAAAGTGTTCTCCACGTTCTCTTTCGGGAACAGGATGTGTACTCCGGTGAAGCTTGCGTCGTACGGAGTCATGCAGTAGTACTGCAATCCCGGAATGGTCATCATGCCCTGCTCCGGCATATCCTGCTGAGTCAAAACAATAGTCAACTCTTTAGCGCGGTCGTTACGGTAGTTGAAGAAGATCACTACATCGCCTTCCTTGATCGTACCGTCAACATTAGCGTTGTTAATTGGTTTTACGAACTCGTCGGTAACACCCTCAGCATAGCTTTCTTCCATAGCAGCCACCATGTCAGTAGCCTGCTTTCCTTCGCCCTTCACGAGCAGATCATAAGCTACCTTCACGCGCTCCCAACGCTTGTCGCGGTCCATAGCATAGAAACGGCCCACGATAGAAGCAATCTGACAGCCGGTCTTCTCGCACTCAGCCTGCAGCTGCTCGATGAATCCCTTACCGCTCTTCGGGTCGGTGTCACGACCGTCCATGAAGCAGTGTACGTATGTATTGGCAATGCCATATTCCTTAGAAATCTCACACAGACGGAACAAGTGATCCAATGAAGAGTGCACACCACCGTTTGAAGTCAGACCCATCAGGTGAACGCTCTTACCGTTGTTCTTGGCATACTCGTAAGCAGAAACCACTTCCGGGTTCTTCAGGATGCTGCCGTCGGCACAAGCGCGGTTGATCTTTACCAGATCCTGATAAACGATGCGGCCGGCACCGATGTTCAGGTGACCTACCTCAGAGTTACCCATCTGTCCGTCTGGCAAACCTACGTTTTCGCCAGAAGCCTGCAGTTCTGAGTTTGGATAGTTCTGTGCCAGATAGTCCATATAAGGAGTCGGAGTCTGGAAAATAACATCACCTTTACCATGATTACCCACGCCCCATCCGTCGAGGATCATCAAAAGAGCTTTTTTTGCCATAATATAAATCGTTTTTAAAAGTTATCTTTCTTGTTGCAAAGTTACGAAATAAATTGAATAAAGCGGATATCGCTTTTTCATTTTTCACACCTTTTTATCTGCCGCTCATTTCCTGCTCGCTGAAGAGCGAAAAATCGCCTTTTCCCAAAAGATTATAGCTCATACGGTGATAGGGACTCACTCCATATTCACGGATGGCCAGACGGTGCGCCTTGGCGGGATATCCCTTGTTGCTGTCCCAGTGATACTGGGGATATTCCTCGTGCAGCCGCATCATATAATCATCGCGATAGGTCTTGGCCAGAATAGAGGCCGCGGCGATGCTCATGTACTTGCCGTCGCCTTTCACTACCGTGGTATGAGGCGTGTCGTGATAGGGTTTGAAACGGTTGCCGTCGATGAGCAGTGCCTCGGGGCGCAGTTTCAGCTGATCCAGTGCCCGGTGCATGGCCAGAAACGAAGCATTCAGGATGTTGATTTCGTCGATCTCCTGCGGGCTGACCACACCCACGGCCCAGGCCAGCGCATCGCGCTCAATCTGTTCGCGCAGCAGGTAACGCTTCTTTTCGCTCAGTTTCTTCGAATCGTTGAGCATCTCGTTTTCATAATCCTTGGGCAGAATCACGGCGGCGGCATAAACAGCTCCCGCCAGACAGCCGCGTCCGGCCTCATCACAACCCGCCTCTATCAGGCGGTCATCCATGTAGGGTAATAACATAACTCGGTTATTTTGATAATCTATTTTCCTTTAAATCCATAAATATTTCCGGCAAAGTCTGCCGCGAAAAACATATTGCCCGATACGGCCATTGTCGTCATGATGGGGGCGCCTACCTTGTGGCTCCACATCAGCGAACCGTCATGCCGGTTGATTCCGTATAAGGCACCATCGGAGGCTCCTACCAGCACCATGTCGCCGGACAATACCGGACTGCACTCTATCTGTGCAGCTTCTCCGTTTACATAAGGAGCCGTGTAAATCAATGCCTTTCCGGTACGGAATTTCCACTTTTCAGTCCAGTTGTGGCGGTCCAGCGCCACCAGACCGTTTTCGGCCGTTCCGAATATAATCTCCTCATCGGTCACCAAAGGAGTGGACGTGACATCCACGGAATAAGGGAGTTCTTTCTCAAAAAGAATCTCACCTGTGGAAGGAGACAAAACGAACAACGACTTCAAGGACAGGAAATACATCAGTCCCTCAAACATGGCGGGGGAAGAAGCACGGTTTCTGATACCGTTCTCACTCTTGCCCCACAGCAACTGTCCGTTGTCCGCATCGTTGGCATACATGGCTCCCCACTGCACTCCACCAATCAGGACTTTCTCATCCGCACTCAAAGACAATGTGGCGGTAGTACCTTCGCGCTGCGCCCATCCGGTGTTCTGCCAAAGCAAAGTGCCCGTACGGGCATCCAGAGCGCACAGTCCCTTACCGGAGCCGGCAAAGACCCGCTCGCCCGAAGCCACAATACCGTCGTTCAGACTAGGAATATAAGCCACATCCAGCTTTTTCTCCCAAGCCAGCTTACCGCTCTCTGCATCCAAAGCATACAGATAGCCGTACACATCCTGAGCAAAAATCAATCCCTGTGTTCCTGCAATCGTATTCTTTACCGAAGCACGGGTTGCATATTTCCAAACAACCGTACCGTCTGCCGCATTCATGGCCACAATGGCTGCCTTGCCTGATTCGTTTTCATCAACCGAAGCCGCATAGACTTTATTCTTGTAGACAATCGGCGAAGACATATAGATGTTCGAACCGATATTGGTGCTCCAGGCCAGGGCAAACGGCAGGGCTACCGTATCCTTGGAAATACCGACGTGACGGGCATTCCCGGCCAGATTCGTCCAGTCTGTCGAAGTCCCGGCCGGCAAGCTATCGGATGCAAAGGTAAAGTATTTTTCTTGCACGGCCACTTCTCCGTTATGAAAATAAGCCGTAGCTTTCAGAGTCACCGTTCTGCCCCGGTATTTTTCCGGCAGTTTGGCTTTGCCACGCCAATTGAAATCGGTTGTCTGAGTCATCGCCTTGTCAGAAAGAATCTCTTTCTGTCCCACCCAGCAGGAGAACAGCACCTTGTCGGCCGTTGCTACCGTAGCATAGGCATTTACCGAAACATTCAGTTCGCCATCCGCACGGACAGGGGCCTGCCCGTTCTGCACCGAAGCTATTTCCAGATGCCGGTCTATATAGGTGTATCGGAGTTCCGACTTTAAGTTTCCCTGTTTGTCCACATGGAGAGTACGGAAAGCTGACGTGGCATGGTCAATACCACCACGCGCCGGAGTAGAAGTACAGATGGCCAAAGCCTTTCCATGCCGGGTGATGTAATTGATATGCCAATGTCCGTATATCCAGGCTTTCAGATTGTGGGCATCCAGATCGATGGTCTTATCCGAACCGGCAGAAAAGATGTGCCGGTCGCCGGTTGTCCAGTAATCGTGGTTGAAGAACACGACAGGCGTGCCTTTCGGAATCTGGGCCAGATCGTTCTTCAGCCAGCGGTAAACGTCTTCTTTTGTATATCCGGGCCGGTAGTCTCCACCCCACATCGGGGTGACGATATAATGCATCTTGCCCACGTTGAACGAATAATAGACCGGACCGTAAATCTTTTCAAAGAGTTCTTCACCGTATTTTCCGTTCACCAGGTCATGATTTCCGATGCAATAATACACTGGCAGATCCATATTACCGTCATTCATCATCGGCTTGTGGGCCTTCAGTCCTTTCTCATAACAGATGTCACCGGTATGGACAATAAAGGCAGCCTGTTCGTTCCAGGCATAGTTCCGCAAGTCGTTCACCCAGTCCTCCTGCCCCACAGCCGAAGAGATTTCCGTATCGGAGATATGCACAAAACTATGTGCGCCGTCTTTCTTGACATGGGCTTCGTAGGGTTGCAAGGCAAAATCATAATGCTCCACGCCTTTTTCTATGGGATGATAATAGCGGGTAGCCTTATATCCGCTGGGCATGGAAACAAACAGAAAGCGCTCCCGGGCATGTCCGGGCAAGGAATAAGTACCGTCGGACAATGTTTTTGTCACATTCAAACCATCGGAAACCATCACGTTTCCCAAAACTTTCTCGCCTTTGTCATGTCGGCCGTTTCCATTAGTGTCTGCATAAACTTTTCCGCTATAGGCTTGTGCCTCCGAAGCGGCACACAGTCCCAACAAAACGGCAGACACCAGAGTGTTTAATCTTTTCATCATTAGTATTATTTGGGTTAATCAATAAAGTCAATATTCAGATCCTTGATAAAGGGCACCAAAGGGAAGATGCCTATCGAGTCTTTCATCCCGATTTCCTTGGGAGTAGGAGGAATAAACTTTCCCTGCACGCCTTTCATGCGGGCCCCTTTATCTGTCAGAGTCACGATGCCATACAAAGCTCTGTCGTAGGGAATGGAGCGGCTCAGCAGAGAGTAGCGGTCATTGATCTCCTTCGGATAACGCTTTTCCGTTTCCGACAACTGTTCTATCCAGACATACGAAGCGCTGTTTATCTGCACATAGGTAATGCCTCCAATGTTTTTGATGTAGTTGCTGTGGTTATGCCCGCTGAATGCCAACACTACTTTTTGGAATCCGCTCCGGCGGTTCTCTTCCTCCAGAATCTTACGGACTGCCTGTCCATTGTTCATAAACGTGTCGATACTCTGGTGGGAGAAAAGAATGCACTTCTTGGTGGTGGCTGCCAGATCAGCCTTCAGCCATTCCAGTTGTTCGGCATCAACAAAAGCACGCATCTTGGGGTTCACATAATAGTTTGCTTTGGAATACGGAATATATCGGGTGCCATCATACAGATTGTTTCCGTCCAGCACAATGAAGTGAAACTCTCCCTGATCAAATGAGTAATAACGCCCGGGCATTTCCATACCCCGGACATATTCTTCCTTGGTGTATTTGTCCAGGTCATGATTTCCCAGAACGTGGAACTTCTTTCCCGGAAATCCTTCCCAGACTCGGCGATAGGGAGCATTCAGACTGTCCAGACGGATAAAGTCGCCCAACTGAATCAGGAAGTCCACCTTTTCGCGCCTGGCAGCATCTACCACCGCCTGCATGCGCTGCATACCGTCGGGCACATCCGGTGCATGCAGATCCGAAACAATGGCAAAACGCACCGGCTCATCTTTTTCCTGCGCAAAAGAACACAGATTGAAACAGAAGAGAATGAAAAAAATACGTTTAAAAAAGTTCATAGCTTGTTTTATTAGATTTATTGTTATCAGAATAAATCCAAAGATAGGTATTTATCGAATAAAATCAAACCGGGGAAGTTATTTTTCCCGGAAAGCGGAAACAGCAGAAAGACCCGAAAAAATGATGCTGATGACTTTTTCATTTCATCAGCATCATTTTTCAAAATCATCAGCATGAAATTATGTAAAGGGCAAAGAGGCGTTTTTTTGCTTTCAGAAGCGAAAAAAAATTCCGACCTTTGCCGGCATGATTATCGTATTGCTTTGTTTATGGGTGAGCGCCGCATTGGGCTACATCCTCCGTCGACACCCCTGGCACTGGGTGTCTTCCATGACAACTTATATCATCTGGCTTCTGCTCTTCCTGCTCGGTATGGAAGTGGGATCCAACCGTACGCTCATCGCCTCGCTCGGCACATTGGGCGTGGAGAGTGCCGTGGCAGCCCTGTTTATGGTAGCAGGCAGCTGTGTGGCGGCCTTGCTGTTTTACAAAAGCATCGGCAAGATGAAACGCGAAAGTGCCGAAACAGGTAACCCGGAAAAGGCTCCGTCGCTCTCACATCAAATGAAGGACAGTCTGATTATTGTAGGTTTCTTTCTGCTGGGACTGGTCTCGGGCTACAGTCTGCCCCGCCCGCCTCTGCCGGCTGACGCCGGATATATCACGCTCTGCGTGCTGATGGGCAGTGTGGGTTTCTCCATCGGACAGAATGACGAGGTGCGCCGCAGCATCCGCCGGCTGGACCGCCGACTGATGCTCCTGCCGCTGGTGACGATTCTCGGCACCTGGGGCGGCATGCTGGCCGTGTGTGCCCTGATTCCCCGCATCGGAGTAGCGGACTGGATGGCTGTGGGTTCGGGCTTCGGATACTACTCGCTGTCGGGCATCATGATTTCGGAACTGCGTGGAGCGGAAATCGGTACCATAGCGCTGATGAGCAACATTCTGCGTGAAATCATCACACTGGTTGGCGCACCGCTGCTGGCACGCTGGTTCGGTCCGCTGGCTCCCATCACGGCCGGAGGATGCACCACGGAGGATACTACCCTGCCGGTCATTGCCCGTACGTGCGGACGTGCGCTCGTTCCGGTGAGCATCTTCCACGGACTTACCATCGACTTCTCCGTACCGTTTCTCATTTCCTTTTTCTGCTCATTGGCCGGATAACCGGTCAGTCCTCCTGCCGTCCGGCCAGTTCGGCACGGATGCGGCTCAGCGACTGAGGCGTGATCCACAGATAGGAGGCAATGTATTTCAGAGGAACGTAAAGCAGCAGCTCGGGATTGTCCTCCAACAGGCGCAGATAGCGCTCCTTGGCACGGGGCACAGCGGTGCTGATGAGCCAGGTTTCCAAATCGAGAAACTGACGTTCGAACAGGATGCGCCCAAAATTGGCGGCCTGCACGGAGCTGGAAAACCATTCCTCCAGCTCTGTACGCGAAATAGCATACAATTCACTGTCGCTCATCGCCTCAATGGTGATGAGCGATTTTCGTCTTCCGGCATAGCCCCAGATGGAAAAGACAGCTTCTCCCGCCGAAGCGAACCAAAGGGACTGGTCGGTGCCGTCATCATTCACAAACGACCCGCGCCAGATGCCGCTGGCAATGATATAGAAATGGCTGTTACTCTCTCCTTCGCGCACCAGGAAACTGCCACGGGGATAGGACACGGGGGTCATGCGCTCGAGCAAACGGGCGGCATCGTTTGCCGTAATGGCATATTTGCTGCAAAAGCGCTCCAAAACTTCTTGCTTCATCGGATTTTCTCATGATTCTTTCCTCCGGCAAAGATAGCCATCATTTCTCTCGGCGGCAATAAACGGTGACCAAAAAAAGAAAAGTCAGCAGCTCGGCCATCGGTACGGCCAGCCAGATGCCGGCAGCCCCCAGCCAAAGAGGAAGCAGCCCGAAGCAAAGCACAATAAAGACAAAACCGCGCAGCAGGGTGATGAGCAGGGCCATGCGGTCGCGCTCCAGACTCTGAAAATAGCCGATGCTCACAATGTTCACGCCAAAGAATACAAAGCCGCAGGCAAACAGGGGCAGTCCCTCCACGGCCAGAGCATAGGCCGGATAATGAGGCTCGAGAAACCAACGGACAATCTGGGGACTGAACAGGGCGGTGACCGCCAGACAGAGCGCTCCGGCGGCTACGGCAGTAATCAGTGCCTGGCGCAAGGCCTGATGCACGCGCCCGCGGGCACCGCATCCGTGGTTGTAGCTCAGGATGGGCTGTGCCGACTGGGCAATGGCATTATAGACCATAAAGATGATGGGAAAGAAGTAGCAGGCTATGCTGAATGCGGCCACTCCGTCCTCATGCAGATAGTGCATGAACACGTAGTTGCCTACAAACATCATGGTGGCAATAGCGGCCTCACAAAGGAAAGAGGAAAGTCCCAGACGCATTATGGTACGGGTGTGGCGGCACAACTGTCGCCATCCGCTGCGGGTACGTTGCAAGGACATCAGACGCAGGGTGATGTCGGGACGCAACAGATAGCCCACAATCATCAGCGCACCGAGGATATAGCCCAGACTGGTGGCCAGAGCCGCACCCATCATGCCCCACCCCAGTCCGAAGATGAACCAGTAGTCGAGAGCGATATTTATGAGTGCGGGCACCACATTGCAGAGCATGGCATAGCGGGGCGACCCGTCGAGCCGCACAAAGAACATACCCGAATTGAGCAGAGCACTGAACACAAAGAAAGGCAGAAACCAGTGCATATATTCCAATGCCAACGGGAGCAGACGCTCCGAACTTCCGAAAAAACGGGCCACCTGCGGGGCAAAACAAAGCACGATGCCCCAAAGCAAGACCAGCAGCAACGAACCGACACACACGGACTGGGTGATGTAGGCACGGGCCAGACGCTCTCTGCCACGCGAAAGGGCTATGGAAGCGGCTACCGAAGCGCCCACTCCGAACATCAGTCCGATACCAGTATTTATCAGGAACAAAGGGGCTGTGATATTTACTGCGGCCAGGGCATCGCTGCCGATACCGCGCCCCACAAAGATGCCGTCGGTAATGACGAACACGGCCGAAAAGACCATTCCCAACAGCGTGGGGAAAAACAGTTTGCGAAACAGGCGCGACACTTCCATCGTGCCGAAATCAAGTGTTTCCTTCACATTCTCTTTCATAAACTTCCTACTCTTTTTTTGACGGCAAATGTAGGAAGGGGAAACGGCATAACGCTTCACATTTGGTAAAAAATGCGTTGTGCCTCTAAAAAGAGGAACCTTGGATTTTTCTAAAAAAAACAGCCGTATTCCACAGCTCTGGCACAGGGCACAGAACCATAGAATACGGCTGCCTGAAAAGGGTTATACTGCGTATTACTTTTCAAAAAGAATCAGAACATACGGGCCACACGGCGGATACCGGCTACCAGCGCATCGACTTCCTCAAAGGTGTTGTAAAGACCGAAGCTGGCGCGCACGGTGCCTTCGATGCCCATACGGTGCATCAGCGGCTCGGCACAGTGGTGACCGGTGCGCACGGCAATGCCCAGACGGTCGAGCAACGTACCTAAATCCAGGTGATGGATATCGCCCACCAGGAAGGAAATCACAGCATCTTTATGCTTTGGTGTACCGATGAAACGCATGCCTTCAATAGTGGCCATCTGCTCCATCGCATAGCGGGTGAGCTCCTGTTCATGAGCATAGATATTGTCCATGCCCAAGGCGGTTACGTAATCCAACGCATGAGCCAGACCGGTAGTCGCTACATAATCGGGTGTTCCGGCCTCGAACTTATAGGGAAGCTCGTTGAATGTGGTGCGCTCGAAGCTGACATTCTGAATCATCTCACCGCCACCCATATACGGAGGCAAACGGTCGAGCCATTCTTCCTTGCCATAAAGCACACCGATACCCGTAGGACCGTAAATCTTATGTCCGCTGAATGCAAAGAAATCGCAATCCAGATCCTGCACGTCTACCGCAAAGTGGGGAGTACTCTGGGCACCGTCTACCAGCACGGGGACTCCGTGGGCGTGAGCCGTACGAATCATCTCTTTCACGGGATTGACTGTGCCGAGCACATTGCTCACGTGGGTGATGCTCACCAGACGGGTGCGCTCGTTGAACAGCTTTTCGTATTCGTCCAAACGGAGCTCGCCTTCGTCGGTAATGGGGATCACGCGCAGACGGATGCCTTTGCGGGCCTGAACCAACTGCCAGCTCACAATGTTGGAGTGATGTTCCATCTCACTCACAATCACTTCATCGCCTTCCTTCAGAATGGCATCGCCAAAGGTCGTGGCCACCAGATTGATACTTTCCGTAGTGCCACGGGTGAAGACGATTTCGGCCGTAGAACGGGCATTCAGAAAGCAGCGCACGGTTTCACGGGCCTGCTCATGCAGTTCGGTTGCCTGTTGTGAAAGGAAATGCACTCCGCGATGCACGTTGGCATTCACATTATAGTATTCGTGCGTCATGGCTTCCACCACCGAACGGGGCTTTTGTGTCGTTGCGCCATTGTCCAGATAGACCAAAGGCTTGCCATACACCTCACGTCCCAGAATGGGGAAATCCTCACGAATCTTGTTAATATCGTAACTCATAATCTTCTCTTGTTTTCTTATATCTTTTTTCTCCGGAGGAGGAATGCGGCACATCATCCGTGCACCACAAAGTTCTGCTTACTTGCAGATCTTGCAACCGGAGCAACGGCTCAACTCGCCGCGGAAACGCTTCTCCACCAGATGATGCAGACGGTCGCGCAAAGCATCAATGGCAATGCAGTCGATCACCTCGCCGGCAAAGGCAAAGCGCAGAAGCATCTGGGCCTCTTCACGTGAGATACCGCGCTGCTGCATGTAGAACAGAGCCTGTTCGTTCAACTGTCCCACAGTGGAACCGTGGCTACACTTCACATCGTCGGCATAAATCTCGAGCATGGGCTGTGCGTACATACGGGCTTCCTTAGTGGCACACAGATTGGCGTTGCGCTCGTTGGAAACGGTGTGCTGTGCGTTCTCGCGCACCAAAATGCGGCCGGCAAAAGCACCCACGGCCTGATCATCGAGCACATATTTATAAAGCTGGTTGCTGGTGCAATGGCTCACACGGTGGTCAATCAAGGTGTTGTGATCCACGTGCTGCTGCTTGTCGGCAATGACACAACCGTAGAGGTTGGTCTCGGCACGCTCGCCCGAAAGGGTCACTTCACTGCGGTTGCGGGTCAGTCCGTTGTGCAGGGTGATGGTATTGAGCGACACGTTGCTGTCGGCCTGCTGGTCTACATACAGATTACCGAAGCGTTTGTTCTTCACATGAGTCTCCTCCAGTTCATAGAGTTGCAGACGGGCATTGTTTCCGACATATACCTCAGCAATCTGAGTAGTCAGGAACGAACGGTCATCGGCAGCATGGTCACAGAACAGAATGCGGGCCTCAGCGTTGTCTTCCAACACGATGAGCACACGACGGTTCACCATCAGGTCTACATCCGAACGCAGGATATTCACAATCTGCAAGGTGCGCTCGGCCACAACACCACGGGGCACATACACAAAGAGTCCGTCCTGAGCCAACATGGTGTTCAGCGCATTGAGGGCATCTTTTCCCGTGCGGGCCTGCTTGCCATAGTAGCGCGCCACCAACTCGGGATACTGCTGTGCCGCCTCGTGCAGGGAGCACACAATCATTCCTTCGGGCAGGGCCACTGCCGGCTGTATCTTGCTATAGAAGGCATCATTGACCATAAAATAGAGTGAGGTGCTCAGGTTAGGCACATCGCACTTGAACACTTCATAGGGATTGACCGGAATGTCCAGGCGATTCAGGTTCACTCCGTAATCGGGTGCAAAGGCTGCCGGTACATCGGTGTACTTGTAGCGCTCCACCTTCTGCGTGGGAAATCCCTGCTGAAGAAAATCCTGAAATGCCTGTTCGCGCAGGGCATTCAGAACCGGAGCACTGTGGCTGTCGATCATCGTGCGGCACTGGCGGAACAGATCGATATATTGTTGTTCACTATTCATTCTTTCTTCGTTTTTTAAAATTCAAACTCTTGTTTGCATCTGGATGCTTGGTCTAACGGGTTTTCCGGACCGGAATCCTACAGGAATTCCGATAGCCGCGACATGTGTCCGCAACCGCTGACGCTGTTTTTTCAACAGGTGGATAGGATTTGCCGCCGGGCTTGAACATTTGAGCAGCCTGCTGGGCGCATGCCGCCACAAACAGAAAACCGGAAGACCATTTCTTGCACCAAACCGGATTAGTCTTCCAGTTCGGCCTTGATCCAGTCAAAACCTTTGTTCTCAATCTCCAGAGCCAACTCCGGACCGCCGGTCTTCACGATACGGCCACCAAGCAGCACGTGTACGATGTCCGGCTTCAGGTAATCCAACAGGCGCTGGTAGTGAGTAATGACCAGAGCGCTGGTCTCGGGAGTTCTCAACTTGTTGAAGCCTTCGGCTACAATACGCAGGGCATCTACGTCGAGGCCCGAATCGGTTTCGTCCAGAATACTGAGTGTCGGCTCAAGCATCGCCATCTGGAAGATCTCGTTGCGCTTCTTCTCACCTCCTGAGAATCCTTCATTCACGGAACGGTTGGCCAGTTTGCTGTCCAGTTCCACGATTTTGCGCTTCTCGCGCATCATCTTCAGGAAATCACCGGCGCTCATCGGCTCCAGACCGTGGTACTGACGCTTTGCATTGATTGCGGCACGCATAAAGTTTACCATAGAAACACCGGGAATCTCTACCGGCTGCTGGAACGAAAGGAACAATCCTTCGTGAGCACGCTCTTCGGGCTTCATGGCCAAGAGGTCCTTTCCGTTGAAAGTAACGCTTCCGGAGGTCACCTCATAGGCAGGATTTCCTACCAGCACATTGCTCAGGGTACTCTTTCCTGCACCATTCTGTCCCATCAGGGCATGAATCTCGCCCGGATTGACCGTCAAATTGATTCCTTTCAATATCTCTTTGCCATTGATGCTGGCATGCAAGTCTTTTATCTCTAACATCATAATAGTCGTTGATTTTGTAGAAAAATAAACATTATCCCACCGTACCTTCCAAGGATACATTCAGAAGTTTCTGAGCCTCAACGGCAAACTCCATCGGCAATTTGTTAATCACATCCTTGGCATATCCGTTGACAATCAGTCCCACGGCTTCTTCAGTCGGGATACCGCGCTGGTTGCAATAGAACAACTGCTCTTCGGAAATCTTCGAAGTGGTAGCCTCATGCTCCACAATGGCGGTGTCGTTGTGCACGTCCATATAAGGGAAGGTATGTGCCCCACAGGTGCTGCCCAACAGGAGCGAATCGCAGGAACTGTAGTTGCGCGCGCCATCAGCTCCCGGTGCCACACGTACGAGTCCGCGATAAGAGTTCTGGCTCTTTCCGGCCGAGATACCCTTGCTGATGATGGTACTCTTGGTGTTCTTGCCCAAATGGATCATCTTCGTACCGGTATCGGCCTGCTGGTAGTTGTTGGTCACGGCCACACTGTAGAACTCTGCCTGCGAATTGTCGCCGCTGAGCACACAGCTGGGGTATTTCCAGGTAATGGCCGAACCGGTCTCTACCTGTGTCCAGGAAAGCTTGCTGTTGGCTCCACGCAGATGACCGCGCTTGGTCACCAGATTGAGCACACCGCCCTTACCTTCGGCATCACCGGGATACCAGTTCTGCACGGTGCTGTATTTCACTTCGGCATTCTCGTTCACCACAATCTCTACAATGGCAGCATGCAACTGGTTCTCGTCGCGCATCGGAGCGGTACATCCTTCCAGATAGGAAACATAGCCGCCGTCGTCGCACACAATGAGCGTACGCTCAAACTGTCCGGTATTGCGCGCATTGATACGGAAATAAGTAGAAAGTTCCATCGGACAGCGCACGCCCTTCGGAATATACACGAACGAACCGTCGCTGAATACGGCCGAATTCAAAGCCGCAAAGAAATTATCGCGATAAGGCACCACCGAGCCCAGATACTGTTTTACCAGATCGGGATACTCGCGCACCGCCTCGCTGATGGAACAGAAGATAATGCCGCGTTCTGACAATTTCTCCTTAAAGGTTGTTTTTACAGACACAGAGTCCATCACAGCGTCAACAGCCGTTCCGCTCAATGCCAGACGTTCCTCCAGAGGAATACCCAGTTTGTCGAAGGTCTTCATCAACTCAGGGTCAATTTCATCCAGATTCTTCGGTCCGTCTTTCTTTCCTTTCGTCGGATCGGCATAGTAAGAAATGCCCTGATAATCTATCTCCGGCATTTTCAGATGCCCCCACTCCGGCTGTTTCATCGTAAGCCAGTGACGGAAGGCCTTGAGGCGGAACTCAAGCATCCACTCCGGTTCTTCCTTCTTTGAAGAAATCAGGCGGACCACATCTTCGTTCAAGCCTTTTTCTATGATTTCAGTCTGTATGTCCGTGGTAAAGCCGTATTCGTATTTCTTCTCGGCTACCTCTTTTACAAACTTGTTTTTCTCTTCCATGAAATTACAAATATATTGATTATATTTCAAAAAGAGGAATGCAGTCTGTTGTCAAAAACAGACCTGCATTCCTGCTCTTCGTAGTATCTCTTTAATACTCATCGGGTTGGGTTGTGCTCTGAGAAGATGTATTCTCCTCAGCCCCTCTTGTATTCTTAATCTCACCGGAATCGGACTGCCCGTCTTCGGATGTACCGGAATCCGGCAGACTATTCCAGGTGGCTTTCATGCAACGAAACAGGAATGCTCCCGAATTCGTAACCGGACGCACCAGAACCGACTGCTCGGCGCGCTGCGGATCTATCCAATGAAATGCTGTGAGCAGATGAAGCAGACAGCTCAGCACAATGCAATATTTCAGAACGCCTACTCCTGCGCCCGCCAGGCGGTTTACACCACCCAAGCAAAGCCCTTCGGCTGTTTTGGTCAGCAGGAATGCTACTACCGACAGGGCCATGGGCACACCTACCCAAATCAGGATGAAAGCCAGTACACGGGCCACGGTCTGCGGCGCCCCAAGCTCCGGAGCAATCCAATCGCCCACCATTGCATACAGCATTCGGGCAACAACCAGTCCCGCCAGCACACCTCCGATGGATGCCAACTGCCGGAACAGTCCTCCTTGCCATCCTTTAAAGGCAGCCCACAAAAGCGCAGCTCCCAACAGATAATCCAATGTTGTCATTACAGAGTGGCCTTAACCTCAACTTCCTGATAAGTTTCAATGATATCGCCTTCGCGGATGTCATTGTAGTTCACCAAACTGATACCGCATTCATAGTTTGTTCCCACTTCCTTCACATCGTCCTTGAAGCGTTTCAAGGCGTTGATCTGACCGGTGTGAACCACAATACCGTCGCGAATCAGGCGGGCCTTGTTCGAGCGCTGTACCTTACCGTCGATTACATACGCACCGGCCACGGTACCCACTTTACTGATCTTGTAAACCTGACGAACCTCGATTGTTGCTGTAACCTCTTCCTTCACTTCAGGTGCCAGCATACCTTCCATAGCGGATTTCACCTCTTCGATGGCATCGTAAATAATTGAATACAGACGGATGTCTACACCCTGCTGCTCGGCCAATTTACGTGCGGTAGCAGACGGACGTACCTGGAAACCGATGATAATTGCCTCGGAAGCGGCAGCCAGAGCCACATCGCTCTCGGAAATCTGTCCCACAGCCTTGTGGATTACATTCACGGCAATCTTCTCGGTTGACAACTTGATGAGTGAATCGCTCAAGGCCTCGATAGAACCGTCTACGTCACCCTTGACAATCACCTTCAACTCCTGGAAGCCACCCAATGCAATGCGTCGTCCCACTTCATCGAGAGTAAGCATCTTCTGAGTACGCAATCCCTGCTCACGCTGCAACTGCTCGCGCTTATTGGTGATTTCGCGGGCTTCCTGCTCGGTATTCATCACATGGAAAGTATCACCTGCGGCAGGTGCACCGTTCAGACCCAGAATGGTAGCAGCCTGAGCCGGACCGATTTCCTTCACGCGCTGGTTACGCTCGTTGAACATCGCCTTGACACGACCATAGTTCGTACCGGCCAATACGATATCACCCACGCGCAATGTTCCGTTGGATACGAGCACGGTAGCTACGTAACCACGCCCCTTGTCGAGTGAAGACTCGATGATAGAACCGGTTGCATTACGGTTCGGATTTGCTTTCAGGTCGAGCATTTCAGCCTCGAGCAGTACCTTCTCCAGCAATTCAGGTACACCGATACCCTTCTTGGCCGAGATGTCCTGGCTCTGATATTTACCTCCCCAGTCTTCAACCAGGAAGTTCATGTTAGCCAGTGCTTCCTTGATCTTGTCCGGATTAGCGGCCGGCTTATCAATCTTATTGATGGCAAACACGATAGGCACATTAGCTGCCATAGCGTGATTGATTGCTTCTTTTGTCTGCGGCATGATGTCGTCATCGGCAGCGATAATGATGATGGCGATATCCGTTACCTGTGCACCACGGGCACGCATGGCGGTAAATGCCTCATGTCCCGGAGTATCGAGGAAGGTGATATGACGTCCGTCCTCGAGAGTCACGTTGTAGGCACCGATGTGCTGAGTGATACCTCCGGCCTCACCGGCAATCACGTTTGTCTTGCGGATATAGTCCAAAAGCGAAGTCTTACCGTGGTCTACGTGACCCATCACGGTCACAATCGGAGCGCGCGGAACGAGATCTTCCTCATCGTCCTCCTCTTCGTTTACAGCTTCAGACACTTCGGCGCTGACATATTCAGTCTTGAAACCGAACTCTTCGGCCACAATATTAATGGTTTCAGCATCCAGACGCTGGTTGATAGATACCATGATACCCAAGCTCATGCAGGTACCGATAACCTGAGTTACAGGCACATCCATCATAGATGCCAGCTCGTTGGCGGTTACGAACTCCGTAAGTTTCAGAATCTTGCTTTCTGCTTCGCGTTCTTCCATCTGCTCCTCCATGTTGGCGCGGGCGTTCTCGCGTTTCTCCTTACGGTACTTGGCACCCTTGTTCACCTTATTCTTGCTGGTAAGGCGTGCCAGTGTTTCCTTCACCTGTTTTGCAACATCTTCTTCCGTAACCTCAGCCTTCACTGCCGGCTGCTGGTTTTTCTTCTTGTTATGCTTGGCATTTGCCTGAGCAGCCGCACCCTGAGCCGCACCGTTCTTCTTGCCCGGTGTGCCGTTGTTCTGTCCGCTCACGGCATTCACGTCCACGCGCTCTTTACCCACGCGTACACGCTTTTTCTTCTCGCCGCCCTGCTGTGCGTTTCCACGTTCGCCGGCGCCATTCTGGCGTCCTTTCATCTCCTGATGCTGGCGATTCTTTTCCTCACGCTCCTTGCGGCGTTCGTCCTTGGATTTCTTCTTAGGTCTGGTAGACTGATTCAGTGCCGAAAGGTCAATATGTCCCTTTACCTTGAGCTGTGGTGCACCTCCAGCCGGTGTATTCAAGCGGAACACACCATTTTCTTCTGTGCCAATAGTCTTTTCTGATTCGGTAGGTTTATTTGTCATTTCTTCTTTAATTACTTCGGGAGTTTCCGGAGTTGTGTTCTCCTCATGTGCGTTTTCAGCTTTCGGTGCTTCGGTTGCCTTTCTGGCCGGGCGGTTCAGAGCATCCAGATCGATGTGTCCCACCACTTTCGGTCCTTTGGGAGCGGCAGCGGCCGGCTGTGCGGGTGTCACCTCTTCTTCGGCAATCGAAATGGTTTCTTTCTTTTCTTTATTCTGACGCTGACGGCTGATCAGTTCGGCATCCTTACGGAGTCCCTGATCGGTTTTGAAAGCCGCCACGAGCATTTCGTACTGTTCTTCCGAGATTTTGGTGTTCGGATTCGCCTCAATGTCGGTAAACCCTTTTTTCTGCAGGAACTCCACAGCCGTCTGCAGTCCCACATTGCATTCCTTAGTTACTTTATTCAGTCTTATCCCCATATATTACTCCTCAAATTCTTCTCTTAAAATTCTTAATACTTCGTCTACGGTCTCCTCTTCCAGATCGGCGCGGTTAATGAGTGTTTCGCGCGGAGTGCCCAGCACATCCTTTGCGGTAACCATACCGATCTTCTTCAATTCCTCGATAATCCACGGGTCGATGGCGTTGGAGAACTCATCGAGATATACATCATCTGACTCCTCTTTGTTGATTTCGCGGAACACGTCAATGGTATATTCCGTCAGGATACTTGCCAGCTTGATGTTCAGACCATTCTTACCGATAGCCAGAGACACCTGATCCGGATCGAGGTAAACCTCAGCCTTGCGCTCCTCTTCGTTCAGACGGATGCTGTTCACACGCGCCGGGCTCAGAGCACGGGTAATGAACAGGGAGGTGTTGGCCGTATAATTAATCACGTCAATATTCTCGTTGCGCAGTTCGCGTACGATACCGTGCACACGGCTACCCTTTACACCCACACAGGCTCCTACCGGATCGATGCGCTCGTCGAAGCTTTCTACAGCCACCTTGGCGCGCTCTCCCGGGATACGGGCAATTTTCTTGATGACAATCTGACCGTCGTGAATTTCCGGTACTTCAGCCTCGAGCAAACGCTGCAGGAACACGGGTGAAGTACGGCTCAGGATGATCTTCGGGTTATTGTTCGTATTGTCCACACGGAGCACTACGGCACGTGCAGCCTCGCCCTTGCGGTAGAAGTCTCCCGGAATCTGCTCTGTTTTCGGAAGCAACAGTTCGTTTCCTTCGTCGTCAACCAGAAGCATTTCCTTTTTCCATACCTGATATACTTCAGCACTTACGACACGACCCACCTTGTCCTTGTATTTGTTATACAGACTGTCGTGTTCCAGTTCCAGAAGCTTGCTGGCCAGAGTCTGGCGCAGGGTCAGGATGGCACGGCGTCCGAAGTCACGTGCAAAGTCTACACTCTCACTCACCTCTTCGCCGATTTCGCAGTCGCGTGCAATCTTCTGTGCATCGGTCAGCGCAATCTCGCGGTTAGAATCGTTCACCTCACCGTCGGCTACCACCACACGGTTGCGGTAGATCTCGAAGTCGCCCTTATCCGGATTCACGATTACGTCGTAGTTTTCATCGCTGCCGAACATCTTGGCAATCACGCTGCGGAAGCTGTCCTCGAGCACGCTCACCAGCGTAGCACGGTCTATGTTTTTGGTTTCTTTAAATTCAGAGAATGTATCGATCAAACTTACGGTTTCTTCTTTCTTTGCCATAACTGTTTACTTGAAGCTGATTAAATATTTAGTGTATTTTATTTCATCGTAACTGAAAGTCACCAATTCGTCCACCAGACGCGGACGCTTGCTGCCTTCCTCCTTTTTCTTTACCTGACGGAGGATAGAAAAGGTGTCGTCGTTCACTTCGTGCAGTTCACCCTGGTATTTCTTTCCGTCGAGTGTGAGCACCTCCACATCCTTTCCCAAATGGTTCACATACTGCTGATGCACCTTAAACGGCTGACCGATGCCTGCGCTGCCCACTTCCAGCTCGAAGTCTTCCTTCTCGCGGTCCAGTTTACTTTCGATAAAGCGGCTCAGTTCCACACAGTCTTCGATCCACACGCCTTCGGCATGATCAATCTCCACTACAATACGATTGTCATTACTCACGGACACATCTACCAGAAAGTAGTCCTTGTCCTGCAACCATTCTTCAACGATTTGTCTTACAATGTTCTTTTCTATCATCTGATCTGAAATACAATTAAAAAAACAAAGTGAGGAACTTGATCAGCCCCTCACTTCATCCTACTTTGCAAAGATACAAGTTTTCCGTCAGTCCGCAAAGATTTATGTATATTTTTTCATTTTGCGGGAACGGAAACTTACTTTTTCTTCATTTTTATCTCGTCGTTTTCCCGGCAGACCGTTATCGGCGAATCGCTGTCGGAAACCTCAAAGGTCACCAGCTCGTCGCGGCGGAAACTGCCCACCATCAGCACGGCCTGTTTTTCCGGATAATCGGAACCCAGAATGCAGGTATCCCCATCCACGGTGCCGTCGAACAGAATCTGGTCGTCGAGCGACACTTGCAGGCTGTCGCCCCGAAAGCCCAGCAGTTGGACTTCATAGCGTTTGGACTCCGGTTTATCGGGGGTGCCCTGCGGGAAGCACCACATCCAGAACAGGATCACCACTCCGATCACGACCAATGCCATGGCCATGATGCCAAACATGAACTGTTTGTTATGATTTAATTTAGCGTGTTTCATGATCAGTCTGTTATATGCAGTTTTTCCTTATAAGCCTTCTCGTCGGCCAGCAGTTTGCAGGCCTCCTTCAGTTCCTTGTCGTCGCGCACCTGAAGTTCCGCGCCGCCCTTCTGATAATAATAACGGCGCACAATCTCGTCATTCAGCAGCATCTTGATTTCTTTTTTGTTGCGCTCCATATCGGCTTCCAGGTTGCCTTTGAAGATAGAGTCCAACTGGTTCAATGCGCCGCGGGCCTCATCAGAATATCCTTCGGTCTCGGCCGACTTGGTCAGCAACTTCAGCAGCTCGCGTCCGCGCTTGTTGTAGGTAAAGCCGCTCTCCTTGACCATTTCCACAAACTTGGCATAATCCTGATCGCTCACATCAAAGCTGCCGGCCGGGGCAATGGTTTCGTGCTGCGCAACAAACCAATTTCCGAATTCGGCCACTACATCGTTCACGGCCAGCTCCACAACCATTGAAGGCAATATATCGGGCTTCACGATCACATCGGGCGTAATACCACCGCCGTCGCGCACCTCGCGTCCGGCTTCGGTATGGAACACACGGGTCAGACTGTCGGGTACGGTACCTACCGAACCGTCTTCGTTCAGATGACGGTAGTCGTAGGCCTGGATACAACGTCCGCTCGGAATGTAATAGCGGCTGGTAGTCACCTTCAGACTGCCGTTGTAAGGCACTTCGCGTGGTGCCTGCACCAGTCCCTTGCCATAAGTACGGGTACCGACAATCAGCGCACGGTCAAAATCCTGCAGGCTACCCGATACGATTTCCGAAGCGGAAGCCGACCAGCGGTCCACCAGCACAGCCATCGGCATCACGGTATCCAGCGGTTCCTTACGGGTGAAATATTCCGTATTGGCCGACTGCACCTTACCTTTGGTATAAACCACCTTTTTGTTTTTCGGAACAAAGAAGTTCACGATTTCCACGGCTTCGCTCAACAGTCCGCCACCGTTGCCGCGCAAATCGAGCACCAGCGAACGGGCGCCCTGCTCCTTCAGGCTGACCAGCGCGCGGCGCACATCTTTAGAACAACCGTCGGTAAAGCCCGTAAGGATGATATAGCCCACGTTGCCGGGAAGCAAGGTATAATAAGGAACCGAAGGCAGCTGGATATTTTCGCGCACAATCTTGAACGACAGCGGTTCCTTTACTCCATAACGGCGCACCTTGAGCACGAAGCTGGAACCGGGAGTTCCCTTCAGCATCGTAGTCACCTTATCCACCGGCATTCCCTTAATATCCACTCCGTCAATTGACAGAATCACATCACCGGCCTTCACGCCGGCCTTCTGGGCGGGTGT
Organism: Bacteroides sp. OF04-15BH; assembly: GCF_003477995.1. Taxonomy (GTDB): domain Bacteria; phylum Bacteroidota; class Bacteroidia; order Bacteroidales; family Bacteroidaceae; genus Paraprevotella. Next base: position 49,217 of record NZ_QUEM01000012.1, read on the forward strand.
TCCCTCATAAGGCTCATTGATAGCCACACGATCTTCTTTCTTGATATAGCGCACCACAGCACCGATACCGGCATATTTTCCGGTGGTCATGGTCTTGAACTCGTCCATGTTATCCTCGGAATAGTACACCGTAAAGGGGTCCACCTGCTTCAGCATAGACTGAATGGCCCAGCCAATCACGGTATCGGCATCCAGAGTGTCCACATAATACATATCCAGCTGACGGTAGATGTCGCTGAAAATCTCCAGATTGCGGTTTATCTCAAAATTATGGTTCTTGCTCTTCTGAGCAAAGACACTGCCGGCTCCTGCCAGCAGCACGCTAAGGATCAGTACAAATTTTTTCATAACTGCAAAGTTAAGCAATTCAAAATCGCCCGTTTAATATATCTTTCATTTTTAACCTAATTTCATGCCATTTCTCCTCCGGCAGCGAAGCCCCCAGATGACCGATTACCGTGCCGCCCAGCAAGGAACCGGCCTGCAGACACTTGGTCAGATCCGCTCCACGGCTCATGGCATACAGAAATCCTCCGGCAAAATAGTCACCGGCTCCGGTGGTGTCGGTCACCGTACAGCCGGGCAGCGCATCGGCAAAGAACACATCGCCGCCGTGATAGCGCGCTATGGCTCCGCGCGAACCGAGCTTCACAATGGCCAGCGCGCAATGCTCCGACAGGGCATCCAGCCCTTCATACGGGTCGGACACGAGCGTAAAGGCAGCGCACTCCTCTTCGTTGGCAAAGACAATATCCACATAATCGCTCACCAGATGGCGGAAAAAGTCATAATGATCGCACACCACATTATAGCTGGCCAGGTCGAGAATGATTTTCAGTCCGGCCTGACGGGCCTGCTGCATCACCGCCTCCATCAGATCGTATTCCTGCACCAGATAACCTTCGACAAACAGATAGTCGTAACCGGCAAACGTACGCTCCGTGATATACTCGGGAGCCATCAGAGAGGCAGCCCCCAAATAAGTACCGAACGTGCGCTCTCCGTCGGCCGACACCAATGTTGTGGCGATACCGGTAGCCTCATCCATCTGCATGAGCCGCACCTCCAGTCCGGCTTCTCCGCAGCATTTGCGGAAGATTTCTCCATAACGATCCGGACCTACGGCTCCCACAAAACCGGCCTGTCCGCCCAAATGAGCCAGAGCCTGCATGGCGTTCGAAGCCGACCCGCCGGCAGCCTCAGCAGATGAAAAACCCGAAAGCATCTCTTGCAGACGCAAGCGCGTTTCATTGTCAATCAGCTGCATACTCCCCTTGGGCAAACCGGCCCGGCGAAGCACCTCATCGGAACCGATCGGCACAATAATATCTAGCAAAGCATTACCTATTCCTATTATTTTTGTCATTTTCCTGAAATTTTTCTGCAAAGATATTGCATATTTCAAAATAAACTACTACTTTTGCATCGCAATTGAGAAAAACAATAGCAAAAACTGCTTCAGTAGCTCAGTTGGTTAGAGCACCTGACTGTTAATCAGGGGGTCGTTGGTTCAAGCCCATCCTGAAGCGCATAGCCTTCCGATTTTTCGGGAGGCTTTTTTGTTTCCTCTCTCCCAGGGCATCTGAAAGCACCCTGCATTCCGGTGCATCACCCCGAAAATCCTTATCAGAAATGCATCTTCTTGCCCCGAAAAACCGGAAAAAGCAAGTTTTTTTTGATGAAGAAATAAAAAAAGTGGGATTTTATTTGGAGGATACCGGAATAATGTCTATCTTTGCATCGCAATTGAGAAAAACAATAGCAAATCTGCTTCAGTAGCTCAGTTGGTTAGAGCACCTGACTGTTAATCAGGGGGTCGTTGGTTCAAGCCCATCCTGAAGCGCAAAAGCCTTCCGATTTTTCGGGAGGCTTTTTTGTTTTCCATAAAAAACAAGTGTCCGCCCCATACAAAATGTCGGGCTACAAATATCTTTCCTTTCTTTCTGCACTCCCAAACGCATCTTATAATAACTGAATCAAGCCACAATTTCTTTCATCGGGAGAAAAAGGTGTATATTTATACCGGCACAAACGGCCTTTATACGGCATATATACAGCATTTATGCAGAAAAACATCAGCATCACCTTTTAAAGTCACCCTAGTAACTTATTAAAAACATCATGGAAAATCCCGAAAAACAACACGGCAACTCCCCCAAACTGCCACAGTAACCGAAAAGGAAGTGCCCCTAACCGTATTTTTTAAGCTGAAAAAACACAGAATAAACTCCGAAAGAGAAGAAGAAAAGACAGACAATAAACTGACAAAAAGCACCTTACACCTAAAAATGCCGCTTGAGAATCGTTTTTTGCAGCACACTTCACTCTTTACCCTGAAAAGCAAGCCTTCTCAACAAACAGAAAATACAATTTGTCAAAATGTCAAAAGCCATACGGGCATAAAAAAAAGAGATTCGGAAGCAATTTTCCGAATCTCTTTCATTTTATATGGTCAGAATAAATTATTCTCCCTTGGCACCGCCTTCCGGACGACGCTTGCGCTCCGGACGCTCACGACGGATTGGACGCTCTACAAAGTCAGCAGGCTTCTCCATCAATACGCGGCGAGAAAGCTTGAACTTACCGGTCTTAGGATCGATTTCCATCAACTTCACCTTCACCTTGTCGCCTTCTCTCAATCCAGACTCCTCAACGGTTTCCAGACGCTTCCAGTCGATTTCTGAGATGTGCAACAGTCCATCCTTACCCGGCATGAACTCCACGAAAGCACCGTAAGGCATGACGCTGCGTACAGTTCCTTCGTACACCTCACCAACTTCCGGAATAGCAACAATAGCCTTGATCTTAGCCATAGCAGCGTCGATCACATCCTTGTTGGCACCGCTCACCTGAACCTTACCTACACCGTCAACTTCTTCGATAGTGATGGTAGCTCCGGTTTCTTCCTGCATGCCCTGGATAATCTTACCGCCAGGACCGATCACAGCACCGATAAATTCCTTAGGTATCGTGATCTGCTCGATACGTGGTACGTGTGGCTTCAACTCTGCACGAGGCTCAGACATGCACTCCATCATCTTGCCCAGAATATGCTCGCGTCCGGCCTTAGCCTGCATCAAAGCCTTCTCCAGAATCTCATAGCTCAAACCGTCGCACTTGATATCCATCTGAGTGGCAGTCAAACCGTTTACAGTACCGGTAGTCTTGAAGTCCATATCACCCAGGTGATCCTCGTCGCCCAAGATATCAGACAACACAGCATACTTGTCTTCGCCCGGATTCTTGATCAGACCCATCGCAATACCGCTCACCGGATTCTTGATAGGTACACCGGCATCCATCAGAGCCAGAGTACCGGCACATACAGTAGCCATAGAAGAAGAACCGTTAGACTCCAGAATATCTGAAACTACACGGATAGTATAAGGATAGTCGGCCGGGATCTGTCCCTTCAGACCTCTCCATGCCAAGTGACCGTGACCGATTTCACGACGGCCAACGCCACGCTGTGCCTTAGCCTCGCCTGTTGAGAACGGCGGGAAGTTGTAGTGCAGCAGGAAGCGCATCTTGCTCTGATCCAGCACGTCGTCTACAATCTTCTCATCGAGCTTGGTACCCAGAGTACAGGTAGACAATGACTGAGTTTCACCACGGGTAAAGATTGATGATCCGTGAGGTCCAGGCAGCGGACTCACCTCGCACCAGATCGGACGGATATCTGTGGTGGCACGGCCGTCCAGACGCTTGCCCTCATCGAGCACGCAACGACGCATGGCATCGCGCTCCACATCGTGATAGTATCTGTCAATCAAGGCACTCTTCTCTGCCAGTTCATCCTCGGTCAGTTCAGGATGTGCCTCGGTATAAGCCAGCTTGAAGTCCTCGCGGATCTGCATGAAAGCGTCCTCGCGGGCGTGCTTGTCGCGGTTACCTTCCTGAGCGATGGCATAAGCCTTGTCGTAGCAAGCCTTAACACACTCGGCACGCAACTCGTCGTCGTTCACCTCGTGACAGTATTCGCGCTTCACATCCTTGCCCAATTCCTTGGCCAATTCCTTCTGCAACTGACACATTGGCTTGATGGCCTCGTGAGCCACCTTCAGGGCCTGAAGCAGATCCTGCTCGGATACTTCCTTCATTTCACCCTCAACCATCATGATATTCTCTTCTGTGGCTCCAACCATGATATCCATATCGGCGCTTTCCAACTGCTCGAAGGTAGGGTTCACTACATACTCACCGTTGATACGAGCCACACGAACTTCAGAAATCGGGCCGTCAAAAGGAATGTCAGATACCGCCAAAGCTGAAGAAGCGGCAAAACCGGCCAAAGCGTCCGGCATGTCTACTCCGTCAGCAGAGTAAAGGATCACATTAACATAAACTTCAGCGTGGAAATCGCTTGGGAACAAAGGACGCAGGGCGCGGTCCACCAAACGACAAGTCAGGATTTCATAATCCGAAGCTTTACCCTCTCTCTTGGTAAAACCTCCCGGAAAGCGTCCGGCTGCTGAAAACTTCTCTCTGTACTCTACCTGTAAAGGCATAAAATCTGTTCCGGGAACGGCATCTTTTGCGGCGCAAACAGTGGCCAAGAGCATAGTATTACCCATAGTGAGCATCACAGCTCCATCGGCTTGTTTCGCCAATTTCCCGGTTTCGATGCTGATGGTTCTTCCATCAGGCAACTCGACGGTCTTCTTAATTACGTTCATCTAGATATATAAAATATGTTTTTTCGAAATTTCAAAAAATCCGAGCAAAGTTAAGCAAATATATTTATTAAGAAAGAGCATTGCCGAAAAAATATCGCCCAACTCCCGTTTTTTTATAAAAAGAAAGGATTTGAATGTCTGAAATAAGTGGAAAAGGGGTATCTTTGCAGAAAGAAGTTACGAAAAGAGTGTAATTTATTGGAAATGAGCGTAGGCTAATTACTCTTGATAGTAATAGGTTACGATTTAGTTAGTTATCTACTGCATTATCCTTCTGCGCGTTGCGTAACCTTCAAAGAACTCTTCGTATGCAAAAGTAGCTATTTAATCCGAGATTTTGATATAAACTCCCGGATTTTTTTATCCCCTCATTCATAAGATTTTTCCGTAAAAGCGGTTTTGTCCGTCGGAACACCATTGCCCAAAACGGGTTTGAGCAAACGTGTGCCGACTACCGCATAGCCGGAGAAAAAGGCACAGCCTCACGCCTAAACGATGTTTAGACTGATGATGCTGTGCCTCTTTCTTTTTGCGCCTATGCCAAGAGGTGCTTTTACGGGGTTTCAGACGGTTTCCTCTTTTTACGGATTTTCCCCTGAAGTTTTTTCTACCCAATCTGCCTCTGTTTTCGTTTACCTCCATTTTGCGCCTTTCAGTGAGCCGCATCAGTCAGTCATTTTCGTTCTGGGCGCAAAGGTAATTCCGGGATAGGACGGGAAAGCAAGGTCAAGCCTCCTGTTTTCGGTAAAAATCTCCAGCCCTGCGGGTAGTATTTTGACCGGAAAACCTTGTATTCCCTAATCCCTACCTTTTCAAGCACCCGAAACGAAAACGACCGATGCGACAGAAAGACGCATTAAAAAAAATGTCGGATAAACGAGAAGCAGATAAGATAGTTTGAAACTCAACTCCCTCAGCTCTTGAATCCGCATAAAAAACAAAAAAATCAAAAACAGCGAAGATATGACAGCAACGGCAAATTTCAGACAAGTGGCGCAATACATCGGGTTGGCGATATGCGGCTTGATGATGCGCACCGCCTTCGGGGTGTTCGGCATCCTTTGGGGCATCATCAGAGAGATTGTAAACGGAGTGTTCCGAGTGGCGATAGGTGTAATCGTGGCTATCCTTTCCACCATTGCCTACTTCGGCTTCATCCTTTGGTTATTAACCCTTTAACCCTTACCGACATGGCAAAGAGAAACAGCAAGACGGTAGCGCAGCAGTGCAGATATTACGAGGTGGACAACATCTTCGTGTATATGGTGGAAACGTACATCAACGGCAATTTTAGCACTTTCCGAAGATTGTACCACGAACTGAACAAGGACGCACGGAGGGACTTCATGGACTTCCTTCTTAGCGAGGTAGAGCCGACCTATTGGAGAGAGATACTTAAACAGACAATCTAAAAACGACAGCGATATGAAAGGAACAGACCATTTCAAAAGAACGATACAAATGTATCTGGAACAGCGGGCTGAGGAAGATACGCTCTTTGCGAAGAAGTACCGCAACCCTGCCAAAAACATAGACGAGTGCGTGACCCACATTCTGAACTATGTGCAGAAAAGCGGTTGCAGCGGCTTCACGGACGGAGAGATATTTGGGCAAGCCATCCACTACTATGAGGAAAACGAGATAGAGGTGGGCAAACCTATGGCGTGCCAAGTGGTGGTGAACCATGTTGTGGAACTCACAGAAGAGGAAAAGGCGGAGGCACGTCAGAATGCAGTCCGCAGATACCAAGAGGAGGAACTCCGCAAGTTGCAGAACCGCAACAGACCGTCAGCGAGAAAAGAAAACCACCCCCAACCCTCATTATTTGATTTAGGCTTATGAAACCGAAGACCAAGATACAGAAAGAGGTGGCAAGACTTTCAGCCAACCTCCGCCCCATATCAACGACACAAATTGAATGGGCATACCGCCACTGCGTTGAACATATCGGCTACCGCACCAAGAAAGGGAACATTACCTGCTCCGACTGCGGTCACGAGTGGCACAGCGACAGCGCACTGTGCGACACCCTTGAAGGCTGCACCTGCCCCCAATGCCATGCCAAACTCAAAGTGCAGGACACACGCAAACGTATCTACAAGGAAACGCAGTATTTCAGCGTGATAACCACCTGCAAAGGCTATCAGGTAATCCGTGTGATGCAGGTCAGATGCGAGAGCAGGAAAGGCGAGCCGATGCACTTCTACTGCCACGAGGTTGTGCAGCGTTGGATTTCACCCGACGGTAAGGTTACAGACATGGCGTTGCTCCGTGGCTTCACATTCTATTACTGCGATGTATGGGCATTGTGCAGCGCGATGGAGATAAGACCGCACAACAGCCTATACGATGATGTTGTGGCAAGAAGCTGTGCATATCCCAAGATGAGGGTATTACCCCAACTCAGACGCAATGGCTTCAAGGGCGATTTCCACGGCATTTCCCCCGTGCGTCTTTTCAAAGCCTTGCTTTCAGACCCAAGAATTGAAACCCTTATGAAAGGCGGTGAGATTGAGGTTATGAAACACTTTCTTTTCAATGCCCGTACTGCCGATGAATGCTGGACATCATATCTGATTGCCAAGCGTCACAAGTATCGGATAGACAACTTCTCCATGTGGTGCGACTATCTGCGTATGCTCAACAAACTCGGTCAAGACCTCCGCAACCCGAAGAACATCTGCCCCGAAGATTTCATGGCGGCACACGACAACGCAACCCGAAAGATTGAAACCATACACGAGAAGGAACGAGCCGAGCAACGCCGCCGCTGGGAGATTGAAAGGCGTGAGCGTGAGCAACAGCGGCAACTGCAAAGGGAAAAAGATGCGGAAGATTTCATCGCCAACAAATCCAAATTCTTCGGATTGGTAATCACGGACGAGGAAATAATCATCAAGGTGCTTGAAAGCATAGACGAGTATTACAGCGAGGGCAAGGCACAGAACATCTGCGTGTTCGGCAGTGAATACTACAAGAAAGCCGACACCCTCATACTCTCGGCAAGGATTGGCGGTGAGATAATTGAAACCGTAGAGGTGGATTTGCGGACACTCAAGGTGGTGCAGTGCCACGGCAAGTACAACCAAGACACCGAATACCACGAACGTATCATAGACATTGTGAACAAGAACGCCAACCTTATCCGTGAGCGGATGAAAGTGGCATAGCATAAACCCTAAAACAACATTGATATGGAAGTAAGAATTGAAAGTATGATTTGTGTGTGGGATGATGCAATCCCCACGATGTTCATTGAATTTGTAAACCTCCTCACTCTCACAACGAGTGAGGAGGGATTGAGAAAAAGTGTGAAGGAGTTTGCCGAGAAGCACGAACTTGACAAGTTTTTCCTTTACGGCTTCGGCTCACATGTAGCTAACACCATTTCTACCTGCATCAACGCTACACGAGCAACCCCGAAATGGTGATGAAGAACAGAGTTCTGTCAGTACATTTTTAATCATATAAAAAGCAACATTATGGCAACACGAATGACCATCAACGGAGTAAGCACCTGTACGGAAGCAGGTACGGAGAAATATGAGCGTTTCCAATCGGGTATCGGCAGACGCAGGCGGACACTTGTGCAGTACGACTACCGCCATACGGACGGAGAACTGTTCGCTTGTGTCAAACCCACATTGGACGAGTGCCGAACCGCAAGGAACAAGTGGCTGAACGCAAAGCAGGGAAAGGAGGGCAACCGATGAACACGACCTATCAAACGCTGATAGTCAAATTCAGCGAACCTATCACGACATTGGACGGTATCTTTGACGATGCCCAAGCGTGGGGAACGGACACCCTCAAAGGGTGGATAGATGATTACGAAAGCACACGTTTCACCGCCACCGACAGCCATACGGCAGTCATCACGAGCGAGTATAATATGGAGTGGCTGCAACGGCAGACACCCATTGCCGAGATGCGAGAATTTTGAACGAGTTGGCGGTGTCCGCACCGCCAACACTTAAAACCCTAAAAACAACGGATATGATAGCCAAGACGATATTACAGCAGATAGGCGGAAGAAGATTTACCGCCATGACGGGCAGCCGTGATTTCATCGACATGGGCAACGGCTTACGGATGAGCCTTACACGGAACAAGACAAGTGCCAACCGCCTTGACATCATCTATGATGCGGGGGCAGACCTCTACAATATGCGGTTCTACCGCAGGACATTCAGCAAAAAGACTTTCGAGTGCAAGGAAAAGGACATTGCCGTACACGAGGGCATCTATTTTGATATGCTGGAAGAAATGTTCACGATGGTGACGGGACTTTACACACGCTTTTGAGTGGCGGCGGCGAGAGCCGCCCTACTTTCTTTCGGTGAGCATGATGGCGGACAAAGAAAGTAGCAAAGAAACCTCTGTCCAATCTGCGATGCCATTCACAAAAAAACAAGTTTTAATCTATGATAATATTATTTTTTTGTTAGTAAATTCCAAGGAGTTTCAGATATTAGTTTTTTCACCATATCTTCACCTATTTCTTGTGAAATAGTAGCACCTGATACAGCAAAATCATCTAATAAATTATCAACTCCTAATTTATCTACCGAGATACCTTTCCATTCCCTTACAAATTCTTCACTCCAATCTTCTTCAATATCGCCAGTATAATAGTTTACATACGGTGTAAACTTCATATCAAACTTTACGACCAAATGGTTTAACGAGTTTATATCGGGAGCAATAACAATAATCTCTCCTTGAGGAAAATTAGAAAAATTAAATGTTTTTCCTTTGATTCTCCACTCTCGTAGATATTCAAAATCATAAGAGTCCACATTTAATATATCAGTTCTCCACTTTAAGTGTTCTGGTATATCTTCATTACCATCCGTATAAATAACATTTCTTGCCCCAAAATCACGAACTAATATATCTCTTGAAAATCCTAATCCCCATGGTAAATACATAGGTTGTCCGGTGCTTTTGGTTTTTACTTCAAAGAAACGTTTAATCGCTGTTATGGGAGATGCCGAAAAACAAATATATCCCTTATCGCTAATCAATTGTTTTTCCTCTAAAATCTTTTGTAACGTATCACAAGGAGAATGGTCACGTCCATTTATGAAATGAAACAGATATGGACTTTGGTCCAATCTTGCTCGCTTAAATTTATCATTAATTATTGCCATATAGTTATAAACGTCCTAATTTTTACAGTATTGCAAAATTAGCAACTAATAAGCAGACTAAGAAATTTAGTTGGGCTTATTCCAGACCCTACATATGTCATACAAAAAGATTTCAGAAAATATAGTTATTCGGAAATATATATGACAGCTTCATAATGAAATTATCATCCCCACCACATTTCCGTAGCAGGGATGATTTTTTATGCACACTTCCTTTTATGGTACATACAGCAGCGCAAACTCCGCCTTTCTCCGTTTGAGCAGCATGGCGTGGCGTTTTCCCTTGTAGTTGCAGAAGGCGATATACTCCCGGTAGATGTTCCTGTCGCCCGCCTCCAGCTTTCGGATCAGCGAGCTTTTGGGTATCTTTCCGCTCCCCCAAAGCCGGTATGGTCCGACATTGTAGGCAAGCGTGGCAAGTAAAAGACTGTCCTTTCCGAACTGCCGGAACATCATGCAGAACTTCCGCAAGTCTTTCCGCAGAAGCACGTCCGCCTGCCGCTTCGTCATGGTGCGTGCAGAATACCTTTCGCCCGGCAAAATTTTGTGCCCCCAACCCACGTATGGGTAGTGCTTTTCCAAATGCCAGCCCTCAAAATACTTCGTGCAGCGCACCGCCCGCTCGAAAAGTGGCAGCCGGTAGATTGCCATCTGCCCGTCCGTTCCCTCTTGGCGGCTGATCCGTGCTGACACGGAACAGACCGCCAGAAGCGAACAGAGCATTGTCATGAATACACGCATCATTTCAACAAGGGTCTGAAGTTGCTGATGGGAACGATGGTCAAGCCGTCATCCTTTACATTCCGGTTGTTGAAGTCAAATTCCAGCTCGAAGGAGTTGCCGAAGTTGTCCTCCACCACCACGATGAAGTTATGCGCCTCGTCACCCTCCGCCGTATAGTACAGACGGAACTTCCCGTTCTCCAGCAGGTAGCGGTCGTTGGGCAGGAAGGTGATGCCGTTATCCATTTTCAACTTTCCTTCCCCCTCAAACTGGAAATAGCGGATGGTGTAAAGCGTGTTAGCGAAGTCGCCCTCCTTTTTCAGTTCACAGCGGATTTCCACCGTCTGCCCCTTCGTCACCTTGTTCGGCACGGGCATGACCTCCACCGTGAAGGGATAGGACTGTTGAATGTCCATGTCGTCGTCGCACGACACGAAGGTGAATGACACGGCGGCTATCAGGCATAACGCCACCGCCTTGAAGATGTTTGTTCTCTTGTTTCTGTTGTTCTGTATGTTCATTATTTTTCGATTTTTAGATGGTTGTTTTTCTGTTTTTTCGTTGTCAGTTGCAGGTACTCGTTCAAGTCCTTGCAACCGTCATAGAGGGAGGAACGGTCGGTGACACGCTCCCCATATCGCTTGGTGAGTGCGGCAAGCGTTCGCCGTCCGGCTTCGTCACGGTCGAGGAAACAGCCGATGCGCCCGTAGCCCTCCAGCATCCCCGTCGCCTTCTCCACGTTGGCGACAGAGTTCAGCACAAGGCAGTCAGCGTTACCGGTTACGCCAAGCGTCACAGCGGAGAGAAAGTCCATGAAGCCCTCGAACACGAGGTACTCGTCAGCCGGGATGTCATTCGCCTTTACCAGTGATACAGACTTCGGAGGTATGCAACCCTTGAAATAGCGGCTCCGGATTTCAAAGCCACCTACCAAGTTTGGGAAACCGACGGCAAAATACCGTTTCCCACGCACACCGTAGTTCAGACGGCAGCAGTGGCGGGATGCGACAGCGTAAGGTATGCACCGTTCCGCCAAATACTCCGTCAGCGGTGAGCGAAACAGCGGAGCGACCTCCACATCCTCAAAGACGGGTTCAATCGGCTTGGGGAAATAGACGGGCTTTTCCCATTCGGCAACCGTCATATTGGCGGTTTCCGCTATGAACTTCGCCTGCGTCCTAAAGTCGCCGCTTTGCAGAAACTCCCCGGCAAGCGTGAAGATGTCGCCGCCTTTGCCCAAGCCGAAGTCATACCAGAGCTGTTTCGCCACGTTCACACGGAAAGAGGGTGTGCGCTCGCCCCTATACGGGGCGATATACCACAGCTCGTTACCGCTCCTTCTGGCAGGCTCATGCCCCAACCGTGCGAGAAAATCCGCAAGCGGTATCTGTCTTATAGCGTCTATCTCCGTCCGTTCCATGCCCTTGTCAGTTGATGATGAACTTTACGCCGACCCCGAACTGCGTGTGGAACTTCCGCGTGTCGCCACCCCACAGGCAACGCTCCCGTAGATTGGCAAGCAGGGCGATACGGTCTGCCACGTAACACTCCACATCGAGCGTCAGCGCACCGCCGTAGATGAAGGCATCCCGGTCGTGCAGCGTGGAACCGTCATGCAGCACCTTCTTCCCCCAGTTCACCGATTCATATCCGGCAAGAGCCGAAGCCCCGGCATAGGCGAACACGATTTTTCGTGCATCCGACAGTATCTTGAAGTAATAGCCACCCTCCGCCGTGAACTGCGCCACGGGTATCTTGGTGTCTTTGTAGGGGTTGTTCTTCAGGAGGTATTCGCCACCGAACACCCACTTGTTCCCCTTCTTCGTGTAAGTGGAGAGAGCCGCCCCGAAACTGTACCCGCCGTCCTTGCCGCCGGGATTGAAGCCGTCCGCCATGTCCGCCCTCACCTCGATGCCCTGCATCTTCGGCAGACACCGCTGGGCGTGCGCCTGCCCTGTAAAAAGGGCAAGCGACGCGATGATTATTGCGATGTACTTTCTCATAGTCAGCGTACTTGAAGTTCGTTGATGGTACCCGCGCGTACCAAATCCTCGTTCTCAATCACGAAGGACTGGTGACGGCCGCCGTTCTTCTCGTTCAGCTCCACCACGAGGCACTTGTCATCGGGGATGGTGAACTTCGCCATCGTGAAGACCGTGCGCTCACTCTTTTTGCCCGGCACGAGGGTGGCGTAGTTCTGCGCACGGAGCGGCAGGATAATCTGCTCCTGCACGGCGGTACGCTTCGCCACCTTCTTGTCCACGATTTTCCATGTGATGTAGTCCACATCGAAAGGCACGTTGCTCTGGTTCTTTATCTCCGTGTGGAAATAAAGCAAGCCGTTGTGCGTGTAGATGCCTTTCAACTGGTATTGGATGCCGAAACGCTTGCAGCCGATATGCTTCACCTCGCGCTTGTTCTGCTTGTGGATGGACTTCATGATAAGGCGCACCAGCATCGGGCTTTCGCTGCCCAGCTCTTTCAGATAGATTTCCTGCGCGTTGTTCGGGCGGTTCACCGTGCTGCCGTCATGGATGAAGTCGCACATCTCCACGTTGAGCAACAGCGGTTCGGCGGCGTACTTCACGTTGAAGGTGTAGAAACTGCCGTCTTCCGTGATGACGGACATATTCGTTTCGTTGGGGAAATTCCGTACCGTAGCCTTCACACGGATGACGTTCTCCGCTCCGTCGGCTTTCCCGGCAATCAGGTCGGGCGAGCCTAAATCGACATAGCGCACCTCCGCCGGAAAAATGACGTGGACGGTCTTGTCGTAGGTCACTTCCAGACCGTGCGGCGGTATCATGCGGTCGAAGGCCAGCTTGCGCGACAGCCCGTGATACAGGTCGCCGTCCGCCTCCTTCTGCGGATAGACCTCCTTCGTCAAGGTCGGCTGTTCATTACTTCCGTTGTTCTGTTCAACGGTTACATTCTCCTGCGCGTTGGCAGTTGCGATGCCCATAGCGAGGGCAAACATGATGATTACTTTTCTCATTACTTTTGGTTTTTTAGTGGTAAATGGTTTTTATTGATTGTTGTTTTCAGTCCTTTTCCTGATAGAGCATGACCCTGTACCCGGCTTTCAGATGCACCTTGACGGTGCGCATCTTCTTGGCGATGTACTGGCTCGTGCCTTGTATCAGCCCCTTGCCCAAATCGGAGGCGAGCTGTGCCCCGGCATTGGTGGAGATGTTGATGCTGCTCCCCAATGAGCCGCCCATGTTGGCGGCAACCTCCCTGACGGCGTTCATCTCCATCGAGTTTGGGATGAAGATACCGGGCTGTCCGTCCGTGTCATAGACCGCAAGCTCCACCGGGATAATCGTGCCATCGTATTCCAGCGAGGTGACCTCGATGTCGAGCCGCTCACCCTGTATCTTGCCCGTGCCGACCACCACTGCATTGCGTGGGATAATCCTGCCCGCCACCGCCATAGGCTCCAGCAGGCGCAACCTTACCGTCTGTCCGTCCATCACACCATGCGCACCATGCACACACGCCGGTATGGTGTTCCGGTCCGATACCTCTGTAGTGCCGACAGCCGTGTTGAACCCCCGGTTGCGTTCCTGCGAGAAGGTGGCGACAAACTCCGCGTTGCTCATGGGCTGTGCAAGGGAGGAAACGATTTGGCGGGTCACTTGCCTTACGGGTGTCGCCGTGTTCTTCTTTCCCTTCTGCACGGTGGAAGGCTCTGCCGCCTGTTCCGGCTTTCCTCCGTTCTGACCGCCCATGTACTTTGCCGCCAGCTCATAGGACTTCTCCATAAGTGCCACCTGTTCGTCCATAGATGAAGTCCTGCCTTTTTCGCTTTCCAGTTCCGATTCCAGCGAGGCGATGCGCTCCAACAGCTCATCCATCTCGGCATTGTCGTTCTTCGGCTGTTCGTAGAAGTTGCCGAGGGTGGCGTTCAGGTCACGGTAGGCGGCAGCGGAGGATTGGATAGTCTGCGGTGTGGCAGGCTGTGCCTTTTCCTCCTTGCCGCCCGGATTGGCGAGGTCGAAGTCCGTCCCGTCCTCCGTTCCAGCTATCTCGCGGTCGAACATGTCGCCCAGCTGCCCGATGGCACGGTTGCGGCTCTCCAGACGCTCCTCCATCTCCCCATGCTCGTAGGCTTTCAGTTTGTCGCCGATAATCTGCTTGTTCGCCTTGTCAGCGTCGGGCATCTCGGTGTTGTATCCGTCCGTTCCCGGCTGTTGCTCCTTGCCGGAGGACGGGGCGAATATCAGCCACATCGCCCCGATGAACACCAGCACCATAGCGGGCAACACGATCATCTTCTGCCGTTTCAGCCGTTGCGCCTCTGTCAGCGGTTCGCGCTCCTTTTTCGGCTTTCCCGTGTCGGGAGCGGTTTTGTTCTCTTTCATCGGTTCATTCTTCGTCTGTTCCATATAAATAAGGTGTTAAGTGATTGTCTGTTTCCGCCGGGGTCGGCAGTTCCACCCGTCCGGCGTGTCCCGTTTCCATGCGTGAGCCATCGTTTCTGCCGATGTCATAGATGGCTCTGCCGAAGGTGTAGAGGGCAAGCACCGTGAAGGCGGCGAGCATCCCCAGCACGATGCGGCGGCGTGTTTCCGGCGGCAAGCCGTCCAGATACCCTTTGAGCCTTGCCACCAGCTGTTTCCGTTTGTCGTGGAGCTTCCAGTACACGCCCCACATTGTTTTTCTGATACTTTTTACTTTCCGTTTCATAATCCGTTACCGTTTGATTGTCTGTAAATCCTTGTTCTCAATGATGGTGAAGCCCTCGATGGTGAAGCCATTGGGGTTGTCGTCCGACCGCGATGCGTTCAGCAGGCGGCAGGTGGTCACGAGGCTGCGCTCGGTGACGTTGCTCTGCCGGATGATTTTCTGCGTGGCGTAGGTCACGGCACGGTAGGGATAGGCGTTGAAGTCGCACACCACGCTGTCCACCTTCAGCACTTGGTTGATGTTCCCGGCGATGATGCGGTTGTAGTACCCCTTCTCGGCGAAGTCCGAATAATAGTGGTACACGCTCTTGTCCGCCAGCAGCAAGGCACGTTTCACGTTGTGTTCAATTGCGCTCTTTTCGGGCGACAGCGTGAAGAACAGCTCGTGGAAGCGGCGCACATGCTCCCGCGCCTCCGCCGGGCGGTTCTGCGACAAGTCCTGCGACAAGGCGAGCATCAGGCTCTTGCCGTTGTCCAGCACATAGATTTTCTCCCGTTGCTTCTCCGCGAAACGGTAGGAACTCCACACGCTCCATACCGTCACCACGGCGCACAGCGAAAGGAAGACGATACCGAACAGGCGTATCTGCCTGAACGATGATTCGATGTTTCTGAGTGACTTAAATTCCATTCTTAATTCTGTTTCAATGATTCTACATGATTGTTATTTCAGCAATTTGCCGGCACGTCCCATCATATTGCCTGTCGCAGCTCCGGCAACACTGCCCGCCATTCCTCCGGCACGTCCCGCCATCTGGTTCACGTTGCGACCGTAACCGCCCATGCCTCCGGCTTGGATAATCCAGCCGGCAACGGTGGGAATGGTGAAGTAGCCGATGATGCCGATGCAGAGGAACACGATGTACACCCCGTCGCTCGAATCCAGCGAGAAGTTCGGGTCTGTCTGCATCCGCTCGATGTCGCTTTGCAGCATCAGCACCTGTATCTTCGCCAGTATGGTGCTGAACATGTCCGACACCGGCAGCCACAGATATACCTGTATGTAGCGGCATATCCACTGCGTGAGCGTGCTTTGGAAACCGTCCCACACCGATATGGCGAAGGCTATCGGACCGAGTATCGCCAGCACCACGAGGAAGAAGGTGCGGACGGTGTCTATCACGAGGGCGGCGGCTTGGAACAGCAGTTCCAGTATCTCGCGGAAGAAGTCGCGGATGCTCTTCTTCATGTTGTACATTCCCCGGTCGATATACATTCCCGCCATCGTCACCATGTCGGAGGGCGACCAGCCGAGTTCCTCCAGTTGCTTGTCAAATTCCTCGTTGGACACGAGGTAGGCGGTTTCGGGGTTGCGTACCATCGCCTCGTATTCCAGCTTGTCCTTCTGCTCCCGGTATCGGTTCATGTCCAGCGTTTCCGCCTCCAGCATCTTTGCCGTGCCCTGTACGACGGGTGAGAGGATGCTGTTTATCGTGCCCAGCACCACAGTCGGGAAGAACATGATGCACAGACCGATGGCAAAAGGGCGGAGCATCGGGAATACGTCTATCGGTTCGGCTCTCGCCAGCGACTGCCATACCCGGTAGGCGACGTAGAACAGCGCACCCAGCCCGGCGATGCCTTTCGCCACACCCGCCATGTCCCCACATAGCGGCATCATCTGCTCATAAAGTGAGCGTAAAATCTGATGAAGGTTATCGAACTCCATAGGCTTACCAGTATCTTTCGTTCATGTTCCCGTACAGCCCCATGATGCGGTCGAGGTCGTTCTTTTTCTTCGCACGCAGATAACTCACGGAGATGTTCTTGTTGGTGTAATAGCTCACAAGGTTGCGGTAACGCTTCATTTTGGAGTAGCAGCGTTCCACCACGTCCATGCGCTCCTTGTCGGTCATGGAGAGCGTGGTGATGTTCACCACATTCTTCAGTTCCGTCAACACTTCGTTGCTCTCTTCCAGCAGTTTCGTGTAACCGAAAGCGATTGCCGACAGCTCTTCTGGTCTGAAATTTCCATCACGGAGCATCCTTTGGAAACTGTTTACATAAATGTCGGTGATGTCGCCTACCATCAGGATGGTCTGCTGCACCTTGCGGGCGTCCTTGACGAGATTGTTCACCGATTTGAGGGCATCGTAATACTTTTTGCCCTGCTGATAGATTTTCACCGTTTCCTGAAAGTTGCTCACCATGTTCGTGGCGGTCTTGGAGGTATGGATGATGTTTTTGGAGGCATTGATGATACCCTGCGCCAGATTGCCCGGATCGCTTACGACCCACTGTGCGCTTGCCCTGCCTGCGAAAAGCAGGCACAGGCAGATAATCATTGTTATTCTTGTTCTCATGTTACTTTGGATTTTAGTGGTTGTTATTCTTCTGTCGGGTGTCCCGGCTGCGGTTTCACCCGCACATAGTCGCCGCCCGGCGAGAAGGTCAGCACGTCCGTGGCCTCGTTGTAGGACACGTCGATGCGGAAGCCGGTGTTCATGAACAGGTTGCCGTTCTCCTCCTGCAAGAGATAGGTTTCCGGTTTCAGCTTGCGGCGCAGACCGCTCCGGCGGAACACCGTCACCTTGTAGGCTTCGCCCTCCTTGTAGATAAGCACGTCGGGCTTCCCCTCCACGCTCTCCCAGTTCCCGCACAGCATATCACGGAGGTTGTCGGCCACGTCGCAGGATTGCAGCATCATGACCGCCAATCCGATCAGACACTTGCTGACTTGCAGCATTTTCACTTTCTGTAAACTCATACGCATTTTTCTTTTTTCGTTGATAAATTCATTTTTAATTGTTGGTTGTTTCCTTGTTTCTCCGCTTCTCGGCAAGTTGCCGGATGGCGGCTTCGATGTCGCCGCCCAACTTCTCCGCCAGACGGTAAACCTCCACTTTCTCCGTTTCCTCGGTGGTGTACGCCAGATACTCTTCTGCACTGACCTCGGTGGCATAGACCGCCGATTGTGTGCCACCCAAGCCTATCCACACCTCCTTGTAGAGCCGTGAAGGATTGTTCGCCATGTTGATGGAGAGTATCTGTCCCTTCTCCTTTTCCGTCAGTCCGAGCAACGCCTGTATTTGGTCGAACTTGTTCATATATTTCCTTTGGTCAAGCAGGATTTTACAATCCGAGTTGTTGATGATGCTCTCCTTGACCACGGGAGAGGAAATGATGTCGTCCACCTCCTGCGTCACCACGATTGCCTCGCCGTAATACTTTCTGACGGTCTTGTACATATAGCGCAGGTATTCAGCCATGTTCGCTGAAGAGAGAGCCTTCCAAGCCTCTTCCACAATAAGTTGTTTCCGTACCCCTTTCAGACGCCGCATCTTGTTGATGAAGGCTTCCATGATGATGATGGTCACGACGGGGAACAGTTCGCGGTTTTCCTTAATCGAATCTATCTCGAAGACAATGAACCGCTTGCCGAGCAGGTCGATGTTCTCCGTGGAGTTGAGCAGGAAGTCGTAGCGTCCGCCCCGGTAATACTGCCGCATGGTGGTGAGCATGTTGTCGATGTTGAAGTCGGACTTCTCCACCTTGATGTCACGCTCAGCCAGTTCCTTGCGGTAGTCGTCACGCATATACTCGTAGAAGGTGTTGAACGACGGCACGATGCTACGGTCAGATTGGATACGCTCAATATAGGCACTCACGGCACTGCCCAGTTCGCCGCTCTCCGTCTTCGTCACCTTGTCGTCCTCCGATTTCCAGAGCGTAAGAAGCAGGGTCTTGATGCTGTCCTTCTTCTCTACGTCGAAGATGTAGTCATCGGTGTAGAACGGGTTGAACGATATGGGCTTCTCTTCCGTGTAGGTGAAATACACGCCGTCCGCCCCGTCTGTCTTGCGCCGGATCATGCCGCACAAGCCCTGATAGGAGTTTCCCGTGTCCACCAGCACCACATGCGCGCCTTGCTCATAATATTGCCGCACCAAGTGGTTCATGAAGAACGACTTGCCGCTGCCCGAAGGACCCAGCACGAACTTGTTGCGGTTCGTGGTGATGCCCCGCTTCATCGGAAGGTCGCTGATGTCGAGGTGCAGCGGTTTCCCCGTGAGCCTGTCCACCATCTTGATGCCGAAGGGCGAGAGCGAAGAGCGGTAGTTGGTTTCCTCTGTGAACAGGCACACCGCCTGTTCGATGAAAGTGTGGAAACTCTCTTCCGCCGGGAAGTCCGCCGCATTGCCGGGTATCGCCGCCCAGTAGAGTGTCGGGCAGTCGATGGTGTTGTGGCGCGGCACGCATTCCATGCTTGCCAACTGGCTGCCCACGTCGTTCCTGATATGCTTCAGTTCCTCCGCATCGTCGCTCCACGCCATGACGTTGAAGTGTGCCCGTACCGAGGTCAGTCCGTAGGAATGGGCTTCGTTCAGGTACTGGTCTATCCACTCGCGGTTGATGCTGTTGCTCCTTGAATAGCGAGATAGTGACTGCATATTACGGGCGGACTTCTCGAACTTCTGCAAGGCTTCCTCGCTGTTGTCTATCAGCACATACTGGTTGTAGATATGGTTGCAGGAGAGCAGAAGCCCCACCGGGGAGGCGAATGACAGTCGGCAGTCACTCCGGTCAGTGGAGAGCTTCTCGTAACGGGTATCTGTCGCCACCTTGCCCGGCAGGTCTTCCGCATCGGAGAGGGTGTGCAGGCACAGGCGGTTGTCGCCGATGCGCATCTCCCTTGCCGAAAGTTCGATGTCCTGCAAGGTGATGTCACCTTCCGGCATGAGCGAGAAGTAGCGTTCTACCAGCCCCGCCTTACCCTCCGTCCCCACAATCTCGTCGGTGGAGAGGCGGCGCAACCTGACAAGCCCGCTGTCGTTCATGATACGCTCGAACTGTTCGCAGGCTTCCATGAACTTGGTCGTGGTTTCCCTGTCCAGCTCCTTCGGGATGATATGTCCCCGGCACAGCGTGCTGAAGTTGCTCTGCATCCGGTTACGCTCCTTTGTCGTCTTGGTCAGGTAAAGATAACAGGTGTGTTTCAGGTACGGACGCTCGTTGAAGTGACGCTCGAAGCTTCGTGAGAGGAAGCTCATGTCGTCCTTCTGAAGCTCCGGCTTGTAGCGTTCCTTGATGAACCAGTCCTGTTTGTGGACGACGGAGTAGTCCGGCAGCACCTTGATCGCCTTGCACCAGCAGCCGTGTATCGCCTCGTACTCCGCGCCCGTCACGGTGTAAAGCTCCGGCAGCTCCACCTCGAAAGCCACCGTGATGTCGGCGTCCTTTGAGATGATGCAGCCATGCTCCACCGCAAGAAGCGGGAACTTGTTTTCCAGTGTTGTCATTTTTGATGTATTCCTCATGTCGTTTCTTCCTTTCGTTGTCGTTTGAACAGACGGGTTATCCGCCGCCGGTTGATCAGGTATCGGGGATGGCTCCGTGCCGCTCCCAGTTTCATCAGCCCGTGTTCGCCGTACCGGGCGTTCAGCGCGAAGGTCTGCCATACAAGGAGGGAGGACGATGCCGCGCCAAAGCCGATACATACCCACTGGTCGATGCCGACCATGTAGAGGATGACGAACAGGACGAAGAGAGCCAGCAGACCTCCGCAGAAGATGAAGAGGTACTGTGCCTTCAAGCCCTTGAACTCTACCGGACGGCCGATACCCTTGTTGATTGGGTATTCAGCCATACATTATTTATTAAAGGAAGAATGAGCGCAGGATGGTGGCGGCAACAATCAGGAAGATGCACGCGCCGAACCACGAGGCGGCTGTCTTGCTGGTGTCGGGGTCGCCCGATGAAAACTTGCCGTACACTTTTACGCCCCCGATAAGCCCGACGACCGCACCGATGGCGTATATCAGTTTAGTTCCGGGGTCGAAATAAGAACTCACCATAGAGGTGGCTTCGTTGATGCCCGCGATGCCGTTTCCCTGTGCGAAAGCAGAGGCGGTTGCGGCGATGACAAGTGCCGCGGAGAGGATTGCTTTTCTGTTTTTCAAGATGTTCTTGTTCATAAACTGTTCTTGTTTTTTGCCGTCAAAAGGGTGGATGGTCCTTTGTCGGGCGGTTGATACTTTGTTTCTTTACTTTGGTTTTAGTGGATGCCCGTTTGTTTCCACGGACGTGGGCGTGTCCGTTGCGGATGGGGATGCGCCTTGCGTTTCCTCGCCGCGTGGGTTGATGTCATTCTTTCATGTTCATTTCTTTTATTGTTGTCATACATAGTTGCGAATGTCGAACTCCTCGATGTTGTCCGGCACGACGAACTCCTTTTCAGATTTCTTCAGCCGAATCTCGATAAGCCCCTTGATGCGGATGCCTATCTCCGAAGAGCCTTCCATCATTTTCTCGTACAACTCCGTGCCCTCCATGTCGGTGAACACCTTGGCCGCCTTTTCACGTTGCGCCTGCGTTGCATCCGGGTTCTTGGCGGTCTTGCAGGCGTCGTCGATCTCGTCAAAGCTGCTGCCCGAAGCCCGTGGCGTGTCCGAAGCGT
This sequence comes from Bacteroides sp. OF04-15BH, assembly GCF_003477995.1. Taxonomy (GTDB): domain Bacteria; phylum Bacteroidota; class Bacteroidia; order Bacteroidales; family Bacteroidaceae; genus Paraprevotella. The sequence continues at coordinate 70,854 of NZ_QUEM01000012.1, forward strand.
CTTCATCCGGTTCGTCCTCCCCGTATCCCAGTTCCTCCGGCGGTATGCTCGTGAAGGTCTCATCGAGCTTTTCCTCCGGGACTTGCGCCGGGCGGGACGCGGTTTCCGTGTTTCCGTCGTCAAAAGTAGCCTCTTCCTCCGACAGCTCAATGCCTTTTTCCGAAGTGGCGGCTTCTTGCGCCGGTATGGCAGCGGTTGTCCGGGTGGATGCCATTTTGAAACGGCTCTTGCCGATGATGTCCCCCTTTGCCGTGGGAACTTCCTCATGTGCCGCTACGCTCTTTGGTCCATTCCTGTCCAACGACCGCCATAATCCGACTATGCCCTTGAAGAAGCGGACAAGCCGCGTTTCCATGATGCGCTCGTAAAGGAGCAGGAACAGGAACCATAGGTTGCAGCCGACCGATACCGCCAGCAGAATGTCTGTCATACTGATTGTTTCATTCATATACTTCCGGTTTTAATTAGAATACTGAATTGTAATTCCGGGCGTAAAGGCTCTTTATGGCGTCCTCGCACTGGTTGAAGTGGTGCGTCAGCACATGGTCGATGTAGGCGGACAGCGTAAGCCGGTCATGCCCGATTACACGGGTGATGCGCATGATACGCTCGTGGTACTCCGGGCGCACATACGCCATCTTGCCCTCCCGCGCCTTTACTTCGGGGTCGCGGATAAACAGACGCTCATAGTCCTTCTCGCTGCATTTGCCGCTTACCGGGACGAGCGACAGTATTTCCACGCTCGCCTTCACTTGGGCAAGCATGCCTCCGCAGTCCTGCTGCGGTCTTTTTTCATTCGGTGTCATTTCTTTTTCCATTTTCAAATCAGATCTTCACGTTGTTTCTTGTACAGTTCGTTGATTCTCTCCTTGTGCTGTTCCAGATGCTGGCGCAGCACGGTATCCACATAGCCGCCCACGGAGATTTCCCCTCCGGCGATATCGTTCACTATTCTGAGGATTTTGCCGTGTACGTCGCGGCTGATATAGACGCACTGGCGGGTCTTTATCTCGTTGCGGCGCAGGAACAGCTCGTTATAGTCCTCGTCCTGCCTTTTCCGGCGACCGCCTTCCCTCTGCGTTCTCTCCCGTGCCACGGGCTGCGCGGGTGGCGGCTCCGGTACGGCGGTGTCATCTTCGGTCGGTGCGGTTGCGGGGACTTCCTGCGCCGGACGCAGTGTCCCGTCCTGAGTGCGCCGCCCAATGGATGCCAACAGCAGTTCCTCGTCGATGCCTTCCGTGTTCACTTTCCTGCTGCCCATGCTCACTGCGGTCTGATGATGTCGCTTATCTCTTCGGAAAACTCACGGATGCCGCTTCCTTTCAGCAGTGCCGTGTCCATCGGGAAGATAGTGGAGCGGAAAACGCTCCTGCGCTCTTCCGATAGGTCGCGGCGGAACTTCTTGCTGTCGGGCAGGCGGGTGGAAAGCACCGGAAAGCCCATTTCGGCTATCACTTCTTCGTAGATGCCGTACAGGTCGTTCCTCTCCCTGCCGTCCACCATCGTCCAGAACAGATAAAGCCCCTTTGTTTTCGCCTGCCCGGTCGTCATCAGCCTGTCGCGGAACATCGTGACGAATTTCAGGGTACTCTCCACGACGAAGCGATCGGCACTAAGGGGCGTGAAGATGTAGTCCATCTGCGATAGCGTCTTTATCACGCCGTTGCTCCGGAGTGTTCCCGGCATGTCGAAGAAAACCACGTCGGGCTTCATGACCTCGGCGGCGATCATCCTTTCCGCATCGTCGAGGGCGTTCACCGCGTTGCTCTTGATGACCGGATAGGCGTTCTTCTTTATCTTGCGGAAATGGTCGCACGCGAGAGCCTTGAAGTAGATGCTCCCGCCGATGAGTGCCGTCTCATGTTCGCGCAGACCGTGGATGCTGTGCTGCGGATCATCGCAGTCAACGACGGCGACATTGTAGCCCTTCACGTTGTGGAGGTAGCTGGCGGCGAGTGCCGTGACGGTGGATTTGCCAATGCCACCTTTCTGTGTTGCGAATGCAACGAAGATTTCTTTACTCATGGTTCTATTCAGTTTAATTGTTGATGATTTTATTTTCTGTTTACATGCGGATTGAATTACCGCATTATCCGTTTCCGTGAACAGGCACACGGGCGGGTCACCACGTATCCGGTTCTGCGGTGAAGCGGTGCGGCGGACAAGTGATGAATGACGACATTGCGTCATGAAGTCATTGAATCCATACGTCATCGGATTGTCGGACAACCGGGTTTCCGACGGTTCGGGTATCCGTTTCGGCAAGTGTCCGCCGAAGCGGTTGTCCGGGTATTTGAATGTTCCTTTCCTCATATCTTCAAACCGTTCGTTTCTTGAATCATGCTGCAAATAAACAAGTATATTTTTGAACCTGTATCACTTCTCCAGCAAGTGGCGGCATGTTGCGCCGGTTGGCAGCCATTGACCGGGTCAAGCATCTGTCCATTACCGCTTTAAGGGCGTAACTTTGCACCCGGACGGCAGGGTTCGCCGATGGCGTGCGGGCCGGAGTCCTGAAAGGTATTTTCCCAATCCGTCCCCTGACGGATTTTTATGTTCACCTGAACATAGCAAGGTATGTTTTCAGCCGCTCAAAATATTTTGAGCATCCCGGAAAACGCCTTGCCCTTGCAGGGGGCGGGCTTCCCCTCCGAAGTCGGGAAGCCTTTCAAACCTGCGGTATCTGTGCCCCGAAGCAGCGGCTTATGCCGTCAAACCGCTAAATCCAATTTTATATGAGTGAAAAAAAGAGTAAGGCAGGGAGAAATCCCAAAATTGATCCAGCGGTGTTCCGCTACACCGTCCGTTTCAACGAGGAGGAACACAACCGTTTCCTCTCCATGTTCGAGAAATCGGGTGTTTACGCCAAGTCGGTTTTCATCAAGGCGCACTTCTTCGGGCAGCCTTTCAAGGTGATGAAAGTGGACAGGACGCTGGTGGACTACTACACCAAGCTGTCTGATTTTCATGCGCAGTTCCGCGCTGTCGGCACGAACTACAACCAAGTCGTGAAGGAATTGCGTTGCCATTTCTCCGAGAAAAAGGCGATGGCGTTGCTCTACAAGCTGGAAGGGCAGACCGTGGAACTCGTGAAACTGAGCCGCCGGATTGTGGAACTTTCAAAAGAGCTGGAGGCGAAATGGTCGCAAAAATCAGTGTAGGAAATTCGTTGTACGGCGCACTCGCCTACAACGGGGAGAAGATTAACGAAGCGAAAGGGCGGCTGCTCACCGCCAACCGCATCTACAATGACGGTTCGGGAACGGTGGACATCCATAGGGCTATGGAGGATTTTCTATCCTTCATGCCTACGCAGTCGAGGGTGGAGAAACCGGTGGTGCATATATCTCTCAACCCGCACCCGGAGGATGTGCTGACCGACACGGAGCTTCAGGACATCGCACGCGAGTATCTGGAAAAGATGGGCTACGGCAACCAGCCGTATCTTGTGTTCAAACACGAGGACATCAACCGCCACCACCTGCATATCGTGACGGTCAGGGTGGACGAAAACGGCAGGAGCATCGACACCCGAAACAATTTCTACCGCAGCAAGCAGATTACCCGTGAGCTGGAACAGAAGTATGGGCTTCACGATGCGGAACGCCGGAACCGCCGTCTTGATACACCGCTGCACAAGGTGGACGCTTCGGCAGGCGATGTGAAGAAGCAGGTAGGGAACACGGTCAAGGCGTTGAACGTGCAGTACCGTTTCCAGTCGATGGGTGAATACCGTGCCCTCCTTTCCTTGTATAATGTGACGGTGGAGGAAGCGCGGGGCAATGTACGCGGAAGGGAGTATCATGGGCTGGTTTATTCTGCCACCGATGATGCAGGGAACAAGGTGGGCAACCCTTTCAAGTCTTCGCTCTTCGGGAAGACTGTCGGCTATGAAGCCGTAGAGAGGAAGTTTGCCCGTTCCAAACAGGAGATTAAAGACAGGAAACTCGCCGAAATGACGAAGCGCACCGTCCTTTCCGTGCTGGAAAACACGTATGACAAGGAAACATTCGTTTCCCGGCTCAAGGAGAAAGGGATTGATACGGTATTACGCCATACGGAGGAAGGGCGCATCTATGGGGTCACTTTCATCGACCACCGCACGGGATGCGTGCTGAACGGCTCACGCATGGGCAAGGAACTTTCCGCCAATGCCTTGCAGGAACACTTCACGCTGCCTTATGCCGGACAGCCGCCGCTCACGCTTTCCATTCCGGTGGAAAACGGGGAAGATATGTGCGGGCCGGCCGTTTCCGGGTATGATGACACGGAGGGCGGCATGGGCTTGCTCTCTCCCGAAGGTCCGGCGGTGGATGCCGAGGAGGAAGCCTTCATCCGGGCGATGCGGCGCAAGAGGAAAAAGAAGAAGCGCAAGGGCTTGGGAATGTAACAGAAGTATCAACAATTAAAAATTTTCAACGTATGTCACAACAAGAAGACGATTTGAGGGCACTGGCGAAAATCATGGATTTCCTGCGTGCCGTGAGTATTATTTTAGTGGTCATGAACGTGTACTGGTTCTGCTATGAAGCCATAAGTCTGTGGGGATTGGACATCGGCGTGGTGGACAAAATCCTGATGAACTTCAACCGCACGGCAGGATTGTTCCGTTCCGTCCTTTACACGAAGCTGTTCGCCCTTCTTCTGCTTGCCCTCTCCTGCATGGGCACGAAGGGGGTCAAGGGAGAGAAAATCACTTGGCAAAAGATATGGGCGGTGCTTGCCGCCGGGTTCGTGCTCTTTTTCCTGAACTGGTGGATACTGGCTTTGCCGCTCCCGGTGGAAGCGGTCGCGGCTCTGTATATCCTTACTATCGGCACGGGCTATGTCTGCCTGATGATGGGCGGTTTGTGGATGAGCCGCCTGTTGAAACTCAACCTGATGGATGACGTGTTCAACAACGAGAACGAGAGCTTCATGCAGGAAACACGGCTTATCGAAAGCGAGTATTCAGTCAATCTGCCCACTCGCTTCTACTACAAGAAGCGTTGGAACAACGGCTGGATAAACGTGGTGAACCCGTTCCGTGCCTCCATCGTATTGGGCACGCCGGGCAGCGGAAAGTCCTATGCGGTGGTAAACTCTTTCATCAAGCAGCAGATTGAGAAGGGCTTCTCGATGTATGTCTATGATTTCAAATTCAGTGACTTATCGACCATTGCCTACAACCATCTGCTCAACCACCCGGAGGGATACAAGGTGAAGCCGAAGTTCTATGTGATAAACTTCGATGACCCGCGACGCAGCCACCGCTGCAATCCCATACACCCGGATTTTATGGAGGATATTACAGACGCTTACGAGAGCGCGTACACCATCATGCTCAACCTCAATAAGAGTTGGGTGCAGAAGCAGGGCGACTTTTTTGTGGAATCACCTATCATTTTGTTTGCCAGTATTATATGGTATTTGAAAATCTATCAGAACGGCAAATACTGTACGTTCCCTCATGCCATTGAGTTCCTGAACCGCCGTTATGAGGATATTTTTCCGATATTGACCTCTTACCCGGAACTGGAAAACTACCTCTCACCGTTTATGGATGCGTGGCTCGGTGGAGCAGCAGAGCAGCTCATGGGGCAGATCGCTTCGGCAAAAATTCCGCTGTCGAGGATGATTTCCCCGCAGCTCTATTGGGTCATGTCCGACAGCGAATTTACGCTGGACATCAACAATCCCGAAGAGCCGAAAATCCTCTGTGTCGGCAACAATCCCGACCGTCAGAACATCTACGGGGCGGCTCTCGGTCTGTATAATTCCCGTATCGTGAAGCTCATCAATAAGAAGGGGATGTTGAAGTCGTCGGTCATCATTGACGAGCTGCCCACGATATACTTCAAGGGGTTGGACAACCTTATCGCCACCGCACGAAGCAACAAGGTGGCGGTGTGTCTGGGCTTTCAGGATTTCAGCCAGTTGGTGCGCGACTATGGCGACAAAGAAGCCAAAGTCGTGATGAACACCGTCGGCAATATCTTCTCAGGTCAGGTGGTGGGCGAAACCGCCAAGACGCTTTCGGAACGCTTTGGAAAGGTGTTGCAGAAAAGGCAGTCCATTTCCATCAACCGGCAGGACGTTTCCACCTCCATCAACACGCAGATGGATGCGCTTATCCCACCGAGCAAGATTTCCGGCTTGACGCAGGGAATGTTTGTCGGTTCGGTGTCTGACAATTTCAACGAGCGCATCGAGCAGAAGATTTTCCATTGTGAGATTGTCGTGGATGCCGAAAAGGTGAAGCGTGAGGAAAAAGCCTATAAGAAGATACCCGTCATTACCGACTTCACGGATGAGGACGGCAACGACTGCATGAAGGAAACGGTACAGGCGAATTACAGGCGCATCAAGGAGGAAGTGAAACAAATCGTGAAAGACGAGCTGGAACGAATCGCTGGTGACGAGAACCTGAAACATCTGTTGCAGCAGAAATAACAGATTGGCGACAAAATAAAGGGCGGTGCAAGTTTGATACCTTGCTCCGCCCTTTGTCTTAATCCTGATTTTCAGAAATTTCCTCTTTAAGCAATTTGTTTATGGTCGTTATCGTATGGGTCTGAAAGTAGTTTTTCAGCTCGGCATCATCTTTCAGAAGTATGCCGCATTCTTCATCATAAGTTCCTATGATGTACTTTTTTAGTTCGGAGAAACTGTCCGCAAACGGTATCTGTCTGTTTTCCTGCCAGTATTCGGTTGTGACTTCGGTGATAAACGCTTTCAACACGGCTTTTTCTTCTTTGCCCAGTTTTTTGAAACGTATAGTTTCACGGTTCACGGGTAACGGCTCCGGAAAAATATCCTCCGGATTCTTGCCGCTACGCATGGCTGACATACAACTCTTGCAGATATGCCGGGCGTGTCCCTTTCCGCTGAATTTCTCGTTCGCCTTGTAGTCGCCACAGATACGACAATAGTGTCCCTGCTGTTTTTTCTTCTTCTTCTCCATATGATTCTATTCTGACATCTTTTTCCAGATCGGTTCCTCTTCCCAACGGTTGAAGAAACCTATTTTGTAGATGGGCACATCCGCATATTCCTTAAACAATGCCAGTAACTTCTCCTTGAACGTATGTCCCTCGTCTATGGCATTGCAGAGGTATAGCATGGCTGTAATCACATAGAACGGCTTTTTCTGCTGTACCTCGGTCAACGGGCGGGAAAGCCATGCTATTCGCGGATTGCGGATTTCACAAGGGCGTTTGACCATATTCCGGCTCCATACTCTGGAATGGTGCGCGATGATGTTGCGCATATATGAAATGGCTTCCAGCCATCCCGACAGTTCACTGTGTAAATTTAACCCCATATCATTGGCTATTGCCGATTTTTCGGGCAGCTGGTGGTTGAGGTTCTTGTATATCTTGGAAAGTGTGCCGAATGTGGCCACCTCAAATATAATCCACGCATCCGGGTATTCGTCAAGTATCCTTTCTCCGTCTGTATTCGTAACAAGATGCTTGCGCTTGTAGTCCTTCACGAATATCTCGTTGCTCCGCAAGAACTCTTCCATCAGTTCTTTGAGGTGCCGGGCATGGAAAGCGGCATCCGCGAACAGCTTCGGGTCACGATACCAGAGCCCTCCGTAAGATTGTGACAGATGATAAATCATCTTTGTACGCAGGGTGATTTCTATTGTTTCGATGGCATCGAATAAAATAAGGCGCAGTTCTTTATCAAAATAATAGCGTGTGACGACATCTTCCAGATTGGAATCAGGCTGGAACAGATGACGGGTCTTGTCATACTGCATATCCCACCAATAGCCTTTCAGACGATAGTAGCTGATATGGGCCAGATGCCGGGCGGCAAAAATTTCATCCCCGACAATCATCCCCCTTTGTTTGAGCAGTTCTATTTGTTCTTCAATGGAACGTGATTTCTTGTTTGCCATACCGTTATAAAAAAGAATGACCCGCCGGCAGATCTTACGGTATGCCAAACGGGTACTGTTATCGTTGAACACGGCCTGAGCCGCATATCATCTTAATTACGTAGCAAAGATAAGCCTTTTTTGCGTAACGCACAAGAAATAAATTGCTTTTTATTCAGATAATGGACGGGAATTTCTCAAGAACAGCTATTTTCTTTTCAATTCCGCTTCCTCATCCCTTCTTATACGCTCGTTCAGCCTCTCCTGCATTTGTTCGAGAAAATGCGTATGGCTGATTGTTTTCCGTCGTTTGATGTCGGTGTAGAAGCGGTAGCAGTCTTTGGCTTCGACACCGAAAATCCGGTACAGCAGCGGGGCAAGCTGTTTGAGCGGCATCTCACCGTTGTTGATGCAGCCCATCTCATAGATGCCGTAGATAAGTTCCACAAGGTCGATGGCGTTGCCAGTCCATTGAAGCAGCGGAGTGGGATTGTCGGATGGCGTTTCGGCTGAGGAGTGGAGGTTGGATAGTGGCGGCACTTGGGGAGTGGTAAGGAACTTCTGCATCTTCCTCACGAAAGAGAGTGCTTTTCCGATATAGGCGGCGGCTTCCTTGCGTTCTTCGGATAACAGACGCACGGGGTGGTGTTGCAACTCGATTTCAATATAAGCCAGTGCGATAGCGGTATGGCTCGCATGGATGCTGCCGCACAGTTCGATTACTTGGTTGGCGAAAGCCATATATGCCGTTTCCATATTGCAGTCTCCGGCTTCATTGATACGGCGGAAGAACTCGGTATCCGCCAGTAAGAAATAGTTCATATCCTGTCAATTTTGAAATTCAACATTTTGATGTTAGGGTGCGCACATGAATATGTACGGCAAAAAGTGCGTCAAAACGGACAGAATCTTCAGTGTTTTATTTATAATATACTGATTATCAATGATATTAAAATAAATATTTGTATTTTGAGAAGGTTCGCGGTCAAGCAGAAGTGTTCACTTTCCGAACATTTGTACTTTTTCGGTACTTTAATAATAGGATAGCAAGTCGTTTTTTCAGGCTGTTCTTTCGGAAGTCATACGATTATAGATATGGCAGGTCACGCCATTGGGAAATTTCTTTTGTGATACAAGCGTCCATTTGACCAGTGGCAGGGCGGACCGGAAAAAAAACGTTCCTGTCCCGGCTATGAAAGGAACGGTGTAGAGGATGATTTCATCCACCACCTGCATACGCAGCAGTCCGTTGATATAATCTGTCTTTTCGGGAGAGGCTTCCGCCAGATAGCAGGTATCCGTTTCATGTCTTCTCCATTCCTCCAGCATGGAGATGGAGTAATCCGGTGTGATATGATAAAGGGCGTTCTCCTTTATCTCATTGATGCCGCAACAGTCAAGGCACAGTTCCTTATACGATTTGCCATGCAACTCGGAAGCAAGACACCCGTCCATTGAGAGGACGGCAAGAACCTGAACTTTTCCCATAATCGTTCCCTTTCGTTTCGTTCGGCAAGGGCAAAAAAGCAGCGTGCAAACACACTACTTCTAATGGAGGCTCTGGTAAAGCCTTTACGGAGAGTACGTGAATGCACGCTATGCGTAGGCATAGCATAAGCTTCACGCAATCGTCTCCGTAGTGTAAATTTTCCAGATTTCCATTAGGACGCCTTGCGGTCTTATGTTATATATATGCGGCGGATGGACTTTCCAAAACGCCGTTACCTTCTAATATGTCATGCAAATATAGCCATTTTCAGTGAATTGCGGGCTATGATTGCTCAAATTTATACTTCAAACCATACTCTTCCAGCTTTTTATAGAGTGTCGTCCTGCCTATTCCCAGTATTTTGGCGGCGGTATAACGGTTTCCTCCGGATTGTTTCAGGGCACGCATGATCCGTTCCTTTTCCTCTTCATCGTTGCGCAGGGCGAAACCGGCAGCAGCGGATGTTTCCGCCAAGCCAAGTTCCAGATGTGCCTTTCTGATGATACCTTCCTGTGCCTGCAATACTGCTCCCATAATCTTTTGCCGCAGTTCGCGCACATTGCCCGGCCACGGGTGTAACAGCAATGCTTTCCGGGCTTCGGAACTGAACCCTTCCACGCGGCACTCCAGTTCCTGATTGGCTGTCTCGCGGAAGAACTCCGCCAATGGCAGGATGTCTTCCTGGCAGTCGCGCAAAGGCGGGACGTTAATCTCGAAGTCGTGCAGGCGGTACAGCAGATCCTGCCGGAAACGCTTCTCGCTTACAGCCTTCTCCAGATTCTCGTTGGTGGCGGCAATGATACGTACATTGAAACTTCTGTCCGCCTTGTCGCCTACGGGACGGTACCGCCGTTCCTGTATGGCACGAAGCAGCAGCTGTTGCGTCTCCAACGCCAGATTGCCTACCTCGTCCAAAAACAGCGTACCGCCATCTGCCTCGTGGAAATATCCTTGCGTGGCGTTGTCAGCACCCGTAAATGCGCCCTTGACATGCCCGAAAAATGCAGACGGGGCAAGTCGGGCGGAGAGCGAGCCGCAATCCACCGGTACGAAGGGTTTGCCAGAACGCTTGCTCTTTTCATGCAGGTGATGGGCTATATGCTCCTTGCCTGTACCGTTCTCACCGAGTATCAGCACGCTCATATCGGTAGGGGCAACTAACTTTATACGCTTCATGACGGCACGGAAAGCCGAACCGTCACGGGCAAACACGGGCATATGCCATGCTCTGCCGTCCTGTTCTTTCAGAATGTTGCGGAGCAGCGGGACCAGCCTGTCCTCGACCAGCAGTTTGGGTATGTAGTCCAGCGAGCCGAGTTTCATGCTTTCCACGGCGGTATGCACCTCGGCGTAATCGGTCATGATGATGAACGGCAATGCCAGCCCTTCTTTCCGCATCCACCGCAACAGGTCTATGCCGTTACCGTCAGGCAGGCGCAGATCGGAAAGCACTATATCCCCGTCAGAGGCTTGTTGCAGGAGTTTCCTCGCCGTTGCAAGCCGGTAAGACTGTACCGTATGGAATCCCTCCCGTACCAGCATGTTGCAGACAAACTCGCAGTACACGATGTTGTCTTCTACCACGATAACCGTTGTCTTATTCTTGACCATACTTCCTCCTTTCCTCTTTCGACAGCCGGATAATTTCCGCACCCTTCTCCAGAACGCCGTCCACCGCATGGGACAATGCTTCATTGTCCGGAGTTCCTTCACCGTGCAGCAGCCTGTAGAGCACCTTTAGCGGTTGGTCTGCGCGGAGTATCTCCCACGAGCTGCGCAGATGATGCGTAAGTGCGTTCAGTCCTTCCAGGTCGTTACGGTATTTCGCTTCCCTGAGTGCCTGCATCTCCTTTTCTGTTTCCGTTGTCAGTTTATCCAGCATGGCGGCTTCGTTGCCATAGGACAGCAGTGATGAGAAATCCGGTCTTCCGGATTGTTCCACTTTCATTGCACATCGGTCGGTTACTGCCATCAGCTCGGAAATTGAGAACGGCTTGAAAAGGCTGCCCGTAAAACCGTGCGCCTGCAGTTCCTCCGCGTCGCAACTACCCGAACCGGTCGTCACGACAACAGGAATGGTCCTTGAATTGCCCACGTTCGAGGAGCGCAGCAGCTCCAGCAGCTCGAAGCCGTTTATCTCCGCCATGTTCAGGTCGGTCAGCAGCAGACTGTAGTCTTTCCTGCGTACCAACTCCACCAGTTCTGCCACATTGGTGCAGATGTCGCAACGGACGCCCTCGTGGATATACATTTCCTTCATCATCTGTAGTGATACCTCGTCATTGTCAATGGCAATGACATCCCGGTACATCGGGACACAACGGGCAGGGGATTTCACATCCGGCATAGGTGTCTCTTCTATAATTTGTACGGGTATTTCTGCGATGAAACGGCTTCCTTCTCCTTTCTCGCTCTCTACCCGGATACTGCCACCGAGCATATTCACGATATGGCGCACGATGGAGAGCCCCAGTCCGAAACCGTCCTGTGTGGCGGCATTTGAAAGCCGCTCGAACGCTCCGAACACCCGTTGCTGCTCCTCGGCAGTCATGCCCGTACCTGTATCTTCCACTGTCAGCACCAAGTTTCCATCCTGAAAATCAGTTGTCAGTGACACATGCCCGTTCTCGGTGAACTTGATGGCGTTGGATAGCAGGTTGTTCCCGATTTGCAGGATGCGCTCCTTGTCGGTTATGACAAAGGCATCCGCACGGTTCTCCACCTTCAGGACCAGCCCCTTGTGCATGGCTGCGGGTGCAAACTCGGTTTCAAGTGTTTGTGTGAGGATGGAAATACGGCAGGGGGACAGGCAGGGCTGTTCCTTGCCGCTGTCCAGCCGGAAGAAGGCAAGAAGCGTGTTGAGCATTCTTCGCATACGGTCGGAGGATTGGCGGATGTTCCGCATGTATTTTGCGGTTTTCTCCGGATCGTGCTCTTTTTCTATCAGCCCGGTGTAACCCATAATGGCGTTCAGCGGGGTGCGCAGCTCATGGGTGATTGTATGTACCGCTTTCTTGCGCGAGGCTATCAGTGCCTCGTTCTGCCGGAGGGATTCCTGCTGCTTCCCAATCAGCTCGGCTGTCCTGCGCTTGTATTGCCCGATGCGGCTGGCATCGCGGTGTATCACGAAAAAGAGCACCAGCAATAGCGCAAGGGCAAATACCGCCAGTCCGCCGATTTGCATGAAAATCCGTTCCCTTTCGGATGCGGTCTCGGCTTCCTGCCGTTGCAGGTCTTCCTGCACATTGCCGTCTATCTGCCGGACCAGCTGTTGCAACTGCCGGTTAAGCATGGCATTCCTCCCGGCAAGCTTGTCGGTCTGTTCCGAAAGCAGCCTGTCCTGCAGGTTCTGTTCCGCTATCACATGGCTGTTGAGCGAGTGGAGCATGGCCGTGGCGGATGTGGGCGTATCGTCCTCTTTCTTACCGAATAAACCCAGAAATCCCTTGCGTTTCGGCTTGCGGGCGGCTTCGTCCGCACTCTTCCGTGCTATGGCGGGCACTCTGTCGGCTATCTGCCTGTGGAGGGTCTTTTGCCGGAGATACAGTGCGGCAAGATCATTCAGTTGCGATTCCTTGTTTGCCAGTATCCTGCGCAGGCTGTCTATTCCTTTCTGTTCGGAACAGAACACGTTGCGGAAAGAACACAGCGTGCTGTCGATAACCATCCTTTGCAAGTGGTATTCTTCCTTGTCGCTGTCCGTCCATTCCATGACGGTTTCTCCGAGAAATGAAAGCCCGGCTATTTGCATGTTGAGCCGGTTGATGCTTTTACGCAGCCCGTTGGTTGTATTATTCTTTTGTTCAAGCAATTCCAGTGTATACTGTTCGTTATGAAAAATATATGCAGCCAGCAGCACCAGCAGGAATATGGATATATAGCCTGCTGCAATCAGTATTCGGTATAGTCTCATGTACGCTTCGGGGTGTCATTATCGGTAACACGCTTAGGAGTGGTTATTGTAATAAGCCAGTCTTCTCTCACACCATTTTTCATACCCTTCCCGTTTCAGTTTACCCGGTCTTTTGAGCATTCTCTTAAGGCAGAAATCGTGGAAGTTGCTCTTGGAAAGGAAATGGTTGCGCTCTGCCACTTCCTTCAGGGTAAGTTCGGGACGGTAGGTCATGTCTTCCATGATGCGGCTGATACGTTCACGTCTGAGCCATTCGGTAGCCGAACAGCCGTAGTATGCCTCGAATTTCTCCCGGAATCGGGAATAACTCATGCCAAACATGCGTGCCATGTTTTCAGCCGTAAAGGTATGCCACTTGTACATTTTTACTTTCAGCCGGAAAACAGCTTTTTCCAGTTCCTTCATCCGGCTTTCCGCATACTGCATCTCAAATTCTTTCAGCGGTGTGGCGATATGGCGGAGCGCGTCACGCCGTGCCCTGAAGAAATAGTCGCATACCCGGTTTGTCACGCAGTTCAGATAGGAGCGTCCCCTCATGCAGCGGAGCAGGTCGCAAAAAAACATCAGTTCTGCCGTCCGGTATCCCGCCTCATAGATGGCAACAAGGTCGTTGCTCAGGTAGCAATAGGCAAAATTTTCCGGTGAACAGGCAACCAGAGCCATATAGGGCTTGTAGTCCTGCTGTTCCAGTGTGGGTAGATACGGGAATTGCCGCAATGCGTCCACTGTCAGACGCATTGCTTCCGTGTCATGTGCGAAACTTTCCATTTCGCAGAGCATTCTCCGCACGGAATACCTTTTCTCTACGAGTTCTTCTGCCTTGTCTGCGATGCTGTGCAGGGTGGCGGCTTGGGGATTTGCTTCGGCTGTCCGCCTTAAAAGATCTGTCAGTTTCATTGCTGTTGTTTTTTGATGCAAAGTTCGCATATCCTGCGGTTACGGCAGTTCCAAATCTTACCGAAAACTCCAACAGAAGTGCGCTTTTCAGTAAAAAAGGAACAGTTTCGGGAGAATCCTTCTCATTTCAATGGCTATAATACCCCGTCATTCAGCAAGCTATAATAGACCAATAAGAAATACATTGCATCTCCTGCAATCAGTGCTGTAAGCCGCTGCTTGAATTTCAGGTCATACTTTTCCTCCTTCAGTCTTCTCAGTTCCCTGAACATATCGCTGAAATCAACGGGTGTCCAGCTTAGCAGGTGGACAGGTAGTAGAACAATGATACCTGGGAGACGCCTCATTCCATAGGACATATAAAATGGAGCGAACAGGAACATCGGGATAAGTTCCCACCAGTGGTAACTGACATTCCAGTTCTTCTCTCTTTTTTTGTCGAGCCGTGCCTGTTCCGCAAGGGCGGCGGCATCCAGCCTTCTCATGAAGGCTTCCTCTTTCTCTTCCATGATGTCGGCTATCACCTTGTCATCCACTCCGCGCCGGTACAGTTCCTCTTTCGCCTGCCTGACCTTCTTTTCCGGATATACTCCGGTTACATTGTTGGCTATCATCAGTAGCTCATTGGTATCGTATTCCTTGATTTTCATTGTTCTCTAATTTAACCTGTTCCACTTTCTTTTCCCTCAGTTTCATTGTATTTCCTTATACCCGTCAGAGACCCTTCTTGGCTCGAAAACGGATAATAACCACTGTCCCGCATGGCTATTAATGCCTCTTCTGTTGCTTTCGGGCCATCGTTGAGAGAACCGGGTAAAAGGATATACCTGATTCTGTTGCATCCTTTCCTGTCTTCGAAGACAACGATGAACCGGGAACGTGTCAGGTATCTTACTCCTTTCTTGAACCGGACAGAACGAATCTTGTCCCGCTCTATTAATGCCGAACTTGAACTTTTTTGAAAGATACTTCTCAAGACATTGAACAATAACCATGCGCTTGTCAGCCCCAACCACAGACACATGGGCAGATGGTCTCTGTCCATGTAGGCCAGCCACGCGAGCAACAATCCGGTTATGGTATAGAAAACCAGATGTTTCCACAGTCTTTGTTCCTCGTTCTTGAGATTGACCTCTTCCGGATTGCCATTTCTGGCCATTATTATTTTATCCGGATACAGGTAGCAGTATCCGATCATAGTCTTGAAACGTATCACTTTCTCCATATTCATTTCACTTGTTATTCCTTTATATTGACAATCAGTTCTTCCTATCTTTCTGTATTGCATATTCAATCAGATTGACAGCGACCTTCAATCCGATATATATGCCGAGAATAAAAGGCATGAACATAACCAGAGGCGAATCGTCGGAATCAGTGAAGAAGCACAATATGGCGACTATATACAGCGCTTTCTCATAATAATAATAAAACCAGAGAAAAGGAGTCAGAAATAGTTCCCGCTGCATGGTGTACAATAAGGGGCGCTGCTCTTTTTTTCTGTTCATTTCACAATAAAGAATGATGGCCATCAATATGATGACCGCACTCACAAACCAAGTCCCGGCTATGATTTCGGGAAACAATAACTTCAATACGAGCAATATACAGATACCTGTAGTGGATGCTTCATTCAAATAATAAATCTTAGGCACCATGTTATTCATTCAATTTAATGGTTCAGTCTGTTTTTCTATAAATATAGCTTCTTTCTTTTGAAGCAGAAGTCATATACTTATATTAAAGTTACATTTTATGATTATTTATACATATTTCACACTGTCGTTTTGCCTTCGCTCTCGCCATTTTAGTATTTTGGTATCAATTATAGGCACTTGCCGTTTTGTTACGACTGAGACAGAATGTATGAATACAGGATTGATAGCTGAATTGAAGGTCAGTTATAAGACAAATAAATGAAGAGATGTATGGATACGGGATTCATAAACAGAATTAAAGGATATGCCGCCTTGTTCATGGCGGTAATGGCAGCAATCTTGCTTGTTCCTCTGGACGGTTATTCCAGTGAGAGGGAATATCCCGATGTGATATTGGACACCAGATTGGAAGCTGATGTTTTTTCAGGTGGATCTCTGCAGGCGGTTTTCGAAAAAAATGGATGGATGTTCTATATGTTGGATATACGGGATTTGACTGATAGAGAAATGGCTTGCGGACATATCCTACCCTTGACACCATCCTACTCGCAGTATTATGTAAGGTATTGGAACAACGGCAGACTTTCAATGATCGTAGAGTGTGTGGCAAATCTGCCGGTGGGAATCCAGACTTTTTATGATGAAAATGGGAATATATCAGAGCAGGTGGATTACAGTAAAAAATTCGGTAAAATGTCCCCACAAGATATATTGTCCATACTGGAGAGAGAAAAGGTTATTTCCTTGTCAGATGGAAAATCACGTAGAGCGTCATCAGAAGGATTTGAATTTTCTTTCAATTTAAATTATAATGAAAAGACAAGAATATGGCTTGCGGATATTAATCTCGATTTTGAGAAGGGACCGGAAGCAAACCCTGTCTCTCCTTTTTACAGAAAATACGCCCGCTACAGCATCGACGGGGAAACCGGCAGGGTTCTGGATGTCGTGTATGAAACCAGGTATGAAGAATCAGAATATGACGAAGTGTATGTCTTTATATGATTACTATTAATGGCTAAGCGGGGAACGCTGTAAGCGTTATCACACTTTGTTATAAACTCAATTCATTTTGCATGATTGGCTTTCTTTAATTTTCCACCATTCCTGTTCTTCCACCTCACGAGCCTTTTGTATCTCGTCCGTTGTCAGATTTTCATTGTGATAGGCATTATATAGATTTTCCCAACCATTCTTACGATATTTCGGTGATACAACCCATTCGCCTGCATCATTAAACAGGCAGAAGTTTGCAGGAGTATCGGGTATAATCTCATCTGCCCAAGAACAGACTTTTGTCAGTCCCTTTGCGGATTTCCACTTACCCCGATATTCAGATAAGTTCAATTTCAGTTCTGCTATTTCATTCCGTCCTTTCTCTATTTGTTGTCCACTTATCCGATACCCCTGCTTGAAAGAACCGGAGAATGTACCGCTATATCGTTTATCTCCGTATTCCACAAACGAGTAATGCCCGTATATGAAACCGTCCACTTCCGTATATTCACTTTTTATCATTTGGGAACAGGAAGAAATGCTATCTACACAAACCTTTCCCTTAAACGGACAGATTACGGATAATCGGGTACGACTGATACCCTTTATCTCATATTCTCTACTATCCATTTTCCGAACTTCGGTAATATGAATATCAATTCGGCTACAATCTTCTCCTAATATGCCAATCATGCTTAAATTGTCAAACAAGCCCGAAAGGTCTTGCTGCAAAATATCCGCTTTATGATTTTGTGGATAGGCTACTCCACAAAACCAAAAGAGTAAAAAGATACTGATATGGTATATTTTCTGTTTCATATTTTGCATTACTGTTTATAATGGTTTGACAAGGAGCTGCGTTTAGCAGCTGACTTGGCTTGTTAGGCATATTTATATATCGAGTAATAATTTTCTCACTGTTATATCAAGAAACAGATTTTCTATCGTCAATTTTAATTCGTTAAAATCGTTTTGTTCAAGTGGAGAAAACAATAGTTTGATATGTTGATATATACCAGCATTCCAAGGTCTATTCTCATTTACATAAATTGATAAACTACCGTTTGATATATTATATTCAAAAAAATCTGTATCAAAATATTCTCCATTTGAAGGATCATTTAATTCCATATAAACCTTTTCATCCATCTCACCCTTTGTGATTTTATAATATCCTTCATCAGTTATACAATATAGCGTACTAATACCATTATTATTTAAGGGAGTAAAAGACATTTCATTGACGACAAGTACTTTGGACTGGACATTCAACGTTTCTTCTTCTCGAATACAGCATAACTTTGGATTACGGATATGTTCCAACAGTTTTGAAGCTCTTTCTGCTACTGATACATCCTTATTTTGAATAAAACTTTCCAACAATTGAATATTCTGTCCTATTAAATCCATAATACTTAAGTAGATAAATTGGCAATCAATTGTTTTTAATGTTTTAAGAGTTTCATTATCAAGGTTGCCGTCAAAATCTGAATCAAGAAGTATGGATTTGAGTTCCTCATATTTTTCTAAGTCTTTTTTTGATGGCTTAGAATCTTCTTGTTTATGAAACATGGCAGCTTCTACAAGAACATTGATATGTTGTAATATATTGCTATTGTTTGCTTTATTGGTTGATAATAAGTAAAAATAGAATTTTAACCCCCAAGGACTAACTCTATATAAGGTCGCTTGATGCTCAAGTCTATCTATGACATATTGATAATCTTGTTCATCTGCTTTACCTTCATACATTTTGATAAAGCAATCCTTTAGATGCTTGGAATTATTTTCATATGCTGTAGCAAATCTATTCCACGGAAAATTATTCATACATATTAGAAAATCCATAACTCAAGTATTGTATTTATTATGCCTAATGGTTTGGTGAGAAACAGCGTTCAGCTGTTATCTTGACCTTGTTATCAATGAATTGTAAATTCAGATATTTCGTCGTTTCTCATATTCTTCTTGACTGACTTCTTCTCCCCACAAATAATAATGTTTTTTATCTTTTGCGAAAATATCCCAGCCATCTTTTCTTGTTTCTACAAAAAAGGTAGTAGGATCAGCACCTTTGATTTCTCGATTTAGATAAAAACATCTATTAGCATCCTTTGAATGTAAGGCTGAAACTTTTATCCAACTATTGGGAGATGCCTTATTTAATTTCTTCTTTCCATAAAATACGGATTGGCTATCCATTCCATATAAGCCGTCATTCAAGGAACAGAAAGTTTTGGGATCTGCAGCCTTTATAATTGTTGGCTTACCAGAACAGTCATAATAAAACACAAAATTACAATCCTTACCATATCCATAAGGATAGATAAAGCCGTTATTAAAGTACATTCCGCTATCACATATTTGAAATGAATTGGCGTCTGCTTCTTTTATTATTCCACATAATGTCCAAACGTGATTTCTATCTTTTGCATAAGTCCAGTTTAAGCTATGAAATGAAGCTGCATCGGCACTTCTTAAAGGCTTAGCTCCTGCATAGCATTTGTTTTTATCTTTAGCAAAAGTCATTGTAAGACAGATTACAAAACTATCGATGTCTGCCTTCTTCACTTCTTCATCTCCCCAATAGACTCTTTTGCCATCATTTCTATATGAATGGTGATAGTCACATACCTCTGATATATCAATCTTTATATTAGGATGTTCTACCAATAAAGAATGAATATAAGACTTTAATTCTTCTGTTGAACGAAATTCTAAATTGCTCATTTTATTGATAATGGTTTGACAAGAAGCTGCGTTAAGCAGCTAAATTGGCTTGTTATCAGTGGTTTATTCAGCAATACCTGCACAGGTAAATTTTAATCCAGTAATTGAATTTTGTTTCACTAAATCTATAAATTCATCTGTACAATAATAACTACCATTAAATATACTATCT
Organism: Bacteroides sp. OF04-15BH; assembly: GCF_003477995.1. GTDB lineage: Bacteria > Bacteroidota > Bacteroidia > Bacteroidales > Bacteroidaceae > Paraprevotella. The sequence continues at coordinate 90,576 of NZ_QUEM01000012.1, forward strand.
CGAAATATGATATATGATTCGATATTTTTTTTACTAAAGACACAGTTATTTTCTCTCACCATCATCAAGATTTCTTCATTGCTTTTAGACTCTGTATCTAAGGCTTTTACCGTATTTAGAACATTTATAAAATAATAATCTGAAGTGTTTCCAACCACATTGACTGGTAAAACTTCTATCTGGTCTTTCAGCTTTTCAGAGAGCAATAAAGAGGTTCTTTTATTTACTATCAGATGACCTGAAAAAAAACAAGAAGCATCAAAGTCTTCACTTCGCTTGTCTTTCTTTTTACTTTTATCTCTAAATAATTCTAAGTTAAGACCTTTCCATCCACTAATGAGTGATTGACCTCTAAAATCCCATATACCTTTATTCAATTCATCATTTTCCTTGAATACGAAGAACTTATAATTATCAAAGTCTTGTCCGATTTTATATATTTTCATAATCTCATACTATTAAATTACTGATAATGGTTCAGCGGGGAACGGCTTGTCCGTTATCCTGCTTCGTTAACATCATATTTTATTCTCATTCCAGTGTACCATATCAATACACCATAATAACAAGGTCTTTTTGCGCTTCAACGGCTTCATCGAAAATGAAATTCAAGTCGTCCATTTCCTGCTCGTAATCATAATCTCCGATACCGTTACCCTCTTGTAGTGAGGTGTATTCCGTCCACTTGCTCTCCAAGTCTGAAACGGGTATGCTGATGATATAGGGAAAATCACTGCTCAATGGAATAGGGATGAATGTACTTTGGCTATCCAATTGCCAAAGGTTTTCCGCACAGTAGATTTGCGTTCCATAATGGTTGCAAATCTTTTCATATACATACCCGTACATGAAAGCAATTTCGGGATAACGGATTTCTCCGTTCACTATATCTGCCAACGCTGCATAAGCATCTTTATCCGTGTTCAGACTATCGCTGAAATAATCGTTCAGAGTGTCAAGTTCCTGCTTCAACGCCGCCTTTAATTGGTTTATAAGCTGATTATCACAAGTTCCGTAAACAGACTTTACCCTATCGGCTTCTGTCAAATATGCACAAACAGAGTAACTCATACCTTATCTTTTTATTTAATGTTATCGTTCCAGTGTACCATGTCGTATGGATAGTAGGGCAACCCTTTCAGGCTACTATCATCCAGCCCCAAGACCTTGACCAATGCACCGCTTTCAAAACTCCAATAGCCGTCATGATTAATACCATATTTATGGTCGTCGTGCCAAGATAAATCAGAATGACCTCGATACCATTCTTTTTTGAGGTATTTTTCCAATCGTTTCACAGCTTCTGTCTTATCTTGTTCTGCCAACTCTGTAACAGTAATAGCAGCTTGATAGGGTGACGGATATAATACTTTGTTTGTAGTCCTTTCCCAATCTGGGAATCTGTATCTAATCAAGGTGTCATAAATATAGTCTTTTGCTTCTCTGTCTTTTATCAGTTGCACTAAACTCTGTATAAGGTCATCTTCATAATCCAACATGATACCTATTGACAGAAGCCACAACATTTCAATATAAAATCCGTTATCCGTCCAAAATCTCGGCATCGTTTTGATGGTTTCCACATAATTATTTTTCAGATTATCAATATCCTGTCCCATAGAATACTGTACCAGTAAATAACGAAGCCTATAATTGAACAAAGAATCGTAACCTATATGTTTTCCTGAAAGATGCATTTGTTCATAATAACTAATATCTTCATCATACATTTTCAGTTGCTTCAAATACTGTTCTTCTGTAAAAAGTTTATCTCTTATTTCCATTATGGTACACTGTTTTTGATGTTAATGGTTCAGCAGAGAACGGCTTGCCGTTATCCTGCTTCGTTATCAACCTATTCTATATTCACCATTTATCTGCAACTTCAAATTCGCCGATTGTTTGGGTACAAATGTCTATGTACGGAATGGTCTTGACTATCTTGATGTTTTCAATATCCTCACTTCCTCCCAAAGCCAAAAGTAGAGAATATCCGAAACACTCGTCATAGTCTGGAGTTCCGAGTTTCTCCTGTATTACAGGATAATTTTCTAAATCAAACCAGCCTTTCAAGAAACTTTCATTTACCATGACCTTATTAAAAATCGCACGAAGATTAGCGGGAAGTATTAAATATGTTCCGTATCTGACATTCAGATAAACAACGTAATTATTCAGTCTCGGATTCTTTACATAAGCAAAGAGATCTCCGAAAGCCGTACACATGAATGGTAGAAATGATTGGTCATCCTCCTTTTCAAAACAGGAGTTTATCACATCCTGATAATCGGACGGATTGATGAGCTTAAACAGCCCATTACAAAAACTTCCCAACCCGACCTCCTGCCATAAAGTATTCAGTTCGGGATAAGACAAATCAGCATATTTAGCTATAAAAGTATCATCTACTGCTTGCCTCTTACTATTGAGGCTTTTTTCTAAAAATTCTTCGTACATATTTCTACGCTTTATGGTTGATAATGGTTTAGCGGGGAACGCTGTCAAGCGTTATCACGCTTTGTTACCGATATTTTTTACTTATTTTGATTTATAAAATTTCGATGAAGAAATGAGATAAAGCTATTTACTCGCCTTCTCTGATAAACTATAATTACCATTGTTCATATTTTCTTCTACTTACTATTTTACCGTTTTTTATTTCCTCAAACCTTTCTTCAAGCAATGGGATAAAAACAACAGCATCAAAATCAAGAAAGCGTTCTTTATATTTCAAGATAACATCTTTGAAATATAGGAATATATCATCACAAAGTGCCTTTCTTGTTTCAATTTCGGACAAGTTATCATATTTGTCAATTGTGAGCATTTGGTCTATTATAAGTTTATCATCTTTTTTAAGGTATCTGTAAAATGATTTTAAGTTGCCACCTTCTATATTTTCAGAAAGGAAAAATCTAAGAATTGCGTCAATTGCAATATGACTATATTGAGGATCAAGAGTAGTTAGTTTGGTCGAATTTGATTCTTGCCAATCAAAATCGTTTAAGCCATCTATAATTTCATCTAAAATCTTTTGATTCTTAAATGCTGTTTCAGGTGTTCTACCTCCTTGCGATTGATATGTAATTCTTAAAAATAGTCCCATAATGAAATTAATTTATTTTGTTATTATCGGTAATGGTTTGGTGAGAGACAACGTTAAGTTGTTTTCTCGACCTTGTTAGCGTTTGATTGGATAAAATCAAGAGTTCCTAATATATTCTTTCTACTTGAAACCAATCTGTTTATTTTCATACGAATGCCATCTAATCTCATTTCTTTATCCAAGCAATCATCTCTCTTTTCTTGTTCTGACTTTTCGGAAGATAACTCCAAAAGTTTAGCATCCAATTTTTGTATTTCAAACTTCATTTTGTCCGTCCATTCATCAAGCCGTTTAGGATTATTTTTTGCCAACAAGAACGGATATTGAAGGTCTGTATCATCTTTTGACCAAATATCTAACAAATATTCAATGGAATATTTGTTTTCCAACTTATTCAGCATAGAATCAAGTTCACATAAAAGCCAACTTTTTAATCGCTCTATATCAGTTTGAGGATTTATTTTTATCCATGAACTTTTTTCTTCTGCAATACTCCCGCCAGCAAAGCTTAATTTCCTACCCGATAGTTCTGTAAATTCACGGCAAAACAAAAAGTAATTTATTCTGAAATTTTCAGTATGTTCCTCTTTGTAATATCGTTGGCTTTGAATTTCGACTTCTATCTGAAACAATCCCATATCTTTAATAAAACGCATTCCTTTATTTTGGAATGCCTTGCTTTTCATATATGGTTTAATGATTGCTTGTATTATTTCTTTTCTCATATATCAACGCTAATGGTATGCAGCTTGCCGCCGTTAGGTGGCACAGGTGCTTGTTAGCTGCTTGTTACACTATACTTCCTCTTTTATAATCAGTTATGGAATGCCCTAATTGAGTTATTAATTCTTGAACAGTTAATCGTTTGTCCATTATTTGTTGAAGTTCATTATTAGTTACACCAACCAACTGGACAAATTGGAGTTTTCCATTTGGGGTTGTAATTTCTCCAGCTTCATCAAGAATGGTAACGAAACCTGTTAATTCAGACAATCCTTCTGAGTCAATTCCATTCGTTTGACCAGTATAGATATATTCAAAAGGTTGGAATATAGAACCATTTGAGAACGTTTCTCCTGCCAAGGATTGTAAGATGCCACAAACACATTCTAACTCATTTTGGACATTGTTCAAAGACGATTTTTTTAATTTCAAAGTAAATTCAAAACCGTAACCGCTATATTCCTTATCTTCGGATTCTTTTTCATAAAGTTCAGACAATCCGTAAGATACAAAATGAAAGAAATCGTCACTTTCATACACATTTATATTATCTAACGGATCTCCTCCAAGTCTGTATGAAAACAATGGAGCGAAATGTAGTGGTTCCGTTTGCTTTGGATATAGTTTTAGGAATGTGTCTGTTATTGCATTCCATCCTGTCATGTTTTTTTCTTCTTCCATACTACTTTTACTTTTTGTTTTGCAGCTAATTTGTTTATAAATACACCTTTAGGTGTAGGATATTTCGATAACCGACACCCGGCAGGTGTGTTTCCTGATCTCTAATAGCTGCACCCTATGAATCATCCAGTGAATCAAGCGGATTGGGTATTTTGGCTTTGTGGGCATTCGAGGTATGAAGGTATATGGCTGTAGTTTTTATGTCGTTGTGTCCCAGCAATTCCTGTATCGTGTGCAAGTCTGTCCCTTGTTCCAAAAGGTGGGTGGCAAACGAGTGGCGGAGCATGTGAACATGCACCCGGTGCTTGATACCTGCACGTTGTGCGGCTTCTTTCAGCACTTTCACCAGTGCGCTTGCCGAGTATTGCTCTCCGGGCGTTTCGCCTTCAAACAACCATTTTTTCGGGCGGTATTCCCGGAAATACTGCCGCAGTTCTTCCAGCAGTTTGGGCGAAAGCAACGAATAGCGGCATTTCTTTCCCTTACCCATGATGCGCACAGACATCGTTTCACTGTTGATGTCTTTGGGTGTGAGGTTCAGCAGTTCACTACGCCGCAATCCGGCAGAATAAACTAAAGAAATCATACAGCGATGCTTGATGTTGGATAGCTGGTCAAGAATACGCTTTATCTCGTTCTTGCTCAATACTTCCGGAACGGTCTTGTATTCTTTGGCTCGTGTGATGCCGCCGTAATACTGCCGTATTCCGCCTTTCACTTGCTCGTAGTAGAACTTGATGGCGTTGATGCGCATATTCTGTTGTGATACGGAAATTTTCTTTTCGTTCACGAGGTAGAGAATGTACCTGTTGATGTCTGCCACTTTCAGACGGTCGATGTTACGTCCTTTGTGGTATTCCATGAAGTCGCTGAAATAGGCCCGATAGGTTTTTATGGTCGAGGGGCTATAACGCTTTTGTTCCAGCAGTTCAAGATAGCCTTCCGGCAGCGTGTATTCCCGTTTGGGCTTGGGATGCCTTACATAAACCCTGCTGTAATCAATGTATGCGTGTGGGGAATATCGGTCATAAAATTCAGAAAGATTGAACTTTTCTTTATATATTCTGGCGATACCGGCATTATCTATTATCACACCATGATCACTACACAACAAATGGGCAATTGTCGGATTTCCCGCATAGTCAATTCTTATGCAGTGTCTGCCGTCCCGCTCCTCTGGATATAGGACAATCTGTTCGTGTTGTCGGCATATCTTGTCCATACCTTTTTATGTATTGTATCATTTCCCCAAATATATGATAAAGTTTTCATTTAGAATGATTATTCTGTGATTTTTTTAAGTAAATCGGCTATAATATAAATTCTATGTCTTTTATTTAGTACTGGATAACAAATAAAATGTAACACATATAACTCTTCCGTGTTTTCGGAAGTAGTTATTGTGTTACATAAAATGATAATATAATTCACTTTGACTACAGCTTCATGCCCTTCGGTTCCGTCAGCCCCGGTCTTCCGATAACCAGATGGCTGCGTATGAAATCCATGTGCGGACTTTCCGGCTGCTGTTCCGTCTGTTTCTTCTCGCTGTCTTGCCGGTTCTCTTCCGTGCTTTCCGGCGTCGGTGGAGCCAGCTCCAGCTGTATCTTGCGGTCAAGGGCGGCAAGCTCGGACTTCAGCTGTTTCAGTTCGTCCTCCTTCTTCCATACCTTACCCGCTATCTCCTGCAACTGCGGAATCTCCTTTTCCAGCACCTCGTTCTTCGCCTTGTACTGGTCAATGGTGGAAGGTATCTTCTCCAGCGCGTTCAGGAAATTGCGCGCGGCGGCTACCGGGTCAGCCATTGCCAGATGCCCGTTGTTGTAGGTGTACTTGTAGTTTCCCTCCACCACGAAGCGGTTGTCTGTAAACTCCAGTCCCTCTTTGAGCGTCCTTTCGCTGACCACCTTGACGGGGAAGCCGTACAGTTCCCCAATCGGTTTGTACAGTCCGCCCGTAGTGGCGTTCCTGGCTATCTCCTGCAAACGCTTCCCGATAACCTTCTCGTCGGTGGAGTCCACGCCGTCCACCCTGACCGCATTCAGCCGGTTGCCATCCTTGTCTGTCCGGGCAGCGGCAAGGAACCTGTTCCAGTCCTCTGTCATGGCTTCAATGGCCGCCGTGTTGCCGCCCAGCTCCTTGACCTTGGTTTCCAGCTTGAACTCAGAATCGCGCCTGCCCTTGTGGAACGACTTGCGCTCTCCTTCGAGCGAGGCGATACGCTTCTCCAGTTTCGCCTTGTCGAGCAGGTCGGTGTTGCCGGAGAGCAACGCCATGTATTCCGAGAAGTTCATGCCCGATTTTTCGTCCATCGCCCCCTCGTCGATGGTACGTGCGCCCATCGCGCCGCTTTTCAGCTGCGAGATGAAGGTCTGCTTGCAGTGCAGCAGGTTGAACTTGTAGCTGTCCAGCGACTTCTCCACCGCATAGATGATGACATCCACGTTGTTCCCCGCAAAGTGCTTGGCAATCTCGTTGCCGGCCCTGACACCACGCCCGTCACGCTGTTGCAGGTCGGACGGGCGATCGGGTAGGTCAAGGGCATTACTGCCCTCTTCCCCCCT
>NZ_QUEM01000120.1 GCF_003477995.1 Bacteroides sp. OF04-15BH
CTTTATATATAACATATACGTTCGCCGAACGTCCCAAAGTAGAAAACTGGCACTTTTCAAAAAGAGGGGATATTCAGCGCAGGATATGCTATGCGTTTGTCATAGCGTGGCTGCACTGTTTCCTCTTTTGGGTATGCCAGTACCTCTACTTTGAAACAGCGTCATGCCACGCTTTCTTTTTAGGTGGCGGCTAACGTGCAAAGACAGTAGGGATTTATATCACTTTAATACCTGACAATATGGAACAAATCAAAGCGCACATCGCCGTATCGCTGGACGGGCATACCGCCACGCCGGACTATGAACTGGACTGGATGCCCCGTGATGTCAAGGAACTGGCGGCAAGGGAACACGCCGCCGCAAGCTGCCTGCTTATGGGGGCGAACACCTACAACTACATCTTTGAACACTGGGGCGGGTGGCCGCACAAAAGCAAGCGGTCTTTTGTGGTGTCACACTACGACACCAACGTGACGCCGGACTGCGGCGTGGAGTTCCTGACCGAAGAACCGCTGCAAAG